>JAGQYM010000051.1 GCA_020436085.1 Cyclobacteriaceae bacterium
TCGGCCCCTCACGTATTGTGACACCGGTCACAACGCGGAGGGTGTGAAGGAGGTGATCACGATGATCGATACGTTGGCGTTCACCCATCTTCATTTTGTTATTGGCGTAGTGAAGGACAAAGATCCTGCGGCTGTGTTGTCGCTGTTGCCAAAAGACGCAACATATTATTTTTGCCAGGCAGCGATCCCGAGGGCTATGCCGGTAGAGGAGTTGCAAAAGAATGCCCTGGCTTTTGAATTGAATGGTGACACCTACAAGACTGTGGCGAATGCGATTGCTGCTGCCAGAAAGGCGGCAAAGCCAGACGATTTGATTTTTATTGGTGGAAGCACATTTGTTGTTGCTGAAATAGAAGAACTGTAATCATGAAGAGTAAGCTTGCGAGGTTCAAAATCATTTCCGAAAGGGACAATGTGCTGGAGCCGGGAAAAGAATTGTATTTCGACATCAAGGGCAACTGGAACAAAACCTATTTCAAAAACGACAATCCGATTACACTGGAGTTGGCGTGCGGAAGAGGCGAATACACCATTGGAATGGCTGAGCGTTTTCCCAATCGGAATTTCATCGGCATTGATATCAAAGGCGACAGAATATGGAAGGGGAGCACTCTGGCTGTTGAGAAGCAACTGACCAATGTTGCATTTCTACGAACACAGATCCTGATGATCGGAAATTTTTTTGAGGATGGAGAAGCAGATGAGATATGGTTGACATTTCCAGATCCCCGGCCAAAGAAGAGAGATATCAAAAGACGTCTTTCAAATAACTCGTTTCTGAATCTTTATAAAAAAACACTTCGGCCAGGTGGTACTTTCAGGTTGAAGACTGACAACACGGCTTTGTTTGATTACACCCTCGAAGAACTGGAGAGCCGAAAAGACATTGTCAATTTGAGGGTTACTCATGATGTTTACAATTCTGACCTGGCATCGGAGGTGATGGACATAAAAACCCGCTACGAATTGATGTTTGCCTCGAAGGGAGAGACGATAAAATATCTCCGGTTTGAGTTTGCTGAGCCTGACCAGCCTTAACACAAGCGTAACGTTATGGTGAAAGTTTGGTAAGTTTGTGTTAATACTTTTGGCAAATACCTCAGAAACATGAGTTTGTCACACATACGTGAAAAGCTGAATGGGTAAAAAGCGAAAAAGAGAGGTCGAACTAGTCATTATCTCTGACGTTCATCTCGGTACCTACGGCTGTCATTCAGAAGAACTCCTCCGATATTTAAAAAGCATCAAGCCCAGGCGACTCATTCTTAACGGTGACATTATTGACATGTGGCAGTTTAGCAAGCGCTATTGGCCCAAGAGTCACATGGAGATCGTTAAGCACATTACGGGTTTGCTGGCTAAGGGCACCAAGATTACCTACCTCACAGGCAATCACGATGAGATGCTTCGCAAGTTTGCCGGGTTTCGACTAGGATCATTTCAGATTGAGAATAAGAAGGTGCTTTCATTGCAGGGTAAATCAGCCTGGATATTTCATGGTGATGTTTTTGACGTGACGATGAAATATTCGAAGTGGATTGCCAAGTTGGGAGCTATAGGCTATGATCTGCTTATTCTTCTTAACGCGCTTGTGAACTTCATATCAAAGGCATTGGGTCGTGGCAAGATATCGCTTTCCAAAAAAGTAAAAGACAGCGTGAAGGGAGCAGTTAAGTTCATCAATGATTTTGAAAAGACAGCTGCTGACATTGCTATCGCCAACGGCTATCATTATGTGGTGTGCGGACATATACATCATCCGGAAATCAAGACCATTACTACCGACAAAGGGCAGGTGATTTACCTCAATTCCGGTGACTGGGTGGAAAACCTTTCTGCTTTGGAGTATAACAAAAACGAGTGGTCGATCTATCGCTATGCCGATGACAAAAAGGCCCAGTCGATCAAGATTGCAAAAAGATTCCGAAGCAGTCTGGACAATGACGAGATTTTCAAGGACCTTGTCACGGAGTTCCTTACCGTAAAAAGATGAAGATACTCTATGCAATCCAGGGGACTGGCAATGGTCACCTGAGCAGGGCAGTGGACGTTATTCCCGAGTTGAAAAAATTTGGTGAGATTGATTTGTTCGTAAGTGGCGCTCAGGCCGAAGTTGAATTGCCCTACCCGGTTAAGTTTAAGTCAAAGGGATTGAGCTTTTACTTCGGTAAGAAGGGTGGAATTAATTTCTACAAGACTTTTAAGAAGAACAGCTCCAAGGATGTGATCCACGAGATCAACGAGTTTCCTGTTGAGGACTACGATTTGGTCGTTAATGATTTTGAACCCATCTCTGCATGGGCGGCACGAAAGAAAAAGATAAAGTGCGTTGCCCTTAGTCATCAGTCAGCGTTGTTATCAAAGAAATCTCCGAGGCCCAAATCGATTGACCCGTTTGGTGAGTGGATATTGAACAACTACGCGCCAGTGAAGAAGTATGTAGGCTTTCATTTCGAGCAATACGACAAGAATATATTTACACCGGTAATTCGGGCCGCTGTGCGCAATGCGAAAGTGTCGAATAAGGGTCACTACACGGTGTACTTACCAGCTTATGATGATAAGAAACTGGTGAACCTGTTGTTGAGGTTTCCATACGCACGCTGGCACATTTTTTCGAAGCACACGAAGTCTGCTTATAATGTAGGACGCATTTCCGTGCGACCTATCAGCGGAATAGATTTTGTGGAGAGTGTGGTGAGTTGTGAAGGAGTGTTGACAGGTGCTGGCTTTGAGGCACCTGCAGAAGTACTGCATCTTAACAAGAAGCTGATGGTGGTGCCGATGAAGAGTCAGTACGAGCAGCATTGCAACGCGGCTGCTTTAAAGAAGTTGGGCGTTCCTGTTTTGAAAAAGGTGAAGGGGAAGCACCTTCCGAAAATTGAGCATTGGATCAATGACAGTAAGCCGCTCGGTATCAGTTTTCCTGACTGTACTTATGATGCGGTTGAGCGGGCTATCGAATTTGGAAGCGCTTAGTGCCGTTCCAACAAAACAGTTCTACATTTAAGTCATCATGAAATCAGTTGGAACGAGCACTGTGCCCGGCATTGCTTGTTTAAAATAGTTGCGCGAGCACTAGTCTGCTTCCAACAGTTCCAGGATATCAGCAAGTGCCTCATAGTCTTTTTGACCAGGCTTATCCTCTGCGGTGCCGGAGAGAGCAATTCCTGCCATTGGCCATGAAGTGAAGTCATCATAAGAGTTGGGCACTGCGTTCAATGAAAATAATACGGGAACAAGGTGATTAGCTTCGATGGCATTCTCAAACCCGGCTGATGAACTATGCCATACCAGAAAGGCGGGGTTCATGTTCAAGATGGCGTCTTTTTGTTCACCCCATTCGGAGGCGTTGACATCGACAATTACTTTTTTATTTCGAAGGGTGGCGAGGATAGACACGTCTGCGGCCTTTACTCTCACGTATTCGATCACTTCCAATTCGGTTACTTTTTGCAGCAGGTTTTGATCAACATCATTGGTCATTTCTATCGCATATGAAGGTCCGGCCACCCATTCAGATATTTCCAGAAAAGTGGCGAGTGAAATTTGGTTGGAAGAGTCGCCCACAGGAAAACTGAGCAGGTCAACGCCCATTCCGGCACAATACCTCGCGTCACTCAGGTTGGTAATATTTCCGACTATGACTTTCGTTTTTAGAGACATAACCCAATTTGTCAAAAAGAAAAAATAACTTTATACGTTGATTAGTGTAAGCACGTGAATTACTGGCGCAAATATCTGTCTTTTTTCCTTTTAGGCCTCCTGATTATCGGGTGCTCTGAAGATGAATTACCTGAACTCCCGTCAGACTCCGATTTCTTTCCGTTGCGAAAGGGCAATTATTGGTTGTATGATGTGCAGGAGACGCAGTATTCTCTCTCTGAGGGTGAACAAAACTTTTTGTATCAATCGAAACTTGCAGTGACCGATTCATTTCCGAATCTGGGTGGTGGGTTGACTTATGTCATTCAGCTATCCAGAAAGAACGAGGGGGAATCATCGTTTACTTATACTGATACCTGGGCTGTGCGCTCGGAAGCGAATCAAATTGTAGTTGAAGAAGGAGGCGTTCCTTTTGTGAAACTTGCATTCCCTGTTGCGGCAGGAAAGACGTGGAATGGAAATGCTTTTAATACGGTAGAAGGTGACGAAGATTGTGGGGATGGAAATTTTACATGTGACCTTTATGCAATAAGTGATGACGCGGTTGAATTCGACCTGAACGGTGAAATGTTCAGTGATGCTGTGGAAGTGACTCAAAACAACAATCAGGATCTGATCGTTGAACAGGATATCAGGAAGGAAGTCTATGTGCGGAAAGTGGGACTTGCTACACGCAATGTTACGATGCTCGAATACTGTACGGTCGGTGACTGTATAGGGCAGCAGGAGATTGAAAAAGGAGTAGTGTTAACGCAAACTCTGGTTGAGTATGGGCGGGAGTAGACTTGCCAGTGTCATTTTAGTTTTGTGCTCACTTGTAGTGAAGGCGCAGGAGGGGAGGTACATGGTTTTCTTCAAAGACAAAGCGGGTACTATATTTTCGATTGATAATCCGGAGCAATTTCTTTCTCAACGAAGCATAGACAGGAGAGCCAAACATCAGATCGTCATATCGGATGAAGACTTGCCAGTGAACGCTGACTACATTAGTCAAGTAAGCGCTACGGGAGCAGAAGTATGGTATTCCTCGAAATGGGTGAACGGTGTTTTGGTGCAAGTTGACAACAGTGAACTGAGTGACATAGAGGCCTTGCCTTTTGTTCAAAATACAGAATACGTGGCACCGACAAAGTCATCTTCAGGTGGTCGCGCCAAACGGATCAAATCAAAAAAGGATTCCAACATCGAGGTAGTCAATCAGGTGCAAACCAACATGATTGGCTTGGATGACATGCACAGCGATGGACTTACAGGAACAGGTGTTTATATTGCTGTATTTGATAGTGGCTTCACTGGCGTGGACCAGACTGTGCCATTCGAGCATCTCCAGGGAAAGCTTCAGCTCGCACGTGATCTTGTTAATAGAAGTGATAACGTTTTTCAATACGATGATCATGGAACCGAGGTTTTGTCTGTAATGGCTGCGCGTCAGGACGGAGTGTATCAAGGGGGTGTACCTGACGCAACGTATCAGTTGTTTGTGACAGAAGATGTTTCCAGTGAGTTCAGGGTTGAAGAATACAATTGGCTTGTAGCTGCGGAGAAAGCTGATAGTGCAGGAGTAGACATCATCAACTCTTCGCTGGGTTATAACTTGTTTGATGACTCATCCATGGATTATACAATAGATCAGTTGGATGGCAACACAGCGGTGGTAAGCAGGGCAGCAGCGATTGCAAAATCGAAGGGCATTCTTGTAGTTGAGAGCGCGGGAAATGATGGAGGTAGTTCTTTCAAGTTTATAAACCCTCCCGCAGATGTAGAGGGTGTGTTAGCTGTTGGCGCTGTTACGAGCACCGGAAACCTCAGCAGCTTTAGTTCTATAGGCCCCACGGCTGATGGTCGCATCAAACCTGATGTGGTGGCACTGGGATCAGGCGTCTCCGTGATCAGGGCCAATGGTACAACTGGATTTAGCAGCGGAACTTCATCTTCAACTCCGTTGATTACAAGTCTCGCAGCCGGTTTGATGCAGGGCTATCCGGAACTTACTTCGAATGAGATATTTGATCTGATCATTCAATCTGGAAACAGAAGTGAGAGTCCAAACAACCAGTTTGGCTATGGTATCCCGCATTATCTCGCAGCGAAGCAAATCATGGAGGGTGGCGAGGTGCATGTGCCAACATCAGCCATCTTACTATATCCTAATCCCATCTCTGGAGATACACTGAAAATCAGCATGGACATTGAGCCGGGGCAAGAAGCAACGGTATCGATTTATTCTCTGAAGGGTCAACTTGTGTTTCAAAGTGAAGGGCAAGTGACGTATGGAAACAACCCGGTTGAACTTGATCTATCAAAGTTTAGTGCTGGGTTATACATTGTGAGAGTGGAGACGTTGGGGGTGCTCAAAACGTTTCGTTTGGTAAAGCTATAACCAAAACAGGTTCCTTCCGTTTTAGTACCGGTATCGTCATCTAAAGCCGCTATATTTGCGGCTGAAATGCCCGATCTAATGAATCCTGTTATCGCCCCATCCATTCTAGCTTCAGACTTCGCCAATCTCGAGTCTGAGATCAAAATGATCAACCAGAGCCAGGCAGACTGGATTCATGTGGACATCATGGATGGTGTTTTTGTACCTAATATCTCCATGGGCTTACCGGTAGTGCAGGCTGTAAAGCGGCACGCCAAAAAACCGTTGGATGTTCACCTGATGATTGTACAACCCGAGAGGTATGTTGAGGCTTTTAAAGAGGCAGGAGCTGAGATTATCTCGGTGCATATTGAAGCCAGTCCGCACCTTCATCGCACGGTGCAACTGGTAAAAAGTATTGGATGCAAAGCGGGTGTCGCACTTAATCCACATACACCTGTTTCACAGTTGGAAGATATTATCGGAGATATTGATTTAGTGTGCATGATGTCGGTGAACCCGGGCTTTGGTGGTCAGAAATTTATAGAGCGCACCTACGACAAAGTGAAAAAGCTTCGTGCGATGATTGACCGTGCAGGGGCGAAGGTACACATTGAGATTGATGGTGGGGTGAATCTTCAGAATGCAAAGCCATTGCTTGACGCGGGAGCAGATGTGTTGGTAGCGGGCAACTTTGTGTTCTCCGCATCCGACCCTGTTGATGTCATTCAAAAATTAAAAAACATTAAATAGGTTCGGCAAGGTATTTGGTTATACAGATGATATGAGATCTCTTTTTGCAATCACGATTGTTTCCTCTTTGCTGTTCGGCTGTGCTCGTTCTGTTTCCCGTATTGATCCGGGTACTTCAATTGATCTAAGCGGCCGTTGGAATGATACGGATTCACGCACGGTCGCGGAAACGATGACTGCCGAGTTGCTATCCAGCGACAAGTTTGCAGCTTTTGCCAAAGAGCACGGCAAGAAGCCCGCTATCATCGTGGGATGGGTGCTAAATAAAACCAGTGAACACATTGATGCGGATAACTTCATCAAAAAAATAGAACTTACCATCTTCAATTCCGGTATTGCCGAGTTGGTTGAGTCTGATGACTTCAGAAATAAGTTGCGGGAAGAAAGAGCACAACAGCAAGACTTCGCCAGCAGTGAAACAGCAAGCCGTTGGGGCATGGAAGTAGGAGCAGATCTGATGCTGTTCGGAGAAATGACTTCGGAGACTGACGTATACAATAACAAAAGGGTGGTGAACTACATCGTTACCCTGTTTCTGACCGACATCGAAACCAACAAGAGGGTTTGGTATGGTCAGAAGGAAATTAAGAAGTTTATCAAGAACTGATCGAAGTTCGACAAAGACCATTCATGTGTTCAGGCCAGGCAGCGCAAAAATTGTTCTTCTTTTTTCCTTGCTGATCGGGCAGGGTTGCGCTACCTACTATCAAACCAATTACAGTTTCAACGAGGCTTTTGAGCGTGGCAATCTTGAGGCAGCTCTTCAATCGTTGCAGGATTCTCCTTCCCGCGACTATCGCAAAACAGAGTTTCTCTACCTCGTCAACAATGGTTTGCTACTCTCTGTACTTGGTCGTTATGAAGAGAGCAACGAATACCTTGAAAAAGCCTTCATATTCGGTGAAGATTTTAGAATCAATTACCTGAATGAAGCTGCTTCCTATCTGACTAATCCTACCATTACAAACTACAGGGGTGAGGATCATGAACATCTCATGGTGCTGTACTACAAGGCGATGAACTTTCTGAAAATGGGTAAAAACTCGGAAGCGCTGGTGGAGTGCCGCAGACTTAACATCCGCCTTCAGCAGCTGAGTGATCGCTATCAATCGGACAAGAAATTCCAACGTGATGCCTTTATCCACCTGCTGATGGGGATTATTTACGAGGCAGACAATGACTTTAACAATGCCTTTATCGCTTATCGAAATGCGTACGAGATATATCAATCAGACTATCAGGAGTTGTTCAACGAAAGTGCCCCGCCTCAATTAAAGACAGATATTTTGCGGACTGCTTTGCTGAGTGGACTCCAGGCTGAGTTTGAGCAGTTCAAGACCGAGTTCGACATGCAGGACTACCGATATGAACCAACTGAAGGTGGAGATCTTGTGTTCCTATGGCACAATGGTTTGAGTCCAGTAAAGGCGGAGTGGAGTATCAATTTTGTGGTGAACAGAAATGGAAACACGGTCACCTTCATTAACGAGGAGTTTGGCTTCAGTTTTCCTTTCAACATTGGCGACTACGATGAAGAAGACAAATCTGGCTTGGCAGCCCTCGAAGTATTTCGTGTAGCTTTTCCCAAGTATGTAGAAAGACCGGTATACTTTGCGTCAGCCTCCATTGAAGCGGACCAAACCACGATTGACCTTCAGCAGGTAGAAGATGTGAACAAAATCGCACAACAGGTGCTGTCACAACGGATGACACTGGAGTTTAGTAAAGCATTACTGAGGGCGGCATTGAAAAAGGCAACTGAATACCAGATGAGAAAAGAGAATAAAGCCCTTGGCTCGCTGTTTGGGATCATCAACGCACTTACAGAAAAAGCCGATACGCGCAATTGGCAAACACTGCCTCATTCCATTTACTACTCACGTGTGCCGTTGAAGTTGGGCACCAATGAAGTGACGCTGAAGCTTAAACCTGCAGCCGACAAGCCCGTAGAACCACATACCTTTACCTACGTGATTGACAAGAAGGGGATGATATTCCATACATTCACCTCCCTGGAGACCCGGTATCCCAGCTACAACCTTTACTAATACTGGCCTTATTTTGCTATTTTTAGGCAATTTAGGGCTCCATTTTGCTGTTAATCTACCTGTCTGATTAGCCTGAGAACCATATTGCTGTGCCTCACCCTGCTGGGTTGGTCGGTGTCTTGCCTTGCTCAAAAGCAGGACGAGGAGATCACCTTCCCGCTAGATCACTTTTATGCCAAGCGGGTTAAGAGTCCATTTCGCAGTGTACTCAAGAACTTTGTGTTCAGTTTGAGCACGGGTGTTGGTAATACTTTTATGCGCCACAAACTTGATGGTTTTGGCATTTCCCAGATTGCAGGCGAGGCCCCGCTCATCTTTCCTGTAGATAGATCCAATCGTTTCAGCAGTTGGGTGAATCTGGTGCGATCCGATATTCCCAATACCGGGCCGGATAGCTTCACCGTATCGTCCGACACGACCCAATTAGGGTTCAAGGGAAATGCACTTAATATCCCTTTGAAGTTTACTGTTCACTATGAATTTCTTGAGCGCTACCGGGTAGGTGGTGGGCTGTCATTCGAGGCGATGACAATGGGCAACTTTAATCCCACCAACTACAAAGACAGGATTGAGTCGTTTCGACCATACAGATCGACAGGTTTGATGAAGAAATACTTCGTGATGTTGGGTGTATCCTTTTATCGGTGGAATGGCTTACTCTTCACTGGTGATGCCAATGTTGGGGCTTATAATCCAGGTAACAACTTCGCCCGAAGCCTCATCAAGAAAGGTGTGTTTGCCAATGTTGGGGTGACTGTTGAAAAGGATTTGTCGGAGTACATCCGCGTGTTTGCTCGTCCATCTTTTGAAATCAAAAACTACACGCTTACGGTACCGGGAAGTAACGATCGCAGTATTGTGCATAGTATGAACGCCTTCTATTTCAACATTGGACTTTCCTATCGGATACCAGAATTGCGCAAGTGTTACCACCCCGATTGTCATGCACAAATCAATCATGCCCATGGCAATAAAGAGTACCGCAGTCGCATGCACCCGTTCTACAAAAAACAGAACCCCCACTACGGAGAAAACTACCGTAACCTGATCAAGGAAAAGCGTAAAAACAGGAAGAAATTGAATCCCTACTAAACGGGTGTAAATTCTTGTTTTTTAGCACTTTAAAAGCTGTTTTAGGGCTCTTGTATTGGTCAATTTTGCTTATCTTGCAAACCTAAAATTGACAGGTCGAAAATTCTGATTTTGACCACCCAGAAAGAACTATAAAACAGCTAGCGTGGCAGACGAAACTCCGACTCCATCCGCACCCAATCAGCGGATCATTCCAATAAATCTTGAAGATGAAATGAGAGGCGCCTACATCGATTATTCGATGTCGGTTATCGTTTCCAGAGCCTTACCTGACGTACGTGACGGACTAAAGCCCGTTCACCGAAGAGTACTCTACGGTATGATCCAGTTGGGCCTTAACCACAATAAGCCATACAAGAAGTCTGCTACCGTTGTTGGCGAGGTGCTGGGTAAGTATCACCCACATGGTGATGCCTCCGTATATGACACGCTCGTGCGTATGGCGCAGGACTGGTCATTGCGTTACCCTCTTGTTGATGGCCAGGGAAACTTTGGCTCGATCGATGGTGATCCGCCCGCAGCTATGCGTTATACTGAAGCGCGGCTAAAGAGGATAGCTGAAGAGCTATTAGCAGATATCAACAAAGAAACGGTTGACTTTCAACCCAACTTTGACGACTCGCTTTCTGAACCTACCGTCTTACCGGCCAAGATTCCAAACTTGCTGATCAATGGATCATCAGGTATTGCCGTAGGTATGGCTACCAATATGCCACCTCACAACCTTGGCGAAGTGGTGGATGGTATCATCGCTTATATCGACAACAGGGAGATCACGATTCCACAATTGATGGAGTACATCAAGGGGCCGGACTTCCCAACCGGAGGTATCATCTACGGATACTCTGGCGTACAGCAGGGCTTCCTTTCAGGCCGAGGTCGCGTGGTAGTTAGAGGAAAGGCGGAGATCGTAACGAATGCCAATGGTCGTGACCAGATCATCGTGACCGAGATTCCATATCTGGTCAACAAAGCCATGATGATCGAACGCACCGCTGCTTTGGTAAACGAGAAGAAGATTGAAGGAATTGCAGACATCCGGGATGAGTCTGATAGAGAGGGTTACCGCGTGGTGTATGACCTCAGGAAGGATGCCATTCCGAACATAGTGCTGAATAATCTCTACAAGTATACCCATCTACAGTCCTCATTTGGAGTGAATAACGTGGCCCTTGTAAAAGGAAGGCCTCAGACGCTCAACCTGAAGGATTTGATCAGTTTGTTCGTGGATCACCGTCACGAGGTGGTCATTCGCAGGACCAAATACGACCTGAACGAAGCAGAGAAGCGTGCCCATATCCTGGAGGGGTACCTGATCGCATTGGACAATCTGGATGAAGTAATTGCCTTGATTCGTGCATCGAAGGATCCTGAAATCGCCAAGACGGGTTTGATGGAGCGCTTCAAATTGACTGAGATTCAAGCGAAGGCCATTCTTGAGATGAGGTTACAGCGCCTCACTGGTCTGGAGCGTGAGAAGATAGAGAATGAGTACAGGGAATTGAAGGCTCTTATCGCTCACCTGAATGAAGTGTTGGCTAATGAGTCAATGAGAATGGACATCATCAAAACCGAACTTCTTGACATGAAGGAGCGCTATGGTGATGACCGCAGAACAGAAATCGTGCATAGTGACGATGACCTGACCGTAGAAGATATGATCCCGAATGAGGAGATGGTAATTACCATTTCCAACCAGGGATACGTGAAAAGAACATCGCTCTCTGAATACAGAACTCAAGGGCGTGGCGGCATCGGATCGAGAGGAGTCAGTACAAAGGAGAATGACTTCACTGAACATCTTTTCATTGCCCAGGCACATAATTACCTTCTGATCTTCACCGAGTTTGGTAAAGTGTACTGGAAGAAAGTGTACGAAATACCAGAAGGCAGTAAGACATCGAAAGGCCGTGCCATTCAAAACTTGCTCAACATTGAAGCAGGTGATACCATTCGCGCAGTGTTGAACCTTAAGGACCTCACGGACGAAGAGTATACGAAGAGCAACTTTGTAATTCTTTGTACGGAGAAAGGTATCATCAAGAAGACATCGCTTGAAGCCTACTCACGTCCGAGAGCCAACGGTATTAATGCCATCACCATTCACGAAGGTGATAAGTTGTTAACCGCTGCGCTAACGAATGGGAAGAATCATATCATCATTGCCAAGAGTTTTGGCAAGGCGGTGCACTTCAACGAATCTGATGTTCGGCCGATGGGACGAACTGCTGCTGGTGTGCGTGGTGTTACACTTGAGTCAGATACTGACAAAGTGATTGGCATGATTTGTATCACACGTGAGGATGCAAATGTGCTGGTGGTTTCAGAAAAAGGATACGGTAAGCGTTCTTCTATCGAAGACTATCGCATCACCCGCAGAGGGGGAAAGGGAGTGAAAACGATCAATATCACGGAAAAAACTGGCAAGCTTGTTGCAATAAAGGAAGTTGGTGACGAAGACGAGCTGATGATTATCAACCGATCGGGAATCAGCATTCGGATAAAAGTATCTGAATTGCGGATCATGGGTCGTGCGACACAGGGAGTCAGAGTCATTCGGTTAAATGAAGACGATGCCATTTCATCCATCGAAAAAATACAAAAAATGGAAGAAGCGGATACGTCAAGTACGGATGTAAACCCATAAATTTGTTCTCTAAACCTATTAAAAAATGAAACGATTACTTCTAATAGCGTTCATACTACCGTTGGCAGTGGCTGCTCAAAAGCCAATAAAACCCAGCCTTCCCAAGGCTGAGAAGGCCCTTCGAGATGGTGCTTTCGATGAAGCCAAAGCAATTATTGACGCTACTGTGGCCAGCGAAAAATTTGCCACCAGCGCCAAGGCATGGTACCTCAAAGGTTTGATCTATGCCGGTATTGACACCACGAAAAATCAGCAGTACAAATCTCTGGTTGATAATCCTTTTACAGAGGCAAAAGCAGCTTTTGATAAGGCAACAGAATTGGACAAAGGTAAGTCGGCCAGTTTCATCAATGATGCTACCGGATTCCCGATGTTGACAGACCAGGTGAATGCTTACTTTGCTCAAAACTATTTTGATAAGGCACTGAAGGCTTACCAGGATGAGAAAGACTATGCAGGTGCGTTGCAGCATGTGGAAGAGACTTTATACTTCATCCCTGGAGATACTTCAGTATTGCTGAATGCAGGTTTGTTTTTCGCTCCTGCCGCAGATGCACACGAAAAAACATTGGAGTTCCTTCGCAAATACATCGAGAAAGGTGGTCAGTCTACTGATGCCTATGTAATGATGTTCGGTGTATATCGCGATCAACTAAAAGATAACGAGAAGGCACTTGCTATTGCGAAAGAAGCTATGGCAGCGCATCCAGGTAACTCTGAGTTTCCTAAGTACGAGCTTGACATGTATATCAAGATGGGTAAACTGCCTGAAGCGAAGGAGGCTATGGAGAAGCAAGCCGCTAATGATCCAACCGATCATGAGACTCGCTACTTCCTGGGTGTAATTAACCAGCAGTTGGGTAACAATGCTGAGGCAAGAAAGTGGTACGATGAGTCTGTGAAACTTGATCCTAAATACCTTGAGCCTCGCCTTGCGATAGCTGAGTTAGTTCACCTCGAGGCCAAGAAGATTAAAGCAGAGATGAACCAGTTGGGTATCTCAGCTGATGACAAGAAGAAGAGATTCGAGCTTGACAAACAGTTGGTGGAAAAGTTGAAAGTTGCGCTTCCTTACTGGGAAGCTTGCGAGAAAATCAGCCCTGATGATGAAAGAGTGCTTGACAACCTCTACAGCATCTACCAGGATTTGGATATGCAGCCGCAAATGGCTAGAATAGAGAAGAAAATGAAATCACTCGGTCTTTGGGACTAAAGTGATTCCTTCACACGAAAGGCCGTCCGAAAGGATGGCCTTTCTTTTTTGCGCTTAGCTTGAGCGAAGTAGCTCGGTTCTGTATTCTGTAAGGATACTTGACTTCGATAGAAATCCGATGTAGCGATGGTTCTCAATCACGGGCAAATTCCACTGGCCAGTTTCCTCAAACTTCTTTAACACGGAATTTAAGTTTTCATCAGGAGAGATAATGGCGTGCGGACGCGTCATGATGTCTTTGATCATCACCTTGTCGTACAGCTCGTGGTTGAAGATCATCTCCTTTACACCGTCAAGAAGAATGACACCCGCCAGTTCCTGATCTTCCGTGACAACAGGGAATAGGTTTCTTCTGGACTTGCTTATCGCGTTGACAAGGCTGCGCAGATCACCGTCAGGCTTTACAGACTGAAAGTCAGTCTCGATCATCTTCTCCAGATCAAGTTTGCTGAGCAAATACTTGTCGCGGTTTTCCACGGAAAGATTCATACGTGTCGCCAGCTTCTTGTTTTCCATCGACAGCGGCTCGAAGTATTTCATAATGATATTGCTTGAAGCAGCCACGATCATCAACGGAATCATGAGGTTGTAGCCTCCGGTAATCTCCGCGATAAGGAATATAGCCGTCAGCGGTGCGTAGAAAACTCCGCTGAGTATGCCTGCCATGGCAACGAGTGTGAAGTTCGCCTGCGGTATTCGCGCCAGCCCTGTAAGGTTGATAAAGTGTGAGTAGGCGTAGCCTAGGTAGGCTCCTACGCAAAGAGAGGGAGCGAAGTTTCCCCCATTTCCACCGCTTCCAATTGTGATTGCAGTTGCAAATACCTTGATAAGCACCAGCATGATAACGAATACAAGACCGGCCCATTCCGTTGAGATCAATGGTTGAAGGATACTATTCTGAAATAGCATTTCATGGTCGAGCGATGCCAGTTGTTTAATGCCATCATAACCTTCACCATAGAGAGGCGGAAAAAGGATGAGTAACACGGCCAAAGCAAGACCTGCACCAGCTACTTTGCTCACTGGGTTGTTTACCTGTGCAATTCTGTGTTCAACCTTTGTAAACACACGCGTGTAATAGAGCGATGTCAGCCCGGCCAGTACCCCTAGCAAAATGTAGAAGGGAGTGTTGTGATAATCGAAGGGTTCAACATTGGAAAACGACAACAATACCCCTTCACCCAGAATAATCTTTGAGAACAGGGCTCCGGCAGCAGCCGAGACAATCAATGGAATAAATGCCGACACTGAAATGTCTGTGAGCAATACTTCAATGGCGAAAAGAACTCCCGCAATCGGGGAGTTGAAGGCACCAGCGATGGCTGCAGCGGCACCACAAGCCAGCAACATCGTGCGGTCTTTGTAGTTAAGGTGGTAAGTGCGACCATAATTGGCGCCAATGGCAGAACCGGTGCTTACCAGCGGAGACTCGAGCCCTACAGAACCTCCAAAGCCTACCGTGAATGCACTGCTTACAATATGTGAGTACATCTGTGACTGCGGCAGCACACTCGATTTCTTTGCAATCGAATAGACGATGTCGGCACTGCTTTTGAGAAATTCACCTTTGCGGATGAAGTACCGCAGGAAAAGTACTGCAATCGTTAACCCGACAAGCGGAAACAGCGTGAACAAAAAGAAGTCTTCGTAGTTGCCTGAGTACTTAGCGATAAACTCGTTGATGTTGTGGGCGAAGAGCTTTAGTATAACAGCAGCCAGGCCGCTGGACAAGCCCACCAGTATACTGGAGAAGATAAGAAACTGCTTTTCGTTAAGTCGCCTCTGGAGGTAGCCAAGGACGTGTCTGAACAGTCGGTGGATCCTGCTAAACATCTATGAAGTAGAAATAGGTTTAAACAATGGGTTAAATTACTTTAGTTTTGACTATGCTCCTAAATTTTTGAATGCGTATTGGAGCAATAACCAAATCAAGTTTATGTCGAGAATAGTGAAAGTCGGAATTGGTCAATACAGTTCTGTTCATATGAACCTGACTGCGAGTATTAAGAAACTTGAAACCATTTTGTCTGAAGCGGCTGACCTTGGTGTGAAGTTGCTCGTGGTAGGAGAGACGTGGTTGTCGGGATACCCTTCCTGGCTTGACTACTGCACTAACGTGGCGCGTTGGGACGGAAAGGAAATGAAGGAAGCATACCTGCAGTTTTATAACAGCAGTGTGTCGGTGTCGGGCAGCGATTTCCAACAAGTGTGCGAAATGGTGAAGAGCAATCGTATGACGCTTTGCCTGGGGATGAATGAAAAGGTGGGGCAAGGACCTGGTAATGGAACGGTGTACAATAGCTATGTGATCATCGGCCCCGATGGTGTTGTTCTTAACCATCACCGAAAATTGATGCCGACTTATACTGAGAAGATGCTGTATGGATTGGGGGACGGACATGGATTGAAGGCTGTGGCAACAGAAGCGGGTCGGGTAAGTGCGAGCATTTGTTGGGAGCATTGGATGCCGTTGAACCGGCAAGCATTGCATGATCAGGGCGAAGACATACACATTGCGTTGTGGCCAAAAGTTCACGAGATGCACCAGGTCGTGAGTCGTCAGTATGCTTTCGAGGGCAGGTGCTTTGTGCTTGCTGCAGGACAAATGTTAAAGGCGTCAGCATTTCCTTCTATGCTTGAGTTACCTGACGATCTCAAGAAGAACCCGGATCAGTGGACCTTGAATGGTGGCAGTTGTGTAGTGGCTCCGAATGGTCGTTTTCTCATCGAGCCGACTTTTGACAAAGAACTTCTGATCACCTGCGAACTGGATTTAGATGAGGTGGTTAAAGAACAAATGACCCTGGATACTTCAGGTCACTACCAGCGAAGAGATGTATTCACCTTTTCGGTAAATCGAGACCGGATTAGTGGTTAGGAATCTCCGTAGACCCTTAGGATGGGCTGTCGCAATGGACTGGCCTGATCGGACGTAACAAACAAAATCTGTTCTGCGATTTGTTCGGGTGTTACCCATTTAGAAGGGTCTGCTTTTGGCATTGCCTTGCGGTTGTCGGCTGTGTCTATTACGCTTGGAGCAACTACAGTTGAAACTACATTGTGTGACGCGCCTTCAAGATTCATTAACTCAGCAAGTCGTATTACCATGCCTTTTGAGATTGTATAACCCGTCATTCCTTTGCCGCCACCAGCTTCTAATGCGGGCTTGGAGCCGATGAATACAAGACGTCCGCCACCGTGATCCATCATGTGTTGAAAAATTGGACGAGAGGTGAAGTAAGCGGTCATGAAGTTCAATTTGATCATCTTGTTCATTTGCTCACCGGAAGTATCTGCCACTGTGCCCATGCCAAATCCTCCCACCAGCATCAGCGCGATGTCAATTCGTTCGTGCTCTTTAATGATGTCATTGACCACACTTGCGGTTTCCTGTTCATTGGTAAGATCAGCGTTGTAAGTCGATACTTTTTTATTCTCTAATGTTTTTCCGGGAGACAGGATGGCAAGCACCTGATGGCCTGCTTCAACAAATTTACTGACGCACGCACCACCCAATGCACCTGCTGCTCCTGTTATCAAGACTTTCTTCATATTCAAATCAATTTATTTATAAATTTAATCCAAGATTGTCAATCCTATTGACAATCTTGCCCTTCAGGCCGATGAATCCTGACACCTTATAAAGCCAACCCCAATGAAATACATCATTTTGCTCCTGTGCGCCACCACACTACTATTGTCCTGCTCTCAACCCAATGCCGAAAGTCAAGACCTTTCTCAAGCTGAAGTTGATGAGTTAATGAATCAGTGGATTGATTTGTGGGCGACTTATGATGTAAACAAATTGGAAAGTATTTTTTGGAACGACCCACAACACACTTACTTCTCATCGGAGAAGCGCGGATTGATCAAAGGGTTTGACCAAATGAAACCACATCATGAAGGATTTGGTTTTGTGGCAGGAGGGAAGCAGCCTTCAAAGAGTTTGTGGCTGGATGAAACGAATGTCACGATTCATCCGGGCTTTGCTGCCGTAGAGGCGATATGGTATTTTGGCGACAAGTCATTACCGAAAGACAGCGTTCAGAATGGACCCGTCACTTTTGTTATTATCAAAGACAAAGAGGGTAAGGCGAAAATCGCCCATACCCACTTTGGTAATTACGAATAGTAACTTTACTCCTAAAACATACTCTGGTATACCGAACAGAGTGAGGTATCTCCTCAAGGTTAACTCTGACTATAAAGGAGCACTTCACTTGTTTCGTGTTTCATGTTGAGTGATTATTTCCCAGTATAAAACTTCCGAATATCAGACGCTAACTTCACTAGATCTGGCTCATGCACATACATCATGTGGCCGGCTTCAAAATAGGTGAAAGTGACCCGATCCTTTAAAAGTCCGTTCCTGGCAAAGGTGTATTCCGCATCAAAGAAGGGACAGATGAGATCGTAGTATCCACTTGCTATGATGACTTTAAGATCCTTGTTTCTGCGCATGCCATCACCAAGTTTGCGTGCTACATTCACGTAAGAAGGTTCCCAATAACGTCCATCAGGCACGTCACGCCAGCGCCACTTTGATCCTAGTTCCTCGTTGTCGGTCAAGTATGGTCTGTCCATTTCGATGTTGAGGACCGTGGCGTAATAGTGATTTAGAACAGCAGTGTAAGCACCACCAATATTGTAACTCGCAGGATCACCAAGGTTCGGACGATCATCAACATCATCCGCTTCATCGCCAATAAAACGTCCATCGAGCTGACCAATGGCAATTCCCTTATCACGGAACAACTCTTTGCGATAACGAGGTACAAGAATTCTAAGATTCGACAATTCAATATAAGGCTGCGGCAAGCCAGTGAAATAACTCAGACGTTCTGCAATGTGTTTGAACTCATCACTAGTCAGGTTAGATCCCTTGTATAGCGCTCTTACATATTCATCTAGCGTAAACTTTCGAGCCTCCTCAACAAAGGCTTCTAATGTTTTGCCCTGACCAGCTTTCTTATGGTACCATGAAGTAGCTGCCATGCTGGGCAAGTAGGTGACGTAGGAAACAATATTGTCATGGGTGCTGGTAGAGCCTTGATAGTCCAGACATTGAGAAATGAGGATTAATCCATTTAATGACATTTCCTGTCCATCTCCTTCGAGTTCATAATTGACAGCTCCAGCACGTGTTGTTCCAAAGCTTTCTCCTGCAATGTATTTGGGCGAATTCCATCTTTTGTATTTAGTGACCCACAATCTCATAAACTTTGCGATTGACCTGGCATCCTCAGTCAGCCCCCAGTAGTCCTCTACTTTTCCTTTTCCAACTACGCGACTATAGCCAGTTCCGACCGGATCGATGAAGACGAGATCAGTAAGATCAAGGAGGCCGTAATTGTTATTTACTAATGGGTAGGGTGCGGCACCATCATCTGTTCTTGCGTCACTATCTACTTTAGTTATTTGCGGACCGAAAAGACCCAGGTGAAGCCACACAGATGCAGAGCCGGGACCACCGTTGAAGACGAAAGTGACCGGTCGGTTGGTATTCTCCGGACCATCCAACTTGTAAGTGACCGACCAGATGGATGCGACAGGTTCTCCATCGTTGTCTTTCAGGTAGGTTTCACCTGCGATGGCCTTGTATTTAATAGCCTTGCCACCAAAGGTGCCCTGATGGCTGGTGACGAATTCCTTAGGTGGGGGCACGGGCTTGGGTTCTTTCTTTTCTTCTTTGTCTTCCTGGGCCCACAGAGTAGTAGCACAAAACAATAACAGTACAAAAACGGAGAGTGTAGTCAGTCGATTCATAAATGGAATTTTATAATGCTTCAATTTGCTAAAAATTTGCCAACCAGCACATGATAATAGGATAAGCGAGTGATTCAGGATTTCTACAGAATCAAGCCCGTGATTGCCACCAGAATTTCTTTAAAAGGTGGTTTCTCGCATCATCAGCAGCAAGTTTGGTTTCGTATTCCTGGTGGCCATGGTTATTGTACTTGTCTCCAGTGCCACACGGGTCATTCTTTTCTTTTTGTCCATCCACGATGTTGATCCTTCGCTGTTAACTACAGCCGGCATCTTTGCCGTGGGGCTGGGTTACGATGTAATCAACGCGGGGTATGTGATCATACCTCTTCTGTTATTTATGTTGGTCACGCCCTCACGACTTTATAAACAAACCTGGTTCGTTTACTTACGGTATATCACCTTGTTCCTTTTCACCTTCCTTGCCTTGTTCAATGCCGTGTCAGAGTATTTCTTCTGGGATGAGTTTCATACGCGCTACAACTTCATCGCAGTTGACTACCTGATTTACACCACAGAGGTTTTGGGAAATATTCGTGAGTCATATCCAATAGAATGGATTCTCTTGACACTGGCGATCATATCAGTTGCTATTACGTATCTGCTGAAACCAGCAGTGGCTCAATTGCAGTCTTCCGGTTCAAACGCATGGAAGGTACGGGCGAGATATCTTCTGGTGCTTTCAGTATTCCCACTTTTTTCATTTCTATGTGTGGATAACACCTTTCATCATCTCAGCAACAATCCCTATGTGAATGAGTTGGCTGGAAACGGATTATATGAATTGTTTGCGGCCTACCGCAACAACGAATTGTCATACGATCAATTCTACAAGCGTTTGGATTACGTGGATGTGAATGATAATCTCCGGTCGCTGATCAAGACACCTGACAGCAGGCTGGTGAGCAGTCAGCCAGCTTCGGTTGACAGGTACATCACTTCTGATGGAATTGAAAAGCGACTGAATGTGGTGATGATAAGTGTGGAGAGTTTCAGTGCCGACTTTATGCACCACTTTGGTAATCCAAAAGAGATCACACCATTTCTGGATTCGCTTTACGATCACAGCTTAGTGTTTACCAACTTGTATGCAACAGGCACCAGGACCGTGCGCGGACTTGAGGCCTTGTCGTTAGCCGTGCCGCCAACTCCGGGACAGTCTATCGTGAGACGACCCAACAATGAAGACCTGTTCACACTCGGTACTGTGTTTCGAAATAAGGGCTATGAAACGCAATATATCTATGGAGGATACGGCTACTTCGATAATATGAACTATTTCTTCGATCACAATGGATATCATGTGGTGGATCGCACTGCCATACCTGATGGAGATATTGACTACGAAAACATTTGGGGTGTGGCCGATGAAAACCTGTTTGATTTAGCCTTCAAGGAAATTGAGAAGGACTATAGTTCAGGCAAACCTTTCTTTGCTCAGGTGATGACGACTTCCAACCACCGACCGTTTACCTACCCAGATGGCCGTATTGATATTCCATCTCACTCGGGGCGTGATGGTGCTGTTAAGTATACAGATTATGCGATTGGACGTTTTATCACCGAAGCGAAAACCAAGCCGTGGTTTGATAACACGCTTTTTGTAATTGTAGCTGACCACTGTGCGTCAAGTGCAGGTAAAACAGAATTACCCATCGAAGGTTACCACATCCCGATGCTGGTTTATGCACCGTCACATGTGAAGGCGGGTGTGATGGATCGCCTGATGAGCCAGGTGGATATCGCACCCACACTACTGGGTATGCTCAATTTCTCCTATCGCAGTAAATTCTATGGCTATGACATCTTTCGCCTGGAGCGAGGAAGGGAACGTGCCTTCATTAGTACCTACCAAAAGCTGGGATACCTTAAGGACAGCGCGCTGGTAATACTCTCACCCCAGCAGGGAGTAGAAGTTCAAAGCTTATCGACAAGGCATTCTATTGACAAGGCCGAAGAACAGCGGCTAACGGATGAGGCCATCAGCTGGTACCAGGCTGCGAGTTATGCATTTCAGCACGGACTCATGAAGGAGTAATCCGAATTCCGTTAACTTTATTTACAAATTCATTAGGTGTGAAGCTATTGATCGTTGAGGATGAAATGGAACTAGTGAAGAGTATGGTATCATACTTTACACCTCAGCACTACACCATTGAGGTAGCCACTCAGATGGATGAGGCGTTGGAAAAGATTCTAATGCACGACTATGACTGTGTGCTGCTTGATATCAATCTACCTGACGGGAGCGGACTGCGTGTGCTTGAGAAGCTAAAGCAAGAGGGCAAGATGGAAGGTGTGATTATCATCTCAGCGCGCAATGCCATCGAAGATCGGATCAAAGGCCTTGACCTGGGTGCTGACGACTACCTGACCAAACCCTTTCACCTGGCTGAGTTGGGGGCTAGAGTATCGGCCGTTGTGAGGCGCAAACACTTCGCTGGCGTAAACCTCGTTCGCTTTGAAGAGATTGAAATAAACATGAATGCGAAGGAAGTGACGGTAGCCGGAGAGCCTGTGATTCTAACACCGAAAGAATTGAATTTGTTACTGTTTCTGTTGGCAAACAAGAATAGGGTAATCTCGAAAAGTGCAATCGCAGAACACCTCTCGGGAGATGAAGCAGAGGCGTTCGACAATTTCGATTTCATCTATGCCCACATTAAAAACTTGAAGAGGAAACTTACAGAGGCCGGAGCGAAGGACTACATCAAGACTGTATATGGTCTGGGCTATAGAATGGAGGCCATTGACTAACTTGCACACCTGGTTATGAAGTTGCTCACCCGTTTCGTTCGCCACTACATCATCTATTCGGCAATTCTGTTGGTCATAAGCACGCCCATATTTTACGTGGTGGTGCAAAGCCTGTTTCTGGAAGAGATCGAAGAAGAGCTTCACGAGCATGTAACTGAATTTGTAAGAGCCGCTCCGCACATCAAGTCAACTACCGACATCGAGCAGTACAGTAATTTCAATAGAGAGATTACGATACACGAAGTCACACATCCCATCACCAAAGACAGTCTGTACACCATACACAAGTACGATTCGATTGAGGGCGAAGAAGTGCCATTTAGAATACTTCGCTCAGGACTACAGTTGCATGGCAAACAATACGAAGTAATCATCCAGGAATCTATTTTCGAAAATGAAGACATCATTGAGGCCATCGTGCTGGCACAGATTACCCTGCTTGCACTGTTGCTCATCGGTTTGGTAGTGATCAACCGAAACATGTCGAAGAAGACATGGGGGCCTTTTTATGGTATGCTGGAGAGGTTAAAGTCATTTGACATCCGATCGGGTGAGGTGTTTCTCGCGGCCGAACCTTCCATAGCGGAGTTTAGAGATCTTCACAACGAGCTTACCAGCCTGACGAAGCGAAGCACGCAGGCGTACCTGTCACAGAAGGAGTTCACAGAAAATGCTGCGCACGAGATGCAAACCCCAGTGGCGGTATGCATGTCGAAGATTGAGGTGCTGATGCAAAGCAAAGAGCTCAGTGAGGAGCAGGCTGCATTGATTTCGGAATTGTACGATGCCTCCAAAAGGTTATCTCGCCTAAACAAGAATTTGCTGCTGCTGGCGCGCATTGACAATGAGCAATACCCGGACAAGGAGACAGTGAGCGTAAAAAGCACAGTGCAAGACGTGATTACTCAATATCACGATCAGGTAAGTCAGAAGGAGATTACGCTTTTGACCCAACTAGAAACGGATATCAAAGTAGCGACCAATCCAACCCTGTTGGAGGTATTGATCACAAACCTGCTGTCGAATGCGGTGAAGTACACCGAACGGGGTGGAAATATCAAAATTGAACTTCGCGATAACCACATTCACTTCGCGAACTCAGGCGAACCTTTGGCAGAATCAACCAACGTCTTCCAACGTTTTAAGAGAGGTCAACTTTCAGGTGTAGGTAGTGGATTGGGCCTCTCCATCGCCAAAAGTATCTGCAAGGTGAGTGGCTTCGACATCGCCTACGGATATGCTGATGGAATGCATCACTTCCGGGTTGATTTCAAGCGGTAGCATTCAGATTTAATTCAGATTCGTATTGCACCTTGGGGCATAATCCTATCATGCTACCCAAAATCGCTCTTTTTGGCATCTTCATCTCCGCGTCAATTGTGGGAATAGCCCAACGTGTTGAAGACTTGCCACAAGCCCTTCCTTATAAACTTGAGGTTAGTCAAGCCACCAAATCCCAGCAATGGAAAAGTGCACTCCGGGTGCCTGTCATGTTTGGTGTGGCTGCCATGTACGCCTTCTCTGACGATAGTTACATCAATCGCTTTGAGTTGCACGAGGAGAGGAATGAATGGATGCCCACGTTTCGTGTGCACGTGGACGACTACCTTCAATATGCACCCATTGTGGCAACCTACGCCTTGAACATAGCAGGCGTAAAGGGAGAAAATAACTTTGGCAACCGCACGGCATTGCTGATCAAAACGGAAGCCCTGACTGCAGCGCTCACTTTTTCCCTAAAGAAACTAACGGCAGTGCCGAGGCCTGATACGGGTGAACGTAATTCGTTTCCTTCGGGACATACCGCACAGGCCTTTGCCGCAGCCACATTTATGGCAAAAGAATATGGAGGTGTAAGTAAGTTGTATAGCGTGGGTGCTTATGCTGTGGCGACCAGCATTGGCACACTGCGCATGATGAACAACCGGCACTGGCTGTCGGATGTGCTGGCAGGAGCAGGGATAGGTATACTATCAGCCAATGTGGTGTACCTGACCCATCAGTACAAATGGGGTGAAAAAGGTAAGAGGAGAAGTACGATCCTGCCCATGTACACCGGCACCGGTCCGGGTGTTTATTACAGCTACACTTTCCATTAATTTCCTTTGTCTGTGCGTCAGACATGGCTGTTGTTAACTATCGCCCTGCAGGTTTGCAACCAGACGCAAGCACAGCATCCCGTTCAGCAGTATAACTTCAAGAGCGATACCCTTGAGTACCCGAAGCCGAAGCACTTCGAGTACATCACCAAGCTGCCGCCCACCTTTGCGGAGGCGGGCAAACTCACGTGGAGAAAAGAGACGCTGCTACCATTTGCACTCATCACTGCATCCACACTAGTCATCTTGCCCTTCGATCAGGATATACTGGAGGCCACGAACCGGTTTTCTTCCTTCGTTCATGTTGATCCCGAAAGGAAGTATCGGACACTCATCGGTTTTGACCTGGGAGATACAGAAGTAAAAGTGTATGAAGCACCGCAAAACTTTAACTCTGTACTCTACACCTTAGGTGAAGGTTCCACCAGCATGTTGATCAGTGGCGGATTATACCTCTATGGCAAAATCGGCAAAGACTATCGGGCAGGGCAGGCGGCCAGCGACATTGTGAGGGCACAGATTGCCGTGGGGCTGGTCACGCAACTACTCAAGAGAATTAGCGGCAGACAAAGTCCGTTCGTGTCAACACAAGATGGCGGTAAGTGGAGTCCGCTCACCTCACCGGCTACGTATCAGAAACACGTACCCAACTATGATGCTTTTCCCTCCGGGCATCTGGCCTCAATGATGGCAACGGTGACAGTGCTTGCTCTACATTATCCTGAAAAGAAGTGGATCAAACCTGTTGGCTATGCACTGATGACGCTTGTATCTACTGCGATGATCAACAACGGTGTGCATTGGGCCACTGATTACCCATTAGCCTTGGGGATAGGCTATCTCTTTGGTAAGGCTACGGTGGCTAATTACGCGCTTCCGCGCAATTGACCCCCATCATCACTTTCATTGACAGATATCATAGGTAAGTAGAGAGGTGTGAGGCACCTTTGGGGTGTACAAGTGTGTCAGTTTTTAATCACCTACGACTATGAAATCCATTCTCATCCCCATCGACTATTCCGCTTACGCGAAGACATCCATCAACCTTGGCATCACACTGGCAAAGAAAACCGGAGCGGAGCTCTTCCTGCTCAACGTGTTCAAGGGGCCTGATGACTGGAACCGTATCTCTGTGGATCAGCAACAAATGCATCCGGAAATTGAGGGGAACATGGTAGAGGCGGAGATCAATATGGAGCGAATCACCAAAGACAAGATGTTCAAGGGCGTGAAGGTGACGGGCATCGTGAGGCCGGGAGTGATACAGGAACAGATTCAACACTTTGCTAAGCTGTATAAATGCGAACTCGTGATCATGGGAGCCCATGGAAAAGGAGAATCTCACCGCTACTTCATCGGGTCACATGCACAGAAGGTGTTGCGCACACTTGATTGTCCCGTGCTGTCTGTGAAGAAGGATTTCAAGGCAGGTTCTGTTAAGAGAGTGCTGTTTGCCGCAGACTTTGAGGAGAACCTCATCAAGGCTTTTGGTAAGATGGCTGGGTTTATCAAAGCTGCTGGCGCCAGTGTAGATCTGGTGTTCATCAACACACCCGGTCATTTCAAAGAATCATTACCCATGCAGAAAGGAATGGACAAGCTGATGAAGGCTTATCCGGACATCAAAATGAGGAGTCTCATCTACAATGCCAATGAAGTGGAGCGAGGGATCATCGAAGTGGCCGACTTCCTGAAGGCGCAGGTGATTGCCAAGATCACCCACGACCGCAGGCACAAGCCAGGGTATTACTTCGGAGTCACTGAGTCCTTGCTTTACAAGAGCAAATTGCCGGTACTGAGTTTGGTGGTGTAGGCGATAGCTGTTATCAGCTGTCTGTTGTTAGTTCTTAGTCCCTCTAGCCAAGGTCCGTGTCCTCACGGACCTGGTAGCAGGCCCGAACCCTTGGTGGTGGGTGAGTCACTGAATCGCTGCTGTACAAGAGCAAGCTGCCGGTGCTGAGTTTGGTGGTGTAGGCGATAGCTGTTATCAGCTGTCTGTTGTTAGTTCTTAGTCTCTAGCCAAGGTCCGTGTCCTCACGGGCCTGGTAGCATGCGTGTTTAAATCAATATCCAGTCTGCAACGAATTGACGCGGATTTGTGTCTAACCGGGAAATCAATAATCTCATGACTCAAGACAAAAATCTCCCGATCAAGATTGGCTTGTTGCTTGGAACAGCTTTAGGTATGGTAGTGATCAGCATTGCCATCATTCGATATCAAACAGGTATGATCCTTCGTGACGACCATACCTTAAGTTATGTATACTGGACCATATTTGCGTTGTCTATATTTTTTGCAGTGTATCGATTCAGAAAGCTGGATGCACCTTCGTTTTCATTGGGTCAAACCATAAAGATTGGGATTTTTGCGGGACTCTTGAGCGGAGCGTTATATACGATCTACATTGTTATCCTTAACAATTATATTGACCCGGACCTCTCTTCAAAAATAGTCCAATACTATGAACAGGAGCTGGCGTCAAATAGCTCTGAATTATCCGATGAAGACCTTGTCGATTCTATGGCTGTAACCGAATTAAACCCAGCCGTCAGAGGGGGTATTTATATGCTCGTGTGTATGGCCTTCGGCACGGCATACTCCGCGTTGAGTACGATAGCGCTGAAGCGACTCTATAGCGTTCGAAGTAAATAGGTACGAACGATTTCTAACCGCAAGGACGCGAAGACGCAAGGGAGAGGGCGAATAAGGAGACACTCCCTCCGAGAGAATGCCGCAGCAATGTTTGCAAAACCACAATGCCTTCCGACTAGGACAGCGGCAAGTACCTGACTAAATAGCAACGACAACCGACCAAGATGGCAACGGGCACCTGTATAAACAGGAATGACCACCGATCAAAACAGCAATGAGTACCTGCATAAAGGAACGAGCACCGGGCAAGACAGTAATAAGCACCAGATAAATGTGAATGACCTCCTGTTATGATAGGAACGGGCTTCGGCTATGATGGGAATGACCACCGGCTATGATAGGAACGAGCACCAGCTAAGACAGCAATGACCACCGGCCATGATGGCAGTGAGCACCTACACAGATAGGAACGACCACCAGCTAAAACAGTAATGAGCACCTGACCAAATAGGAGCGACCACCGGCCAAGATAGGAGTGAGCACAGGGAAGACGGATTAGGTTTGAGGCACTGTATCACTCACGCCTTTCTGAGGGAGGAACGACCGAAGAATCTGTAAAACCAAAGCAAGGCTGTAGATTCTTCCGTGCCTGCGGCAGGCACGCGCTCACTTCCTTCCCGATGCCTTCGGGAGAGAGGGGAATGGAAAATAAGATTTTGCCAGGCGAGCGCACTTGAAACTACTAACCGAGTCGAGGCCAGCCTAACTGGCTCATTAATAGTTTTGGAACCTCGCATTAAAACGACAGTCCTGGCAGATGGCAAAAAAAGGAAACGTCATTCAGAGTGAGATCCCGCGCAAGCGGGAGCGATCGAAGAATCTCTTGACGTTTCCTAGATTCTTCGGTCGTCCTCCGTCCTCCCTCTGAATGACGCTGGAGTTATTTACAGTATCCACTTTCCTCCCCCCAAAAGTCATTACCTGTTACGATGTCTTGCACACCACCCCTCTTCCCGGTTTGCCTGCCGCAGTCCATTAAGACGTGGGGAGAGGGGAAGGGGTGAGGGAAGAATAAGATTTTACCAACCCAAAAAATATTTTAAAAATATTTTACAAAACTGAAACCTTTCATTAGGAAAATTCCGT
>JAGQYM010000052.1 GCA_020436085.1 Cyclobacteriaceae bacterium
AATGTAAGGCGTCTCTTCAGAAGCTCTGTGCTTTGTTTGCGCTTACGCAAATAGAAAAGAACAAGGGATGGTACCTCGAGCACGACTACATGGAGGGTGTGAAGACCAAAGCCATTCGCAAGCAGATCAACAAACTCGTGTGGGAAGTCCGCCAGGAGGCGGTGCCATTAGTCGAGGCTTTCAAGATTCCTGATAGTTGTTTGAGTGCACCAATCGTGGTTTAACTCGTCATTCAGAGGGAAGTTACCAACAGGTAACTAACCGAAGAATCTAGAATCTCACTCAATTGTCGAGCGACCACGGACTAAGATCATCCCTTATCCTGACTTTCATCATGCCTGCACCTGTGGGGTCATTCTAACTTACAGGTAAACGTACAGCCATGGGCGAATACAAAGTTGACCGGCTTCATGACGAGTACCGAGCAAAATTCATCGGACATCTGCTTCGTGATGTAAACGCACTCGACCTGATGATCGAGCGTGGCATGATCGAGTCCGGCATCAGACGCATGGGTGCGGAACAGGAATTCTGCCTTGTGAAACCAGACTACAGTCCCTCGACCTACGCGGTAGATGTGCTCAGAGAAATCAACGATCCACACTTCACTACCGAACTAGCCGTTTACAACCTCGAAGCCAACCTTGATCCCCTCGAAATCAAAGGCAACTGCTTTACGCAAACTCATCAGCAGCTCACTTCTTTAATCGATCAAGCTCGCGAAGCTGCAAAACGGTTTGACAACAAGTTAATCCTCACCGGCATTCTACCCACTATCAGAAGACGTGAACTCGATCTCACTTACCTCACTCCCATCACTCGTTATCTCCAGCTCAACGACATCATGCGTGAAATGCGTGGCAGCGACTTCAGTCTTCATCTCCGTGGCGTTGACGAACTCACACTCCTGCACGAGTCCATACTCTTCGAGGCGTGCAACACCAGCTTTCAAGTACACCTTCAGCTTGATCCAGAAGACATGGTGCAAAGCTACAACTGGGCACAAGCCATTGCAGGTCCCGTGCTATCAGTGTGCACCAACTCACCGCTGCTGCTGGGCCGTGAACTGTGGAGTGAAACTCGCATCGCCTTATTTCAACAGAGCGTGGACATACGCAATACGGCCAGCACCTCCCTGGACAGGGAAGCACGTGTGTCATTTGGAACCGAATGGCTGAAAGACTCGATCACCAACATTTTCAAAGATGACATCGCGCGTCATACAATGATCCTTTCAACAGAGCTTAACGAAGACTCGATGTCATTAGTAGAGCAAGGAGATGTACCAACACTGCGTGCGCTTCGTATTCACAATGGCACGATCTACCGCTGGAACCGACCGTGCTATGGGGTCGCCAATGGTAAGGCTCACCTGCGTATAGAAAATCGATACATTCCTTCAGGGCCTACATTGACAGATGAGATCGCCAACTTCGCTTTTTGGATTGGGCTGATGTTAGGTCGCCCAGCACAGTACGACAACGTTCATGACTTGATGGACTTCCGTGATGCTAAAGCAAACTTCATTAAGGCTGCACGATGCGGAAAGGAAAGTCAGATGTACTGGATGGGCAAAGTGATCTCTGCAGCGGAGTTAATCAGAAAGGAGCTATTGCCGATAGCGTACAATGGATTGCGCAAAGCCGGAGTAGATGAAGAAGACATTATTCAATATCTGTCAGTCATAGAGTTGCGCAATAACAGGATAACTGGATCGCAATGGATGGTGAGCGCTTATCGAAACTTCAGACAAACACTGAAAAGAGATGACGCACTAAAGGCCCTGACTGAAGTCATAGGCGAACAGCAACAGGCCGACAAGCCACTGCACACCTGGAGCGTGCCAATCTCACCACCTTCTCACTATCCGAAGTACAATACCAAGCTTGCTCACGAGATCATGACCACGGATGTCTTTACCGTGCGTCCGCAAGATCACGCTGACCTTGTACGGCATGTTATGCAATGGAAAAATATCCATCATGTGCCTGTGGTGAATGCCAAGGATGGAATCGTGGGTCTGCTCTCCTCCAAAAACCTGGAACACATCGACACATCCATTGAATCGGCCACGAAGGTGGAGGACATTATGCAAACTGAGGTGAGCACCGCACCTCCGGAAATGAATGCAGACGAAGCCGCCCGTATGATGATGGAAAGGAAGATTGGTTGTCTTCCGATCGTTCACGAGGAGAAACTGGTGGGCATCATCACACGAAACGATATCGTAACACGCCTTCAATGATCGAAGTACACAGCAAGGCGCTACAACAATCGATTCACATCGACCGGATTATTAACCAGGTATCAGGACGGCAACCCGGCCCCACAGTCATTTTCTTTGGAGGCATTCATGGCAATGAACCTGCTGGCGTCTTTGCTCTACATGAAGTGTTGAAGAATATTGAGCAAGACAACACACTACAACGGGGTACAGTGGTGGGTATTGCGGGCAACTTAAGCGCATTACCTCATGGTGTGCGCTACCGTGACGTAGATCTCAACCGCATATGGACAGAGGAGAGACTCCGTAAAACTGATCACAATGCGTCTCAGGCTGCTGCCATGGAAATGGTCGAACAGCACGAGCTGTTGCACCTGCTAAAAGAAATTCTAAGCAAAAACAACGGTCCTTTCTACTTCATCGATCTGCATACTACCTCCAGTACCACCACTCCTTTCATTACACTCAACGACACTATAATCAATAGAAAGTTTGCCATGCAATTCAAGGTGCCTGTGATTCTTGGCATTGAAGAACATTTAGAAGGGCCATTGTTGAGTTACATCAACGAATGGGGTTACATATCCATCGGCTTTGAGGCTGGCCAGCATAACGACTTAGAGTCAATCTTCAATCACAGAGATTTCATTACAAAGGTTATGGAAGTTGTTGGTATGCTGGGCGAACCGTTAACAACCCGCAAGGGCTACCCGGAAGTGTTCTATGAGATTACCTACCGACACCTTGTGAAGGAAGGTGACCAATTTAAGATGTGTCATGGATTTCAAAACTTTCAGGAGATTGCAACAGGCCAGCTTCTGGCTTCTCACAACGGTGAATGGATCGAAGCAAAAGAAGATGGAATCATCTTTATGCCGCTGTATCAGGACCAGGGCGATGAAGGATATTTCCTCATCAGCAAAGTTGCAGCTCGTTATCTAAAACTCTCTTTGATCATTCGATGCCTTCATCTCGACTCCTGGCTTACATGGCTGCCAGGCATTCGATGGCGTGACGAACTCAAACGCACACTGGTGGTAAACAAACGTGTTGCAAGGTTCTTCGCGAAAGACTTTCTACACCTGATGGGCTACAGGGTGAGACAAATTGATGGGGACCATCTCATCGCCACGAAACGAGAAAACCGTACCGCCAATCGGGCTTACCGAAAGGAAGTGTGGCTGAGAAAGTAAGACTTCGACCGTCAAAGTATTCTCTCTTGTGCTCAAGGTCAATTTTATCTAATTAGTGCTCAAGATTAACCCTGTTATCATGAGACTTCTCGTTACTACACTTCTTGTTGTTTCTACTACCCTGCTTTCAGCGCAGCAGATGGATATGTCACTTTTCAAAGGCATGAAGCCTCGCAACATTGGCCCGGCCGGTATGAGTGGACGTGTTACTTCTATTGACGTTGTCGAGTCGAACCCGGAGATCATCTTTATTGGCACTGCTTCGGGAGGCCTGTGGCGTTCTGACAATGGTGGTACGAGCTTCACGCCCATCTTCGATCATGAGAAGGCCGCATCAGTAGGTGCAGTGGCTGTTAATCAATCAAATCCCGCTGAGATATGGGTAGGTACTGGCGAAGGAAATCCTCGCAACAGCCTTACGGGCGGTAACGGCATTTATAGATCTATTGATGGTGGGAGAACATGGACACACATGGGGCTGGAAGCTACGAAGAACATCCACAGGGTGATCATCAACAGGGATAATCCAAACATTGTGTATGTGGGTGCTATTGGTTCCCCATGGGGCGAGCAACAAGACCGTGGTGTTTATAAGACTTCCGATGGCGGCAAGACGTGGAAGAAGGTATTGTATGTTGATCCAAAGACAGGTGTTGGTGATCTTGTTGTTGACCCCTCCAACCCCAACAAACTTATCGCTGCGATGTGGGAACACAGACGCTGGCCGTGGTACTTCAACTCGGGCGGCCCGGGCTCGGGTTTATACATCTCGTATGACGCAGGGGAAACGTGGAAAAAGAAAACAACAGCTGATGGTCTGCCGAAAGGAGAACTTGGAAGAATTGGCTTAGCCGTTGCTCCTAGCAATCCAAGTATTGTATACGCTTTGGTTGAGGCAAAGAAAAATGGACTTTATAAATCAGAAGATGGTGGCGAGAAGTGGTCCCTGGTATCTACCAAAAATATTGGTGGCCGTCCCTTCTACTATGCCGACATCTTTGTGGATAGTAAGAATGAAAACAGGATATACAATCTTCACACTTTCGTGGATGTGAGTAACGATGGCGGAAAAACTTTCGAGAGATTGATTGATCCAAGTCTGGTTCACGTAGACAACCATGCCTGGTACGGTCACCCGACTGATGAAAACTTTGTTATCTGTGGTAATGATGGTGGTGCAGTGATCTCCCACGACCGCGGCAAGACGTGGCGCTTCATAGAAAATCTTCCGTTGGCACAGTTCTATCATATTAATGTGGACAACGAATTGCCATACAATGTTTATGGTGGCCTTCAGGACAATGGCTCATGGCGTGGACCAAGCGCCATGTGGAGAAGGTATGGTATCAGAAACATGTATTGGGATCGTGTAGGTGGTGGCGATGGTTTTGATGTGGTGCCTGACCCGCTGGCAGAGAACAGGTATGGCTACTCTCTTTCTCAGGGTGGCAATATTTCGCGCTATGATTTGGAGACTGGCAGTCGTCAGTTTGTGAAGCCGTTCCTTGCTTCGGGTGAAGAGCTGCGTTACAACTGGAATGCTGGTATCGCAGTTGATCCGATCGACAAGACTACCTTGTATCTCGGAAGTCAGTATTTGCTGAAGTCAACTGACCGCGGTGCCAGCTGGGAAAAGATTTCTCCTGACCTTACGACCAATGATCCTGCAAAACAGAAACAAGCGACTACTGGTGGTTTGTCGTTAGACAACAGTGGCGCTGAAAACCACACTACTATATTAAGTATTGCACCGAGTCCATTGCAGAAAGGTGTGATATGGGTGGGAACGGATGACGGTAATGTGCAACTGACAACTGACGGAGGCAAGACGTGGGCCAACGTGATCAGCAAGATGCCTGGTGCACCTAAGAATGCGTGGGTCACACAGATAAGGGCCTCGTCATACAATGCCAACGAGGCGGTGGTGGTGATCAACAACTACAGGCAAAGCGACTGGAGTGCCTATGTATATCGCACGAAGGACATGGGAAAAACATGGACGCGAATCGCGAACGATCAACAGGTCTATGGTTACTGCCTTGCTACCGTTCAAGATCCCGTTGTCTCAAACCTTCATTTTCTTGGTACTGAGTATGGACTCTACGTTTCTGTGGATGATGCCAAGACATGGAGCAAGTGGACGAGTGGCTATCCAACAGTATCAACGATGGACCTTGTTATTCAATCGCGAGATGTTGATTTGGTGATCGGAACGTTTGGTCGTGCTGTCTGGATACTGGATGATATCAGAGCGCTGAGAGAGATGGCCAAGACGGGATATAACACGACTGTTGCAAAGGACATCAAAGCATTCGAAGCGCCCACGGCCTATCTGACTCGCGAGGGTGAACCTAATGGCTATCGTAGTACGGGAGATGGTTTCTACGAGGGTGAGAATAAACCATTTGGTGCGATGCTCACTTATTATGTTAAGGATTTGCAGAAGGCGGCTACCGAAAAAGATTCAGTGAAGACATCTGTGATGGTGTATGACAACTTCAACAAGTTGATCCGTACGATCAAACACAAGCCGACAAAGGGAATCAACAGAATCTACTGGGGACTTGACGTAAAGGGTGAACGTACACCAGACCAAAAGAAACCAGCGGCTGACGCTGCGGAGCGTGGTGGTCGGTCGGTGACACCGGGCAACTATAAAGTGGTGTTCGCCTACGGCCCACACAAGGACTCTACTATGGTGGAAGTGAAGCTTGATCCGGAAATTCAAATAACGGTGAGTGAGATGAACGATAAGGCTGCGTTGATTGACAAGCTCAACACGCTTATTCATGATGCGACAGCCAAGGTGGACAGGCTGCGCGAATCAAAGGAGACGGTGGATCTCATTCTTTCCAAACTAAAGGAGCGTGAGAAAAGTGAGGCTAATACCAAACTGAAGCAACTGGGCGACTCAACGAAATCGAAAATAGACAAGCTCATCCTGGAGGTAAATCCACCCGAAGACATCCAGGGATTCAGCGATGATCCTAATCTTGTATCGGAACGCCTGGGCACGACACGGAGGTATTTGCAGGATACTCACTTCGCTCCTAGCGAAACGCAACGAAGAATCTTGTCAGACACGGAGAAGAATGTGAAGCCTGTGATGGACAAGATCGACACTTTCTTCAGCAATGACTGGGAATCTTTTAAGAAGGCAGTCAATGACGCACAGTTTAGCCTGTTTAAGGAGTAGCCTCTAAGGTTGGCTCCAGTACTTCTTTTTGAAACTGAACTTAAAGTAGATCAGCACAAAGCTCACTATTGCTACGAAGGAGTTGGCGAGGATTACGGGCCATAGCATCAATGATACACCGTAGACTATCCAAACGATGTTGGAGAGAAAGACGATGATCATCATGGCTGTGCTCAGGTCGCCAACGCTCTTGCTTGCCCAAGCTTTGTATAGTTGAGGCACAAAGGTAAGGCTGGTCAGCAGCGCACCTGCATGCCCTATCAGTTGAATCGAATTCATATTGTATGGCGTAGTGGTTCTTATATCCAATTACGTTACAAAGGTAGGACACAGCAACAGTACAGCGATTTACTGGATTACCCTGGTTATGTCGTGGGTTTTCCGATTCACTGACCAAACAGCTAGCTTAAACGAGGTATTTCTTCTTGAAGGTGAATTTGAAGTAAATCAGCACCATGCTGACAATGCAAATGAAGGTATTGGCAAGGATCACCGGCCACAGCATGAGGGATATTCCATAGATCAGCCAAACAATAGTTGATGTAAACACGATGACCAGCATGGCAAAACTCAAGTCACCAACACTTTTGGTAACCCATGCTTTGTATGCTTGTGGCACGAAGGTAAGGCTACTCAGCATAGCACCCGTGTGTCCTGCAAGCTGAATCCAATCCATTGCTTCCATAAAGGGAATATTAAGATAAGTGGGGAATCCTTTACAAGTATAATTGTTTACCTTAAGTAACCTAAGCTTTAACCAACAAATACGACATGACTACTGCATTAATTTATGGTTCTGTACGCGAGGCAAGGAAAGGAATATTAGCAGCACGCTATTTCAATCGGTTGCTCACGGAGCGGGGCCACAAAGTTCATTTTATCGATGCAAAAGAAAACCCATTGCCACTGTTGGATAAGATGTACAAGGAGTTTCCAAAAGGAACAGCGCCAGAAAATATGCAACGCTTAGCTGATCAGCTCACGGAGTCAGATGGCTTTATCATCGTTACCGGAGAGTACAACCACAGCATCCCTCCTGCGTTGAAAAATCTTCTTGATCATTATCAGAAGGAATATTTCTTTAAGCCTAGTGGCATCGTCTCTTATTCGGCCGGAAGGTTTGGCGGTGTGCGTGCCGCGGTTCACCTGAGAGTTATTCTCGCTGAGTTAGGTACACCAAGCATTCCAATACTTCAGCCGATCCCAAACGTTGGTAAATCCTTTACCGAGGAAGGTCAGCCTCTGGAAGATTACATACCCAAGTCCGCCAATCGATTTCTGGATGAATACGAGTGGTACCTCAAAGCCATGAAGGCCCAAAGAGCCGCAGGGACACCCTATTAACAGGTCGTTAACAAAATAAAGTTGCAATAGGTAACATTGTATCATACCTAATCGTATTAGGTATATTAACTTTGAAGCCTTATGCCCTCGAAAGAACTCATTGCAGCCTCAACAGTACCGGTCATTCTCACCATCCTCGCCAAGGGCGAAAGCTATGGTTATCAACTGATCAAGGAAGTAGCTGAGCAGTCTGGCGGTGAACTGGAATGGAGTGAGGCGATGCTATACCCGGTGCTACAGCGGCTGGAGTCGAACAAACTCATTCAGTCGCGATGGGTAGAAGGTGAAAGTGGGAAGATGCGAAAGTACTATCGCATCACCCGCAAGGGTGGGACAGTTCTTGAAGACAAGAAGGCTGAATGGCTTGCCTTGCATGCATTCATGACACGAATCTGGAAAACGACCTAACATGGCATTTGATCTTGAACAAGCATTGAAGGCCTGGCGCAAAAGGCTTAACAAATACCAGGGATTTGAACCTGGCAATGCTGAGGAATTGCTTTCGCATACGCGCGATGCGATTGATGATCTGATTGCATCAGGTATGAATGCTGAAGAAGCATTCAAAAAAGTGACACAAGACCGAATAGGTGATCTTGAAAAATTATCGCAGGAATACTATAAAGCCAAAAGCATGAAGTCGAATCCAACACCGCGTTACAATCCATCATTGGCTACCAATTTTTTGAAAGTTGCTTTCCGCAACATCGCCAAGAGCAGACCTCACTCCTATATCAATCTGGCAGGTCTCGCGATCGGCCTTGCCAGTGTGATTGTGATCTCAGTTTACATTTTCTCTGAGCTAAGCTTTGACAGATTTCATCAGGATCACGAACAAATCTATCGCGTGGTAAACAAAGTGATGCGCTCGGGTACCGCGCTTAACTATCCCCAAGGACCTCCGGGTCTCGCCCCTGCCCTTACCGCCAACTTCCCGGAGCTGGAGCACGCGACACGATTGCGAACTGCGGACCGACCTCTAATCAAAAATGGTGACGTTACATTCTATGAGGACAATGCCTTCTACGCTGACTCCGCATTCCTGAGAATTTTTGATTTTGAAATATTGAAAGGCAACAGGCGCACTGCCCTCAATCAACCTAACACCATCGTCCTAACAGCATCTACCGCCAGGAAATACTTTGGCAACGAAGATCCTATTGGCAAAATAGTGTTACTTGACGGCACCCGACCACTACAAGTCACTGCCATTGCTGCAGACGTTCCGCACAACTCACATTTAAGTTTTGATGTACTCATTTCATTTCAAACCTATATCGTTCCTGAAGGCTATCTTGAAACTCTTGATAGCTGGGTATGGATGGGATTCATTACTTATGCCAAAACACACGAGGGTGTAGACATTCCCGCACTTGAACAGAAAATATCCGATCAATATAAAAAAGGTGACGCCCGTTGGGCAGACATGAATTTGACTGTTGACTTGCAACCACTCAGTGATATCTACCTGGGATCAACAGATCTGTACAATCCACGCAACATGTTTAAGGGGAACAGCTACACTACACTTTACAGTTTACTTGCAGTGGGCGTATTGATCATCCTTATTGCCAGCTTCAACTATGTAAATCTTTCAATTGCTATGGCGATGTCAAGGTTCAAGGAGATTGCTATGCGCAAAGTGCTGGGATCGACTAAAGGAAAACTACTGGTTCAATTTATTCTTGAATCAGTATTATACACATTGATTGCCCTGGTCGCAGCAGTTGTCTTAGTTGTTGCAGGCGTCCGCCTCCTTCCGGACGATATCGGAAGTCAGATTTATATTGAGGATAACTCAATAATTGTATATGGCTTTGTTCTGTTCGCTTTCACTTGCTTTATCGGAATGATCTCCGGATTATTTCCGGCATTAAGATTGTCGTCCATAACCTCACTCGAACTCCTTCGAGGGACATTTAAAATAAAAGGCCACGGACTGAGAAATGTATTAATAGGTTTTCAGTTCGCCTTATCTGCATCACTCATCTCGATCAGCCTTGTGATTGGCAAACAAATCGAATTCTTTCAGTCGAAAGATCTTGGGTTTGTAAAAGAAGGTGTAGTCAGCATTAACATCAGCAGTGAGATGCTGGAAGGCAAGTCGCAGACCATCATCAATATGATCAACGACCAAACTGGAGTAAGCAATGTAAGTCTGGCCAGCCATCTTATGGGTGAAGGTTTCGCTGGCAACCCTATGTATCTTCCGGAGCAACAGCCAGAGGAGGCAATTCAAATCGCCTACTTGCAAACAGATGAAAAGTTTCTTCAAACGATGGGTCTGGAATTAGTTGCCGGTCGTTTCTTTTCAAAAGACATCGCGCGAGACTCATCAGAAACCATCGTGCTCAATGAAACCGCGGTGAAGACATTGGGGCTCACTAATCCCATTGGTAAGCGTGTAGTCTTTGTCCGTGGGCTGGAGAGAGAAATTGTCGGTGTAGTTCGCGACTTTCACTACGGTTCCCTTCACGAGCAGATAGGATCGATGGCGATCATTGAACCATATGGAAGAGTAGTTAACCTCGCGGTAAGAATGGAGGGGGATAACGTTTTTAATACTTTGCGTTCCATTGAATCGCAATGGCGGGAAAATTTTCCTGATGTACCGTTTGAGTATCAATTTCAGGATGAGTTACTTCAATCACTCTATCAAAAGGAAACGCTCTTTGGCAACATCATTCGCTTCTTTTCTATTTTGGCCACAGGTATAGCTTGTCTTGGGCTTTACAGTCTGGCGGCCATTTCTCTCGCAGGAAAAGTAAAACAGATCAGTATCAGAAGAGTGTTAGGCGCACCAATTCAGGACATACTTGTGCTTAGCGCAAAGAACTTTGTGGTGCTGGTAGTACTTGCCTGTATCATCTCATGGCCACTGGTCATGTATGTGATGGACAAGTGGCTTGCTGGTTTTGCATACCATATTGACGTGAACGCCTATTTCTTCGTGGCCACCTTTATCACGATTATGGTGATCACGCTTGTTACACTGAGCTATCATTTGTTCAAGGCCATCACTGTAAATCCCGCTGAAACGCTTCGTGACAACTAACAATAGAAAAGGAATGCCATTGCTGGCATTCCTTCGTCAACCAAAATCTAAACCTGCTTTGGCTGTCCTGCTACGCGGTGGCGTTTAGCAAGTCCTCTCTGCGAACAGGAATCTTTCGAATTCTTTTTCCTGTCGCATTATATAATGCATTTAAAAGTGCGGGTGCAAGAGGTGGAGTTCCCGGCTCTCCCAAGCCACTTGGTGGTTCGGTACTCTCCACGAAATGAACATCAATTTCTGGAGTCTCATCTATTCGTAGCAAAAGGTTGTCATGGAAGTTGTCGCGTTGCACGACACCGTTCTTAACTTCAATGCCTCCATACATCGCTGCACTCAATGCCCAGATCACGCCACCTTCAATTTGTCCGCGTCCGAAGTGTGGATTCACTACAGTACCACAGTGAACTACACTTGTCACTTTATTTACTTTAAATCCATTGTAGGAATTGTCGATTGACACATCAACAATATGCGCGCATACGGTGCGGCTAAAGTTCTCGATGGCAATACCTCTACCCTCTCCTTTCTTTGGCGCAGTCCACAATCCCTTTTCTTTAATCGTGTTTAGTACTGCGATATAACGCTCCTGCAATACCTTTCGATAGCTTACAACCACCTTAGCAAAGTCATCATTACCTTCCTGAGTGATTTCTCCCTGCAACATTTCAAGGCGGAAGTCAAGTGGATCTTTGTTTAGCCTGAGTGCCAGTTCGTCCATGAAACATTCCTTTCCCAGAGAACTTGAATGTGGCCCTACACTTCGCCATGCACCTACGTGAACCATCCCCTCAATCACGCTGGACTCGGTTTTGATCGTATCGAAGAAATAAGGTATTTCCCATCTCGTGAGGCCTTCCATATAATCCTCTGCCCTAATTAGCCCGGCATACCATCCTGTAACTTTTCCTTCGGGAGAAATGATGGCTTTGTGACGGCTTCGCTGGTAAGGATGAAAGTAGTCGTGCATGATTTCATCCTCACGCGACCAAGTCAGCTTCACAGGCTTGCTCAATACCTTTGAAAGGTACGAAGCCTCGATTGAACTATCTGGATAGTATCTTCTTCCGAAAGAACCACCGGAATTAAGCACGTGCACGGTTATTTTTTCTTGTGGAAGTCCGGTTGCTTTCATCACAGCCTGTGCCACTCGTTCGCCAGATTGAGTACCTACCCAAACCTCACATGAGTCTCCGTTGAAATGCGCTGTAGCGTTGATGGGTTCCATCAGTGCGTGAGCCTCATATGGGTTGTCATACTCTGCTTCTACCAGTTCAAATCCTTCTTCCACACTTTGCTTGTCGAAGTCTCCTTTGGAGTAAGCATGTTGCATCTTGCTCTCCGACATCTCCTTCTTGTAAGTCTCGATGTCACGTGAGCCATTCTTACCGTAATCCCATTCAATCTTGAGTTGCTTGCGCGCCTTAAAGGCGGACCAGGTAGAGGTGGCAATAACGGCTACACCCTCCGCCACATATTGCCCCTCTAAATCCAGGTCGAGATGCGGAACAGGTACAACGTCAATCACTCCGTTGACCTTCCTCGCCTCTGTGTCGTCAAAAGAAACCAGTTTTCCTTTATATACGGGGCATCGTTGAATGGCTGCATAGACCATCCCCTCGATGTCGACATTGATGCCATAATTTCCTTTTCCCATCACCACATCGTTGGTGATGAGATTTTTTACAGGCTTACCGATATACTTGAATTCTGAAATGTCTTTAAGTTTTACCTCCTTAGGAATATTTAGTCTGGCAGCTTCTTCGGCAAGCTCACCAAACTCGAGTTTCTCTCCATTCGGGCTTACTACAAAACTGTTGTCTGTAGTAAGGGTATCCGGTGATACATTCCAACGTGCAGCTGCGGCTGATTTTAGCATCTCGCGAACGGCTGCTCCTGCTTCGCGAAGAGGCTCCCACATTTTTGCGACCGTGCCGCTACCACCGGTGGTGCCCATAAGGCGCGAATCGAATTTTGGATCGTAGTCAGAACGTTTCAAGGTGATCTTCGACCAGTCCGCTCCCAGCTCATCGGCAATAATCATTGGCAAACCAGTTCCTGATCCTTGCCCCATTTCATGTTTGGTCAGCAAGAAAGTGATATTGCCTTTGGTGTCAATATTCAGAAAGGCACCCAGGTCGAACGAACTGATGTCATCATTGGCCAGCATGGCAGAAGTACCCGGTAAAGAAACGGCCATCGCCAAGCCACCACCAGCCAGTGCAGATACTTTGAGAAAATTTCTTCTGGTTGTCATCATGATTGCTTGAGTTTAGCGGCTTCGTGAATTGCTTTCTTGATTCTTGGATAGGTACCACAGCGACAAAGATTTCCCTTCATGGCGCGATTGATCTCTTCATCTGTCGGACTCGGTATTCGTTCGAGGAGCGCTGCTGCCGTCATGATTTGTCCCGTTTGGCAATAGCCACATTGAGGTACATCAATTTCCTTCCAGGCCATCTGAACGGGATGACTGCCATCCTGTGACAGGCCTTCTATTGTGATGATGTTCTTACCCTGAAGTTTTTCGATGGGTACGCAACATGATCGTATGGGTGTTCCATCTACGTGCACGGTACAGGCACCACACTGTGCGATGCCGCATCCGTATTTTGTTCCGTACATTTTCATTGTGTCGCGAATCACCCAAAGCAGTGGTGTGTCGCGGTCGACCTCTACGTGGTGATCCTTTCCGTTGACTGTCAATGTGTAGTTTGCCATAACTTATTTGTTTGCTAGTTCCTGAACTGTAGTCTCGGTAATAAATGGGGACTCGTTGCCCCAGGTGTTCTGTATGTAGTTTACTACTTCTACCAACTCTTTGTCGGTGAGTGCGATGGGCTTCATCCCTCCTTCCATTCCTGATCCCACGCGGATAAGGTGAATTGCGCGATCGGTATTGGCTTTGGCTATCTCTGGTCGTAGTAGTGTGGGATACGCGCCTTGCAGTCCATCGCCTTCTGTTCCGTGGCAGCTAACACAGTGTGTAAGGTATACTTCACTGCCTCTGGCCAGTTCTGCTTTTTCTTCTGTAGTAAACCTTCCGCATGCCCACACCAGTATTCCGGGCATGAGGATTATTAAAAGATGTTTTCTCATATAGAAATTGTATTTCCCTTGTCGTCTAAATAGGTTGTGTTGGTTAGCACTCCTTTGTCGCTGTAGCTATATCGCGTTATTGAGACTTTGTTTTTACGGTTTGCTACTGGCTCACCTTTCTCGTCTTTGTATTTTATTTCGGTGACGAGGCCTTTGGCATTGTGAATGTATTCTACTATTGCATAGCCGAGTTCGGGGTGATTCATGGGTTGGCCTGCGGTGTTGATATAGGTTTGTGTTTTGAGAAATCTTCCTGATGCGTCCCACGCGTATGTCGTGCCGGCATAGCCGCGTATTCCATTAATCGGTTTGTTGCTGGCGTCCAGGTATTTGAGGGAGGTTTTGTTTCCGAATTTGTCAGTTGTGAATCGCCACTTCTCAGCACCTGACCAATGTGTTGCGGGGTTGTTGTGTTCGTCAAAGAACACGATGTCTTGTAGTTCGTATCCTTCGAAGGTGTTGTATTCGCCAGCGGTGCTGGATGGACCGCGTGCTACCTGGCCTTCTTTGTCGTACACTTCCCATCGAAGGAAGCGCCCGAAGTTATCGTAGAAATACTTCAGTGTTGCTGCGCCACACTGTGCGTTGACGAGCTGGCCGGAGTCGTCAATATTTTGAAGTTGATTTACGTGACCATCGGAACCGAAGGTTATTCTTGTGCGCAGGAATTCGAAGTCACCGCGCAGTGGCACGACTGCACCATCCTTGTCGAGCCGAAGCTCGGTGACGCTGCCATCTGCATTGTAGTGCCAGTCAAAGGATCGGTTTCCGAATTGATCTTCGGTTTGATTTCCATCCTTATCAAAGTAAGTCAACCGAACATTACGCCCGTATTTGTCGGTCTGATACCGCTTCTCATATATTTTATTCTGCACGGCAATTTGATTTCCGAGTATATCATAGAAGTGATGTCTGCTTCCCTGTTCATTATATATCACTTTGGTTTGTGGTGCATTGATATAGAGGTTGCCGAAAAATCCTTCGAATGATTTCAAGTTGTCTCCCAACCGCACACTGGCTTGCACTATCCGGTTCTGGTTGTCATAATCCAATTTCAGGTTGATTCTTTGCTTCGCCTGTGCCTCGGTTATCTGATATGCGCCTCTAAACGGAACTATGGGAGACTCCCAGAAGGGCATGATGGCAAAATATTCAGAGCGTGAGATTTCCTGTGCGAGAATGTTTATCTGCAGTGAAAGCAGAGTCAATAGAGTAAGGCCTGTGATTTTCTTCGTTGTTCGCGTCATACGGTTTTTAAAAGTTACCTCCTTCTACGGATGGAAGAGTTTGATGGCTGTGCACCTTTATCCGGATTGGTAAAAACCGGAATTAAACATGGATTAACCGATCTTCACAACCTCCTTTTATTGGCAACCATGATTCTTTACTTTGCTCGCACCTAAACGAATCCTACATGAGACGACTATTTCTTCTGGCAGCTTTCTGCCCTCTATTCACTTATGCTCAATTTCAATGGCTTCCCAACGGCACTTATGATCCTGGTGTGCCGACTCCTCAATCAGTCATGGGATTTGAGATTGGTGACTATCTCACCGATAATCTTCAGATGGTTGATTACATCCATCGGCTGGAGGCGAGCACTAAGAGAGTGAAAGTATTTGAATATGGCATGTCTGTGGAGAGGCGTAAGCTGTGGCTAGTGGCGATCAGCAGTCCTGAGAACATTCAGAAGCTCGAGGACATCAGAAGTACCATTCAAAAACTTACTGATCCCAGAACGACAACTCCTGCGCAGGCCAACCAGATTGCTGAGACTGCGGTGCCTATCGGATGGATGAACTATGGAACTGATGGTGGTGAAACTTCGGCATTTGAGGCGGGTATCCAGGTGATGTACCAGCTTGCTGCCGGAACTGATGCGCTCACTACCAAGATCATTAATAATATGGTGGTGATTGTGAATCCGGCTCTTAACCCGGACAGTCATCAGCCTTTTGTAGCGTGGATGAAATCCAATACTGTGGGCAACGGCATTGCTGATCCCAATGCTTCGGAACATCATGGTGAGTGGTTCATCGAATCGGATGGGAATCACTACTTAGTGGACTTGAACCGTGATGGCTATGCTTTGACGCAACCTGAAACACAGGCAGCTTCCAAAGCGCTACATCACTGGAATCCACAGGTGTGGATTGATAATCATGGTGAGCCAAATGAATATTACATGGGGCCGTTTGCCACACCGATGAATCAAAACTATCCGGAATCGTTGCGAAAGTGGTCAACCGCGATTGGCCGCAGTACTTCAAAAGCCTTTGATCAGTATGGCTGGACGTATGCCAAGGCTGAAAACTACGATCTTTACTTTCCGGGATACTGGGATTCTTATCCTGCCTTCAACGGGGCTATTGCTGCTACATATGAGAGTAGCGGTGGTGGAAAGAAAAGCTATGCATGGGAAAGACCTGATGGAAGCATTTCTACTTTGCGCAATGCCATTCACAAACACTTCACCGCAGATGTTGCCACGCTTGAAACGCTGGCGGACAACCGAAAGGATATTCTCATCGACTTCTATAATTTTTTCAAGAAGGGAATGGATGAGACAACCACCGAACCCTACAAGACTTACTATATCCACGAGCAAGATGATCCTCAGCGTGCAAAAGAGCTGGTAGAACTATTGCTGAGACATCATATCGAAGTTTACAAGAATGGCTCTGCTATTTCGGTGAAGAAGGCTCAGACTTATTATGACAGGAGTTTCAAAGCGAAAACTATTCCTGCCGGGAGTTACGTCATTCCAATGCGTCAACCGAAGAAGAGGTTGTTGAAGACACTTTTCGAGGCAGACACGAAGATGGAAGAAAGTTTCATGCGTGATGTAGCTGCACGAAGAGATCGCGATGCGAGACTTGGAAAAGAAACACGCAAAGAGGGACATGGTTTTTATGACGTGACCGCATGGGCACTTCCTGTTCACTATGGAGTAGATGCGTCCTTTTCGGAGGATGAAGTATCAACGTCTGGCATGGAAAAAGTAACTGGCGTTACCATAGAAGGAAAAGTAAATGGCAAGGCGTCTTATGCTTATGCCTTCAGTCATAACACGAATGCGGGAACTCGCCTGGCTGCTAAGCTTCTGCAGATGGACTACAAGGTTGCTTTTACACAACAGTCAACCCAGGTTGGTGGAATCACTTTGAACAAGGGTACTTACCTCGTTCGCGTAGATAGAAATGATGATGAGCTTCACGAGTTGATTGCGAAGTTGGCAAAAGAATATGGTACTGAGGTGCAGGCGCTCAACACTGCATGGGGCGAAGGAGGAATTTCACTTGGGTCTAAGTATGTGGCCTATCTGCAGAAGCCGAGTATTATGGTGATGACGCAGGAGCCAACCCGGGCGGTGACGTATGGATGTGTGTATAGTGTGCTTCATCAAAGATTTGGTCTGGACTTTACACCGGTAAGAACGTCAATGTTCAACGATGTAAATCTCTATCGTTATAATGTGATCATCTTTCCTGATGGCAATCCCGCACAATACGAAGAGATGTTGGGCAAAGAAGGTGTCGCAGCACTCGACACGTGGATAAAAAACGGAGGAACATTTATAGGCCTGCAAGGCGGGGCGGCTTTCACTGCGCGTAAAGAAGTTGGCTTGTCTGATGTTGAACTTGTAACGAAGCAAAACAACGAATCCGGAAAAAATATCGAAAGCCTTCCCGGGTCGATGTTCAAAGCGGAAGTAAACAATGACTACTATTTAGGTCTTGGGTATGAGAAGGAAATCGGGGTGCAGTTCCGCGGAAACTATCACCTCACTCCTACCACTAAGGGAACCAACGTGATCACCTTCAAGCCCAAGGGTTTGATCTCAGGGCACAAGTGGGAGAATACCGAAGCCGATCTTTCTGGTAAGATGTACCTCGGAGATATTCCGCATGGAGATGGCCATGTCATTCTGTTTGCCAATGACCCCACATTCCGCGCATATTGGAAAGGCCTTGACCGGCTTTTTGTGGGAGCTATCATTCTTCCCGGAGGATTCTGATGAATTTCCTAACCGGTGTCAGGAAAAATGCCTGGCACCGGTCTACTTCCTGCTGTAAGTTCAATTGGACATTCTCCTCAAAAGTCCATAATTCTCTTAAATTGCGGTAAAATATAGTTCTATGTCGGCTTCATTGAGATACCTGATGGCAGTTCTGCCATTGGTCTCACTTTCTATCACCGGATTTGCGCAGACAGACTCCCTCGCACTTTCTGAAGAATACTATAACCTAGGTATGGAAGTGTTTGACTACACACACCGCAAGCAGGCAACTGAGTTGTTTGTCTTGTCTACCCAAATGAACCCCAACAATGCCAAGGCACAGTTTATGGCGGGGCAATCCATCATGCTTACCGTGAACAAAGAGAAATCTCTGCCTTACTTCCGCAAGGCCTATAACCTGGACCCAACCGTAGATGAAGACATTATGTATTTCATCGGGCAGGCCTACCACCACAATCAGAAGTTTGACAGCGCTATTCTATTTTATGACCGCTACAACAGAATTCTTGCCCGCTCGCTCCGACTGGAGAAATCAAATAAGATCAATGAGGTGAACCGAAAAATTTTTGAATGCAGAAACGCAGTGATCTATCTGGAAAATCCAGTTGATGTAAAGATTACTCACCTTGACAACCACATCAACTCCGAGTATCCTGATTACGCTCCTACAATCAATGCTGATGAAACTCTTCTGGTGTTTACATCGCGCAGACCTGAAGGAAACCTGAATGCAACACTGGCGACAGACCTCGAGTATTATGAGGATATCTTTTATTCAGAGTTTATAGATGGCAAGTGGTCGGAAACCAAAAACATGCGAGGGCCACTCAACACCAACTACCACAACTCAAGTGTAGCCATTTCTCCTGATGGAAAGGAGATGATCCTTTATCATGATAGCAATGGAGGTGATTTATTCATTTCACAAAGAGGTGAGGGATTTGAGTGGTCAAATCCAAAATCAATGGAAGGCATCAACTCAGAGTACCTTGAAAACTCTGCCTCACTTTCGGCTGATAACAAAGTGCTGTACTTCACCAGCAATCGTCCTGGAGGCTATGGTGGCACCGATATCTATCGCGCTGACATGGGAAAGGGTGGTCGCTGGACTAATGTGAGAAATTTAGGCCCGTTGGTAAATACAGAGCTTGATGAGGATGGTGTGTTTATTACATCCAGTGGCAGGCATCTCTACTTCAGTTCAAATGGTCATGCTGGCATGGGCGACCTCGACATCTACAGATCGGAGCTGGACACAGTCAACGGCACATGGGGAGAACCACTGAATCTTGGCTATCCTATCAACTCACCTGAGAACGACATCTATTTTGTTCTGAATGCCGATGAGACCGATGCTTACATTTCATCCGTGCGGCTTGAAAATATCGGAGAGCAGGACATTTATAAAGTGAACATGGAAAACTGGAAGCCTGTAGACCTTGCGCATCCTGACTACGCGGACCTGTTTGCAGAAAGTGCTTCAGTAAAAACACAGGTGGTGCCGGTTGCAGCAACTACTACCGTTGCAGCGGCCTCGGCTTCTGCTGTTGTTGAAAATGGTGACGCAACTATTTTAATGGTGGTGCAGGATGCCTTGAGTAATGAGAAACTAAATGCACAGGTATCGATCCGCAAACCTGATGGCACTAAGACAGCGTTGGGAGAAAAAGAAAAAGGCGTGTACAATGCCCTATTAAAAACGAGTTACTCCAATCCCGAGAAATACAGGATTGAGATCAACAGTATCGGATATAATCCACAAATCGTATCAGTCTATCTTGGCGGTGTGTCATCAAAAGCGATGGTATTGAACGACACCATTCGTCTTCAAAAGTTGGCTGTGAACGTACCTTCGCTAATTGACATCTATTTTGGTCACGATAGTGATGAACCATTGTCATTCAACGGAATCCAGGACTTCATCTCCATGATGGAGAAGTCGCCATCGATGAAAGTAGAAATTGGTGGCCATACGGATTCACTCGGTCCGGATGAGTACAATCAAATACTAAGTCAACGTAGAGCCGAGGCTGTTAAAAAGTATCTCGAGCGATTGGGTGTTGATCCTGGCCGCATCTCAGCAGTAGGTTATGGCGAGTCGCGCCCGGTTGCAAGCAACGACTCTCAGGAAGGAAGAAGACTCAACAGAAGGACAGAGTTTACGATTCTGCAACAGTAACCTGAATAAGGGGTATCACATACCTACATGGTTGCTAGTTTTAAAAGAATCAGGCAGTATGGAGTAGGCCATTTCACTGTATCTTTCTTTCGTCTGCAATTAATTGCGTGAAACCATTGTAAATTAGAAGGCATACCAACTCTGTTTATGAAACCCCTACTTGTCTTTACCCTTCTCTTCTACGGAATGCCAGCGATGAGCCAACAAGAGAATTCGGCTTTATCGAACGACATCATTAAAACCTGGGCAATACATACCTCCATGTCGCACAAGCTTCTTGAATCCGTTAGTAAAGAGAGCCTGAGCGATCAGTCCGCTTCTGGAGGAAGAAGCGTGGGACAACAATTTGCGCACATTCATAACGTCCGTGTGCAGTGGCTCAAAGAGCTTGACAAGGAGCATTCAGATCAACTCAACGAGCTGTCAAAAGAGGATAGCCACGACCAGGAGAAACTATCGAGAAGTCTCAAGCAATCTGACGAGATGATCACAAAATACTTAACAGATAAACTGGCAATGGGTACAGACACAAAACCGATGTCTCCTGTTACGTTCATGGGCTATCTTATCTCACACGAATCCCACACACGAGGTCAAATCATTCTGTCGTTGAAACAAGCCGGGCATCCCGTTGGGCCGAATATAGCCTACGGGATATGGAATTGGTCACAATAAAAAACTCAGGGTTTCTTGCACTCAATCACCCAGTCCCACGGGTAAGGGTCTTTCATCCACTTTGGTGGCTCGAGGAACTCCGTGGTCCACTCGTATTCCAGCCGGTCGATATTGAGTACTTCCATTCCAGCATCACGAAGGACTACCTGAAGTTCCGAGTGGTAGTAGTGTTTTGTTGGTCGGCCATCGATGGACACAATACCTTGCAGCAAGTCTCTCTTGCTGCCCTTATAGTAGGCAAACTCAGAGTCCGGTATATCTTCTGGCTTCACTCCGTCTCTCCGGTGCCAGTCGATCATGCGCCATGCATAAAACAGCGTTGACTCCATCGAAGGCACAACAAACAGAGCATGACCTCCCGGCTTTATTACTTTGCTTACGTTTTTGAAGATCGAGTAATTCATCTCAACCTCAGCGAAGATGGCCACGTTGCTACACAGGACAAATTCAGCAGGCGGTAACGATATTCGATCGAGTGTAAGGTCCTTCTGCTTAAAAGTGATGTTGTCGTAGCCTTTCTCTTTTGCAATGTCGAGGCAGTTTTGTGAGATATCGACTGCGAGCACTTCCTTGAAATTGGGCGACAAGTAGTCGAAGCCGTTACCGATGCCACAGCCAAAGTCTATTGCGGTGTGCATTTTATTTCCATGTTTCTTAAAGTAGCGAGCAAGTTTTTGCTTGCGATCTGACTCGAATGCATTGAGTACTTCGTCCTGGTATTTCTCTGCGATGTTGTCCCAGTGTTTTTGCTCGTCCATTAAGGTGTCAATTGAGGCTGGTTATTACAATAGCTTCCACCCTCGCAATGCGTGGGTGTAAATATTTCGGTGCGAATGAGCCAACGTCCATCTATCTTGTGCCACTTCGCATAGTAGGTTCCTTCTATTTCAATCTTGTCGGAGCCTTCGGTCCATCGTCCCTCCCATGTGCCCTCTTCGGAAGCCATACCCCACTCCTCCATCACATCAATTTCCTTTGGTGTTCTGATGTAAATGACATCAGGTCTCGCTGAGAAAATGCTAACGAATAGTTTTCGGTTTTCTTCTTTACCTACAGCCAGACTATTTGTTGACGAAATAACAAGAAAGTCTTCCGTCCATGCATTTGCTACTGTAAGGGTATCATGATCAGCGATAGATTGATTGGATTTCATTCTGACGTCACGGATGGACATCTCCTCGGGCGACATCGACTCGACTGGCTTTTGTTCATTGCATGCACAGAGAATGAAACAAATGACCAGGTATCGCAGCGTTGTATTTTCTACAGGATACATCTATGTTCCCTAATTTAGCAAAGAAGATTTGATTTTACACTACCAGGCGTCTCATTACACGGACCTTGTGATTCGATAAATCTTGTAACTTTGTTTTCCTCAACCTCAAACGTTAAGTCAAATGAAAAAGAAAATATTAATCGGCATCAGTATTGTAGTTGCTGCCTTCATTGTCTGGAGCTTATATGGATTATTCTTTGCAACGCCTGCGAGTCCAAAGGGCACGGCTGAAATCACAAGTGGTGACCTGAGTGTTAACGTCACCTACAGCAGGCCTTACAAGAAGGGCAGATTGATCTTTGGTGAAGAAAGCGCAGGCGCACTGCAACCTTACGGCCAGTATTGGAGACTTGGCGCTAATGCTGCCACCGAAATCACAGTCAACAAAGACGTATCCTTTGCTGGCGAGTCTGTTGAAGCCGGTACTTACAGAATGTATGTCGTACCCGGTGCCACCGAGTGGGAAGTGTCACTCAATAGTGAAACAGGCGTCTTCTTCGGTGCTGCTGAGCCCAACTATGAATTGGATGTTCTCAAAGTGAAGGTGCCAGTGCAAACTGCTCCCGAACTTGAACAGTTTACCATCAGCTTTGAGCCCGATTCTACAGGTGTGAACATGAACTTTGTATGGGATACTTCTAAGGTCACCGTACCTATCACACCTCAGTAGCAGCGTGCTGGCATTCTTTAAGAAGAGATGGTGGATAGCCTTTCCACTGGTGCTCATATTCCTCGGATTCACCTATTGGGTCATTGGCAAAATCCAATACCGACTCAACGTGATGGACATTGAAGAGTATGAGCCCACCTCTACTCTTGTTGTTCCAGAACATGAGTTGACGCACGCGAAGTTTCCATTCATTGACGTGCACAACCATCAGTTCATGATGCCCATTCAAAACCTTGACAAGTTGGTTGGCGAGATGGATGAGCTGAACATGAAGGTTATGGTCAACCTCAGCGGCTTTCGTGGGAAGTATTTGCAATGGGCTCTTGACAATGTGAATGAGAAGTATGGCAATCGTTTTGTCTTGTTTCTCAATATTGACTTTGAAGAACTGGATGATCCAGGATGGCCGGACAACACTCTCTCCATTATGGAAGATGCTGTGCAAAAAGGTGCAAAGGGACTGAAAGTATACAAGAGTCTTGGTCTTACCGATCGTGATAATAATGGCCAGCGCATTCGAGTTGACGACCCCCGACTTGATCCCATCTGGAGTAAATGTGGTGAGCTCGGCATTCCGGTTTTGATTCATACCGGAGAACCGGTTGCGTTTTGGAGTCCGAAGAACAAACACAACGAGCGTTGGCTTGAGTTGAAGCAATTTCCCAGTCGTTACAAAGACCCCAAAACCAATCCACCTTTCGATTCCATAATGGAAGAGCAACATCGAGTGTTCAGACGGCACCCTGAAACCAAATTCATCAACGCACATCTGGGTTGGTACGGTAACGATCTGGCAAAATTGGGTCAGCTCATGGATGAGATTCCCAACATGTACACAGAACTAGGCGCTGTCTTAGCTGAGCTGGGCCGACAACCTATCACCGCGCGTGAATGGTTAATTAAATATCAGGATCGTGTGATGATGGGTAAGGATACTTATAATAAAAAAGAATATCACACCTACTTCCGAGTGCTGGAAACCGCAGATGAGTATTTTGATTACTACAGAAAGAGGCACGCACACTGGAAGATGTACGGTCTGAAACTACCTGACTCTGTGTTGAAAAAGGTTTACTATCAGAATGCGTTGAACGTTATTCCAGGAATTGACAGGCAACTCTTTTCTGAGGAATAGAATAGTTACACCTATGAAACGAGTAATTATCTCCACTATCTCGATTGTCGTTCTTGCCGTTGGAGGATACTTTGCATATACCACCTTCTTCGGCAAACCATTGAGCCCTAAGGAAGAAGTAGACTTTCAGTACAAAGACCTCAATGTCCATCTGGTATACAGCAGGCCTTACCGAAAGAACCGGTTGATATTTGGAAAAGAAGAGCACACCGCTCTTGTTCCCTTTGGAAAGTACTGGAGGCTTGGAGCTAATGAAGCCACTGAAATCACTTTTTCTAAACCGATAGTATTTGTGGGCACACTCGTGCCTGCAGGCACATACCGAATGTATGCAGTGCCAGGTGAATACGTGTGGGAGGTTTCACTCAACAGCGAACTTGGCCAAATGGGCTCTACCGAACCTAATTATGCATTGGATGTAGCCAAGGTACAACTGCCTGTTCAGACCTATAAGGGAGATGCCGAGCAATTCACGATTCAGTTTGGCGGCAACGATGTGAATGCGAAGATTCAACTGATCTGGGACATCACGATGGTGGAAATCCCTTTCGCTCCCAGGAGATAGTAAGGTTGATTTCAAGGTGTGATGGTCGTAACTTTATAGCAACTAACTGACAATGGCAAAGACAAAGATCACTGTGAACAGCAACGGCTCTCTGAGAATAGAGGGCGAATTTGAAATCGTGGATAAAGAAGGTAATGCATACGGTCTTCAGGGCCGCGAGATTGTTTCTCTCTGCCGATGTGGACGGTCGAGCAACAAGCCCTTCTGTGATGGCTCGCACAAAGGTCACTTCGAACATGATGCAACGGCATTTGACTTGCCGCCTAAAAAGGTATGATTTTCAATTCCGACAAGGAAACCATAATCGTTGAACCACCGGTAAAAGCCAAGCCGGAGGTAGACCTTGATATACTTGAGAAGATTCAACCCGGTTCGCTTGAGGATAGCTATGTGTATGTTCACTGTCGCTGCCACAATGCCGGTGATGACCTGCTGGTGAGAATATGGCGTTCTACTTTTTTAATCGACCAGACTTCATCAGACAAGAGTCAGATGATCCACGCTGAGAATATTACCATCGCACCACAGTGGACGATCGTTCCGAGGAATTCGACCCACAACTTCCTTCTTGTTTTCGGATCGCTACCCAGCACCTGCAAGGTCTTTGATCTTGTGGAGCAGATTCCTCAGCCTGGCGGCTTCGAAGTCCGCGGCATCAGACGCAATGAGTCTGATGTGTATAGGATATCGATACTTTGACCCCTTCCAAACCCGCATCATTCTGAGTGAGATTGCCGACTGGCAAGTGAACGAAGAATCTAATCGACTATAGGGTAGTAGATTCTTCCATGCCTTCACTTTGTTACGGCAGGCAGGCGGTCGTTCCGGTTACACCGAAACTTCCTCTGAATGACGTGAGCCTCGGACGGAGATACCGTCATTCAGAGTGAGATTGCCGATAGGCAAGTGAGCGAAGAATCTGGTCGATAGCGCTTCGTTTACGAATGAAATTCACCACTTCATTATCTCCTCGGTCAAATCAGACCAGGATGGATTAAAGCCGGTGATCAAAGTCTCTTTCCACGCTCTGCTTTTGCCCTTGACATACTTTTCATAATCAATGGCCTCTTCAATGAAGTGGAACCCTTCAAAGTAGACCAAAAGTTTAAGGTTATACCTTGCGGTAAAACTACCCGGATAGTATTTCTCCTTATGTTCATATACGCGAGCCTGGAGATCGGATGTAACCCCAGTGTACAGCGTGGTACGGCCAATGTTAGTCATGATATAAACGAAACCGCCACGCTCCACCTGATTCAGATTTTAGCTATCTAATTTACAAATAGTCAACGATATTTCGCGCTGGCCTACGACACGTTACAAAAAAGCGTTGTAAGAGATTCTTCGGTCGTTCCGATTACATCGAAACTTCCTCTGAATGACGTGAGCCTCGGACGGAGATACCGTCATTCAGAGTGAGATTGCCAACAGGTAAGTGAGCGAAGAATCTGTTCGATAGCCGGACAATAGATTCTTCCATGCCTTCACTTTGTTACGGCAGGCAGGCGGTCGTTCCGATTACATCGAAACTTCCTCTGAATGACGTGAGCCTCGGACGGAGATACCGTCATTCAGAGTGAGATTGCCGATAGGCAAGGGAGCGAAGAATCTGGTCGATAGCATGACAGTAGATTCCTCAGTCGTTCCGATTGCATCGAAACTCCCTCTGAATGACGTGAGCTTTGGATGAACTTTGCGGTCATTCAGAATGATTTAAAGAGTCGAAAGAGCAAAAAAATACCCGGTCTAGATACTGACCGGGTACGAAAACCATCAGGTTTTCAAATCCTCATTCAATTTTATCAATACACTAAAATGTCACGAGGCACAAACCCATCACTCAAACCTTCACACCTGTGAATTTTAGTGTAATAGAATTTGATAAAATCTTACTGGGACTAGACATGGTACCTCCTTTCTTTTAGTGAAACATAAGCCTCGCGGATCTGTCCAAGCAAATTATGAACTCCTCACTCAGCCGATAGAGACAACTATCACTGTGAATAACGGAATTTTAGACGAAAAATTCCCGCCTTCGATAAATTAATTGGCGACAGCCAACAACTCCTTCTGCACGCGCAGTGCCTGCGCCATGTGCCGCTGGTTGTGATACACCACTACACGAAACGTATCACCCAATTTGAGCTTGATCCACTTGCTGATACTGATTGATGTTTTCGTCTTGCCGAGGTCTACCCCACTGGCCGCCATCAGCAACTCCAACATCTCTAGCTGCTGTTTCCTGAACCTTTCAAGTACACTGGCATTCAACGCTTTATTGATTGGGTTCATCTCCTTGAAAGTCTTCATCTTGTTCAACTTCCCATTCTCGCCCGGCAGCATGCTTAAAGCAAAGTAGTTGCCCAACCAACCACTCTTAAACTCATTATTATCAGACGGCTTTGCCGAGGCAATTCGACTTCTGATTTCAGGGATATAGAAGTCGCCATAGAGTGCCAGGTGCTCAATACACTCCAAAATACTCCAGCTCCGATCGGAAACACGGTAGTTGAGCTCTTCACCGGACAGTGAACTAAACTGCTCTAACTCTCTGATAACCCGCTTGGTTCTGTCTATCAGATCAGCTAATAATTCATCTCTCATCGCCATTATTTTTAGACAAAGGTCGGAGACTGCAACTGCCAAAACATTGATTCAAATCAAGACTTCTTCAACCGGCTAAGCGTTTCGGGCGTCATACGAAGGTACGAAGCGATATACTTGCTTGGTATCTCCTGAAACAAATGCGGACTGCGCTTCATCACCCGGTCGTATCTGTCCTGTGGGGAGGCTGTGAGCAAATCGGTCTCCCTCTCCATCTGTTGTAGCACCAGTTGCTCCATTTGCATGCGATAGACGACCGCCAGCTCCTTGTCCTCAGCAATAATCTCCAGAAAGTCCTTCTTCTTCATCACCAGCAACTCGGACTTCTTGATCGCCTGAATTCCGTACACCGTTGGCTTGCCAGAGATAAAAGAGTCGAGTGCGGTAAACAACGTGCCCTTGTAACCAAACCTTATCGTATGCTCCTCCCCGTTGTCTTCCATAGTCACCCTCAGTGTCCCTTCATCCACGTAG
>JAGQYM010000053.1 GCA_020436085.1 Cyclobacteriaceae bacterium
TTATTGCTGGTGATACCTTGGTAGATCTTACTGGAGGCCTGGGTGTTGACAGTTTTTTTCTGAGCCAGAAATTTCGCGAAGTCATATATCTGGAGCCAAATCAAGAGCTCATGAATTTGGTTGTTCATAATCATCGTCAACTTGGTCAATTGAACATCGAACATCGGCATCAATCGGCCGAGAATTTTTTGAAATCACTTGATAAGAATTTTGACGCCTGCTTTATTGATCCATCCCGGAGAGACGAGCGACAACGTAAAGTTTTTCGTTTTCAAGACTGTCAACCAAACGTAGGTGCACTTCTTCCGGCTCTAACAAAGCATTTCAAGACAATACTAATCAAAGCCGCCCCTCTTCTTGACATTACGCAGGGACTCAGTGAGCTGAAAAATGTCGCTGAGGTTTACGTAGTTTCTACTGATAATGAATGTAAAGAATTGCTGTTCAAGATCTCTGAAAACGAGGAGCAGACACCAACAATCCACGCAGTTGAACTTGACAAGTCAGGAGGGACAATAAGTGAATTTTCGTTTAACCACTTTGAAGAAAAAAACGCGAACGTTTCATTCAGTGATCTTCAATCTTTTCTCTACGAACCAAATGCAGTGCTACTCAAGGCGGGTGCTTTTCGATTATTGTGCTCACGATTTGATGTAAATAAGTTGGCGCCAAGCACACATTTGTATACTTCAGAGTCAATCAGAGAAGAATTTCCGGGTAAAATTTTCAAAATCACACACACCATCAAGCCGGAAAAGCGTGATGCGGCAAAATATATTCGTTCCGGTCAGGCCAATGTTACTACTCGCAACTACCCGATGACACCGGTAGCGTTGAAAAAAAAACTGGGTCTGAAAGACGGAGGTTCACAATATGTAATCGGATTCTCGGGAGAGAGAAAAAAATGGCTAGTCGTAGCCGAGCGAATTAAGTAAACACTCCAATCACAACATACGCCAAGTAAAAAATTACTGATAGAGATCCGTACACCAAAATAATTTTCTTTCGGTTCTGAACGTCCTCCCACCACAACAGCAACCACGGCTTAAACAATCCAATGATCATCGAGATCAGGCAGGCACAACTCAATAACAAACAGAACAATTGGACAGAACTCATGCGCACCAAAATTCTCTATTAATAACATAATATTCAACGAGCCAAGTTGATGTGTCGATATTGTCGGTTAGTGGCAATTCCAATACCTTTGCATCCCTGATTTCGAGGCTTGAGGGCGAACGATTTTCTGTCTATTTATTCATCAGATGGGCTGGTGCAAACGCTAGCCGAGAGGATTCGTACATCCAAGCCGGAAATCATCCACCTAAAAAACCTTAGCGGCAGCCTCGATGCCGTCACTTTCTCTGCTGTCCGCAAAGCCACCCGATCTAGTCACATGATCATCCTCCACGACAAAGAGGAAGCGGCCTATTTTCTCAACGACTTACAAAATCTCATTGGTGAAAAAGAGATTCTATTTTTCCCCATGTCGTATAAGAGGCCTTATGAGTATGACGAAACGGAGAATGCGAATATCCTAATGCGATCGGAAGTACTCACATTATTGAGCAATCATCCTGATTCACAAGTCATCGTTACCTATCCGGACGCATTGATTGAAAAAGTGATCAACAAAAAGTCGCTTTCTTCAAATACGTTTTTAATCAAAAAAGGCGAAAAGCTCGATAACCAGTTCCTCGAAGAGTTCTTTCATACTTATGATTTTGAAAAGGCCGATTTTGTTTATGAGGCAGGTCAATTTGCGGTTCGCGGTGGTATAATTGATGTATTTTCCTTTGCTCACGACCTGCCGTATAGGATTGAGTTATTTGGCGATGAAGTGGAAAGTATCCGAAGCTTTGATCCTGGTTCTCAACTATCTGTCGAAGTTTTAGATCAGGTGAGCCTGATGCCTAACGTGCAGACTCGACTCATTCAGGAAGAGAGACAATCATTGCTTGAATTTATTTCACCCTCCACACGCATTTGGGTTAAGGACCTGGAATTGGTTGGTGATGTGTTGAATAAGAATTTCGAAAAGGCGTCTCAGCGTTTTGATAAAATTCTAAAAGACAGTGGCAACGCTAAGCTGGGTTTACAACCTGAACAACTTTTTGAAACTGCTGAGTCGTTCGAAGAAAAGCTTGGCCGATTTGTTCGAATAGAATTTGGAAGCAGATTTAAAAGTGATTCGGATCATATCATTGAATTTAGTTCTTCAGCACAGGCTTCATTCAACAAGAATTTCGAGCTGATGGCCAGCTCATTGATCGATGCGCAGGCACAAGGCTACACCAACTTTATCGGGGCTGAGCAACCGAAGCAATTAGAACGCCTGCAAGAAATTTTCGAAGAGATCAATCCCGACCTCGAATTTCGTCCGCTGGAGTTTCCTCTTCGTCAGGGATTTGCAGATCACAACACAAAGATTGGTTGCTACACGGATCACCAGATATTCGAGCGCTTTCATCGCTATCGCTCAAAAGAAAAATTTTCGAAGTCAAAATCAATGACGTTTCGCGAGTTGCAGACTTTGCAACCCGGAGACTTTATCACGCACATTGATTACGGCATAGGAAAGTTTGCCGGACTGGAAAAGAAAGAGGTAAATGGTAAAGAACAAGAAGCCATTCGCCTTGTCTTTCGCGATGACGACATGCTATATGTCAGCATTCACTCACTTCACAAAATTTCGAAGTACTCCGGAAAAGAAGGTACGCCACCAGTGATCAGCAAACTTGGTAGCGGAGAGTGGGAAAGCAAGAAAGCAAAGGTCAAGAAGAAAGTAAAAGACATAGCCAAGGAACTCATAGACCTTTACGCCAAACGAAAACAAGCACCAGGCTATGCGTTTGCTTCTGACGGATTTATGCAAGCTGAACTTGAGTCGTCTTTCATTTATGAAGACACTCCCGATCAGGCAAGCGCTACTGAAGATGTGAAGAAGGACATGGAGACACCTCACCCGATGGATAGATTGGTCTGCGGTGACGTTGGTTTTGGAAAAACAGAAGTGGCCGTTCGCGCGGCATTCAAAGCTGTGACCGAGGGAAAACAGGTAGCAGTGCTCGTTCCAACTACCATTCTCGCCATGCAACATCATCGTACGTTCTCAGAACGTCTGGCAAATTTTCCGGTGAAGATTGAATACCTCTCCAGGTTCAAAACAGACAAAGACATCAAGTCGATAGTCAAGGAGGTGGGTGAGGGCAAAGTCAATATCATCATCGGAACACACCGGCTGGTTAGCAAGGACATAAAGTTTAACAACCTGGGTCTGCTGGTGATAGATGAAGAACAAAAGTTCGGAGTTAAGGTAAAAGACCGATTAAAGGAATTAAAAGTAAGCGTAGATGTACTCACGCTAACTGCCACACCTATTCCCCGAACACTCCACTTTTCTTTGATGGGAGCTCGCGATCTCAGCATCATTGCAACTCCTCCTCCAAATCGTCAGCCCGTAACAACTGTTCTTAATACTTATGACGAAAAAGTTATTAGAGATGCAGTAAGCCACGAGCTCAATCGGGGAGGGCAAGTATTTTTTGTCCACAATCGCGTGAGTGATATCGAACAAATAGCCAATGTCATTTTCAAGCTGGTGCCCGATAGCCGAATCGGAATTGCACATGGACAGATGGAGGGTAACAAACTTGAGAAGGTGATGGTGAAGTTTATCGATGGTGAGTACGATGTGCTGGTCTCGACCAACATCATCGAGTCAGGTCTTGACATCCCCAATGCCAACACCATTATTATCAATCAAGCCCATATGTTTGGGTTAAGTGACCTTCACCAGATGCGGGGTCGAGTGGGCCGATCCAATAAGAAAGCTTATTGCTACTTGCTTACACCTCCAACTTCTGTGCTCTCATCTGATTCACGCAAAAGACTTTCGGCACTTGAAGAGTTCTCAGATTTAGGAGATGGGTTCAAAGTTGCCATGCGAGATCTTGACATTCGCGGTGCAGGCAATTTGCTTGGTGCAGAACAAACCGGATTCATCAACGACCTCGGGTTCGAAACCTATCATAAGATTCTGGATGATGCCATTCAGGAATTGAAAGAGACGGAATTCAAGGAACTGTTTTCTCAGGAACTTGCCGAGAAAGTAAAAGTACTCGTGCAGGATTGTATCATCGAAACTGATTTGGAAATCCTGATACCCGACACTTATGTTTCGAATACAAGCGAGCGTCTTCAGCTCTATGCAAGTCTTGACAATATCAAAGACGAAAAGGCTTTACTAAAATTCAGCGACTCATTAAAAGATCGGTTCGGTCCGATACCTGATGCCGTAGGTCAACTCGTTCACTCAGTTCAGCTAAGATGGCTGGGTGAAGAGTTAGGCTTTGAAAAAATTATAATGAAATCAGGTAAGCTGAAAGCTTACTTTGTTTCTGGAAAGGATGAATACTTTAAGTCGGAAGTGTTTGGGAAGATCCTGGAGTTCGTTCAAAAACATCCAAGAAAGTGTAAGCTAAAGGATCTGTCTGGCAAATTGATTTTGACCATAGAAGACATTTCCTCTGTGGACGAAGCGCTGGAGGTACTCCAGCCCTTGTCCAGTCAGATATTCAAATCAGCGAGCGAGATCGTTTCTGCATAAGGTTCTAATTGCTTTTGATCGTTGAAGGCATTGATCAAAAGAATTTTTTTCTGAACCGAGGAGTAGATCACTTCGATATAAAATGAGCCTGTATGGTAGAGGTACGCTTTACCTTGAGGCAAATCCCTATAAGTGATATAATTCGAGTAGATCGTCACGACATCACACTTCTTGTCGAACGAAAACTCTTTAAAATCCTTGATGGTTAACACTTTCATTTTTGCACTTTTATATAGTGCTTCTTGATCCATAAAGGTGCCAACCGTGCCAATGCCCATTTCCGATCGATTTGTGGGGTTTTTAGTGATTTGTTGGATTCAAAACGGGAGGCCAATTCCCAAATAGAGAATTTCGTGTTGAACAATACGGATCAACATTTTTCCGTTTTAATAGCCTGAAGAGAGGCCGATTCACTTAGACCATGGATTCATCAATAAAATCCTTTCTCTTTGGAAAACATCTAATTATCTACATATATTAGCGGTTGCTTTGACTATTACTATGAATAAAATGAAGTATTTCAGGGGTCTTATTTTTTTAGTTGGCGGCTCTGTAGTTATCTCGTCTTGCTCCTTGCTTGGAATTGGCGGAGGAGGCGGAAAACCTACTGCTACTAACCCAGGGCAATTGAGTACAGCAACAGGCCTGGCTTACAATGATGAGGATGCTGGCGGGTTTGAGGTGAGTCCTTTCGAAGGCCAACCTGACGCTCCAAACACGGTTTTTATTGAGGGTGGAAGGGCTATTATGGGTTCCTTCGAGGAAGATGTGATGTCATATCGCGACAACATTGAGAGAACAGTTTCTGTGGCTTCATTTTACATGGATGAGACTGAAATCGCCAATATCCACTGGCTGGAATACCTTCACTACCTCGCAAAAGACTCAACTCAAGAAGTTTACTCAGCGGCCCTTCCTGACACTACAGTGTGGGTTGGAAAACTGGCTTTCAACGATCCTTATGTTGATCACTATTTGAGATATCCTGGTTTCCGCTACTTCCCAGTTGTGGGTGTAAGCTGGACTCAGGCTAACAACTATGCCGTGTGGAGAACACGCGCTGTTAACGTTCAGTTAGCTTCAGAATCTGGTGAGGAATATGCTGAGACAGATGGTCGCATTCCATTGGAATCTGGTATCGTTATCCCTGCTTACAGACTTCCTACAGAAGCTGAATGGGAATACGCTGCTCAGGCATTGATCGGAACACAGTGGTTGGAAGAAATGCAAACACACCAGCGTATCTATCCTTGGGATGGTCACGCGTTGCGTAATCCTTACGGAAAACAAATGGGTTTCTTCCTCGCCAACTTTAAGCGCGGTCGTGGTGACTATGCTGGTATCGCTGGTCGCCTGAATGACGGAGCATTGATTACCTCATATATCTATGAGTTTCCTCCTAACGATTACGGATTATACAACATGGCCGGAAACGTGAGCGAGTGGGTAATGGATGTGTATCGCCCGATGTCTTATCAGGATTTTGATGACCTTAACCCAATCAGAAGAGATGGATTCCTTGATGATGTAAGAGGCTACAACAGTAACTCAGAGCAAAATCCTCAGGGCTTTACATCTTTGATTACAGACAAGGCTCGTGTTTACAAAGGTGGTTCATGGAAAGACGTTGCGTACTGGATGTCGCCTGGAACCAGAAGATATCTTGATCAGGATTCTGCTACGGCAACTATTGGTTTCCGTTGTGCCATGATCCGCGCAGGATCCAACTACTAAGAAAGAGAAACTTAATCCATATGAACCCTGTCCACAAGACAGGGTTTTTTTATGTCCATGCTCAAGAACGCTGAGCCTCAGCAATACATGCGACACTTAGCGAATTGCAACCTTCGTCCTGCAGGTGCCGTCCGCAGGCCTCAAGCGTGGCACCGGTTGTAATTACATCATCAACCAGCAAAATCCTTTTGCCCCTAAGAGCATCAGTATTGGCAATTGAAAAGACGTCTTTCACATTCTCCCAACGTTCGGCCTTCGACTTGCGAGTTTGTGTTTTGGTGCTTGACTTGCGGTAAGAGATTGATTCATCCCAGGGAACGCCCAGCGAATAACTAAGTCCTTCTGCGAATTTTGCACTTTGATTGTATCCACGTTTTCTCTTCCTCGAAGCGTGAAGTGGCACTGGTACGATAACGTCAAAGGCTTCCCCGAGGCCAAAAGTTTTTAGCTCTTGCCCAAATACCTTCCCGAGTTTCACCCCTATCTCTGGATGTTGATTGTATTTCAGTTGATGCAACATCCTCTGAACCATACCTTCCTTTTTTAATTTTAGAAAAGCGGTACCATATGCTAGTTGTAGCCTTCCCGCAAGCTTATCTATTACTGGATTTTCATCAGGAGGATAGCTGGTTTTTGGCAAGTCAATAATACACCTCGTGCACAGGGTCTCCTCACCACCGACCAATGAATTACTGCATGCCAGACAATAGCGCGGGAAAAACAACGAAACAAAGTCGGCAGCGATGCTCATGTTTCACACGTTTGATTTCAACTTGAATGCAGTCATATTTGCACCTAACCTGATTGTTATGAGCCTGGTAGAGCAATTTAATGATTACCGAAGCAAGATGAATGAAAAGATTATGGCTTCGGATAGCCTTATCATCAAACGAATTTTCAACCTGGACACCAACGCTTACGCGGAGGGTGCCCTTGATGTAAAATCAAAAGAGCTCATCGGGCTTACCTGCTCTCTGGTTCTGCGATGCGATGACTGTGTCAAATACCATCTGGGCAAGTGCAAGGAAATCGGCTTTTCTACTCAAGAAGTGCACGAGGCGATGGGTGTGGCTACGTTGGTAGGTGGTACAATTGTGATTCCACACTTGCGCAGAGCTTACGAATACTGGGAGGAACTTCAGAATGTATAAGCGCGATCTCGAACTTGACAGGAAGTGGGGGTGGCTCCTCGGGGAGATGGGTAAACAACTGGGAAAAAAGCCCAAGGATCTGAATGGGGTTTTATTTCTTATTGGAGTTCAGGAACTGGGTAAGGGAAGTGGTCGATTCTCAAAGGAAGAAAAACAAGACCTCATGCACATCGCTATCTGTAAAGTACTGAGCCTGTCTGGATATTACGAACTGGAAGGTGTAGACCAGGACGGGTGGCCCCATTGGAAACTGATCAAAAAACTCCCCCGCTTCGACTTACTCGAACAAGAAAAGCTACTCAAGCTGCATGTACTTGAATACTTCGAGTCCGAATTCAGTTGGAACTGGAAAGAGGAATGAAGTCCGTCCCCACTATGCCGTAAGTTGGAGGATAAGACATCGCATAAACTGATCAGTGGTTTTGAATTCGCTTTGCGCCAAGCTTATCTTAGTAAATTCATAAAACTAACAAGACTGCAACTTCGTTTTCATTGCTAAAGCGATTGTATGAAGGACGGGATTAAGGCGATCGATATAAGAATGAATTCCTTCAGGAAGAGATATTATCTCAACCTGTTCATCAAGGGATCGATCTTGACATTGTCATTGGTTCTCCTCTATTACCTGATCATCTCACTATTAGAATATAACCTTTGGTTGGGAGGCTGGGCTCGGTTTACCATTCTGCTTTCATTTTTCTTGCTGGTCGGATTTTGTATTTATCGTTTCTTAAAAGAACCACTCTCGTGGTGGGTATATAAAAAGGGATTGGGAGAGGAGGAAAGTGCGCAAATGATTGGCCGCTACTTCCCAAACATAAAAGACAAGCTGCTTAATCTCATCCAGCTCTCTGCCGTGAAACATGAGAGCGCCCTCCTACAGGCCGGCATTGTTCAAAAGTCCAGACAATTTGAAAATATCTCCTTTGAGAGTGCCATTGACTTGGGCGAGAACAAGAGATATCTAAAATACTTCTTCATTCCGCTTGGAATAATGCTGATTCTACTTTTCGTAAATCAGGGAATATTTACGCAAAGCACGCAGCGAATTGTTCAGTTCAATCGTGAGTTTTCCCCTCAGGCACCATTCACTTTCTCCGTTCAAAATGAAAATCTCAATGCATTCCTCAATGAAGATTTTACGTTGAACCTGAAGCTGGCAGGCGAGGCTCTTCCGGAGGCAGTTTACATCCAATCCGGAAGTCAGCGTTTTAAAATGGAAGCACTCTCGGCAACGGATTATACTTACACATTTGAAAAACTGCAAACCGAGATCCCGTTTCAATTTTTGGCATCGGGATTCTATTCGGATAACTACGTCATTCAACTGATCAATCGCCCAGAGTTAACTAACCTCAAGGTCACCCTGGAATATCCGAGGTATTTGGGCAACCAACCTGAGGTTCTTTTCAATACAGGTAATCTCGAAATACCCGAGGGCACGCGCGTGACATGGCAAATAGGCGCTGCCAACGCCAAAAAAGCAACTATCGGATTCTCGTCAGCCAACGCAGAAAATGGAATGCAAAACGCTGACAATCAATCGTTTATGCACAGCCAGAATTTCAAGAATTCTGATGGATACTGGATTGTATTGGAGAATGATCATTCAAAGAACAAGGATCAAATCACGTATTCAATAAACGTGATCAAAGACCAGCACCCTCAAATCACAGTGGATCATTTACGTGACTCCGTTCTTTATAAGACCATCCTTCTTGGTGGAAGTATCGGTGACGACTACGGTGTCACTGCCCTGGCTTTAAAATATCAAAAGGTTTTGAATGATGTCGTGAATGAAGAAAAGTCTATCAATATTCCAGTCAACAAGAATCAACTTCAACAGAGTTTCTTCCATCAGTGGAATCTTGACTCCCTAGACCTTCAGCCGGGCGAAAGAATAAATTATTATCTGGAGGTATGGGACAATGATGGAGTGAATGGCAGAAAATCCACACGCTCTTCGTCATATGTTTTTGCTGTGCCTAGCGAGGAGCAAATGAAGGCAGACATCACGCGAGCCCAGGAGTCGACCGAAAATAAAATTGATGAGAGCCTGAAGAAGGCGAAAGATCTACGCGAATCCATTGACGAAGCCCAGCAAAAACTAAAGGGAAAGCAAGTGATGGAGTGGCAAGATAAAAAGATGCTTGAAGACCTGATCAAGCAGAAGGAGAACCTCGACCAGTTGGTTAATGAACTACAGAAGCAAAATGAATTGCTCAATGAGAAGAAGGAATCTCTTTCAGAAATGGATGAGAAGATAAAAGAGAAGACCGAACAGATTCAGAAGTTAATGGATGAACTCTTGGATGAGGAGACAAAAAAAATGTTTGAAGAGCTCGAGAAACTGATGCGTGAGAACTCAGACTTGTCGCAGGTTCAGAAACTCCTCGACAAAATGGATCGCAAAGAGATCAACCTTGAAAAAGAATTGGAACGTACTCTTGAGTTGTTCAAACAGTTGCAGTTTGATTATAAACTTGATCAGGCGATTCAGGAGATAACCAAGCAGACCGAGAAGCAAGAACAACTTTTGGAAAAAACGCAGGAAGCCGCTGGCGAGAAAGCCGAGAAAAAGAATGACTCCAAATCTGACGATGAAGGTAGTGAGTCAAAGGAAAAAGGTGATGAAAAGGGGCAGAAAGACAAAAAATCCGGTGACAACCAAAGCGGTGAGAACAGCCAGGAAAAGCCTTCAAGCGAAGATTTGGCCAAGGAGCAGGAGGGGCTGAGTGAAGAATTTGATCAATTCGAGAAGACTGTGGACGAACTCGAGAAGATTGGTGAAGACATAAACAAAGATGCAAACACACCTTCTGACGAAGAAATGGAAGAGGTGAAAGACGCACAGCAGCAAAGCAAGGAATCACTCGAACAAGGCGAGCCAAAAAAATCTATGGATTCACAAAAGAAGTCGCTGCAGAAAATGAAGGAAATGCAGCAGCAGCTTCAGGGTATGCAGAACACTATGCAGATGGAAATCGACATGGGCAACCTTGAATCCCTTCGTCAGATTCTCCATGGACTGATAAAGCTTTCTTACGACCAGGAATCGTTGATGAAAGAATTCAATCAGATTCAGCAGACAGACCCGAAGTACGTGCAACTCAGTCAGCAGCAATTGAAGATTAAAGATGACTCTAAAGTGCTGGAAGACAGCTTGTTATCTCTTGCCAAGCGCGATCCATTCATGGGTTCTATTGTGACACGGGAAGTAGGATCTCTCAATGACCACGTAGACAAGGCAGTGGAAAATATTAAGGAAAGAAGAAAGGGAAATGCAGGATCAGAAATGCAATTGTCGATGACAAGCATTAACAACCTTGCGCTAATGCTCAACGATCATTTCGATATGATGATGGATATGATGGCGAATGCAATGCCATCAAAAGGAAAAGGAAAATCCAAGGGCCAGCAAAGCTTGGGAGAGCTGCAGCAACAACTGAATGATCAGATTCAGCAGCTGAAGAACAGCGGCAAGAGTGGCCGTGAGCTTTCAGAGGAACTCGCCAAGATGGCCGCAGAGCAAGAGAGGATTAGAAGAGCTCTGCAGGAAATGCAGGAGAAGCTTGAACAGAACGGAGGCAAAAGCTCAGGCAATGATATTCCTGGCAAAATGGAACAAACCGAAATGGATCTGGTTAACAAGAGGATCACGGAACAAACGATCAGAAGACAACAAGACATTCTCACGAGATTGCTGGAAGCTGAGAAATCAATGAGAGAACAAAATCTTGATGATGAACGTAAAGGAGAAACTGCGAAGGACTACCAGAAAGAAATTCCGCGCGCATTTGAAGAGTATTTAAGATTAAAGGAAAAAGAAGTAGAATTGTTGAAAACGGTACCTCCCAAATTGTACCCATACTACAAGAAGGAGGTTAACGAGTACTTTAAGCGGATTGAAAACTCAAACGATTAAAATCTGCCCTTAAGGTGCTTTGTAACTTAAAACGAGGAGATAGTCTAAATGAACAGTATTCGCATTGAAATCCCATCCCTATCGGAAAACATCCGGATGATTGAAAGCTTCATCGACAATGCGAAGGAGAAGTTTCATCTTAATGACGACATTTATGGCAACATCATGATTGCCGTAACCGAGGCCGTAAATAATGCTATCAAACACGGCAACCAGAATAACTCCTCCAAGAATGTGGCCCTGATTCTCTCTTTAGATGAAAGCCTTATCAAATTCCACGTTGAGGACGAAGGCCAGGGGTTCGACTACCAAAACCTGCCAGATCCTACTGCTCCTGAAAATCTGGAGAAGCCAGGTGGCCGTGGTATCTTTCTAATGAAGCACCTTTCTGACGAAGTAGAGTTTAAGGACCAGGGAAGGGTAGTCGAGTTGAGTTTCTACATCAACAACTAAAAAATGGCCCTTCGGTTTTTCTCTGAAGGCCTTTCTTTCAAACTAGATCATCCGCGAAAAACAGCTTCCTGGCTTAAGAAGGCCATTGAGTGCGAAAAAGGTCAAGTTGGAAATCTTAACTACATTTTCTGCACTGATAAGTATCTGCATCAAATCAACTCTGAGTATTTGAGGCATGACGACTTCACCGATGTCGTCACATTTGACTATTCTGATGGGAAGGACATTTCGGGGGACATTTTCATAAGCGTGGACCGCGTGAGAGAGAATGCAGGGAAGTTTGATGAAAGCTTTGATCGCGAGTTACACCGTGTACTGATTCATGGAGTTCTCCATCTTTTGGGCTATAAAGACAAGAAGCCAGCCGCTAAGGCCCAAATGCGCAAAAAAGAGGAAGCTTATCTATCTTTGCGCCAGTAATTAATGTTCCACGTGAAACTCTATGCCGAAAGGCTGGGTTTCGAGAACAAATGTTCCACGTGGAACCAAAACTGAGCATGTTAAAGGAATATGATATTATAGTCGTGGGGGCCGGCCATGCCGGGTGTGAGGCTGCAGCCGCTGCGGCCAATATGGGATCAAAAGTATTACTGGTCACGATGAACATGGGAACAATTGGGCAGATGTCGTGCAACCCAGCAATGGGAGGCGTGGCGAAGGGCCAGATTGTTCGTGAGATTGACGCATTGGGGGGATACTCCGGAATTGTGTCGGATCGCTCCATGATCCAGTTCAGAATGCTTAATCGGTCAAAAGGACCCGCAATGTGGAGCCCACGAACGCAGAACGACCGCGCGCGATTTGCCGAAGAATGGAGACTGATGCTTGAAAAGACTCCTAATGTCGATTTCTGGCAAGAAATGGTTTCTGGATTGTTGGTGAAGGACAACAGGGTGGTGGGTGTCAAAACCTCCCTTGGATTAGAAATACAAGCCAAAGCCGTAGTACTCACGAATGGTACATTTCTTAACGGCCTAATACATATCGGTGAAAAGCACTTTGGTGGCGGGCGAACAGGAGAGAAAGCAGCAACGGGACTGACTGAGCAGCTTGTCAATCTAGGGTTTGAGTCTGGAAGAATGAAAACAGGTACGCCCCCAAGGATCGATGGTCGGTCGCTTGATTATTCTAAAATGGAGGAACAGCCTGGCGATGAAAGCCCATCCAAGTTCTCCTTTACCGACACGCATGTACTCACAGAACAGAGAAGTTGCTGGATCACCTATACCAACAATGAAGTCCATGCCGAACTGGAAAAAGGTTTCGAAAAGTCCCCGATGTTCCAGGGGCGTATAAAAGGACTCGGCCCAAGATATTGCCCATCAATCGAGGACAAGATCAACCGATTCGCAGACAAAGAACGTCATCAGATTTTTGTAGAACCTGAAGGATGGAATACGATAGAGATCTACGTTAATGGTTTTTCAACCTCGTTGCCCGAGGACATTCAATACAAGGCACTTACAAAAATCCCCGGATTTGAAAATGCCAAAATGTTCAGGCCTGGTTATGCCATCGAGTACGATTACTTTCCACCAACTCAGCTAAAACGCTCATTAGAGACTCAACTATTTGATAATCTGTATTTTGCAGGGCAAATCAACGGCACAACGGGCTACGAAGAAGCGGCTTGTCAAGGCCTTATGGCCGGAATTAACGCTCACAACAAAATCAACGAAAAAGAGCCGTTGGTTCTGAAAAGGTCAGAAGCTTATATCGGTGTACTCATTGACGACCTCGTTAACAAAGGTACCATCGAGCCCTACCGTATGTTCACGTCAAGGGCGGAGTATCGCATACTACTTCGCCAGGACAATGCCGACCTCAGATTGACTGAAATCGGACATAAAATTGGCTTGGCCGATGATGACAGACTTAACAAAGTTTTAGAGAAGAAAAAGAAAGTAAATGAACTGATTGCCGAACTAGAAAAACTGAAGGTTGACCCAACCTCAGTCAACAACCAACTCACAGAACTTAAGTCTGCCATCATTCGTGAAAGAGTACCGGTGGTGAACTTCTTGAAGAGACCAGAGATAGGTATGAACGAACTGCGCAAAGTTCATACCTCCATCAACGACTACGTTTCAACTTTCGCAGATGACGTTCAGGAGCAGGCCGAAATTCAGGTGAAATACCTAACGTATATTGACCGGGAAGAAAAACTAGCACAAAAAATTGAGGGGCTAGAAAACTACCAAATACGCAGTGACTTCGATTATGATCGAGTTAAAGCCCTATCTTCGGAGGCTAGGGAAAAACTTAAAAAGATGCGCCCAGAAACTTTAGGCCAGGCCTCACGCATCAGTGGCGTATCTCCCGCTGACATATCTGTGCTTACTATATACATGGGCAAGTAATCTCTGAATGCTACTCGAAACGATTACTCGATGTCCCATTTGTGAAGGTGAATTATTTTCGACTGTTCTTCAATGCAAGGACTTCACGCAAAGCCAGGAAGATTTTCAGATTCAAAAGTGTAATCGTTGTAACTTCCATCTGACCAACCCAAGGCCGGACCGGAGTTCAATTGGCAAGTATTATCTCTCGGAAGACTACATCTCTCACACCGGAACATCGCGAAGCATCTTCGACTTCATCTACCTCAAAGCAAGAGAGACTGCTCTCAATTGGAAAAAAGAAATTATTTCTAAAAAGAAATACCCAGGTACACTCTTAGATTTCGGATCTGGTACCGGTGAATTCCTGCAGTCCATGTCAAAAGCAGGATGGAACGTCAGCGGTGTCGAACCATCAGAACTCGCCCGAAACAAAGCGAATCAACTTCTCCAGGCAACTAAGGTCACCGAAACACTTCACTTGGCAAGCAGCACTCAAGATGTGATCACCCTCTGGCATGTGTTGGAACATCTCCACGATATCAATTCTACAATGGCCAAACTAAAATCGGTGCTGAAAAAAGACGGATTGATATTTGTAGCCGTTCCAAATTTGGAATCCGCAGATGCATACAAATACAGACAATACTGGGCAGCTTACGATGTACCAAGACACCTTTGGCATTTTTCCAAATCTACGATGAAAGCTCTTCTTCAGAAAAACGGATTTAAGCTAGAGGAAATCTACCCGATGAGACTAGATGCATACTACGTTTCGCTGCTAAGTGAAAAATACAGGAACAATGGCTACCACAACTTGCTGTCGCCAATTAGCGCATTCCTGTCCGGCTATCAATCGAACCGAAAAGCCAAAGCCGATAACAATTACTCCAGTCTTGTCTATCTTGCCAGCCATGCGTAAATGGGCCATTCTAGTAGTCAGCCTGATCCTCTCCTTCCCATTATGGCAATGTGCCAATCAGACTACACCCATGGGAGGCCCAAAGGATACCATCCCGCCAAAACTTATTAAGTCCAACCCGGAACACAAGCAAAAAAACTTCGATGGCAAAACAGTCGATGTCACCTTTGATGAATATGTCACCTTGTTCAATGCCAAAGACGAAATCCTAATCTCACCCCAAGTTGGAAAAGAGGTGGACTTCAAATTCAAGAAGAACACAGTTTCCATAACTCCAAAAGCCGGATGGCAGGACAGCACAACCTACACTATCGCTTTCCGCGAAGGTGTCAAAGACCTTACTGAGGGAAACCCACCAGTAAACCTCCGGCTCGCCTTCAGCACTGGCCCCAACATCGACTCATCCTCGATTGTCGGAAAGGTAAGATTTGCCCTTACCGAAAAGATTCCTGATAAAATAACTGTTGCCATATACCAGGCCGACACCTTCGACATCTTTGAACATACCCCTACCTACTTCACCATCACTGACAAAAAAGGGAAATTTAGTCTGGAAAACATCAAAGATGGTACCTACAGGATCTACGCATTTGATGACAAAAACAAGAACCTGAAAGTAGAAAGCCGTTCAGAGCGATTTGGCTTCTTAAGTCAATCTATCGATCTACATGGCAAGTCCGACTCGCTCACAATTCCCCTTGTAACCCTTGACACACGACCTCCAAAACTCAACAGCACTAGAAATAGTGGTTTGTTCACACGCTTCGCCTTTAACAAAGCGGTCAACGACTATGACCTAACTGCAGATACAAACGACTCTATCATTCACTCCTATGGAGCCAACCAATCTGAAGTTATACTCTACAACCCAAAGAATATAGTCGACAGCATATCTGTTACTCTTCATGCAGTAGATAGCGTACTTCAACCCATCGACACGATCATCTATATAAAATCTGTCGAATCTAATTTCATTCCTGAGGACTTTCAGGTAAAAGGTGGCAAGTTGACTTATGACTTTGCAAAAAGCCAGCTCCAATACTCCTGGACATTTAACAAGCCGCTAACAGAAATCAACTACGACAGCATAATCATCAAAACTGATAGCTCACTAACTATCCCAACAACTATCCGCGATTTCCGATACGAACCGATCCACAAAAAGCTGCAACTGAACAAAGACATTCACAAAGACACCCTTTTCAAAAACACAAAATTCAAAACAGAACTATATCTTGGTCAGGGTGCCTTCTTAAGCATCGAATCTGACAGCTCCAAACAAAACGCAATACCAATCCCATTAGTCGAGGCCTCCCAGGCAGGCACACTCTTGGTCGAAACACAAACCAAAGAGCCTCACTATATCATCCAACTACTTACATCGGGAGGTGAACTAATCCAGGAGGTCCGTGACAAAGCAAAATACTCGTTCAACTTTCTCTCTCCACAGAACTACAAAATCCGAGTAGTAATCGACACGAACAACAATGGAAAATGGGATGCTGGAAATATCTTCAAAAATGAGGAGCCCGAACACATATCCTTCTATATAACTCAAGACAAGAAATACGAAGTACCGATCAGAGCCAATTGGGAACTCGGTCCACTAATGTTAATATTCTAAGGAACCTGTGGATAACTCACCCAATCTGGAGGGCAGAACCAGGGAACACCGACCTTCCATTAAAAACTGATAAATTACGTTGATAACTAACCTCCAAACTAAATCGACTAACACTTCGTTAATTTGTTCAAGCATTTTATCCACACCTTTGCAAGTGTGAATAACTTCTACAAAACATCGAATACGCATTAATCACTCACGTCATCAAAAACTGTTAATCCACAAAACTCTCACGACACTCTGACGGCCATTGACTTATCAACAAATGCACAGCACTAATAATACTTATTATATATATATATTATATAAGATAACATCAGTCTGTCTGTTGTGTATTTCTTCCGTCTTCTCTCTTCAAGCTCAAAACACCGCAGATATTCAAATTGCAAAAGAGTATGAGTTAAAAGGCGAAAAGGAAAAGGCACTGAGTGTCTACGAAGACCTGGCAAAAAATTTTGGAAATGTCCCACTAATCCACAACGACTATCTGGCGCTGATGCTGGACCTGGGCAAATACAAAGATGCCGAGGATTATGTGGAAAAGCTTATCAAGCGCCTTGACGATCGGATTACTTACCGACTAGACCTCGGTCTCGTGTACATGAAGGCTGGCGATGTGCAAAAAGCGGAAAAGCAATTCAAATCTGTAATAAAAGCAAGCGCTGCTGACGTCTATAAAGTAAAGTCGATTTCTGATTACCTGGCTTCGCACCGACTCACGGACTATGCGGTGATGGCAATGCAGGAAGCCCGGCATGTTCATTCCAACAACACGCTGTTTACACTTGAGCTTGCAAATCTCTACAGATTGCAGGGCAACCGCGATGCTATGGTAGAGGAGTACTTAAACTATGTGACGCAAACACCGGGCAATATCAATTACGTAAAAAATCTCCTTCAAATTCTACTTACCAAGCCTGAGGAAATGGAGGCACTCGAAAACTTGCTTTATCAGCGTGTGCAGCGGTTTCCGGATTCTGAGGTTTATTCGGACTTATTGATTTGGGTGAACCTCCAACAAAAAAATTTTTACGGAGCGTTTATACAAGCCCGCGCTTACGATAAGAGATTTCGAAAGGAAACGTCAAAGACCCTTGAGATTGCAAACATAGCGTTGAGTAATGAAGACTTTGACAATGCTGACAAAGGGTATAGTTACGTTGTAAAAGAATTTAATAATACAGACAATTATCTCCCTGCTCGGCTTGGCCAGATCAGAGCTCGTGAGGCCAAAGTGAAAAAGAGCTATCCTGTCAATCGCGATTCGGTTCGGTACCTTATTCAAGAATATCAATCGTTCACCGACAACTATCCCGACAATCCCAACGCGTACGAAGCGCTCTTGAACCAGGCGTTGCTTTATGCCTATCTGCTTGATGAGAAAGATGCTGCTATCGACAAGCTAAATGAGTTAATTGAAAACCCTCGTGTGGCGCCATACATCAAGGCCAAAGCTAAGCTCGAGCTAGGTGACATCTACATGCTGAAAGAAGAGCCGTGGGAATCAACCTTGCTGTACTCGCAGGTGGAGCGGTCACAACGAGAGACACCAACGGGCTATGAAGCGAAACTTAGAAACGCTAAGCTATCGTATTACAAAGGTGAGTTCGCACTAGCGCAGGAACATCTTGATATTTTAAAAGAAGCGACCACTCGCGAGATTGCCAACGATGCCATGGACCTCAGTATTCGCATAAAAGAAAACACAACGTTCGACAGTGCCGGAACTGCATTGAGCGAGTTCGCGGCAATCGAACTTCTGTTGTATCAAAACAAAGTAGACACAGCATTGGCCCGAATGGCCACATTGAAAGAAGGTGTAGTAAAAGGACATGCAGAAAAAATTTCTAATACCTCAATTCTGGATGACCTCTATTGGCTTGAAGCGAATGTTCGATTAAAAAGAGCCGAGTTTGATCAGTCCTACGCCTTGCTGCAGAAGATCATGGAGGAGTACGGTGATGATATCCTTGCCGATGATGCGTTCTTTATGCAAGGTGAGATCATGGAACTTTACAAAAAGGAAAAGGACCTTGCTATGGAGATTTACCGTGAATTTCTCAATAAATTTCCAGGAAGCGTGTACGCAGCAGAAGCTCGCAAAAGATATCGCCAGATGCGTGGCGACTTTGACAACATCCCTAACCAATAGCCACCCATAGGATCTTCATTTGGTAAAAAAGTTTAGCTTTACCAGATGGCTTTAATCCTGAGAAGAATTTTTCTCTTCGTTGTTGTGCTTGCGATCAATTCCAGTTGCATCACGGAAGACGATAAAACTCAAGTGCTCTGCACCGATCCGTTATTTCCATTTCTTTGTCCAAGTGCCGGCAAATGTTGCTCCCTTCCGGTTTACGGAAAAAATCTGGCCAAGTGTTATTCTGCTGTATCTGAATGCGCATCATCAGGTCAGTCCTGCGAAAGTTGCACCATAGAACCCAACAACACAGTTGCTCAAGATTACATCTATGCAAACTGGGATTGTGATGGTTCAACGGATTGTGAAACCGAACTTGGAGCCGCCTCGGGAACAGCTGGCCCATTCTGCGACATGGCTACTTGCACATCCTGGGGAGAGAAATTTGCTCCGGGTGCATATGCGTGTGTCAATCTGCCGACTAACTCACCGGGCATTGGCTCACCACCAAATGGAAAATGCTTTGAAGTTGGAGACTTCTAGCTTAGCGGACGCAGCGAGTCACCAACCTTAATAAGTCCTGTCTTTATGATTTTTGCAATAATGCCACCGCGGCCTCGCATCGCATGGTATCCACCCTCGCCAAGATTCTGTTCCATTCTTGAGCACGGATGACATTCTCCAGAGTATTCAAGAATAGCCTCACCAAGTTGAAATGATTTTCCCTTTAGTGAGTTCATGTTGAATTCACGAATGACAATATTTCTTCGCGTGAGCAGCGGATCAACATTATCGCGTCCGAGAAATGATGCGACAGCTACCAGGTCTTCGGCTTGAATGAGCGTGACTTGCCTAGTTCCGTTGCTTGCTTTATAGTAGTCTCCATCTAGTCCTTTTCCTTCTATTGCCAGGACTTGTTCAACCGACAAAGGCATCTCAACTCTTTTAGGTCTAATGCTGATTGAATCTACCACTCCCGTACGAAAATATGTGTTTAATAAAGTTGAGAAGTCGTCAGCCATACAATGCATCGTGTGTTGTGACACTATATTAGAAATTATCTCTAACTTTTGACCCATCAACCTAAGCTATGAGAAAACTTGCAACAATTATTCTAACGTTGGTCGCAAGCGTGACCTTCGCACAATCGAATACCAAAGCTCTTGTGGGCGGCACTTTAATCGATGGATTTGGAGGAGCACCACTTCGAAACAGTGTGGTCATTATTGAAGGGGATCGTATCAAGGCAATAGGCCAGGTAGGCCAACTCGCTATTCCCGCGGGCGCACAAGTGATATCAACTGAAGGGATGAGCGTATTGCCCGGCCTTTGGGACATGCACGTTCACCTAATGATCAATGGTCACAGTGATTACACACATTGGGACAAAACATATTTGCCTCTTCTCGAAAAGGTAATCATGCCAGCATCGGCACACCAGCTGCTGATGGCCGGAGTCACCAGCGCACGCGATCTTGGTGCGCCTTTGCAAGCAAGCATCAATGTGAGGGATAGAATTAATAAAGGTGAGCTACCAGGCCCAACGATGTATATGTCAGGCCCATTTATTCAGCATGCCCCGTATCCAGGGACCGAAGCATTTAGATGGGGCACAAACGGAGAACAGGATGCCAGAAATAAAATCAAACAATTGGCGAAGGCGGGAGTCAATTGCATCAAATTGATCGATCAGGATCAAATGACCATGCAAGAGGTAATGGCAGTAGTGGATGAAGCACATAAGAATAAGTTGCGTGTAGTTGCCCACTCACATCGGCCGGAGGAAATTCGCAGAGGTTTGAAAGCTGGTGTTGATTGCTTTGAACACACTGGTCTTTCGTCAGCGCCAGAGTATCCAGCCGATATCATGGAAATGATTAAGGAAAGAACAGCGCAAATGAATCTTGGACCGCTGTTCTGGACGCCAACCGTTGAAGGACTTTACAATTATGAGTATCAAAGGGATAATCCTGAGGCGCTCGACAATGATTCATGGCATCTCGACATGCCGGATTCAATTATCAAAGACATAAAACAGTCCATTCAAAAGCCAGGACAGTTGTCTTACTTTCAACTCAATCCAATCAGACGCCCTACGTTGGAGCGAAAAGTAAATCAATTGAAAGATGCGGGCGCGGTGCTGCTCATCGGAACGGACAGTGGTATCCCTATGAAATTCCATAGCCAGAGCACCTGGCACGAACTGGATGTGTGGGTGAATGAATTCGGCTTCGATCCGATGTATACTATTCGCGCGGCTACCTATTGGCCATCAGTTGCCATGGGAGTGGACAAGGATTATGGAACAATCTCTGAAGGAAAATATGCTGACATCATTGCTGTGAAAGGAGATGTACTTCGATACATTGATCTTCTGCAGAATGTGGATATGGTGATCAAACATGGGAAGAAAGTAAAATAAATGAAGTCAGTTTTTCGGGCGTTTCTTCTGCTTTTGGTTGTCCTCGTTGTTGTTCTCGTGATCAACACCGTTCGCTTCGAAAGCAAGCAGTTGAATGTGCAAGCTGTCCCTGCACCGCCTTTGGCCGATCAGGCACTTGAGCATTTTCAACAGGCCGTAAGAATCAAAACCATTTCGTTTGGAGATACAATTCCACCTGACTCCGGTCAATTTTTTGCATTCCATCGGTTTTTACAATCCGCATATCCGCGAGTGCATGAAGACCTGGCACTCGAAAAAGTAAAAGACTACAGTTTGCTCTACAAGTGGCAGGGGAGTAATCCTTCTGCAAACCCTATAGTGTTAATGGCACATATGGATGTAGTGCCTGTGGAGCCAGGAACAGAATCGATTTGGACTGTAGATCCATTTGCAGGCGAAATCAAAAACGATACAATTTGGGGCCGCGGAACAACGGACGACAAGATGAATCTCATTGCCATAATGGAAGCTGTTGAGTCTTTGATTGCTGGCGGATTCAAACCATTACAAACCATCTATCTTTCTTTCGGGCATGATGAAGAGGTAGGAGGAACGGGCGCAATTGCAATAGCCAATCTTCTAAAATCACGAAACATCAAAGCTGCTATGGTGCTTGATGAGGGAGGAATAATTACAGTTGATAAAGTGCCGGGAATGAAACAACCTGTTGCACTCATTGGAACATCTGAAAAAGGATATCTATCCCTGAATCTTTCCCTGGAGGAATATGGTGGACATTCATCCATTCCGGCTCCCGAAACATCAATCGATATTCTTTCACGCGCGATTCTAAAACTGCGTGATAATCCGTTTGACGCAAGCTTTTCAAAATCAACATCTGATTTCATGGATTATGTCGGACCGGAACAACCTTTTCTGCAAAAAATGTTTTTCGCGAACCGCTGGCTTTTTGAAAGCGTTATTGTCGGTATATATGAAGGGAGCGCAGGAGGTAACGCGATGGTAAGGACAACGATAGCACCTACGATATTCAATGCAGGTGTCAAAGACAATGTAATTCCCACTATCGCAAAAGCAACGATTAACTTCAGATTACTACCTGGAGATACCAGAGAGACAGTTATCGAAAAAGTAAAATCAACACTCGCAGATGACCGCATTAAAATTGAACCAACTGCTTTTGGCAATGAACCTTCTAAAGTGACACCAACGGATGGCCTCGCATTCAAAGCGGTGGAAAAAGCAATACGCACCAGCTTTGACAACACGATCGTTGCCCCGTTCTTAATGGTTGGCGCAACGGACTCCCGACACTTCAGTGAAGTTTCCGATCAGATCATCAAATTCAGTCCCATGAGCGATCCGATTGGCTTTCATGGAATTGACGAGCGAATCAGTGTTGATGGCTATCGACATGGCATTTGGTTTTACGAACAATTGATACGCTCGTTCAATGAGTAGTCCAGAAATGAATTTTCATACCCGCAAGTGGGTAAAGCCTGAAGACCTGAATCCCAACCAGACATTGTTTGGCGGTCGTCTGCTACAATGGATTGACGAAGAAGCTGCACTCTACGCGGTTATTCAACTTGAGAACACGCACATCGTTACCAAATTCATTTCTGAAATCAATTTCATCTCAGCTCCTCGGCAGGGTGATATTATTGAAATTGGAATTCTCGCCACAGAGTTTGGACGAACATCGGTAACTCTCCGTTGCGAAGTGCGAAATAAAATGACACGTCAACCCATTCTTTCTATCGAGAAACTCATCTTCGTTAACCTCGATGAAAACGGCAAGCCAAAACCACACGGTAAGACCAGTGTCACCTATGTCAAAGATAAATTTGACGGCAAGTAGCTACTCGCTTCTCAACGCGTCTACAGGATTTGAATTGGCAGCCTTGATGGACTGGTATCCCATCGTAATCCACGCAACAAAGAATGAAACGACACCGGCAAGAACGTAAACAGTGATGCCAATTTCTGTTTTATAAGTATAGCCGCTAAGCCACCAATTGACCCCGTACCAGGCGAGCGGCACAGCAACAGCAAATGCGATGAGAATCAACTTGCCAAACTCACGCGAGAGCAGCACTACAATGCTGGCCACCGAAGCCCCCAGCACTTTTCTGATTCCGATTTCTTTGGTTCGCTGTTCCGCTGTGAAAGTAGTAAGTGCGAAAAGGCCGAGGCACGCAATCATGATTGCTAAGCCGGAGAAAATTGTAAACAACTCTCCAAGCCGTTCTTCAGACTGATACATTCTTTCAAAGTCTTGATCGAGGAATGAATATTCGAACGGCTGCCCTGGAGCAAGTTTCTTCCAGGTTTCTCCTAAAGCCTGAATTACATTCTTTGTATTGTCTGCTCTGAATTTGAAACTGACATTACCATCGTGTTTTCCAAGGTAAAAGGCCAGCCCCGTTATGCTTTCCTTCATTGTGGAGAAGTGAAAATCTTCAACTATACCAACCACTGTCCAGGTCACGATGTTCTCGGCCTTGGCTTCTCCTTCAAAGGACTGAATTTGACTTCCGACTGGATTGCTGCCCAAGTCAAGCCTTCGGGCAATAGTTTCGTTGAGCACTACGGCATTTGAATCGGAGGGGAAATCAGCTGAGAGCCAACGACCCTCAATTAAATTTATTCCGAACGTTTTCAGGTAGTCCTGATCCACAGCCCACATCTGCGTTGCACTCATGTTTTCGGTATTCGACTCCTGCCCCGCTTTCCAAAATGAAGAATTGCTACGCGATGACCAGTCGTTTTCAACAGGAAGATATCCGGAGATCGTTCCAGATTCTATTCCAGTAATCTTAAGTGCCTCATCTTTAAATGGCTCAACACTATTAGGCCGGAGTGCATAAGCATCGTGAACCACAATCACTTGCTCTTTATCAAAACCCAGATTTTTGTTTTGAATGAAAGACTGTTGTTTGCCAATCGTGATTGTGCCGATGATGAGAAAGATAGAGATCACAAACTGAAAGACTACGAGAAAACTTCTGATCGGACCACTCTTCATCCCAGAACTGATGTTGCCTTTAAGAGCTTGAATGGGTTTGAAGCCAGAAAGAAAAAATGCCGGGTACAGACCAGCGAGCAGACCAATGGAGAGTGCAGCGATTGTCAAGCCAAGATAAAATTCATAACTGCTCAGAGGTAAACTCAGTTGCCTGTTGGCAATGGTGTTGAACCAAGGTAACATCAAATACACAATGCCGATGGAAAGTAATATGCCGATAGCAGTGACGACAAAGGACTCTGTGAGAAATTGTCTGATTAAATGTTTTTTTAGAGACCCCATCACTTTCCTCACGCCAATCTCTTTTGCGCGATTGCCCGACCTTGCAGTTGATAGGTTCATAAAGTTGATGCATGCGATGATGAGGACAAGCGCAGCAATGGATCCAAACAAGTATACATACGTGATATTTCCGTTGGCTTCAAAATCTCCTTTCACGCTCGAGTGCAAATGAATATCGCGAAGAGGAGTGAGGCTTAAGTCGTATTTATTACCTGACGCCCGAGATTTCTCCAAAGTAAAATCGCCACCGAATGCACCAGCAAGCTCCGGTCCATAGTGGGTGTCCATAAATCCAGGAAGTTTCGCCTCAAGATCATTGGCGTTTGCCCCCTGTCTTAGCAGCAGATATGTAGAGAAATTTTCTGAAAGAAATGAAGTCGACTTGGCTTCCCTTGCAATAGGTGGCCAATCACCCACCATTGATACAAGAATGTCGAAGTGAAAGTGTGATGCGTCCGGTATGTCATCGTAAACAGCTTTCACCGTCATATGATAGTTGTTATCCAAAATCAGGGATTGGCCAAGTGGACTTTCGCCTGGATAATATTTGTCAGCGATCTTTTTACTAATCGCAACACTCATTGGTTGATTCAGTGCCTTGAATGCGTTTCCCTCCAGAACGTTCAAAGAAAAAATATCAAAAAACGTGCTGTCAGTCCAGATCACGTGATGCTCCTTGATGTTCTCGGCCTCATCTTTTGTTTTCACCAGGTATGAACCAGCACTACGGAAGCGAACAGCGGTTTCAACCTCTGGGTAGTCATCAACCAAAGCTTGCGCCTCTGGCGCGCTCCGATAGCTCATCTGAAATTGATTGCCACCAAATTTCACGTCCGCGTCTACGCGATAAATGCGATCGGCCTTTTCATTGTATGAATCGTAACTCAACTCATTTTGTATATACAATACGATAACAAGGCACGCAGCAAGTCCGAAGGCAAGTCCTGTTACATTGATAATGGTATAGAACTTTTGACGATTAAGATTGCGCCAAGCGATTTTAAAATAGTTGCTGATCATAGATTTTGGAGAAGGAGTTTCAATAGTTTGTTTTTGTACATGCTGAATGCCTCTTGAGTTGCCAAATGCCCGAAGCGAATGATGATAGGCTTCCAAAAAGCGCACCCCAGATTTCATCTGCTCTTCAACGAGTGAGCAGATGTGGTCGAGTACTTCGTCTTTTAGTGAGTCGAGAAAAAGACCCCTCTTAGCGAGGTCTTTTTTAATAAACTCAATATGAGCGTCAGTGAGCTGCAGATGGCTTTGCGTTACTCGCTTCTTAAGGCATTAATCGGATTTGAGCTGGCTGCCTTTATCGACTGGTAGCCCATTGTGATCCATGCTATGAGGAAGGAAGCAAGGCCAGCGAAGATGTATACCATCACCCCAACTTCCACTTTGTACGTGTAGCTCTCAAGCCACCATGATACGGCATACCATGCGATAGGAACAGCAATGACGAACGCCACGATAATCAATTTGCCAAACTCTTTGGAGAGAAGCAGCACTATACTGCTCACAGATGCGCCCAGTACTTTTCGAATTCCAATTTCTTTTGTGCGCTGCTCTGCAGTGAAAGAGGTAAGTGCAAACAGTCCCAATGAAGCTACAATGATGGCGAACACAGAGAACATTCCGAATATCTGACCCAATCTCTGCTCAGACTTGTACATATTTCCGAAATCATCATCGAGGAAAGAATACTGAAAAGGTTGACCCGGTGCCATTGTCTTCCAGGTGCTTTCGATTGATTTAATTACTTCTTGCGTATTCGCAGCCTCAAAGCGAAAGCTGATTCTACCTCTGCTGCGTCTTAAAAAAAGCGCCAGCGGGGTAATGTTTTGTTTCAATGATTCGAAATGAAAATCTTCCAACACGCCAATGATTGGCCTTGATGCTGTGTTGGGTCTACCTTGCTCATTAAGACCTTGACTAAAGGTCGAAATTTCTTTGCCCAGAGGATCATCCTTATAGTTAAACATATCAATTGCCGCTTGGTTGAGAATTACAGCATTGGAGTCGGATAGAAAATCCCTGGAGAAATCACGGCCGTCAACTATTTTCATACCGAGTGTTTTGACATAGTCATAGTCTACCGACCAGATTTGCAAGCTCACCATGTTGTCTTGTGAAGGGTCAGCGCCTTGTGGCCAATACACGTTATCATTGCGGTTGGTGCCAGATACCGGAAGAAATCCGGAAACTGAACCTGATTGTATTGCCGGATTTTTCAGCACTTCATTCTTGAAGGATTCAAGTTGATCACCCATGGCGTAGGCATCTTTGATCACGATCACCTGATCTTTGTTGAAGCCGATCTTTTTATTTTGAATATAAGAGAGTTGTTGCTGCACAGTGAATGTGCCTACCAACAACACTATTGAAATTCCAAACTGGAACACAACGAGACCACTGCGCACCAATCCGCTTCGCATACCCAGTGAAACATTACCTTTCAACACATTGATTGGCCGGAAGGCAGAGAGGAAGAATGCAGGATAGGTACCCGCAAAAATTCCAACAATGATTGAGAAACCAAAAACGATAAGAAAGAACAAAGGACTCGACCAGGGAATAGTCAATTGGCGAGCGGCCAGATTGTTAAACCACGGTAACGCGATGCTCGCGAACAATAATGCGATCGCAAAAGACAGAACGCTCAACAAAATCGACTCCATCAAAAACTGATTCACAAGGTGAGACCTCAGTGAACCCATCACCTTGCGCATGCCCACTTCCTTGGCGCGATTGGATGAGCGAGCCGTAGAAAGATTCATAAAGTTGATGCAGGCGATCAATAAAATGAATAGCGCCACTGCACCAAACAGGTATACATAGGTGATATCGCTGTTGGG
>JAGQYM010000054.1 GCA_020436085.1 Cyclobacteriaceae bacterium
CTGTGCCTTAAAAGGAAAATCAAGGTAAGGACAATTCCTCCGGTGCGCACGTGGGTAGGTGGTGAGTTGAATGTTTCTGAAATAAAGGAAGTTAATATTGAAGATTTATTGGGACGCGAGTCCATTCAAATCGGTAAGGATCACCTTTATGCGGAATTTAGAGCTAAAACAATAGCAGTTACTGGTGCGGCAGGATCGATAGGAAGCGAACTGGTGAGACAGTTGGTTAGCTATAATCCATCCACAGTCGTCTTAATTGATCAAGCAGAAACACCACTTTATGACATCGAGTGCGAGTTGCAGGAGCGGCAACTGTCTGTAAAAATTATATCGTTCGTAGCCGACATTTGCAACAAGAACAGATTGGACTACATCTTTAGCCTATTCAAAGTTGACATACTTTTTCATGCCGCGGCCTACAAGCACGTTCCAGTAATGGAGAGGAACCCTTATGAGGCAATTTATTGCAATGTACTTGGAACCAAAACTCTTGCAGATCTTTCGATCGATCATGGCATTCGGAAGTTCGTTATGGTGTCCACCGACAAGGCCGTGAATCCGACAAGTATTATGGGATGCTCCAAGCGAATCGCAGAAATATACGTTCAATCCCTCAACAACTTGCATGAATCGATGGGGCTGGTCCATACCTCATTTGTTACCACCAGGTTTGGCAATGTCCTCGGATCAAATGGATCAGTAATCCCATTGTTTAAAAAGCAAATTGCTTCAGGAGGCCCCGTCACCGTTACACACCCAGAGATCACAAGGTACTTCATGACAATCCCAGAGGCTAGTAGCCTTGTCCTTGAAGCGGGTGTTATGGGGAATGGAGGGGAAATATTTCTCTTTGATATGGGGAGACCTATTAAAATTCACGACCTCGCGAAGAAAATGGTTTTACTTTCTGGCTTAGAAGCGGGCAGAGATATTCAAATTGTGTTTACTGGATTACGTGAAGGTGAGAAGTTATATGAAGAACTTTTAGGAGTATTGGAAGACTCAATCCCGACCCATCATCATAAGATATTAAAAGCTAAAGTGTCGGAATACTCGTTTAGCAAGATCAGTAGCATGGTCGACCTGCTACTGGAACTTGTTAACGACAAGAATGAGTTGAAAATGGTTACTCTGATGAAAGAGATTGTTCCCGAGTTCAAGAGTAATTACTCCAGATTTGAGCTTTTAGATAACAATTAGCAACTAACGCCTCAGTCCACCTCGTTTATTGTATCGATAGAATGCTTTTCGCTTGCGCTGGGTGACTTTGCTTTTTCCTCCGTTACCGGAGCCAGCAGGCAGATAGTATTGGACTTTAACATTCAGCAAAAAATAGCCATCATCATTATCAGGATTCCCGCGAACTCCAAGATTAGGCGCTACGGGATAATTGGGATCGCGTTCAAGTCTTCTGTCGCTGAGTGCTCGTGAAAGATCACTACTTAGAGTGGTAGGATCCGGGTACCTTTTTATACTAACATCGTCCAGGTAATCGGTAAAGGTCTTTCGATAACCTCCTTCAATCATCACATTGACGAAAGGCCCAAATTTCAAACGAGCTCCTAGGCCATACGGAATTACCGGTTGAATTCGGCTATACTTTACACCCTCAGTTTGTAATGGCTGCAGCGCCACCTTCTCACCTTGATATTCGGCCTTGGGATTCATATACATCACACCGATACCTGCAAACCCATAGAGGTTAAACCCTGGTCGTTGGTAGAATCTCCTGCCATTGGGGAATAAGTTAAAGGCACCTGTAGCGCTGATTTCAAAATTATTTGAGGTGAAAGACAAATTCCTCTCAACCCGATCATCATTGGCAGTTTCATCAGAACCCGAAATGTTAAAGTAGGTGAGCTCTGCGCGAGCTGAAATTCTGTTAGTTAGATAATATTCGCCACCAAAAACTATGTTATACCTTACCTTTCCGAGTGACCCGGGGTTTGTCATCTCCCCAAGATAGGCTGCAGTACCGCTACCAAACGTAACAAGAAGACTTCTCTCCCTCCTTATCGAATAAAAGCTCTGTGCATCAACTGAGGTAGCGATGAGTGTGAATACAAAGCAGAAAAGGAAAAGTCTCCTCATGGACAGCCTTTAAACCCCTAATTTATGCAAATAATGGCAATAAGGAAACCCTGCCGTTAGCCCAAAACCTCGGTAATCTTACTAGCCGCATCCTTCAAAAGAATGGCAGAAAACACCTTTAGACCCGATTCTTTGATGATTTTGGCACCTTCCTCAGCATTGGTACCCTGAAGTCTCACGATAATCGGAACTGGAATGTTGCCGACCTTCTTATAAGCTTCTACCACACCGCTGGCTACGCGGTCGCAACGCACAATCCCCCCGAAAATATTGATGAGAATGGCTTTTACGTTGGGGTCTTTCAAAATGATCCTAAAACCGGCTTCTACCGTTTCCGCGTTAGCTCCACCTCCCACATCCAGGAAGTTGGCAGGCTCGCCTCCAGACAGCTTAATAATGTCCATGGTAGCCATAGCCAATCCGGCTCCATTCACCATGCATCCCACGTTTCCATCCAGTTTCACATAGTTTAGGCCTGATTTGCCAGCCTCGACCTCCAATGGATCTTCTTCGGTGATGTCTCTCAACTCTTCCAAATCCTTGTGACGGAACAGGGCATTATCGTCCAGATTCACCTTCGAGTCAACAGCAATTACCTTGTTGTCTGACGTCTTCAATACCGGGTTGATCTCAAACATGGAAGCATCCAAGCCCACGTAAGCCGCATATAAAGCGTTGATAAACTTCACCATCTCCTTAAACGCATTGCCTTCCAAACCTAACGCAAATGCCACTTTTCGGGCCTGAAATGGCTGTAATCCCATCATCGGATCAATCCATTCCTTGATGATTTTCTCTGGTGTCTCCGCGGCCACATCCTCTATGTTCATACCTCCCTCAGTAGAGGCCATAATTACAGGTCTGCTGGTAGCCCTGTCCAGAAGAATACTCATATAGTATTCCTTGGGCTCGGTCTCGCCAGGATAGTACACATCCTCGGCTATCAGCACTTTATTGACTTTCTTTCCTGTGGGGCCAGTTTGATGAGTCACCAGCGTGCCACCCAGAATAGCCTTTGATTTGTCCATGACCTCATCAATACTTTTTGCCAACACCACACCACGCGATCCGGTCTCTTTGATCGTCCCTTTGCCGCGTCCTCCCGCATGTATTTGTGACTTTACCACGAACCACTTCGAACCTGTTTCAGCTTGCAGTTCTTTCGCTGCTGCCACTGCCTTGTCAGGCGTGTCGGCCACGATGCCTCGCTGGATGGCAACACCAAATTTTTTAAGAATCTCTTTGCCTTGATATTCGTGTATGTTCATGGATGTGTATTTTTGGGCAAGCTACTGTATTTAGTGGTTTTGCACAATACTAAAATGGACTCATGCTGATCGCAGAAGGGATACAAAAATCATACGGTGCGCTACCGGTGTTGAAGGGTGTGAGTCTCAAAGTAGAAAAAGGCGAAGTGGTGGCAATTGTTGGTGCATCAGGCGCAGGAAAAAGTACACTGCTGCACATCCTGGGAACCTTAGACAAACCGGATGCAGGTTCTGTTAAAATTGATGACAACAATATCTTCAGTAATGGCATGGATCTTCCGAAGTTCCGCAATAAAAACATAGGTTTTGTTTTTCAATTTCATAACCTACTGCCGGAGTTTTCTGCTGTGGAGAACGTAATGATTCCAGCGCTCATAGCTGGCACGCATGAGAAGCAAGCGCGAGATCGCGCGATCGAGCTGTTGGAACTTTTAGGTTTAAAAGACAGGGCAAATCACAAGCCCTCGGAGATGTCAGGTGGTGAGCAACAACGAACCGCTGTAGCCCGTGCTTTGATCAATTCCCCTTCACTCGTTTTTGCTGATGAGCCGAGCGGTAATCTCGACTCTCAAAATGCATCAGACCTTCACCAACTTTTCTTCAAACTGAAAAAGGAGCTGGGCCACACGTTTGTCATAGTCACTCACAACAAGGAATTTGCAGACATGGCCGACCGAAAGTTAATGATGAAAGACGGTGTAATTATTTAAACTCTGCTCCTGGATTCTCTAATCCTGAATCTTGAATTTTGAGCCTTAAATCTTGAATGCTAAACTCTCAACACCTTGGCGTCTTTGCGGTTAGCTTAAGAATTGAAATCAATCTAATGCGCCAACACTTCACTTTCCGCTTCCGCCACTTCCACTAGCCCCTTGTCACTGATTTCGGTGAGAACAACTGTTCTGGTCTCATTGATAAGAAGAGGATCGTACTTGGCGGTCACCCTCACATAATTTTCTGTAAAGCCCTGCATCATCCCATTCTCAACATCATTTTCAAAAAGAGCTACAAACGATTTGTTCAACTGACTTTCGTAAAATGACCTTCTCTTTTTATCAGAAAGGATGTGAAGCATTTTTGAACGCTCCGATCGCTCGTGATTTGGCACGACTCCGTCCATGGAGGAGGCAAGTGTTTTTTCTCTTTCAGAATAGGTAAACACATGCAAATACGAGATGTCTATTTCATTCAGAAATTGATAGGTCTCCAAAAAGTGCTCCTGGGTCTCACCAGGAAATCCAACGATGACGTCAACACCAATGCAGGCATGCGGCATCAATCTCTTGATGGTCTCTACCCGATCCTGATAAAGCTCTCTTTGATAGCGCCTGCGCATAAGACCCAGAATCTTGTTTGATCCGGATTGCAGGGGAGCGTGAAAATGAGGGGCAAACCTATTTGACCGGGCAACGAATTCAATAATCTCATTCGTAAGCAGGTTGGGTTCAATAGACGAAATCCTGAACCGCTCAATATCCTCTACCTTGTCGAGTGCTTTAATCAAATCAATAAAGTGCTCAACTCTCTTCCCATCCTGCAAACCGAAGTCGCCAGTATTTACTCCTGTGAGCACAATCTCTTTCACTCCGCTTGCAGCGATTTCTTTCGCTGACTTAACGATGTTTTCTATACTATCGCTGCGACTTTTACCACGTGCCAAAGGAATCGTGCAAAATGTACACGAGTAGTCACAGCCGTCCTGAACCTTTAAAAAAGTCCTGGTACGGTCTTGAATGGAAAAGGAGGTATTAAATCGCTTGGCCTCGCTGACTTCTGTAGCGTGTACGATTGCTTCTTTCGGTCGAACAAATCCATCGAGCAGTTCCAGGAGTCTGAACTTCTCTGCAGCACCCAACACTGCATCCACACCTGGAATCTCAGAAATCTCCTTCGGCTTGAGTTGCGCGTAGCAACCAATAATTGCCACATAGGCATCGGGTGCAATGTTACGAGCCTCTCTGACGAGCTTATGACACTTCTTGTCTGCGTTTTCTGTAACCGAACAGGTATTGATGACGAAAATGTCGGGTGTGTCAGTAAACCCTACTTTTTTATAGCCCTTTTCTTCAAAACCTCTGGAAATAGTCGAGGTCTCTGAGTAGTTAAGCTTGCAACCGAGGGTATAAAATGCGACCTTCTTCATATTTTGTGCAAAAATAACCAACTAGGAGGATTCTTGCTTCGTATATCTGACTCAAAATTGGGCGGACTCATGGCTATCGTTGTAGCGTGGACCCTTGCGATACACTTGGCGATTTGCGTGGTTACTATCGTTTATCCATCGCTGGCAGATTCATTCTGGATAGCCAGGTTTTATCATCGATATGTCTTGATTGGTCCTTTTTTCTCCACATCTACGGTTGAGCAATCCAAACTACTTCTGGTATCATGGAAAACCGGAGATCAGTGGTCTGCTCCAATCAATCCAGCCTACGATAATTATGTGAATTATTTCAATAAAGTAAACCCCATTTATTTCTACATGAGTTCACTTGAACGGGACATGTACGAAAAGGTGACAAAGGATACGGCTCGTGCGGCTGCAGGCATCGTAGATTCAGTTCGGCTCAAGGCCTTAAAGTCCTACCTGAAGGGTAGGTATATACCGCCTTGCGTAGATTCAACGCGTGTCATTTGGCTAAATGAATACACTCATAATTTTACATCGCGGGTGGATACCTTGTTGATTATAGAATACTGATCTAGATGTGGGCGTTACCTTATCGTTATATATTGACCAGGCACAACATAAGTCGTCAAGTATGGTGGCTGTGCAAAGGATTCTACACTTTTTTATTTCTGAAAATACTTTTCATCTGGCCGATAGCCGGGGATATTTCCGCCTACAGGGCATTTGCTTTTACGTCTTTCTTTAGCCAATTTATATACGCCCCATTGTTTATCGCTCAGATAGAAGCGAATGTATTTTTTGCTGTTTTTGCAATCCTATTGATTTTGGGGATTCTCCTTAGAATTAATGTGTTCATTTCCATTTTGATTTTTTGGTTTTCAATTTCAGTAACAAGATACTCGTTACCGATTGTTAACGGATCGGATCTGGTACTTGCGCAGTTCTTGTTTCTGTCAATATTTTTCTCATACAATGGCGGTAATTCCAGACAGCGTTCGTCTTTGCATTCGGTGGTGACTAATGCAGCATTTATTCTTGCCCGGATTCAACTATTACTCATATATATTTTCTCGGGCTACGATAAGTTGATTAGTGCTGAATGGCGGTCTGGAGCAGCGATTTATTCAATTAGCCAACTTAAATTTTTTAATAACCCCTACTTTCATGTAGAACTTGGCGAAGAAATATCAAAGGTGATAGGTTGGAGTGTAATATTGTTCGAATTATCTTTTCCACTTCTGGTCTGGTTTCGTCCCCTTCGCATTACGATGCTGATTCTAGGTGTTGCCTTCCATTTAGCAATCGCTATAGTTATCGGGCTGATCGACTTCGCTCCAGTGATGGTCATTTGCTACGCACTATTTCTGCCAACACCGGGTTCACCGACAGAAGACGTCAACTTTTACCCCTCCGATGATAGTTGATCTGTCCGCGATGGTAGGTAAGGTGAGTTGCCAGGTGCATCAGGAAGAAACCAGTAGTCATCGGCTCACCAAATACATTGATGGGATAGGTCTCGTCCAACTGTGGTGGTGACATTTTGTGCAAGGTATCAGATACTACCTTTTTTGTAGTGGCAACTTCTTTAAGGAGGGTCGATCTCGGAACGTTTTTGTCCGCAAACTCGGCTTCTCGATTTCTTACATAGTCCGTTCCGCCCAGCACTTTGCCAACAAAATGCTGGAGATTGCCGCATAAATGCAAACACAGATTTCCAGCAGAGTTCTTGATCTCACCCTTCACAATCCATAGGTCAGATTCCTTTGAATAAGCAGAGATTTCCTGTGCCAGTTGGTCCAGATCCCTTTCGAATATTTTTTTTAAATCCCCAAGTGTATTCATTGTGTAAGTTGTTTTTCGATTTGTTGTATTCGGGTACTTAGTATTTTGTCTACAGATTCAAATTGTTCTCGATTCGGCAGCTTTTCATTTACGCTGATATAGAATTTAATTTTTGGCTCAGTGCCTGAAGGCCGCACAGAAATCTTTGAACCTGCCTCGGTATAAAATTGCAATACATCTGACTTAGGCATTCTAATTTCAGTTTGTTCTCCTGTTCTCAGGTTTTTTTCAGCACTTGTTTTATAGTCCAGCGCTCTGATAACTTTTTCTCCATTAAACTCTGCCGGAGGATTATTCCTGAATTGCTCCATCATGGCAGTAATCTGGGCTGCACCGTCAGCACCTTTTCTCACCAAATTGACAAGCCCTTCTTTATAGAAACCAAACTCAACGTAAATGTCTTTCAGCCAGTCGTACAAACTTTTGCCTTGGTCTTTTGCCACTGCTGCCATGGCTGCAAAGAAAGCACAAGCTGACACCGCATCTTTGTCACGTACAAAATCACCAACCATATAACCGTAACTTTCTTCTCCCGCGGCCACAAAAAGTCTGTCCTTCTCTCTCTCCTCAATCAGCTCAGCGATGTACTTGAATCCTGTCAGGGTGTTAACACATTCCACGCCTAGCGCTTTGGCAATGGTATCTACCAGTTCTGTTGTCACAATGGTCTTGGCAATGTAATGACGTGGATCATTGTTTAGATTTTTTAGAATAAACCAAATCATAAGCGCGAAAGCCTGATTTCCGTTGAGCAGAAAGAACTCACCCTTGTCATTTTGAATTCCGATTCCCACGCGATCCGTGTCAGGATCAGTAGCCATTACAATTTCAGCATTCAGATCCGTGGCCATTTGTAGGGCCTGTTGCATGGCAGAACGCTCTTCTGGATTGGGAGACTCTACGGTGGGGAAGTTTCCATCCGGTTCTTTTTGACTCTCAACAACGACACAATTGCTAAAACCGATTTGCTTAAGACATTCCGGCACCATGGTGATTCCTGTTCCATGAAGAGAGGAGTAAACGATTTTGATATCAGATTGTGCTTTGATGCTTTCTTTTCCGGGGATTAATTTCTTTACTGCTTCATAATATGCTTGCTCCACTTCTGGCCCTATGGTTTTTATCCTGGTAGGGTCCCCTTCGAATTTGATTTGACCAAATCCTTTGATAACGTTTACTTCTGCGATTACATTTTTATCATGCGGTGGCACCAGCTGCGCACCATCCGACCAATAAGCCTTATAGCCGTTATATTCTTTGGGGTTGTGCGATGCGGTAATCACCACACCTGAATGGCATTTGAAATGACGAATGGCAAATGAGAGCAGGGGAGTAGGGCGAAGTTCTGGAAACAGGTAAACGGTGATGCCATTTGCCGAAAAAACGTTGGCGGTCACTTCTGCGATGGTCTTGCTGTTATTTCGTGAGTCATACCCAACTACTACTTTTATATCCTCACCTGGAAGGGTCTTTTTCAAGTAATTGGACAAACCCTGTGTCGCTGAGCCGATGGTGTATTGGTTGATACAATTTGCCCCCACACCCATAATGCCTCGCAACCCTCCAGTACCAAACTCAAGGTTTTTGTAAAAGGAGTCTATCAACAACTTCGGATTCGTGTCCGCCAACATAGCAGCTACAGTTTTTTTGGTTTCGCTATCAACAGAGGGTTCATCCATCCACAATTGTGCTACATTCCGTGCCTTTTGTTCCAAATCCATAGTAATCATGATAAGCGCCAAAAATAATCAACCTGGTGTTAAGTTTATTGTTAGTCAACAACCAAACACAGGATAATCCGTTATCTGTCCTTGTTATATTTACATGAACAAATCGCACTGAAATGAAAAAAATAGTATTAACACTGATGCTTGCTGCGGCCAGTACTTTTGTATTCGCCCAGGAGTATAAAATAATTACAACCGTTGAATCTATCGTTCCGATGGGTATTGGTCGTTCTCGATTGACAGATCCACAACAGAACGCAGACTACAAAGAGCTGACTACCGCACGAGTGGATGGAAAGAAGAGTGATATGGATGATGTCAAAAGAGGAGACATTAAAATTGACAATTTTGAAGAAACCAAGCTGCTTAACTTCTACAGTGCGGCTGGTATCAACTTTCAAAATATTGCCTCAAATGACGCTGTAGTGTCTTCCAAACTTACTGAAATGTCGAAAGAAGGGTGGACGCTGGTATTCGTAACCAGTGGCGTGGAGAGTGATGCGGGCAAGCAGGATGGAAACGGGATTTTCATCACCCGCTACGTGTTCAAAAAATAAGAATAGGATGATGAGGGTTGCGCGGATTATAAATTGCCGCGCAGCTCTTGCTCTCTTTCAATCGACTCGAAAAGTGCTTTGAAATTACCCTTGCCAAATGACTTGGCACCATTCCTTTCTATAATCTCAAAGAACAAAGTAGGTCTGTCTTGCACAGGTTTAGTAAAAATCTGTAGCAGATAACCTTCCTCATCTCGGTCGATGAGAATGTTTTGCTCTTTTAAGGCTTCAAGATCTTCATTGATTTCCCCTACACGGTCCAGCACGTCATCATAATAAGTCTCTGGAACATAAAGGAATTCTACGCCTCTTCTCCGTAGCTCTGAAACCGTGTGAATGATGTCATCAGTGGCAATAGCGATGTGCTGCACTCCTGCGCTGTGATAAAAATCCAGATATTCTTCGATTTGAGACTTCTTTTTCCCTTCAGCAGGCTCGTTGATTGGAAATTTGATGTATCCGTTTCCATTGGAAACCACTTTGGACATCAATGCACTATACTCGGTTGAGATGTCTTTGTCGTCAAAGGTGATGAGAAGTTTGAATCCCATTACCTCCTCGTAAAAGTTGACCCACTTGTTCATCTGTCCCAACTCAACATTGCCCACGCAATGATCCACGTACTTCAAACCAATAGGCTCTACCTTGAGAGAACTCTTAACAGCCTTGTATCCTGGAAGGAATGCTCCTTTATAGTTTTTTCTCTCCACAAAAGTGTGCCACGTCTCTCCGTAGGTTTTAATGGCAGACATGACTACCTCACCGTGTTCGTCTTTTATGGTTTGTGGTTCCATTGCTGGTTCTGCTCCGCGTACGGTAGTTTCTTTAAATGATTTCGTAGCATCATCCACCCACAGCGCCAATACTTTTACCCCATCTCCATGTTTTTTAACATGCTCAGAGATGGCTGAGTCTGGCGAAAGAGATGAAGTAAGGACAAGACGAATTTTGTCCTGTTTGAGTACATACGAAGCCTTTCCCTTCACACCAGTTTCCGGACCAGCGTAGGCGATCAATTCGTAACCAAAACAATGCTGGTAATACAATGCTGCTTGCTTGGCGTTACCCACATAAAATTCAATATGATCTGTACCGTTGATGGGGAGAAAGTCCTGTTCCATAACCTCGTGTTTAGGTTACGAAGTTACACATAATCCACGTTTTGTCTTATTTTTGGGTTCGTTGTAAACCAATATTCAGGAATGGACACCAAAGCTCTCGATAAAGCCCTTCAGGAAATTATTGCGAAACGCAATGAATTACAAAACATCGATTATAACAATCCGGAATACGATGATCTTGAGGAGGCGCTTCATGATTTAGAGGATGATTTCCAGGAAGAATTCGGTGAATTCATGGAGGAGGTATTGCAAAAAGTTCACGATGAAATTTGCCCGGACTCAGATGTACTTTACCCCATTGCCTATATCGCCAAGTCTTATACGGTGAGTGGAAAAAATGAATTCCAGATTGACCAGTCAGAGGGCGTATATGTGGAGGTTGATAAATATCCTGGTAAAGAAACCAAGCTCGCCATTATCCCAAATCCGATCCGTGTAGTCTTGAATGTAGGAAAGGAGAAGCAGGAAGTGGTTTGGACCACAAAGTAGTTAAGCGTATCCGAGCTTAACGCGTACTTTATTCAAAACCTCTCGCGCTACAACTCTGGCCTTAGCTTCGCCCTGTTCAAGTTTCTTTTCAAGTTCCTCGGGGTTCTCCATATAAAAGCTAAATGTTTTCCTCTCCTCTTTGTATTTATCCAGAATGAGACTGAGCAGTTCTTGCTTTGCATGTCCGTAGCCAAAATTACCACCAAGGTATTTCTGTCTTAACGATTCGGTCTGGTCAGGAGTGGCGATTAGTTTGTAGATGGCAAATACATTGTCAGTGTCTGGATTCTTTGGTTCTTCCAATGGAGTGCTATCAGTTACAATCGACATGATTTGTTTCTTCAACTCTTTCTCAGGCAGAAAAATGTCGATGATGTTTCCATAAGATTTACTCATCTTCTGGCCGTCTGTGCCAGGGATCGTCATAAGATTGTCGTCAATCTTGGCCTCAGGCACTACAAATGTTTCGCCAAATTGAGTGTTGAATGAGGATGCAATATCACGCGCAATCTCAAGGTGCTGCTTTTGATCTTTACCAACCGGGACATAGTTGGCATTGTACATAATGATGTCTGACGTCATCAGTACCGGATAGGTGAACAAGCCAGCGTTCACATCCGAGAGCCTGTCTGCTTTGTCCTTAAATGAATGCGAGTTAGCCAGCATCGGGTAAGGTGTGAAGCAGCTCAGATACCAGGTGAGTTCGCAGACTTCCGGAATTCTTGATTGTCGGTAAAAACAATTCTTATCAACATCAAATCCAAAGGCCAGCCATGCTGCTGCAACCGCTCGCACATTGTCGATTCGTTCTTGAGCATTTTTTATGGTGGTGAGTGAGTGAAGGTCAGCGATGAAAAGAAATGAATCGTTTCCCGGTTGCTTTGAAAGTTCAATGGCGGGAATGATCGCACCTAATAAATTGCCCAGGTGAGGCTTCCCGCTACTTTGTATTCCAGTAAGAATTCTTGCCATGATGGTGCAAAATAAACTAAGCTCAGGCTAAAAAGAGCCCAATTTCTGAGCAATTTTTTGTGCGGCCGTCCCGTCTCCGTAAAGTTGAGTTGCGTGAGTCACCGGCTTTTGCTTTGCCTTTTCAAACGCTGATAGAATTTTGTCGGTGTCGGCAGCGACAAGTGAGTTAACCCCCGCCTCGATCAGCTCCACCCACTCGGTCTGTTCGCGAAGCGTGAGACAATACTTTGAAAAAAAATAGGCTTCCTTCTGAAGTCCACCGCTATCCGTCATTACCATTTCACAGTTTTCGAGAAGTGATAGCATGTCGAAATAGCCCACAGGTTCGATGGTCGAGAAATCGAGTTTGATGTTATTCTTCTCTAGTATTCCTCTGGTCCGTGGATGGAGTGGAAGCACAACCTTGGTTTTGCGGTTGATGGCATTGAGCGCTTCGACAATTTCCGTGAGCCTGGTTACATCATCTGTGTTCTCCGCGCGATGAATGGTAACGAGGACAAAAGGTGACTTTCCAAGATCAAGTGTTTCAATAATATTGGAACGTTCCCCTAGAAGTTTGCGATAGTGCAGGACCGCATCATACATGACATCCCCGCATTGAATGATCTCACAATCAAACGAGTCGAACCCTTCCTTTTTTAAATTTTGAACGGCAGTGTCGGTGGGGCAGAAGAGCAGCTTACTTATTCGATCGGTAAGAATTCTGTTAATCTCTTCCGGCATGCGCATTTCAAAGCTCCGCAAACCTGCTTCAACATGAGCAACAGGAATATGTAGCTTAGAGGCAGCCAGCGAGCCAGCTAGGGTGGAGTTAGTGTCGCCATACACCATCACCATATTTGGTTTTTCCTTGAGCAACACACTTTCTACCTGCTCCAGCATTCTGCCAGTCATCGCACCATGACTAAGTCCGCTTATCTCCAGTTGATAATGCGGAAGTGGAATATCCATTTCCTCAAAAAAAACATTGGACATGTTTCGATCAAAGTGCTGGCCTGTGTGAACGATCAACTCGTCAATACCTGAATCTTTGAATGCCCTTGAGACGGTAGCAGCCTTGATGAATTGAGGCCGTGCACCAAGTACCGTGACCACTCTCATGATGTCTTTTTAATTAGAGAATATCCAATACCTATACCCAGCCTCAGCCCATCTCCATTCAAAACAATAGGGTTTCCTGTGCCTGAATTAATCAAGTAAGCCTTTTTGTCTGATGGATCCTTAAGTTTACCTGTAATTTGAAACTCGTAACCAATTTGCGTTCTAATCGAAAGTCGATTTATGATAATGAATGCCGCTGAAAGATTTGGATTCACTCCGACATTCGTGGTAATCACATTTAATTCTTCGCCCGGGACCGCGGTGTCGGTAACTGTAAGGTGTCCAAAAATAGCACTGCCTTTTATGCCTGGGTGGAGTGAGAAATGGTTTGACTGATATATAGGAACAGCCAGAGACGAACCTACTGAGTTAAATTTTGCCTTCATGTTAACAACCCATAGGCCATTGAGATCCTGATAGGATAAACTACCATCAGTTTTGGTGGATGCAAAAAATATTCCTATCCGTTGATTTTGAACAGTCTCGAATTCGATCTCTCCCCCAAGCGCCAAGTTGTCGGAAAAAGTCAGACCGCTTTTGACAAAAATGGGACCTGATGAATTTCGTAGAGAGTTTTCCCAATGCTCCAATGAGGTCATTGAAAAGCTACAATGGGTAGCATTAAGGTATAGTCGAACGTTTTGACAATGCCCACTGACACCAATTACAAATAGGGAAAAGAATAGCGCCTTTCTTTTCAATCGACCCCAACTGTTAGGTAAACGCTGGTATACCAGTAATCTGATGACCAAGAATCAAAAGATGGATGTCATGAGTTCCTTCGTATGTAACTACTGACTCCAGGTTCATCATATGACGCATCATTGGGTACTCACCGGTGATTCCCATTCCACCGTGAATCTGTCTCGCTTCTCTGGCAATTTTCAATGCCATCTCCACTCCGTTGCGTTTTGCCATCGATATTTGTGGTGTTGTTGCCTTGCCCTCGTTCATCAGCACCCCCAGCCTCCAGTTGAGAAGTTGAGCTTTAGTGATTTCTGTCAGCATCTCGGATAATTTCTTCTGCACCAACTGAAACGAACCAATCGGTTTGCCAAATTGAATTCTTTCCAACGAATATCTTCTTGCGGAATCATAGCAGTCCATCGCAGCGCCAATCGCGCCCCACGCAATGCCATAGCGGGCGGAATCAAGACACATCATGGGAGCACCCAATCCATTTTTGCCCGGCAACAAATTTTCCTTTGGAACTTTTACATTATTAAACACGAGTTCGCCAGTAGTACTTGCACGCAACGACCATTTTCCATGCGTTTCCGGAGTAGAGAATCCCTCCATGCCTCGCTCAACGACCAACCCGTGAATTCTACCCGCTTCATTTTTTGCCCAAACGACAGCTACATCTGCTCTTGGCGAATTGGAGATCCACATCTTTGCGCCATTCAAAAGATAGTGGTCACCCATATCCTTGAAGTTGGTGACCATGCCACTTGGGTTTGAACCATGATCAGGTTCGGTAAGACCAAAGCAACCAAGCCATTCGCCTGAGGCCAACTTGGGTAAGTATTTTTTGCGCTGCTCTTCATTTCCAAATTTGTAGATCGGATACATAACGAGCGACCCTTGCACAGAAGCGGTAGACCTCATACCTGAATCACCTCGCTCAATCTCCTGCATGATCAACCCATACGAGATGTAGTCAAGTCCGCCTCCACCATATTCTGTCGGAATGGTTGGACCAAAGGCTCCGATGTCACCAAATTTTTTTACGATTTCATAAGGAAAGTGTGCCCTCTCAGCCCAGTCTTCGATATAAGGCGAAATCTCTTTTTTCACAAAGTCGCGAATAGAACTTCTGATGAGTTTTTGTTCTTCGGTTAGGAGGTCGTCCAACAGATAAAAATCAGGGTGTTCGAACAAATCCTGCTTCATTGATTTTTTGGCCTTTGTTTCGGCTGAGCTTGTCGTAACAGACATATGAGTGGGGGTCAATTTTAGGCAGTGGTAATGAGCAGTGTCATTCTCTGCAATCGTTTTAATTTTTAACTTTCCGGCAAATTTACAGCAAAATTGTATTAATCAGGAAGCGCAAAATTACCGATGGAGAATTCTTCACTTGACCCAAAACTGCTTGAACTTGTAAAGAAACTAGAGGCCAAGTATGAGGTTATGGGCCAGGATTTGACATCTTATCTCGATGGACTCCTTTATTCTGACTACCTAACCTATTGGGATTATATTCATCTCGACACGCTTTTGAGTCTTCAAAACCCAAAGACTCATTTTCCTGATGAGAAAATCTTCATCATTTATCATCAGATTACTGAGCTGTATTTCAGGCTGATCATACTAGAGATTGAACAAATAACATTCGACACTTCCCTTTCTGAAGAGATGTTTATTACACGAATGGATCGTGTGATTCGGTACTTCCGTCACCTTGAAGATTCATTTGACATCATGACTGATGGCATGGAGAGAGATCAGTTCTTGAAGTTCAGGATGGCTTTGCTACCCGCAAGTGGATTTCAGTCTGCACAATATCGCCTCATCGAACTTTGCTCAACCGATCTGATCAATTTGGTGGCGATTGATAGCCGCAAAGACCTCGACTCCAAGTCTGACCTTGGCAAACTAATCGAGAAACTATACTGGCGTAGTGGTGCCACTGAGTTGAAGTCGGGGAAGAAGACGTTGACCCTTCAGCAGTTTGAAGAAAAGTACGCTAGGACGTTTTTAGAAACTGGAGAAAAATACGAGAACTGCAATCTGAGAAAAATCTATTTGAAACATTTTCCAGATTCGAAGGAAGTCAGAGAGAGAATGCGCGAGTTTGATACATTGGCTAATGTGCTCTGGCCCCTTGCGCATATGAAGTCTGCTGCCCGCTATCTGCAACGCGACCCGGAGGACATCAAAGCAACGGGGGGCACTAATTGGCAAAAGTATTTGCCACCACGATTTCAAAAGATCATGTTTTACCCGGAATTGTGGTCTGATCAGGAAAAGAATGACTGGGGAAAGGCGGCCGTGATAAAGGCACTCGGGTAGCAAAATCTGGCTTATTCTGGCTAAATTTACGTTCTGTCCTGTCTTGCATGAACAAGTGTGTTGTCATAGTGCTGTGGCTGATCATCTGTGCGCTTCAGGGAGCGGCACAAGGGCTCACGCGTTATACCTATCACGATGCAGCAAAAAAGAACCTGAAGGAGATCTATCAGGTTAAGGACACCATTTCAAATATTGTTCACGGTCGCTACATCTCTTACTTCCTCAATGGCAACATTGAATCCAAAGGTCATTTCGTCAATAACGAGACTTCCGGTGTGTGGGAGTTTTTTTATGAGACAGGCAACTTAAAAATGCGTGGTGTACTAAGGCAGAATTCAAATTACGGACACTGGGAGTACTATTACGAGAATGGACAGAAGTCGATGGAAGGTACTATCAACGAGAAGAAACGCGAAGGAGTATGGAAGATATTTTACGAAAGTGGTGAACTGAAGGAACAAGGTTCATACAAGGACAACATGCGCGATGGACTCTGGTATACCTATTTTGAAGATGGTACCAAGAAAGGGGAGATTGAATATACAGATGACAATGGTAGGTACATTGAATATGATCATTCGGGAAAAGTTTTGGCGGAAGGCCCGAAGTCGGGAACAAGGAATGTAGGGCATTGGCGACAGTTTGCCACTGATGGAACGCTGAGTGCCGAAGGAGACTACTCCAATGGCAGAAAGGATGGAGTTTGGAAATATTATTATCCGTCAGGAAAAATAAGCGCTGAAGGAAAGTATGAAAACGATCAACCCGTAGGCATCTGGACCTATTACTTTGAAGACGGAAAAGTCAGCTCAAAGGGTGAATTCGTTGGCGGTAAGAAGCACGGCTACTGGAGTTCGCTCAATCAGAATGGTACATTGCACAGTGAAACCGACTTCAAAAATGGATCAGGAGAATATCGTGAGTACTATCAAAACGGCAAGCTCAAGATCAAGGGAATGATAGAGGATGGGAAGAGCCAGGGTAAATGGACGTACTACTTTGAAGATGGAAAAATTGAAGGTGATTGTGATTTTGACAAAGGGAAGGGTACTTATCATGGCTACTATCCCAGTGGCTCGCTACAGACTAAAGGCGTAATCGAAAATGACCTGCGTGTGGGAACCTGGGAACTGTATGACGAGGATGGAACATTAACGGGATACTATAAGCCATTTTATGAAGACAACACGCTGGCTGGTGAGATTAACTCATTGTTGAGCAAACCTAATACACCAGTGATCACTGTAAACAAATCGGCCAAAAAGGGCTTCTATTATTTTAATGAACGCTTTCCAGAGTACCGGGGGGTGATCCTGCAGGGTAATCCCTTTGCCACCTTTATCGGCACGTTCCCAATGGCGATAGAATTTTATAATCAGGAAAGATTGGGTCATGAGTTTGAATTTGATGGAATCCGGGATCCATTCTTTGCTGCTGATAGTGAGGTGGCACAGGATCAGATTTTCCAACGAGGTTATGCCATTGCAGTCAAGCAGAAATTTTATAACCCCTTGAAAACCGGCATGTGGTATTTTGCCCATGAAGTGAGATTTACCAACGTAGGACATTTTGCGAATATGAACCTTGCGCAACAACAGGTAGCGCTGATTACAGCCAGTGCCTCTGAGCAACGTGCTGAGTATGGAATTTTATTGGGTACAAGATTGATGCAGCACAACGATGGAAATGGGTTCACCATTGACGCGTACGTTGGTTACGGGATTGGCTATCGCAGCTTTGATGTGGAACCGATTTTTGAGGATGTGTTTCGCAATCTTGATCAGGCAAAATTAGCCCAAACCTTCAGGTTTGGTTTTAACTTTGGATATTCATTTTCCTTCGATGGAAGGAGATAATTAAAGGATAAATACCTTTCAGATTGACTAAAGTTGTTGAGATAAGCCTCACTCCACGCGAGGCTTTTGATGAAGAAATTTTTGAGTCCACACTGAGACAAAAACTCGGTGCAACTTCGATGGACCTTGCCGTGAGACCTGTAAAGCGGTCGATCGATGCGCGAGGACGAAAAGTTGTTGTACGTGTCCTTGCAGAAGTCACGGATAAAGACGCTCATCAGTCAGGAACAGAATTCAAGTACGATGATGTTGGCAAGTCAGAGCCAGCTGTTATTGTTGGCGCAGGTCCAGCGGGATTATTCGCGGCTCTGCGTTTGATTGAGTTAGGTGTGAAGCCAATTGTGATCGAAAGGGGAAAGGATGTGCAGAGCCGAAGACGAGATCTCGCAGCAATCAACAAAGACCACGTTGTTAATCCTGACTCGAATTATTGTTTTGGTGAAGGTGGAGCGGGAACTTACTCTGATGGGAAGCTCTACACGCGATCGAAGAAGAGAGGCGATGTCCAACGTATTTTAGACATCCTTGTTGCGCATGGAGCAAGGAAGGATATTCTCTTCGATGCTCATCCCCATATTGGCACGAACAAGTTGCCTGGCGTGGTGCAAAGGATTCGCGAACGAATATTAGCTGCGGGTGGCGAGATTCGTTTTGATACACGAGTCACCGATTTCATTGTTAGCGATGGAAGGCTGACAGGTGTGAAAACAAACAATGGAGAAACGGTCAAAGGAATCGGGGTGATCCTCGCAACTGGGCATTCTGCCAGAGACATCTATGAGCTATTACTTTCCAAAAAGATCGAAATAGAAAGCAAACCGTTTGCACTGGGTGTCCGGGTAGAGCACAGCCAAAACCTGATAGATCAAATTCAATATCACTGCGAGACGCGCGATCCATTTCTTCCAGCCTCGTCCTATGCACTGGTTCATCAGGCAAAAGTTGAAGGAGAGGAAATTGGTGTTTTTTCGTTCTGCATGTGTCCTGGTGGCTTTATCGTGCCCTCAGCAACGGCTCCCGGTGAAGTAGTTGTAAATGGGATGAGCCCATCTCGAAGAGACTCCAGGTTTGCCAACTCAGGAATTGTCGTGGAGGTAAACAGCGAACGGCTTACGGGTTATTCGCAATTCGGACCGCTTGCAGGGATGAGATTTCAGCAAGCAATTGAACAGAAAGCGTGCGAGGTTGCCGGGGGAAGCCAATGTGCGCCTGCACAGCGGCTCATCGATTTTGTTGAAGGGAAGCATTCCAATACCTTGCTTGATACCTCTTACCAGCCAGGTCTAAAATCTGCTGACCTCAAAGAAGTATTGCCTTCTTACATTACAGATTCACTAAGACAGGGCTTTAGAAAGTTTGGAGAAAAAATGAAAGGTTACTTCACGAACGAAGCGCAGGTAGTTGGTGTTGAAAGTAGAACGTCAGCTCCGGTGCGCATACCTCGAGACAAAGCAACATTTCAACACCCAACTGTAAAAGGACTCTTTCCTTGCGGTGAAGGAGCGGGCTTTGCGGGAGGCATAGTGTCGGCAGCGATGGATGGCGAGAAGTGTGCAGAAGCACTTGTTCTGCTTTATTCTAAAAAAGAGCTTTCATGAAAAAGACGGTTATAATTGGTGCTACGACAAATGCCTCTCGTTACGCATATCTGGCGGCCTCAATGCTCACTGAGTATGGTCATCCTATTGTTCCTGTTGGCATTAAGATTGGTGAAGTATTCGGTAAGCCGATACAAGACATTCGAAAAAAGCCTGAGATTAAAGATGTCGACACTGTCACCCTTTATATCGGCCCCGACCATCAACCTGAATGGTATGAATACCTCCTCAGTCTCAAACCAAAAAGGATAATATTCAATCCTGGGACTGAAAATGCAGAATTTGAAAAAATGGCTGAGGATAATGGGATCGAAGCCACGGAGGCTTGCACGCTGGTCTTGCTAAGAACCAACCAGTTCTAGCTAAAATAAATGACCCAGGTCATATCCTTCAATGGGATACGGGTGTAGCTTTAGCAAGTAAACAAAATCTACAGCTATGCTCTCCGATGACACACTCATTCCCCTAAAATCCCTTCGGGTAAAACCAGGTAAAAAATTCAGTCTAAAATCTCATAAAACGGGATACGAAGGTAAAGCTCTCGGGAAAAAAGATGCTGAGGCGATGTTGGAGATTGGGAGGAAGCACCTGGCTGAAATGCAAGACAAGTTGTATGCTCACAACGAGTATAGTGTGTTAATCATTTTTCAGGCGATGGATGCAGCTGGCAAAGATGGCGCTGTGAAACACATCATGTCAGGATTCAATCCTTTAGGTGTAAAAGTATATAGTTTCAAGGCTCCTAATTCGTATGAACTCGACCACGACTATTTCTGGAGGCATAGTGTCGCATTACCTGCACGAGGTGAAATAGCAATCCACAACCGGTCGCACTATGAAAATGTGCTGGTGACCAAAGTACATCCTGAGTACATCATGAATGAACGAATACCGGGAATAGATTCATTGAAGGACATCAACGATAAGTTTTGGAAAGCCAGATATAAGCAGATCAGGAGGTATGAAAAAAACCTCGCGGACAATGGTATGTTGATTCTGAAATTCTTTTTGAACGTATCCAAGAAAGAACAGAAGAAGCGCTTCCTCGAAAGAATTGACAATCCTTCCAAAAACTGGAAATTTTCAATGTCAGACCTCAAAGAGAGGGGATTCTGGGATGAATATCAAAAAGCATATGACGAAGCCATCGAAGCGACCTCTACAGACTACGCTCCCTGGTTTATTATTCCTGCTGATGATAAATGGTATGCTCGTCTTGCGATAGCATCTGTGATTTACCGGCACTTTGATAAGCTAAAAATGCAATACCCGATCGTGAGTGAAGGACAGAAAGCAGAGCTTCAGAAAGCAAAACTACACTTGATGTCTGAGCGGGAGGGGGTACAAAAGAAACCAGGTGCCAAGGTTAAAAAAACAGCTCGGAAGAAGGCGAAGTAATCCCCATCAGCACCGTTTGATTTTTTTGGTGTGTATCTAATCTAGTTTCCGACTGGCTGATATTGTGAAAAGTGGTTGGCGTTTTTGGCCATTTCATTAGCAATTTGGGTTCCGAATAATCGGCTTAGAGAAGTCCACGCAAGGGTGTTTGCAAGCCTGTCCTGACTGGTACATTTTTAGAGCCATTTTTGCCCCAAATTTTTAATGTTTTTAACCCCATTTTGCTCTCAAAAAAGACATTGAGTTTTAGTCTTTAAATGAGGTATAAAAATTGGCAAAAAATGCGGCAGACGCTACAGAAAAGCTTATTTTTGCCAACTTGTAAATACCCCAAAATGAGCGAAGAAAAGGCACAAAAAGGAAGTAATTATTCTGGTAGTAATATTCAGGTTTTAGAAGGGCTCGAAGCGGTGAGAAAAAGGCCCGCGATGTACATCGGTGACGTAGGGGTTCGTGGTCTTCATCATCTCATTTGGGAGGTAGTCGACAACTCTATTGACGAGGCACTCGCAGGCTATTGCGATACCGTTGTCGTCACCATTAATCCGGATAACTCAATCACCGTGGATGATAATGGTCGCGGTATCCCAACGGATATCCAACCGAAGTTGAAGAAGTCAGCGCTAGAGGTAGTAATGACAGTACTCCATGCAGGAGGTAAATTTGATAAGGATACATACAAAGTATCTGGCGGTTTGCATGGCGTGGGAGTTTCCTGTGTGAACGCCCTATCGACAATGCTCAAGGCGACCGTGCATCGTGATGGAAAGATATTCGAACAAGAGTATCAGCGTGGTATTCCGAAGTATGACGTACGTGAAGTTGGAAGCACCGAGAAACGAGGTACCACAATTCACTTCCTTCCTGATAATACGATCTTCAGCGTTTCGGAATACAACTACGAAACTGTCGCGGCTCGACTGAGAGAACTTGCTTTCCTCAATCCGAAGATCAGGCTTACACTAAAGGACATGAGGGAAAACGAAGAGAACGGAACTCACCGATCTGACGAATTCTATTCTGAAGGCGGACTTCGCGAATTTGTGGAGTATGTCGACTCGACTCGGGAAAAGTTGATTCCTGCCCCGATCTACATTGAAAATGAAAAGGGGGAGATTCCGGTGCAGATAGCGATGAGCTACAACACGTCTTTCAGCGAAAACCTGGTGTCGTATGTTAATAACATCAACACCCACGAAGGAGGTACCCACGTGGCGGGTTTTCGCAGAGCGTTAACGCGGACACTTAAAGGTTACGCGGATAGATCAGGCCTACTTGAGAAGGCAAAAGTTGAAATCAGCGGAGACGATTTTCGTGAAGGATTGACGGCTGTTATTTCTGTGAAAGTTCAGGAGCCGCAGTTTGAAGGACAGACAAAGACAAAGCTCGGAAACTCTGAGGCTATGGGTGCGGTTGATACAGCAGTAGGAGAGATGTTACAAACCTACCTCGAAGAAAATCCGCGTGAAGCAAAACAGATAGTAAACAAAGTAATTCTTGCCGCTCAGGCCCGTATTGCAGCCCGCAAGGCGCGTGAAATGGTGCAGCGCAAAAATGTGTTAACAGGAACGGGTCTCCCGGGTAAGTTGGCCGACTGTGCAAGCACGGATCCTTCCATCTGCGAACTGTATCTGGTGGAGGGTGACTCTGCCGGAGGATCAGCGAAGCAGGGTAGGGACCGAAATTTCCAGGCCATTCTTCCATTGCGTGGTAAGATTCTTAACGTAGAAAAAGCGCAGGAACATAAAATTTACGAGAACGAGGAGATCAAGAACATGATCACCGCACTCGGAGTGTCTTTCGGTACGGAAGATGATGAGAAAGCGCTCAACATGAAAAAGTTACGATATCATAAAATAATCATAATGACGGATGCTGACGTAGATGGAAGTCATATCCGTACTTTGATCCTTACGTTCTTCTTCAGGTATATGAGGGAGCTTATAGAACAAGGTTATGTTTACATCGCACTTCCTCCACTTTACCTGCTTAAGAGAGGGCGTGATGAAAGATATTGCTGGACCGAGGATGAACGAATGGCGCTGATCAAAGAAATGACGAAGGACGGGAAAGAGGACAGCGTCAATATTCAACGATATAAGGGATTGGGAGAAATGAACCCAGATCAACTCTGGTCAACTACCATGGATCCGGAAAGAAGATCCCTTAAAAAGGTTACAATCGAATCAGCAGCCGAGGCAGATCACCTTTTCTCGATGCTAATGGGTGATGAAGTGGCACCGAGAAGAGAATTCATTGAAAAGAATGCCAAGTACGCCAAGATTGACATCTAATCAGACATGAGTGGTATTGCTGTGATAAAGAATCCCGCGGAGTTTGATGACAAAATTGCTCAACAGATTTTTGAGAGTAATTATATCAGCCGCGACCTGAGTTGGCTGCAATTCAACTACCGAGTTCTTGATCAAGCAAAGCACATCGATCGTGGAGTGTTCGATCGTCTGAAGTTTTTATCAATTACATCAAGCAATCTTGATGAGTTTTGCACCATCAGATTGGGAAGTTTGTATAACTATGTGGACTTTGGCAAAGGCAGAGTCGACTACAGCGGCCTTCGCGAAACACCCTATCGTACGCTACTACACACGTGCATTCGCAAGTTTGTAGCCGATCAAAATGAATATTACATCAAGAAACTCAAGCCTCAGTTTTCAGCTAATGGCTTCCTGATTGCCGATTATGATGTTCTTACCGTTGAAGAGGTTGAGAAAGTTAATAAGTACTTCTCCAGCACTATTTATCCTATGCTTACGCCAATGGCGTTTGATAATTATCACACGTTTCCGGTGTTGAAAAACCACCGTCTTCTTTTCGGTGTGGTAACCCATGTCAACGGAGATACCAACAACAATAAGCGCGTTTCATTCATTCAGGTGCCAAGCAACCTGTCGAGGTTTTACGAGATCACTCGACCTGATGGAATGATTTTATTTGTTCCGATTGAGTCCATCATTAAGAATAACATTCAGCAGCTCTTTAGAAATATTGAGATTAAGAGCGTCAATATTTTTAGAATCAACCGTAACGGAGACTTTACGCTTGATGAAAGTGAAGATATAGAATCTAATTTCCTGGAAGAACTCAGAAGGAAACTTCAAACCCGTAGAACAGGACGAGTTGTAAGATTGGATCTGTTGGAAGGTGGAGATCCCTGGATGTTACGGATGCTTAAAATCCAATGGGATATTGATGAACAGAATATTATTACTGTTCCCAAAGAGGGTCTACTTGATTTTACCGGGTTATTACAAGTAATCAACCACAAGGAATTTAAAGACAAGAGAAGTCAACTACGGTCTGCGGTAAACCCGATATCATACCCCGAACTCGGTACTCGCGACCTTTTTGAAGTATTGAAAGAGCGAGATATACTTCTTCATCATCCATACAACTCAATGGAGCCCGTACTTGACCTGCTCGAAAAAGCTGCTGAAGACCCGGATGTACTGTCCATAAAGGTGACCATCTATCGCGTCTCGAAAGAGTCAAGAGTGACGGCTGCGCTGCTACGGGCGGCTGAAAATGGAAAGCACGTGTCGGTGTTGTTTGAGGTTAAAGCGAGGCTTGACGAAGAGAATAACTTGCGCGAAGCAAAGCGCCTGCAAAAGGCAG
>JAGQYM010000055.1 GCA_020436085.1 Cyclobacteriaceae bacterium
TTCTTCCGGGATATTCCCAAGCTGGCAGCCAGTGTCATCCTTACGTTAGACGCATCAGGCGTAAAGGCAGAGACACTTCATGATGCGAGAAGGTTCTTTAAGTTGTTGAAAGGATCTGGACGGAAGTCGATCATTGAAGCTGCGGCTGAAGGAGAGGCGCCCACGAAAGGTCCGAGGGTAGCACAACTGAGCTACGAGAGCAGAGCTGATCACTTTGCACGACTGGTGCAGTTGGTAGCCTCCGAGTCACTTTACATGACCAACGAGCCTGAGTTGTCTGTACCCGGCCTGAAGGCCACCTCGAAGAAGCTGTACAGCCTCAACTCCGCAGTGGTGAAAGCCAAAGTGGCCTGGAGCAATGCCCGCATCACTCGCAACGAAACCTTGTACAGCGCAGAGGAGGCCATCTATGTGGTAGGCCGCGCAGCAAGGAAGTATGTGAGAGCGATCTTCGGCCCCAACAGCGAGGAGTTCAATCAAGTGAAAAGGTATGTTTTTAAAAAACCCTACGACTGATGAAAACCCAACCTGACTAAACCCTGGCAGCGATGTCAGGGTTTTTTGTTTTGAGGGTGTGGAGTGCAGCAAATCAACCTTATCCGTTGAGTTATACGGATAATCTTACGGATAGAGATTTTTCTATTTTTGAGTAATTTAGAGGATATAGACTTATAAAAGAACCCTGTGATTTCATAGAGATGTTGGGTGCTATTTTATTTATGAAGAGACTCTGCGGATTGACAATAACACTTTTGACGATGGGATTTTGGTCAGTTGAACCGAGACCAACCGCTTCGCAACCAGGCGCAATAAGTACCAAAACATCAATACCTTTTAATAAAACTCCGGACACATTTTGGATATTAAAATATGATGGGTTCAAAGAAGACAAACTCATTGTCGGTAAATTGTCAAACAACAATTTCGTAACAAATCAAAAAAGTAGACAAAGAAAGGCATTTGACCTGCAGAATACCGGGAGATTTAAAGTGACTCAGCCACCATCTTGTGTTCATCTAACAAAGAACCTATTCATTGACGAAGCGGAAATAGCAAACATTGACTATCAAGAATTTCTATTCTATCTAAAACGGGACTCAACTGAGAAAATCTTTAACGAGGCTGTTCCCCAGACACGAATCTACGACTACATTGATGCCGATTACTTTACTAGCCCTCAGTATAGATATTTCCCTGTAGTTGGTTTAACTCATGATCAGGCTAATATGTATTGCAAATGGAGGTCGCGTTTCGTATCAAATCTATACCAGACTAACTACAAAAAGAGTGTGATTTTTAAGTTCAGACTGCCCACTGAAGAGGAGTGGGAGCTTGCAGCGAGTAACGGTCTTGACAAAACGGAACACAAATATGGTGTTGAGAGCCAACTGACTATTTCATATAAAGTCAACAGCAAAGCCTCGACTTTTTTGGCCGACATGGTTCAAACGGACAAAGATGAGAGTCAAATCTCTCGGGACATTGTAGCGACTGGTATTATCAATGATGTTCCCTTCAATGTAAAGCGGGACCTTCCATATTTTTTGGATTTTCAGACTCCATATTACACGTATTCATTCTACAGAAATGACTATGGAATTTATAATATGATTGGAAACGTTGCTGAGATGATTGACCAAAAGGGGATCGCCAAAGGTGGTAGCTTTAGAGACGAACTTTCTAAATCTGGCATTACGGACAAAAGGAGCTACGACAATCCCGCTGATGACATTGGATTTCGTTGCATATGTGAGGTGGAGTAAAATAAACGCTACGCAACCAATTAACGCAAGCATCTCGCTTGTGTGAAGCTGAAAAAATCATAAGTTATTCGTATTGAAGAATTTTGTTGTTACTCTTTGGGCTCTGTTATCCCCGATCTTCACCTATGGGCAGGCCAGGTATATGGACTATTCTCCGGATAGGCGATCTAGTCTCGTTATCACTGCCACCGAACTTCCAGACCTTGTGGTGGAATGGAAATACAGACTTGTGTTGCCAAACCAAGACACAGTAATGCTGACATCCACTCATACGCATGACGAGTCTAGACCGGTGACATATTGGGACAAGTCATCGACAAGGTTGGTCTATGAAGATAGGGGAGGTTATAGGGTTGATCTTTCAAAAATCAAAGTCTATAACCTGATGGAGGGCAAAGATGAGTTTGAAACCAGTGGATTTGTTTGGGGTGATGGAAAGTACAACTTTGATGAAGGTCGTGGACTCCTACATTTCTTTACACAGAGAGAAGGTTCCTGGGGCTCGTTTAACCTAATGGTACTGGATATCACTACCAAGGAAATCAGAAAGCTTCATTCACTTGTAACTTCAGTCGATCCAATCACTGGTGTCCCCTGGATTGATGCCATTGACACAGTAGAGCGAACGGTCATTGTGAAGTTCGAAGGTAGCGACATGAAAATAGTATCTAAGGTGATTGGGTACTAGTACCTTCTTGGTGTTTGCTCAGGGTGAGGTGTAGTTGATAGCCCCGGTGGTAGTTATTGGAGTAATTTCTTTACTTTAATAATTCGTGAGGGTGGGGATGACGGAGCAGACTGGTACTACTTCATCAGGATGCACAAATCGTTAGCAGTTATCAAATCAGTTGAATGAAAAAAGGACTCAAGATATTCGGGAAAGCAATCATATACATTTCGGGTTTTGTTGTTGCACTGATACTGCTGGCTCTCTTTATTATCAGAATAAATAGTTCTGAGAAACCAGAGCCTATAGTGGATGCTGAAGGGAAAGGATTGCCAAATAGTGTTGCCCTCATAAAAGACACCACAATTAATGGAGCTTCACAAAGACTAACCATCCGTGGCCATGATAAATCAAATCCTGTTTTGTTACGCATTCATGGCGGACCAGGGGAATTTCATATGCCCCAATTCAACAAATTTTCAGGGAATGACCTGGAGGATATATTCACGGTTTGCTATTGGGACCAGAGAGGAGCTGGGCCAGCATATTCAGAAAGTTTGCCTGACAGCAGCATAACCTTAAAAAACATTGTGAAGGATGGGCTTGCTATTTCCAGGTACCTGATTGAAAAATTCGGGAAAGAGAAAATCTATCTGGAAGGAAATTCATGGGGAACGGTCGTGGGGGCTTATATGGTAAAGGAAGATCCGGAATTGTTTAAGGCTTATTTTGGAGTCGGACAGTCTAGTAACTTACTTGAAAATGAAATTCTTTCCTACAATTTTGCTTTAACTGAAGCAACCAGAAATAATGATACGCTCTCCATTTTAAAGTTAAAAAAACTTGGGTCACCTCCATACCCTTCTAAAGAAGAAGCTACCAACGCGGTTCCGATTCAACGCTCTGTTTTAGTAAAATACGCAACTAATAACTTACACTTTAGCAATTCTGACCTGATGAAGTTAGTTCTTTTATACGATGGATGGAGTATGGGATTCAAGTGGGATATCCTTACAAAAGGGAAATATGGTATTTCTGCACCGATACTTTGGAAAGAGACAATGGTTGATTTGAATTTAATCGACAATATGCCCGAATGGCCAATTCCAGTGTATATTTTTCAAGGGTCTGAAGACCATTTTGCAGAAACATCTCTTGCAAAAGAGTATTTTGACTCAATCAGTGCGCCAACTAAAGAGTTTTACTTATTCGATGGAAACGGCCATATGGCAAGTGCTGAAAACCCAAAACGATATCGTGAACTCTTGCAATCGATTCTCAAACAAACTGAATAATAACAACACAAAACCAGGGCAAGCCTGCTTTTGGTATGGTCTCGCTTGGGCGATGGGGATTGGATTGTAGAACTTTCTAGTTGGAGTCAGGTGTTCGACCTGCCTACCGAGGCCGGGTTGCTGCCATAACTTTACACTTCTCGACCAAAGTGAAACCTCATCAAATCCTGTTGCTGGCTTCTTTTACTCAAATCCAATTGAAGACAACTAATGATACTTTCCAATAGAAAAATAGTCATGATTTTGCTGATCTTTGACTAACTCCCTTAACGTATGAGTACGCTAACACACCGTGTCCTTAAATTTCTAAGAGAACTATTTGTGATATTCATTGGTGTCTTGTTGGCCTTAGCTGGCGAGAACTATGTGCAATCGAGAAATACCAAAACGCTGGAGAAGGGCTATCTGAACAGCTTGTTGTCAGAACTTGATGAATCGCTTTTCGTTGCACTTGATGATCAGGATCGATTGCACATGCTGGATAGTGCTGCATGGACACTAGTCAATCTTGCTCAAGGGGTACATAACACACCCTTGGACTCAAGCCGGTATCAGAATCCGTGTGAACTGCTAAGTTATATCAACAGCATCATTGAACCAGATATCTATAAATCTGTATATGAAGACCTAAAGGTAACCGGGAATTTTCAGACGATATCAAATCAATCCTTGAGGCAACGTATTATTAAACACTATGAAAGGGCGTTATATGAAGAGAAGTGGTGCAAAGAGATTAGAGATAATCTGGCGCCACCCTATAAGAGTTGGGCGATCGACATTCTGACCGCAGGTGAATACTTTGGCGAGGAATCGTGCGATAGGAGGAGAGTAATGAAGTCTTTGAATAATCAGGACGTGCTTAATAACCTTAAGAAAGTAAGGGTAGTTGCAGTTGAGAATGGATTATATCTTCAAGGTAGGATTGAGTCGACCCGGTCGCTGATGAAGTTAATCAATGACGAATTAAAGGGATTGTAATTCGTTTCTAACAAAATGCAAAAGCTCCTCCGCTATACAGACAGAGACATTCAGGACATCAAGATGGATGAATGGCTGGAACAGAAACCGGAAGCGTTACGCCCAATAGCCATCCGGTGGTTTGAGGTAATCAAAGCTTGCGGAACAGATGTGGAGGATATCTTTCATGACTACTATCCGATGGGATGTGTGGATCGCGCACCCTTTGCTTATGTCAACGTGTTTCAGTCACACGTGAACGTGGGCTTCTTTTATGGTACGGAACTAGAGGATACATCTGGTCTGATGGAAGGCACAGGCAAGCGCATGTCCAATCATTGCATGAGGCGGTGAGCCATACGTGGAAGTTATGTTTTGGTAGGGTTCTTGCGTAAGGAATTGCTACCTTACGACTTAAATTATCTGATTCCAATTCGTGCAGCAATTGCGAGGCACCGGATTTATGACCAGTAACAACCCTTTTCTGAGACCATTGATATTTGGTGCTTTGGTGGCTTGCCAATTCTTACTGATTGGGTGTTTTGAGCCATCTGGAGAATATTTTGTGCCAAAGGATCCACCAGCATTTGAGGATATTGAAATAAACCTGGATGACGATCTAACTTCTCTATATGTCTTTAGGCCGGTTAAAATAGCCTATCGGGTCGAGCAGGGAGATTATCAGTTGATAAAAATCGAAGGGTTTCTTGGTGATAAATCAATAGGGGTTCCAGACGACCCCACAGTGCTTCGTATCGATCCAGCTTTGTTTACACAGGGAACGCACGTTCTTAGCATCTTAGCAACGTTTATTAGCTATTCAGGCACACTTGCCTCAGCGCATAATATGGAGACTAAGACGATCAAGCGCGAGGTTGATGTAACCATCGATTTGGAGCCCCCTTCACCAATTTCAATTGAGAAAATCCAGCCACGAGATGGGTCTTTATACGTTACTTGGCGTGAGCCAAATAAGGCCAATTTCTCCAATTATAGTGTTGTGCGGTTTATCAAACAGAATGACGATTGGGTTAAAGTATACATGCCGGAGCCTTGGTTGGTGCCTGCTTACAAAACAGAAATTAACGATTCACTATATCTTGGAGGTCATGTCAGATATCGAATCGATATCATTGGATATAATTTCGAAAAGGAGGGGAATTCGGCTGATGCAATGTTTCAAACGATAAATCCTCAGGTAGAAAAATTAAGTGACAACCAAGTGTCAATTTCTTGGGAGCCATCACTTTTTCAAGCAAACATTGAACATCTGGTACTCAACGGTGGTTCAAATTCGAACTCAGTAAATAGTGATGTCAACGTATCTCTTGTTCGCGATGTTCCTTTTGGTACATTTTCAGTGTTAGAAGTAAGACCAGTTGCAAAATTCCAGAGTGCCAGTTACGCTTCACAACTGATTGAGTACTTTTCTGGCGAACGGCTTTTCTTTGATGGCGAAAAGCCAGGTCTGGGAACTTATTTATACCCCTATGGCGAGGACGGCTTGCTCCCAAGTAGCACCTCCAATACGCAAACTTTGAAACTTGTGAACCTCATAACCGGTGAAGGTAAGAACATCGTCAACCTTACGCCCTACTATGAAAATGCTGCGATAAAGTGGGCAGCTGAACGCTCGTATTTTGGATCGACACCGAATGGTGAATCTTTCTTTTTGTTCACCGGGGCGGAAGTGATACGATTTGACAAGAACATTAATTTTGCTGAGTCTTTGGTTATGCCAGATCTGGTTCCAGGTGCCACTGTTTTCTTTTCATATAATTTCAGGTTCTCAAACAATAGAATAGCTTTTTTCAACTTTTTCCCCGGCACGGTTCGACTGATTGACTTCAACACCAGTACATCAATTGCAATCTCATTGCCTGATAGCGGTGGCCCATTTAATATTTCCCCAGATGGAGTTCACGCATTTTACAATCAAAAACTGTTTGACATTAGCAGTGGATCTATGGTCGAATTGGCTGATTTTACAAGCGGCCGTACTCTTCGCGATGTGATATTCAACAATGAGTCTGATAAGCTTTATATGTGTTATTCGGATGGCCACTTTGCAGTTGTGGACATAGCATCTATGTCTGTTGTATCTGAAAACAACCTGCCAGGAGTCATTGGTATTCAGCGGTTGGTTATTGATCCAAAAACAGGTATTTGTGGAATTGTCAGAGATGATGATCTGAATAATGGCAAATTATTTGTAGTCTTTGATCCATTAAATTTTACAGTAATTAAGGAGGTCAGGATTGCAAGCGGCTGCTTTATTCTGGATAACAATATTTACTCTAGTAGCGGTTATAAGCTCCCACTATGAAAATTTGGTACATTCTTTCGCTCGTTTTTTTATCGCAGATATTGTTTGCCCAGCGGATTTCGGTGGGATTAGAAGGCTATCTAGGTGCTAGCCGTATGTCTTCATTAAGGACAGCATTTGATTTCCCCGAGGGTTATCCGATCGAATACAAAACTCTTCAAAATTTTCCTATGAGACCAGGTATAAGGGTGACTACGTCAATCCGGCCATTCGATTCTTTTTCAACTGGAATAATTTTTGGGTTTTTGAGTACTGGGAGCCGACTTTCATACGGTGACAATACAGGCGGTGAAAACCGAGACGTTATTGCAAGTGGAATACATGTTGGATCTTGTAATCGTTTTACATTGATAAATAGAGGACCATGGTCGTTTCATGTAAGACTAAATATTGGAGCCGTGTTTAACAGCGTTGAGTTCAAGAACCATGTGTCACTTTATTTTTTTGGCCTTGAATCAACAACAAGTTCTAAATGGAAATCCATCAATTTGTTCAACGATACAGGAATTGAGATTGGCCACACTATTGAACGTTTTTACATCAAAGGCTTGCTGTCGTATGAAATTGGAAGTAACGGAAAGCCGAAATTGAAAGAGGAAACGGGTCCAATGACAATACAAGAATTTGACGTCCAATGGGACGGTCTTCGGATTGGAATTGGAATGGAATATCGACTCTTCAAGGGTATTAATAATGACTAAGCGAATTGCATTTTATCTTTCTTTCGCATTGATCGTTTGGGCTTGTGATGGCCCGTTTGAGAAATCCGTTTCCGGAGCAATTACGATTGAATCTTCCCAATTTGGTTCAGATTATTTTTTTGCTGGGCTACCAACAATGTTTGTAGCTAAGTCTTCGGTTTCCTACAGAGGAATCCCATATCCAAATATTGATAAATGGACATTTGGTGACAATGATGCCAGTGTCAATGTGGCGCCTTACCACGTTTTTGATTTTCCTGGACGTTATAGGGTGTCCGTATCAACTGACAAAGGCGAAGGTTACGCGGACACACTGATTCTTATTGAGCCGAAACCTTCGTTGATTGGTTCGAAGCATCGACCTGAGCGCGGTAAATTCCTATTGACAAGCCCAGTTTCTGGTTACAATATCATTATGGCAACTATAAATTCAACTGGTGCAACCGAGTGGCAAATGCTCACGGTGACCTCCAAATTTGATTCTCTTCGTTCAAGAAGACTTCCCATACCAACCCATTCAGATGTTCATCTTACTTTTCTGAACAGAGATTTTCATACGGTTCTAGTTAGTGATGGGATTTGGGAGTACAATGAGTGGGGTAACGTTGTGCGCAGTGTTACAACAAGGGTTGGTGCAAGCCCGATTTCGGGTATTGAAATTGATGACGGTTACATAATGGGTGGATTCAATTTTGATGCTAGTTTGGTAATAACACGTTTTGATAGAGACTTTCAGGTAATTGCTCAGGGAAGGTTAGAAACCGTGAGACCAGGCTACTTTTTGCCGAACTTCAGTTTTGAGACAGATGAAATAATTAGACTTCACTACAGAGAAGACACTGGAATGGATAACGCCAAGTGGTCGTTTGTAAAGATGAGCCTTAATGGTGAAACTTTGTTCGAGAGTAGTTACGAGGCAGATTTAGCAGTATCGGAATCATTTAAACTCGGGACAGGTTACTTATTATACGGGGTAAGGTCCTACAATGGTGCAAGTGACGCGGCCGTGGTGTTTACAAAGGTTGATGACACAGGTGCTGTTGAATGGTCATTGAAATCGCCTCGGGACTCCTGGAGTCCGTATGATTTCAAGGCAAGAATTTTTGAGCTGGATGGGTTCATTTATATTTTCTTTGACAATCAAAGAGGGATTAAGGTTTCAATGGATGGTAATGTCGTTTGGTCAAAACGATTTAGCATCAATACAGATAGATGCATAGATGTAATTCTAAATGAAACAGGGAATTTTGTAATCCTGGGAGCCCATCAATTTGACTACCTAAAAATGGAATATACGACAGATGTGATAAATACAGATATATCTTTGACGGAAGTAACTATTGATGGTACGATTGTGGATAAACATTGAATATTTTTGAATTCATATATGAAGATAAATACGAGTTTGTCAAAATTTTTTGCCTTAGGGTTAACGCTCGTGTCGATGTGTTTTTCTTGTTCGGAAGATCCGAATACCAACTTTGAGGTTTTGTTTGTAACGCCTATCAATGAAAGTGTATTGGAAAACACATTTGATGTCGTGGTGGAAGTTCAACCTACCGTGGAGTTAAATGAAGTTGAACTATCGGTTAACAACATTGTCATTGGAGCAGATGATAGCTCTCCTTATGAGTTTACTATAAATATCGATGGGTATTCATCAGGCGAATATGAACTCAAAGCAATAGCTAAGGCTAGGGCCGGGTCGTCCTCGCAGGCACAGCTTGTTATCCACATAGCAAAGCCGACATTAGAACAACCTGTGGATTTCAGTGCTTCTAGAGGAAGCTTTGGAAACAAAATAGCCCTTCAGTGGAACGTTGTGCCCAAAGCCACATCGTATGAAGTCTACAAGCTTGACTTGAACGGTAACTATGAGAAAATTGCTGTTACCAGTGAGACCGTTTTTGAAGATATTAATATTAACTCTCCACTTACTCAATACTTTTACAAAGTTCGAGCGTTTGAGTCGAATAAAATTTTTGGAGAGTTTAGTGAGGTCAGATACGGATATACTTCCGGAAAACCGTATGATCTAATCAGATCTTTTGGAGTTGAAGGTACGGCTATCCATGAATTCGGATTTGTTGCTTTAATATCGAAGGGGAGTGATGAGTTATTGTACTTGGCTGATGATTACCGAAGCAATGTAAAAATCTACACAGTGGAGGGAAGTTTTCAGGGACTGCTTAAAAATGGTGTAGATTCCCAGGCACCAATATTTCCAGCTGGTAAAACCGTAACAACCAATGGTCAAAGCATAGTTTTAGAACAACCAGGAAGTGCCGCGGTTGTTGTTAATACAAATCACAGCATCATTGGACAGATGACCAACGACACAAATGGCAATATTTATCTTGCAGTAAACTATAATCCCACTGATGAGTTTAACCATCACCGCATCTATAAGTACGACCAGAACGGAAACTACCTAATGAACTGGGGGACTAAAGGCTTGGGCGAAGGTCAGCTAAACGAGCCATGGGGTGTATCTTACTATGACAATCAGATAATAGTAACCTGCCAACTGACAATAAGCGCGCAGTTTTTTGGACTCAGCGGTGAGTTTAAAAATTCCATTGATTTCTCTGATTTTGTGAAAATTACATACGGCAATTTTGTCAAAGATGACTACTTATATGTCGCAGCAGGGACGTGTATTTTAAAGACAGACATGGATGGATTGATCATTGAAAAGATAGGTGAAGATATATTGACAAATGCTACGAGTGTTGTGGTGCTAAACAACAATGACATTGTGGTTGCCGAACCCTATTCAAGGAAAATCAGAATACTTAGAAAGAATTAATATTTCTGGAATTGGCTATATCAGGGGAGTTAATAAGAAATAAATAATGCAAAAACTCCTTCGCTACTCCGATAAAGACATCCAGGATATCAAGATGGATGAATGGCTGGAACGGAAACCGGAAGTTTTACGCCCAATAGCCATCCGGTGGTTTGACGTAATCAAAGCTTGCGGGCCTGATGTTGAGGATATCTTTCATGATTACTATCCCATGGGTTGTGTGGATCGTACACCTTTTGCCTATGTCAATGTGTTTCAGTCGCACGTGAACGTGGGCTTCTTTTACGGTACGGAACTAGAGGATACGTCTGGCCTGATGGAAGGCACAGGTAAGCTCATGCGTCATATTAAACTAAGGCCGGGTGAGGAGGTTGACGAGAAGGCAATAGAGGCGTTGATCAAGGCAGCTTATGCCGACATTAAACGCAGGTTGAATCAGATATAATTAATTACCAGCTGCAAGTCCATGACCACGTGGGTCGGCAGCCCCTTCAAAGCGAACGATATTTCCGTTTTCATCTCTGATGATCTGCACTCCATGTGCATTGCCAATATTGTGGTTGACTACCTGATGTCCCATCTGGCGTAGCGAGTCCTGAACGACTGTTGGTACTGTCGATTCAACAATCAGGTTGTTAGGTTCTTCAAACGAAATCTTCGGGGCTGCAATTGCGTCCACCATGGTCATCTGAAAATCAAGAAGGTTGAAGATGATCTGCGGTACGTTTTGTGTGATGGTATGTCCACCGGGAGAGCCGAGGGCGGCCCATGGCTGGTTATCTTTCATGATGATGACAGGGCAATCGCCTGACAGTTTGTGGTGACCCGGTTTTGCATCCATGGGATTTCCTTTTGGCTCGTAGGTACAGTACGCGAGGGAGTTGTTCAGCCAAATGCCAGTACCCTCCGGCATGATCCTGCTGCCGAAGAGATTTCCAAGTGTCTGTGTGGCGCTCACCAGGTTTCCTTCGCTGTCTGCAATGACAAAGTGGGTGGTGTTCATGCTGTTGGGGCTGGTGAACGGAAGCTGGTACTCAGTAGCCTCCGTCAAGTTGAGTTGGGAGGCCAGCGCGGCAAGATAAGGTGCTGAGAAGATACTGTCTCCTGGAAACGGATCGAGTTCCGGGTCGACAGAATAAAGAAGTCTGCTGGAATAAGAAGCTTTGGCGATTTCAGCGAGCAGGTGAAGATAGTTCGCGCTGCCCGACTGATACTGTTTGTCTTTGAATTGTTCGTTGAGGCCCAGGAATGTGAAAGCAGCAAATGCGTTGGAAGGTGGTGCTGCTGTGTACACATCGTAGCCCTGATAGTTATACTTTATTGGTTCCCACCATTCGGCAGTGTCATTTACCAGGTCGACTTTTCGGAGGAATCCATCTCGCTGCTGCATGGCGTTGTCAATTGCATCGGCAATGCTGCCTTCATAGAAAGATGCTACCCCTGCGTTGGCAATTTGTTTGAATGTTGTTGCGAGATCTTTCTGAACCAATTGATCCCCTTCGCCCAATGGCATTCCAGATGGCGCGTAGAAACCTTTTGTATAGTCAGTGAAGTCCGGAGCCGACATCTCGATAAATCTTGCCAGAAGAGGATAGACCTCAAATCCATTTTCTGCATGTTCGATTGCACGGTCGAACAATGAAGTCCACTCCAATGATCCGTATTCCTTATGCATAGCTTCCCAAGCGTGAAGGTTGGAAGGAGTAGACACAGCTTTCGCACCAGTACGATTTTCCATGAAGTTGGGAGTTGGTGCCCTCATCAAATCAGAGTTGGTGCCCACAGGTATGCGGCCGGACGAGTTGAGGTAGCGCACCTGACTCTTCTTGGCATCATAAATCAGGATGGTGCCATAGCCACCAATGCCCGACATCATAGGTTCGGTCACGTTGAGGGTAGAGGCAACGGCTATGAAGGCATCGAATGCGTTGCCACCTTTTGCCAAAACCTCCAGTCCTGCTTGAGTGGCGAGCGGGTGAGCGGCACTCACAAATCCTTTTAGTGGCGCGGTTTGTTTCTCTGCGGTCTGGCAGGCATTGAGTGAGAGAAGTAAAAGAACGAGAAGGGGGTAGACGTGCTTCACGAGTTGAAATTTTAATGCCTTAAGATAATGATTGTAAAGCGGAAATGGAGTCCAATGGCACAAGGAGATTGTGCTTTAAACTCTAACCGGTACTTGTTTGCCGAAAGTTATTCGACTTTGTTCGCAAGCATTTCTCCGTTCGGAGTGATCATTTTCAGTTGTGATATGGCACCATTTGGTCCAACAACGAAAGTGAGTTTGATGGTTTGATTTTGGTCCAGGAAATTGTGGTCACCGTACGGTTTGAGCTCCACTTTTTGACCCTGTGCGTCACCATAGAGTTTACCATCTTCAAGTATGATCGCTAACGTAAATTCCGGGGAGAACACATACTTGCCGACATACATCGCGAGTTGCTCGGGTGACAGTTCAACTAATTTAACTTCATACTTCGCGGAGGGCTTTATCTTGTGATCATAGCTTATCATGCGAGCTGGTTTCCAGACGCCTTGCTCCAGCAGCCAAAGATTGGTAAACCGCGCAGCAGTGTTGCCAAAGGAGTGCTCGCCTGTTTGTATGGCTCCGTACAGTACATCATTATTATAAAGAGGAAACACCTCAACGCTGCCCTTATCAAGTAATCTATGAGTCGCATTCTTTCCTTTACTGCATAGATTGTCCCTTAGCGACTTGATGAATGCTTCGCGTGATTTGACAATCCCTTCTTTATCGTGATAGAACTCGAAATCAGCGGACAATGAGGAATTCAATTGGGTGAGGTTGCACTGATTAAAACCAACCTCAAAGATTAAGCTGTCGTTTTGTTGTATTGCTTTAAAGAGTTCTGAAGTTTGTGGTACCTGGGCATCCACTGAGTAAAAAACTATCACTAGTATCAGACCTAACACACGCGTCTTTGCCGATTGTAACATCATGTTTAAGATTGGTTTTATTCCTTTGGCGAGAGCGAAGGACAAAAGGTTACAGCGGTGTGACTATTTCGCCTAAAGATTATTATACGGCTAAAGGTTTTGTGATATACAAATGCGTAAAATGATTCGTTATTTGCCTATGATGAGAATGTTCTTATTACTTAGCCTTGCACTCACCTCGTTTACTTTTCAGCCCGGCTTTCTTGCTGAGCAAAAGCGATATGGAAGAGTGCGGACTGCGATCAGTGAAAAACAGGAGTTAGTTGAAGATCGATTGAAGGCTAAGAACCTTTCGCTCGATGCGCTGAATATATTGCTTGTTGCCTACAAGGATGATGACGTGTTGGAAGTTTATGGGAAGTCAAAACAGGAGACAAGCTACCGGAAGATTGTTGCCTATGAGATATGTTCACGCTCGGGGCGACTGGGTCCAAAGAGAAAGGGGGGTGACGGACAGGTTCCTGAAGGGTTTTATTATATCAATCGGTTTAACCCCACCAGTAGTTTCTATTTGTCCCTAGGCCTCAACTATCCCAACCTGGCAGACAAGAGGAAGAGCAAGGCAACCGACCTGGGTGGAGATATCTTCATCCATGGGTCTTGCGTGACGATTGGATGCCTACCTATGACAGACGAGGTTATCAAAGAAGTATACCTCATAGCGGCTCACGCTAAAAACAATGGGCAGAGCAAAATACCCGTTTATGTTTTCCCTTTCCGGATGTCGGACAACAACATGGTAACTTACAAAGCGCAGTACAAAGATGACGCAGAGCTATTATCTTTTTGGAGTAACCTGAAAGTAGGTTATGATAAATTCGTGCTTCACAAAAAGGAGTTGAGTACAAGGGTCATGCAGAACGGAGACTATGCATTCTGAAAGGCGAGATGCTCACCTGAGAGGTTAAATTAATAAACAGATTTCTTGCTACATTAAGTGTTTGAAAAATTAACCCATGGGAAATAGCTCGAACAACGAAAGAGTATTTAAGATGGCATTTGCCAGCGTGTACCCGCATTATATAACCAAGGCAGAGAAAAAGGGAAGGACGAAGGATGAAGTTGATACCGTCATTCGATGGCTTACCGGTTATACGCAGAAGGCATTGGAGCAACATATCGAAAAGAAGACCAATTTTGAAACCTTCTTTGCCAAGGCTAAACTAAATCCTAATGCGTCACTCATCACTGGGGTCATCTGTGGGTACCGCGTGGAGGAGATGGAAGACAAGTTGATGCAGAAGATCAGGTATTTGGATAAGTTGGTTGACGAACTCGCGAAGGGCAAGGCGATGGAGAAGATTTTGAGGAAATAGAGATGAGTTGTCATGAGTGGCCAGCAAACTGCGATTCGTACCACGTACTTTAGCCTAATAAGTAATACAAGTCTGGCCCTCATCAAAGGACTTGCTGGTGTGTTCGGACATTCGTACGCTCTTATTGCTGACGCGATTGAGTCGACCACAGACATTTTCGCATCTCTTCTTGTGTTATTTGGGTTGACGTATGCTAAAAGACCAGCAGATGATAATCATCCATACGGTCATGGCAAAATAGAACCTCTGATTACGTTTATAGTCGTTGCGTTTCTGGTCACCTCGGCAACGGTAATTGCTTACAAGAGCATCCTCAATATTCAAACGCCCCATCAGGCGCCAGAATCATGGACATTGATTGTGCTGGGGTGCATTATAGCCTGGAAGGAAGCATCCTTTCAGATTGTGATAAGGAAGTCTAAAGAGACCAATAGTTCATCACTGAGGGCTGACGCCTGGCACCACAGGAGTGATGCGATTACTTCTGTGATGGCATTCATCGGAATATCTATTTCGTTGATATTCGGTGAGGGGTATGAGACAGCAGATGACTGGGCTGCACTGCTTGCCTCAGGCTTTATTATTTATAACAGTTACCTGATTTTCAGACCAGCTCTGGGCGAAATCATGGATGAGCATGTCTATGATGATCTGGTGGATGAGATCAGAAAAAAATCTATTGAAGTGACGGGTGTATTAGCGACAGAGAAGTGTTTTATTCGCAAGGCGGGTATGAAATATCACGTGGATTTGCATGCAATTGTAGATGGTGGTATTTCCGTAGAGGAGGGACATGAAATTGCTCATAAGTTGAAGGACCATTTAAGAACAGAAATCGGAAATCTGGGACATGTACTTATCCATATAGAACCGGGCCGGAAGGAATCATGACATACCTTGTCCCACTCTAGAGATTAGCAACCATTTGGACTTTATTAACCTTTGCTGGAACGATGAGCCTGACCGGTACTATCGTTAGATGAAAAAGAGAATAAGTATTATTGTAATGGCACCAATCACCAAATCAGCCAAAGCCATTTTTTCTTTAAACCGTTTTAAGTTCATGTCTTAAAGATAATGATTTACCTATGAAATTCGAAAAGTCTAATCCAATCCTGTACTCGACTGACGTTAGGAGAAGTCTGAAGTACTACACCGAGATACTTGGTTTTGATGATTGTTGGGAGTGGGGAGACCCTACGGACTTTGGTGGTATCGTTAAAGATGAAGTGGAGCTATTTTTTTGTCTGCATGATCAGGGGCATCCCGGCACATGGGTTGCCATCATGCTGGAAGATGTTGATTCTTACTATGAACAGATAAGGGCCAAGGGTGCGAATATTATTTCGCTACCGGCAGACAGAGAATGGAATATGCGCGAGATGCTGGTGCAGGATCCAGACGGACATGTGATTCGCTTCGGACAACGTATCAACTGCGACTAGAGTTTAATATTTAACATTCATAATTAAGCATTAATCATTATTGTAGATGGTTTACATGATATTGATAGCCGGACCTTATCGGTCGGGCACCAACGATGATCCGAAGCTGATTCAAAAGAATGTGGATGCTATGAATGAGATGGCACTGGCGGTATATCGTAAGGGTCACCTGCCGGTGCTGGGCGAGTGGTTTGCGTTACCATTGATTGAGACGGCTGGTTCAAAAGCGATGGGCGATGATGTGTGGAATGAATTATTTCATCCCGTTGCGATTCGTCTGATCAGTAAATGCGATATCATCTTCCGGATTGGCGGTCCGTCATCCGGTGCAGATGAGATGGTGAGGGTGGGAAAGGAGCATGGTAAGAGGATTGTGTACAGTTTGGATGAGATTGGGTAACTGACCGGCCGTTATTTTATAAAGATAAAAGGAGTGGCTGCGGGCGACTCAGCTTCGAATAAAAGCTCTCCTTTTAGGGAATACACTCTCGGCCCGCCTGACACGATTACGTTTAGTTTTTTATCATATACAAGAGGTTTAGTTATGAAGATGGGATCCTTTGTCACGAACTGAGATTCGTCCACTGCGAGATTGTATGTTAAAAAGTAGTACTGTGTGAGGGAGGGCTGTGCTGCGGTACCTAAAAAATAGATCAGCTTATCTGATTGGTTATAAAACATTTCCTCGGATCCGATCGAAAACTTTGAAGTCTTGGTAGTTATCTCGAATGTGCTTGTGTTGATGTAGTGAAATCTGGTGGATTCCATAGCCACCAACTGGCCATCAATCTCAACAAATTGCCAGCAGTTATCTTCGAAGGGTAAAGTCTTAACGATGTTCTTGGTGAATATATCCAGAACGTAAACTAATCGAACGCCATTTTCTGCGCGAACGCTGCAAAAGAGTTTATTCTCCGCGATAGCGACATCAAAGATTTGGATTACAGGGTCCAATTGGACGATGCTGTCAGTTAATATAAGATCTTCATTATAAAACAGAAAATTCATGAACCTATCACCAAATGAATCGACCTGGCTTCCACAAACAACTACACCATCGTCAAATGGAATTGTTTTTCCAAATAGCCAGAGAGAAGTAGTCTGGATCTGGGATTTACTTTCCATATCAACTTTGACAAGGGTTGGAGGAGTAAAAGTTGTTAAATATAGATTTCCTCCCTTGTAGGATGCATAGGTAAATCCCGCTTGGCTTGGATTAAGAGTAATCACATCTTCGCTGTAAGTCTTTGTAGCTGAGTTGTACAACGACACAATTCCCTTTTTCAATCCTACTTCATCGATATTCCGAACGATGATATACTCTGAAGACTCGGCTTCCGGGTCGTTTTCCTGACAGGAGATTAGAATAGTTGATAAAAGAAGAAGTGTAGCGAGAACTTTCATTTGGATATTTTCTGTAAATATCATCAACAGATACTATAAAGATAAACCCTATGAACGACATTTTTATATGCCTTGACCATTTTAAAAAGTCAAGTTGATTTGATTGCTTACTATATTGCACCCTATGTTCAGAATAGTGAATACATGTATCCCGGTAGTGGCTCTTATTGCACTCTTTGGATGTAAAAGTGAAAACGGGAGTGAACAAACCATCCCCACCTCCGGCAACCCCCTTTTCGAGGGTTGGTATGCTGACCCGGAGGGTGCGATCTTGGATGATACCTACTGGATATTTCCAACCTACTCGGCTGCATACGATCAACAGATTTTTCTTGATGCCTTTTCATCGAAGGATTTGATCAGCTGGGAGAAGCATTCTCACGTAATCGATACCAGCGTTATCAAGTGGGCAAAGCAGGCTATATGGGCACCCGCCATTATCGAGAAAAACGATCGCTACTTTCTTTTCTTTTCTGCCAATGATGCGCAGCAACCGGGCGGCCCGTATTGGGATGAGACCAACACTATCAATCACTATGGGGGGATTGGTGTGGCCGTTGCTGATGATCCTGCGGGACCGTATGAAGATTGGTTGGGCAAGCCGTTGATCCCGGAGTTTCATAATGGGGCACAGCCTATTGACCAGTTTGTGTTTAAGGATGCTGACTCAACTTACTACATGTTCTACGGTGGCTGGAGTCATTGCAATATTGCAAAGCTGAATTCAAACTTTGACGGCTTTATTTCCTGGGATGATGGAACCACTTTCAGAGAGATAACACCTGAAGGATATGTAGAAGGTCCGTTTATGTTTGTGAAGGATGGGAAGTACTATTTCATGTGGTCGGAGGGTGGATGGACCAACGATACCTACAAAGTGGCCTATGCTATGGCTGATCAAGTGACGGGGCCTTTTACAAAAGTGGGGACCATCTTGCAAAGTGATGCTGAAATTGCCACGGGTGCCGGTCATCATTCTGTCATTCATTCACCAGATGATACGTGGTATATCGTGTATCATCGCAGACCTATCCCCAACGAGGGCCGCGATCACCGCGTGACGTGCATCGACAGACTCTATTTCAATGATGATGGGACAGTCCAGCCTGTGAAGATGACGTTTGAAGGGGTGGCGAAGAATGAGTTGTCTTCGGAATCTGATCACTAGTCTTCATCCCAGAGCTGCATTTCCGGCATGACTATTGGAATACCATCCCAGATTCCGGAACGTTGTAATTCTAAAATCATCTTGATCATGAGTAGGTTGGTAATTGTTTTGTTTCTGGTGGTGATTTGTATTCAGCAGGGTTCAGCGCAGTTGCCAGAACGCAGTGTGATTGAACAACTGGTTTCGGAGAGCTATGTTGGGCCAGTTTACGCCCGCACAGATATTAGTGCGATGAGGCGTGGCTTCCATGAGAACTTTACTCATTATATCCTTGAGGATGGCAAGCTAGTCACTCAGAATCTTGAGGAGTGGATAAAAGAAATAGAAGAGGCACGCAAAGAGAAGAGATCGAGGTCAACTTTTGAATGGCTTTATGAACTTATTGATGTGGAGGACCAAACGGCACTTGTGAAGCTGAGGATTGCTGAAAATGGTCAGATACGGTTTGTGGATTATCTGACACTTTACAAATTTCCGCGCCAGGGCTGGAAGATCATCACTAAAGAATACAGCACCTACAACTGATGACTGCATCGGCACACCTGGCAATGATTACGCTCGTAGTTGATGACTACGATGACGCCATTGCTTATTATACTACTAAACTTGGTTTTGAATTATTGGAAGACACGGTGATGAGCGAAACCAAGCGTTGGGTAGTGGTGTCACCGAAGGGTGGAGGATGCAGGTTGCTTTTGGCCAAAGCAGCCAACGAAGAACAGCGGAGCAGGATTGGGGATCAAACCGGTGGGAGAGTCTTTCTATTTCTTCATGTACGAGACTTTGATGAATACTTTTCTGCGTTGGTGCAGAATAGTGTTAAGATTGTGCGGCCACCGTCAGTGGAGCCATACGGAAAAGTAGCAGTGTTTGAAGATTTGTACGGCAACCTCTGGGATCTGGTACAGCCCAATTCTGACTAATCCCAACTTCTTTGCAACGTGTAGTTCGACCCAGCGACTATGTTGCCTGATTCCTGGACAAATTTCGCCTGAGTGAGAGGTGCGTCTGGAAAGAACAAAGATGTCATGGTGAGCGCGCCATCGTCTACAAACAATTCAATAGACCCAACATCTACAATCAGTCGAAGTTTCATTATTGCTGTTGTGTTATCGAAGGGGCCTTCCTGAATTCCGTTAAACTTCTCTGAGAAACTATTGTCACCGGAGCCATCGCGGTCGATGGTGAATTGCTTGTTGTCCGGATCGTAAGCAACGATGAGTTGTTGCTGTTGTTCATTCGAAAGGATAATCTTGAAAGGCTCAACTTTAGTTTTGGCTTCAATGCTTAAGTCGAGTTCGTATAAGTTTTCTCCGTTTGGGTTAAGTGTTATTTGGCTATCACTCGATGAGCTGATTTTTAATTCCCGAGTGCGAAGTTGCTCCACTTCAACAACTGGCTTTGAGCTAACGACATGTTCATTTCCAATCTTTTCGAGCGAGAGCGTACGCGGCAGCGTCATGGCACTTCTCCACGGATCGGTAGGAACCAGGTTTCCATAGTCCCAATTGCTCATCCAACCGATGAATATGCGCCTGCCGTCTGTGATGTTTGACCATGTGACGCCAGCGTAGTTATCACGACCATAATCCAACCATCGGATTTTTGTATCAATGGGTGTAAACACTGAGCCATCAAAGTTTCCTACAAAATATTGTGTAGCACTGCCACCGTTTGGTCCGCCAGGATTAATGCTAACCAGCAAAATCCATTTGTCACCAAGAAGAAAAAGATCGGGACATTCCCAGACACCACCATGTGCACCGAGTTCTGCGCCAAAGTCGCTTTCAAACTTCCAATTTTTGAAGTCACCTGATGAATAGAAACTAATGTGATCTTTTACAGCGAGCGACATTATCCACTTTTGCTGTGACTCAAGCCAAAATACTTTTGGGTCTCTGAAATCACGAATACCAGGGTTAGGTAAAACCGGATTGCTATCATACTTGCTCCAGGTTCGTCCATTGTCCAGACTATAAGCGATGCCCTGTGTTTGGAAAACAATACTTCCTTGTTTTTCCATGTCGGGTTGATGGTACGTGTAAATAGCCACTACAGGTGCTTGGCCTTCTTTGCCAAAGCCGGAGGTGTTATTGCTGTCAACCACTGCACTTCCGGAGAAGATATAGCCCAGAGAATCTGGGAAGAGGGCAATCGGGAGATGTTCCCAGTGCACCAGATCTTTGGATACCGCGTGGCCCCAGTGCATCGGTCCCCAAACTGTGCTGTCCGGGTAATACTGATAAAACATGTGGTATTCACCACTGTGATATACCAGACCATTAGGATCGTTCATCCAACTGGTGGCGGGTGAAAAGTGAAATTGCAGTCTGTGTTTTTCCCTATAATATTTGTTTTCCCCTTGCATATCATTTTTCGGACTCGAACAGCCCGCAATAATCGTAATAAGTATTGAGAAATAGATGAGGCGACTTATCATGTTAGTTCTTTTGCTAGTTCCTCGAGTGACTTTCCCTTGGTTTCGGGCATCATCTTCCAGACAAAGAGAAGTTGAAGCACCATCATAAAGGCAAAGAAGGCGAATACGGGCCATGGATTATCTCCAAAGATGCCTTCTTTGCGATCAATAAACAGAGGCGTGAGCAATGTGATGAGGGCGGCAAATACCCAGTGGGTGCCAGTTCCTAATGATTGTCCGTAAGCACGCACCTGGTTGGGGAAGACTTCGGAAATGAAGACCCAAATTACTGCCCCCTGCCCAACAGCGTGAGAAGCGATAAACAGCAATATGAAAGCCAGCAGGTATCCGGGTTCTATTCCAACATAGAAAGCAAAGGCAGTGAGGGCCAGGCTTATGATGTAGCCAACGGAGCCAATGAACATCAGCGCTCTTCGTCCGATGCGATCAATCAGGTACAATCCAGCGAACGTAAAAATCATGTTTATACCTCCAATGGAAATGGAGTTAAATAGGGAGTCCTTTGCAGCAAGACCGGCCATTTCGAGAAGTTCAGGTGCATAGTATAGGATGAAGTTGATTCCAGATAGCTGATTGAAGAATGCAATCAGAAATGCCAGCATGATGGGCTTGGAGTACTTGCCTGAAAGGAAGCCGGTTCGTTCGGTCTGTGGCTGAATGTCGTTGATGATCTCATTCATGCGCTGTTCGGCAGTTGCAGGATCAATTTGTTTCAGGATTGCCAACGCGCCTTCGCGATCTTGCTTTTTCAGATAGAGCCAGCGGGGACTCTTCGACACGCCAAGGATAAGGATACAGTAAAAGAAAGCAGGGATTCCTTCTACGCCTAACATCCAGCGCCAGTCGTTGCTTCCACCAACGCCAACAAGCAAGTAATTCGATATGAACGCGATCAGAATACCGAATACGATCATGAACTGGTACAAGGCGACAAACTTTCCCCTGTTTTTTGAAGAGGTGATTTCAGAGATGTAGGTGGGGGCTGCTACGGAGGATGCACCTACGCCTACGCCTCCGATGAATCTAAAGAACGAGAAGGTATAAGGATCGGGAGCTATTGCTGAGCCCACTGCTGATATGAAGTACAGGACGCCAATCCAAAACAATGTTTTTTTGCGTCCCCATTCATTGGTTGGGATGCCGCCAAACAAGGCACCGAAAACGGTTCCCCACAAAGCCATTGACATGATAAAAGTGCCATGGAAAAACGGGGTAGTGTTCCACAGTTGCTTGATGGGAAGGTTTGCCCCGGAGATTACTACCGTATCGAAGCCGAACAGGAATCCGGCAAGTGCTACGGTCAGTGACCATCGTATTATCCTGTTGTTCATCCTTCCAAGATATTACAATTTTTGACACGCGCGAGTGGTGGTACGCATTAGCAGATACCTGAAGTTTCGGTTGAGGTGGCGTAAGGTTCATTGGTTTTTGTTGAATGATTGAAAGCGCAATCGTTATCGGACGTTAGTCTTTTTACAGATTGGGTTCTGAAAGCTGGAGAAGAAAGAAATGGAAATTGTTTTAAACCCTTGTCTGGATTCAATTGAGGCCTGATTAGCCGCGATGGTTCGAGACCGCTTGGCTGATCCGCACTTTCTAAACTGCTGCGCTAACTAATGTAATATCCTGAAATTAAGCAGTCGAATTTGTTTGATGAGGAGGGAGACCTTTGATCTAAAATTAAAACTCCCGCAATCATGTTACCTAGTCACTTAGTTCGCTTTTTTTCCGGAAACCTTAGTAAAGGACTCTTTCTACTAATTTTTGTTTCTCTGCTTTCTTCTTCCTGTGCATCACCTAACTTTTGGGGAGCATCTGCCACCCCACACGGCTTGAAGGCGCAAAATCATTATATCAAAAACCAGAAGGGCCACAATCCCAACAGAAGATTTCACACGAGCGGCCAGCCAACCTTTGGCGCACATGACGTGTCTCGAAAGTAGAAGCTTATTTTAGATTTTAGTTAAAACCATATATCTTCCTTTTTTCAACACGGTTAAAGGAAGATTCGTATGGAGAAAGTTCAATTGGGACAACTGGAGTTGTCCAGGCTGGTGATGGGGCATTGGCGGCTGGCAGAGTGGGGGCTGACCAGTCAAGAGTTGCTGGCATTGACGGAAAAGACGATTGAACTTGGGATTACCTCCTTCGATCATGCCGATATCTACGGCAATTATTCCTGTGAGAAGTTGTTTGGAGAAGCACTTGCTCTGAATAAAGGGCTAAGAGATAGAATCCAGATTATCACCAAGTGTGGAATCAAGTTAGTGTCGGACAAGTATCCGGAAAGGAAAGTAAAAGTATATGACTACTCTTTCGACCACATCATCTCTTCGGTAGATAATTCTCTCAAACATCTTGGCACCGATCGCATTGACTTGTTGCTATTGCACCGACCTGCACCTTTCTTTGACCCGGCAGAGGTTAGTCGTGCATTCACAAAATTGAGAACGGAGGGAAAGGTGTTACATTTTGGTGTGTCCAATTTCACTTCCATGCAATTCAGTATGCTGGCTGCTCACGTGGATATGCCATTGGTAACAAACCAAGTAGAGATATCGCCTTATTGCCTGGAGCATTTTGTCAATGGAAACATTGACTTCTTTCTAAAAGAAAATATCAAGCCGATGGCATGGTCGCCTCTGGCAGGGGGGCAATTGGTAAAGCCGGAGGATGAAAAAGCCAAGAGGATATTCGCTGAGTTGAAAAAGGTGGCTGAAGAACTTGGTGGGTGTAGTGTTGACGAGGTGATCTTCGCCTGGTTGCTAAATCATCCGGCAGGTATTCTTCCGATTCTTGGCACCAGTAAGTTTGATAGGGTGGCATTGGCTGCGGGGGCATTGAAGCTGAAACTAAGTTTGGAGCAGTGGTATAAGATATATATTGCTTCAACGGGCTCGCAGCTTCCATAGTGCCATTCTTCCGATCCAGGAAACCCAATTACGATTCTGACGTAAGCATGAAATAGCTCTGCTACTAAACCTGCTCTTACGATGGATTGGATGACATTATTGGCCGCTGTAGGTGGTATCGCTGTTGCGCAAAGCATATTTCTTGGCGCGATCAACATGATCAATAGCCGTCAATCGGGACAGGCTAATTTTTACCTCGGATTGTTATTTCTAGCGCTTGGTCTGCGTGTGGCGAAGTCACTGATCTATTACCACTGGACGGGCATGGCGATGGTTGGCATTTCGGTGGGTGGCGCTGGTTTGTGGACTGCTGCTCCCGCATTGTTTCTTTACATCAAGACTGTTGCCGGAAGG
>JAGQYM010000056.1 GCA_020436085.1 Cyclobacteriaceae bacterium
TTAGTCTGAGGAAGTTGATGTTCCACAGGTTTTCGCTTTCATGGGGTTGTGCGTAGCGCAGGGTCTTCCAGGGAATTTCAAACTCTGCATACCAACCGTGATCGGTTATGGATGTACGCACGCGCCATAGTCCGTTCCAGTCGCTGTCGAAGAAGACGTCATCGAATGAGAGGTAGTCTTTCTGTGCTCCGTATGGGTTTGTCACGAAGGTCATGCTGTTTCTTTTGTCGTTGAATCCATCGATAGCGATGGCGAAGGTGTCGTGTGCGCGCCAGTTGAAGTCGCGCATCATGTCGGGTACGCGTATGGCTGCTTTGCCGAGGGAGTCGGAGCAGAATACTCCGATGTATAGGTGTGATTTGGTGAAGAGTGCTTTCACGAAGGTGGGATTTGCTGAGGGTTCGCCCTGGCGTGGCTCGACTTGCACGAAGTTGGAGATGGCTTCGGCTGCTGTCCAGTCGGATTCGTCAAGTCGGCCGTCTATGGAGATGTTGCCGGTGGCGGGCACGGCTTTGATGCCGGGGAGGTCGACAGGGGGTTTGAAGATTTCTTGTGCGGATAATGTGATTGTACTCAGCAGTGTAAGCAGCAGTAAAAGGTTTTTCATCAGTGTAGTTGTTTCGGGCAAAACTATTTGCCGGACTACACGGTACGCACCCGATACTTGCTATGGAGGGAGTTGAGAGAAAGGTTAGCAAGAAATGGAAGAGGGTTCTTCCGCTCGGTTCGTGGGGACACGAACCTCTAGAGGATATGGATACTAGATACTTGATTCTGGATTCACCGCAAAGGCGCGAAGTCGCAAGGGTGTAGCAGCGGGGCTATGAGTATTCGGATGCTGAACGAAGTGCCTGTCCGCCTATGGCGGGAAGTATCTCCTCAAGATTAAGCGCTTTCCCGAGGAGACACTTCGCTCCGCTCAGTGCTTCGAAGCGTTTCTAGAGGGCCCGCCCTACTCCCAACGTCATTCAGAGGGAGTCCCGATTGCCATCGGGAGAGAGGACGACCGAAGTATCTAAACCGTGCTATGGTTTTACAGATTCTTCGGTCGTCCGGTGTCCTCCCTCAGAAAGACGACTAAAAAAAGCAGATCACTCCACTGCTCTCAGCTTACTGACAACTAATAACTGACAACCGATTTAGTTTACATCCTTCCCTTCCTCCAACTTCTTAATCATATCCTGTACGTTGTTTTTGTTCACATCGTCAGTTGCCAGCGGCAGGGCGGCTTTCATATACTTCAGCGCCTTCTTGTAGTCCCCCATGGCCGAATACCCGCGACCCAATCCTACAGCAGCCGTCAGGTCATTGGGATGTTTATCATAGTTTGCCTTGAATACAGTCATCGCAGCTTCTTTCTTTCCTGCTTGCAGCAACGTTCTTCCGTAGTAATGTACATCACCCACTGAACCCAGAGGCAACACTTCTTCCATAATCTTGATGGCCTCGTCCGCCCTACCCATTTTGTTGAGCACAGCAGCCTTGGCCTGAACGGATCTGAAGTTCTTCTCTCCCATCACTCTGAAGCTGATGGCTCTGTCGGCCCATGCCAACGCCTGTTCCAACTCATAGTCATTTTGCACACACCAATAGACGGCCGTTAGAAAATCGTAATAGGGTCTTGTGGTTCTGAAGTCTTTTCTAAATTCTTCGATCTGAAGTTTCTTTGTATCTGCCTCTACCTTGAATGGAATCATCCTCTTCTCCCATGATAAGGTAATCGTTGCTGAGTTGTCGGTTTGGTTGATGAAATCATATCTCAACCACTCTACGCTTTCGTCCAGCGCCACGTTCTTCACTGTCACGCGAAGGGCGTCTTCTTTCTCGTCATAATAAAAGCTACCCCATGAGTTGTTGACCTTTGAGAAGATGAGGGTACTCTCCTCTTCGCCATTGGCGATGTAGAATCCATATTTGCCAGCAGGCAGATCTTTGCCTTCGATCTTTACGGGATGTGTGAATGTTATAGTTGTGTTCTCATTGGCACCTGCACGCCATGGAGCTGAGTACGAGGTTCCATGTCCGTAGTCGATAAAGCCGTAGTGGGCTACGTTGGTTCCCCACACTTTACCTTCGCGTCCTTTTACTCCGGGGCGATTGTAGCTGATGTCGACTTTTACTACTCCGATTTGTTCGCCCACCCATGCGCGTTTGTTTCCGCCATAAGGTTCGCGATTAACGGGCATGATCTGGGACAGTGCTGAAAAGGTGGCGCAGGTCAGCAGGAGAATGGTCAGTAATTTTCCTTTCATAGTTGATGGTCTGTTTTTGTTTGATGGCTAATACGACCACCGATGGAAAGCAGACATCGAAAGGCTATTCAACTACAAACAAACCTGTTCAAGGTGGATGTCGGATCAGGGCAGTAGGGATTGGCCCTCTCGGAAGCTGAGGTAAATCATCAGGATGATGAAGGCTGCAAAGATTATGCGCATTGCCAATATCCAGCCCCATCGCCATTGTATGACATATAATATAAGTGCAAGGGCGAGGTAGCCTGCTGCGCAGAAATGAAGGATGGCTACGATCATGGCATTCTCTGGCGCCACCTCCTGACCGATTGCCATAAACTCAATGAGGCACACAATGGCCGCCAGTGAAATGATCCAATTACTATATCTAATCATAGGCTCAGTTACCTGCCAATACAAACGCTCCCCAGTAAAACGGTTGGGGATACTCCTTGCGGATGGTTTGCTGCGCGCTGTGAAATGCTTCGCGCATGTTCTTGTTCTTCAACCATCTTTTATAAAATTCTGTCATTAGTTTTTGCGTGGCTACATCATCGACTTTCCACAGGCTCATGAGCACGTTGTTGGCACCGGCTACGCGGATTGCCCGTTGAAGTCCGTACACACCTTCGCCTGCTGTGACTGCACCTTTTCCTGTTTCGCATGCGGACAGCACGACCAACTCTGTTCCATCGAGATCCAGGTTTGTCACTTCAAAGGCTGTCAACAGTCCGTCTTCGGTCGTTTTGTTTTCATCATCTACTCCTGCCAGTGCGATACCGGAGCTGATCATCAGGTCGGCAAATGAGTTTTGGTCATCGGCTGCGCTGAAGTAGCCGTGACTAGCCAGGTGCAGCACGCGGGGGTTCTTCAACTGCTTCAGGTTTGACTCGGTGGCTTTTTCACGCAGGTACACTTGTGTCTCCCACCTGGCTTTTTTCATTGCATCGTTTACCAGCTCTACCTCCTTCCCGGTGCCCGGCAGATCAGCAAAGCGACTGTTTCCTTCTGCTGAGAATGTGGGCTGACCGAACAGTGCTGCCTTTCTTGTCGATGGTTGATTCTCTTTATGTGATAACAATTCCTTGGTGTTCGTCACCAATATGATTTCCGTTTCATCGATGACATACTTTCCTGTGGCTGCATTCCAGAGTGTGTTGAGGTTGATCTGGTTATAGATTCCATCACTTGATATGTATACGCGGGATGGCATTGCGTGTGCAGGCATGTGACTGCGTATGGAATCGCTGATGGGTTGCCAATAGGTGTTGTAAGAGAGGGTGTCTTGTAGCTGGAGTGTGATGGAGTTGTAATAGTTCTGAAAGAATTGTTTGTCGAGGTGTTTTGATCGGGTGCTCATGACGAGGGAGAAGATGGGCTGTGTTTTTGTTTCGGGAGTGAGTATAAGTGCTCCGTAGAGTAGTCCGTCTACTAATTTGACCAGCTCCACGGCTGCCTCTCCTGGCTTGAGTTGTTTTTGCACGTCTTTCCAGGAGACGTCTTCCATTTGAAAGCCTTTCTGAAATGCTCGTGAGTTGATGGTGAGCCACTTTTCATTTTCTTCGATCCTCTCGCGAAGGCTTTTGATCAGCTGTGTGTCTGCGTTTTCATTGAGCAGTGCCTGCGCGAGTTGATTCTTCTTTTCTTCCCACAGGTTGTAAACGGCAACCAGTGTGGTGTCTCCGCTGGCTAGTATGGCGGTGCGTGTTCGTTTGCTTGCGTTCAGGATGATGGCCTTGGTATTCAGCTGAAGGTCGTACAACTTACCGGGTATGGCGGGGTTGATGTAGGGATTATCACTTCCCTGTATAGGGATCACTCCGGAGATATTCAATGCGAAAGATCGGTAGCTATCGAGGATCAGCTGTTGGGTGTTGTAGAAACTAATTTTCTCATTGTCGCTGAGGTAGGTGAAGTTGTGGTGGATATCGTTCAGCAGCATGTCGATGAGTTGATTGTATACTGAGTCTGCTTTCGCATATTGTCCTGACCATTGATATCCTTCTGCGAGGTTGTACAATGTAGTGCGATGGAGATAAGGCTGGATGGCTTCCTTGTGTGTCTGAATGCTGAGTGAGGTTTGCAATGCTGTAATGGCTTCGTCATAGCGTTCCTGATCAGTCATCAGCTCACCTATGTTATTAAGTATGACGGTGTGGATATAGCTGTTTTTGTAGTTACCGTTGTTGGCGATGGCAAGCGCTTTATTCCAATAGAATAGCGCTGAGTCGTTTTGGCTTTGGTTTCTGTGGATGCTGCCGAGGTTTTGCAATGCGTAGATCATGTCTCGATCGCGGCCGGCCTTTGACACTATATTATAGTACTCGGTGGCATAACGGCTTGCCCTGGTCAGGTCACCAACTTCATTGTAGTATGTTGCGAGGTTGCTGAGGGTCGTCTGATAATCGCCATGCTGCTGGTAGTCGGAATACACATCGGTGAACATCTTCAACTGGTTTTCCAGCAGCGTGATGGCGTCTGCTACCTGCCCTTTCTTGTGTTTTAGTGAGGCGTCAAGGTTGTTGATGGCGAGGTAGGCTTCTGTCAGCTCGAGTGATGAGGTGTCGTAGTGTGCCTTGTTCTTTTTGGGTATGGAGATATAGACATAGCGCGCGATGTTTAGATAGTGCTCGGTGCTATCGTATGCTGCGAGCGACATGAACGATTTGCACAGTTCGCTGAGTGACAGAATTTGTGATACATGAGGGAGGCCGTAAAGACCGAAGCTCAGGTTGGCAGCGGTCTTGTAGTTGGCGAGTGCTTTCAGTTCATCACCGGAGGCGGCCTGTGCGTAGGCTTTGTTGGTGAGGGTGGAGAGGTATTCATTGCTTATCAGTCCAAACTCGGCTTCTGCTTTGATTAGTGCACGGTCGGCCAGACGGATTGCTTCTGCGAAATCTCCGGCTTTATAGCGTTCAATGCTTCTGGTATTGATCTCATTCCAGCTCTGCGCTACTGCTGAACTGCCAAGCACCAAAATCAATAAACTGAGTACAGCTTTCATTTCACCTGATCGATAAAACTATGCACGCCTGCACTGAAATCAAAGGGTGCAATAAATAACAAGTCTAGGAATGCAACCTAGCGCGCTGACCCTTGTCTTTGCAGGCAAACCTGCAACCATGTTAAAAAATTACTTCCTCCTGGGATTTCGAACGCTTGTTAAAAGAAAGCTGTATTCTTTTATCAATATCGCGGGGCTCTCACTGGCACTCGGCTGTAGTCTGGTGTGTTTTGCGTTTGTCAGCTTCTTCTACAAAGCCGATCAGTTTCATGAAAAAGTAGGCAGGTTGTTTACCGTCCAGGAAGTTTCCACTGCAGAAGGACGAGAGGTGCTGAATGGTCGCTCGCCCCTTCCCCTGGCCGATCATCTTCTTGACCTGAGCCAGGTAGAAAGTGTGGTGAGGGTTTCCAAAAAACCTGGGCTCATCACCGTAGAGGATGAGACGTTTGAAGAAGTATTCACATTCGCTGAAAAAGACTTCTTCAGCTTATTTACCTTCCCACTCAAGGCAGGAAGTGATCGTGAATGGGGAGATCCTTCGCAGGTGATCCTTGACCACAGTTCAGCAATCAAATATTTTGATGACCGAAATCCAGTGGGGCAATCCGTCACTGTACGCTTCACGGATGCAGATGGGCGTGAACAAATTCAGGCGTTTACTGTAGCAGGCGTAGCGGAAGAGTTTCCACGCAATGCCAGCTTCCGGTTTAAAGTCCTCCTTCCATTTGAGTTTATGAATCGCCTGGGTGTGTCATTTGAAGATTGGACTGCCTCGTGTGACGCTACCATGGTTTTGCTTCACTCACCAACCGATGCATCTCAGGTTGAAGCCGCCATACAGAGTCATGTCAAAACTTATAATGTCTATCATCCGGACTTTCCGCTTGAACGTCTTCACTTCGAACCACTCACTTCAGCCTCGCTTAACTCTTACAAAGTAAGTGATGATGTTTTTGCCGGGGCACCAAAATTTGTTTTCGTTATCCTCATCGTCATCAGCTCCTTCCTTATCATCATGGCATGCTTCAACTATATGAACATTGCCATCGCCATGGCTTCATTCAGGGTAAAAGAAATCGGTGTGCGTAAAGTGATGGGCAGTGCGCGCAGCCAGTTGATCAAACAATTCATCACGGAGAATCTAATTCTTTGTGTGCTGGCATTGGCTACGGGTTTGATTCTTGCGGAAACGGTGTTTGTGCCTTCGTTCAGTTCTTACTTTGGTCTTTCATTGTGGTTGGACTATGGCAATGCGTGGCTGTGGATTACTTGCATCGGGTTGATTGTATTGGCGGCATTGGGTGGTGCTGGATATCCAGCTTTCTATATTTCATCTTTCAAACCTGTTGAGGTTTTAAAAGATAAGCTTAAGATTTCTGGCAAAGGGTTTTTCAGGAGGTCGCTGTTGACCTTTCAGTTCTTTCTCTCTTATGTTAGCATCACTACAGCGATTGCCTTCATTCTTAACACAAAATTTCAGCGTGCGAAGGACTGGGGTTATGATCAGCAGAACAAACTCATTGTAAATGTGGATCAGTCGGCTGACCAGACTGCGTTAATCAATGCGATGAAGCAGCACCCTTCTATTCTGGAGACTTCGGGCTCTGTGGAGTCGTTTGGGATGGAGAGTAAAAAGGTGATTGTAAAGATTGAGGGTGAACTTTCTACTGTGGACCTGGTGAGGGTTGGAACTACCTTCCCGAAGATGATGGGTTTTACTTTTGTGGAGGGTCAGTCGTTTGATTCTGAGGGTGAGTCAAAGAATGCGCATTCGGTTTTGGTGAACGAGTCGTTTGTCACTACTTCTTCGATGACGGATCCGATAGGCAAGGTATTGTATATTGACGACCATGAGTTTACCGTGGTTGGCGTGATGCGGGATTTTCACTTTGAACCTTTCACTGAGTTGATCAAACCTTTGGTGATTGCTTACGCTCCGGATTCGCTGTATCGTCACGTGGCGTTTCAATATGCGGGTGGTGATAAAGAAACTGCGGAGCTGCAACTTAAAAAAGCCTGGAAGGAGATTTCACCGGAGAAGCCTTTGCTCATGTACGAGCAGGCTTCGGTTTTTGACAATGACTTTCGCTCGTACGACACAGCTACGAACGTGATGAAGAGTGCAGCATTGATTACGGTTTTGATCGGTGTGTTTGGTTTGTTTGGCTTGAGCTCTCTTACGCTGTCAGGGAAAATGAAGGAGCTGGCTGTGAGAAAAGTAATGGGCAGCAACGACAAACAACTGGGTTGGATTTTGAACAAGGAAATCATCTGGCTGCTTGCCATCGCCTGTGGGCTGGGGATGCCGCTTAGTTACTTCTTTTTGAAAAGTTTCTTGCTCGAAGTTTCTCTGTATGCCATGCCTTTGCGCCCTTCGCTGTTTTTAGAAACGCTGTTGGCGATGATTGTGGTGGCGTTGCTTGCTGTGTCGTTTCACTTGTACAGGCTTACGAGGATTTCACCGGCAGCGCATTTGAGGGACGAGTAGTTTATTCGAAGATCAGTTGCAGTCCACTTTTACCTTGTCCGCGATAGATAATCGGAGTCAGGTGGAAGGCGTCTGAGATATTGTCTTCGGTAAGTACGTGTTCTTTTGGTCCGCTGGCAATCAGCTGCCCTCCCTTGAGCAGGAATATTTCATCACCGAAACGCGCAGCGAGGTTGAGGTCGTGCACTACTCCTACCACTACGATGTCTTTCTTTTCCAAAAGGTCTGTGACTTTGTGCATGAACTGAAACTGGTAGTGTATATCGAGGAACGTGAGTGGTTCGTCAAGGAGCAGATAGCGCAGTTGTCCTTCTGCAGGATACCACAGTTGCGTGAGTACGCGGGCAAAGTGAACGCGTTGTCGCTCGCCTCCACTTAGTGTGAGGTAGTTTCGTTCTGCCATGTCTTCTACTTCAAAAAACTTCATCGCTTCTTCGCAAGCTTGTTCATCGATGAGACGAGGGGAGCCGGTGAAGTGCGGGTATCGGCCCATCATGACTACCTCCCACACCTCGAGTGGGAATGCGAGGTCAATGTTTTGTGAAAGCACGGCTCTGACTTTTGCCATCTGCAGATCGGACAGTGTGCGTATGTTGGATGACTGATAGTGCACTTCGCCTTCATAGCGTGTGTTCTGCTTGCTCAGCACTTTCATCAGGGTTGACTTGCCTGCGCCATTGGGTCCGATGATGAGGTTGAGTTTTCCGGGTGCGAACTGTGCCGACACATCGTCCAGCAACTTCTTGCTGCCGGCAGTCACGGTTATATTCTTTGCTTCCAGCATATCAGAAGAAGTATTGTCTTTTTCTTAACAGGGTAATGAACACGGGAACGCCTACCAATGAGGTAACGATGCCGATTGGCAATTCTGCGGGTGCCAACAGCAATCGTGATACCAGGTCGGCAAGGCTGAGGAGTATTCCTCCTGCGAGTGCACTACCTATAATTAAAAATCTATTGTCTGATCCATTCATCAGTCGTAGTAAATGTGGCACTACCAAACCCACGAAGGATATTATTCCCATGAATGCGGTGGACACTGCTACCAACAGTACGTTGATGGCGATGATGATGATTTGTAAACGTTTTAGGTTCACTCCGAGCAAGACAGCCTCTTCCTCGCCCATCATGAGTGCGTTGAGTTGCTTTGCGTATCTCATCGCCACGAAGGTGCACACGATGGTGACTGCTCCAATGATTGAAACTGAAACCCAGTTGGCACCGGATAGTGTGCCGAGGTTCCAGAATGTGATGGAGCGTGCCTGTGGATCGCGTGCGAGGTAAGAGAGAAAACCTACGCCACTTAGAAACAGGGCATTGATGGCGAGGCCTACCAACAGGAGTGTGACGATTGAACTCTTTCCTGTGGAGCGGTTCTGTGCGAGAAGAAAGACGCAGACGGTGGAAATGGTTCCTCCAAAACAAGCGGCTAGAGGCAGGGTCCATTCGCCAAAATGTACTTTGATGACTGCGCCCAGGACGAAGTATAGTGATGCACCAAACGCAGCGCCACTGGAGGTACCGATCAACCCTGGCTCAACGATGGGATTGCGGAAGAGTGCTTGCATGAGCACACCGGCCACGGCAAGGCTTGCTCCTACCAACACACCTGCGAGGGCTCGCGGCAGTCGAATCTGAAAAAATATTCTCTCTGTCAGGTTGAGGTCACCATCAGTCAGCCACTTGGAAAGTGAAGTCTGGATTTCACTCCACGTGATGGAGATGGCTCCCAGCTTCAGAGAAAAAACGAACGTAATAAACAACAAGACACCAAAAACAGGAATCCAGCGACTACCCCTGTTACTGAGCTTGCTCATCTCTGTGAATTAGTTCCTGTAATCGTAAAATGATCTCACCTGTGCGTGGTCCGAGGTATACCATGTCGTGTTCTTCTACGCGATAGATGCGATTGTTGAGTGCTGCCTTCGTGCCTGCGACTCCGGGTAGCTGTTTGATTTCTTCGGGTGAGCCTAAACGATCATAACCGAAGTCGGTCAACAGGATCACATCGGGATTTGATGCTGCAATTACTTCTGCTGAGAGTTGCATCATTCCGCGTTCGCCATTGATGGGTACCATTCCGCCTGCCAACCGGATCATGTCGGCACCGGTGCTATGTTCTGTAAGTGTGAGATACACGTTGTTGGCACGTCCGTAGTGTATGATGACTACGCGTGGTGTGGTTGTGTACTTCGACTGTGATTCGATGGCGGTCTTCATGTCTGCATCGAGCCTGGCGTTGAGTGAGTCGGCTTCTTTGGTTCTGTCAAAGTACTTTCCCATTTCGGTTACCAATGCTTTGGCACTTTCGATGTCGTTGCCCTTCGATTCGAAAACATGCATTGGAATTTTCAGTTCTTCCATTTGGGTCATTACATGTTCAGGGCCAACGTTGTTGTCGTGGATGATGAGTGTTGGCTTCATTGACAATATTCCTTCTGTGCTGAGGGCACGATGATAGCCGACAGTGGGAAGGTCTTTGATTTCTGGCGGATAGGTACTCGACAGGTCAACGGCCACGAGGTTTTGCTCTGCGTGTAGTGCGTAAATGATTTCGTTGTATTGTTTGGCAATACATACTATCCGCTCTTCATTTTCTGTTTTCTGATCTTTGTTGGCAAACCTGCCGCACGAGGTGAGCAGCAAGAGTGAAACAAGTATTAACAAAGTATTTTTCATATCTCAGCGTTTAGGAAAGAGGGCGACACACGGGTCGCCCTCGATTTGTTAAAATATGTATTTTAGATTGACTCCTCCAAAGTAATTCGCTTTATCGGGAGCGGGGATGTAGGCATCGGCCAATTGGTTGATGAACACCATATAATAGTATTGCTGACCGGTAAGATTGTTTGCACCAAAGTAGGCGTCAATATCAAAATGATCGGACAGTACTTTGCGATAGCCGACTTTCGCATTTACCAAACGATAAATGTTTGACTCGAATGCATCATCGGAGGTGATTGGCATGGCATCTTTGAATGAGTAGTTCACATTGCCATAGAAGCCGCTGTTGGTGGCAACATCGACTCCGAGATTAGCTACGATTGGTGATACACCTGCTACAGGATTTCCGCTATAGTCAACGGATGAAGGCTGCCCTCCTACAATCGACTCATATCTGAAATCTTTATAGTTGAAATCAGAGTAAGTGAGGTTGGCAAAAGGACGCACCATTTTGAATGTACCTTCGTTGGATTGAATCAGGTTGTAGGTGGTAGAAATTTCCAGCCCTCTGTTTTGCTGACTTCCACCATTGGCGATGTAGGTGTAGGCTGTGGTGGTTCCGTTTAATGGAACTGCAACAGAAGTCATCTTGTCAGCAAACTCTGCATCGAAGAATGCAACCTGATAGTTCAGCTTGCCATCCAGCAGTGATCCTTTTGTTCCGATCTCAAACTGTGTGCCCACTTCAGGTTTCAACCCTGTGTTCAACTGGCCGGTTGTAGAGATCACAATGTTGGAACTAACGGGAGCTTTGTAGCCTTTGCTATATGATGCATAAGCGGAGAATGAACTGTTGAACACTTTGTTGATGGCAATATGAGGTGACACCAGGTTGTCGTAGGTGATCTCGTAGTGTGTTGGTCTTCCACCGGAAGGTCTGTTGTTGGCGGCAGAATAAACGCGATCATCGAGTTCGATGTTCATGCTGCTGACGCCTACTCCGGCCGTGATCGAGATATCACTTGGCAACGACAGGGTCCACTCTGTGAACAGTGAGGTGGTACCTGACTGTGCCATCTGATTGCTGCGCAGGTCACCGATGATGTTGTAACCGCTGAGGTTGGTACTATCTGCTACCATGCGGTAGCCAACGATTTGCGCGTATTGTTTTTGTGACTCGGCTCCGGCAATACCGCTGAGGTTCAAGTCGCCACCGAGGTCAAGTTTGAAATCAAAAGTTGAGCGGAAACCAAAGTTGACAGGGGTCTTGTCTGTCCAGCCGCCAGCAGAACTTGAGTTGTTGCTTACGCCTGATCCAAAGAATGTGGATGTGTTGCTGACATGATCGCTAAAATGATAGGTGTGATTAACTCCTGCTCTGAAGCTGATGATCTCTGAGTGCGCATTGTTTTTGATGTAGTTAGGATTACCTGTGTAGTCACCTGCATCATATTGTGCGATTGTCAACTCACCTCCTCTTTCGTCATAGCTGTGACTGTAGCCGAAGTAGGTATTGATGCTCTGCTTTGCATTGGGGGTGAATTCGCCCATCAGGTTCACGAAGTCTTTTTTCGATTCGTTGTGACTCATGAATCCGTCTGAATGTTGCTTGCCATAGTTCACCAATAGCGATGACCGGTCGCCTCCTATTTGAAGTTGTGTGGTGTAGCGGCTGAGGCCGTAACCACCCACGAGCACTTGCTGTCCGATTGATGTTTTACCTCTTTGCGGTTTTATGGTTTCGAGGTTGACAGCTCCGGCAATCGCCAAGCCATAAAGTGATCCGGCAGGGCCTTTGACAACTTCTACGTTTCCAATTGATCCGAAGTCGATGTCATCCATCAGCGTAATCCCTTCGGCATCGGTAATCGGAATTCCGTTGAGGTATACTTTGTATCCTTGTCCATCGAAGTTGTTGCTTGCTCCACGGAACCCTACTCCGCTACCGTAGCCACGGATATTAAATTGCTGACCTGAAGAGACGGCTCTCCTTGTCATGTAGACTCCAGTAACGTTGGTGTTTATGGCATCATCCATGAACAATCCATTGCCGCGGTTAATCTCCACTTCACTCATCTTAGAAATGGAAGCTGGTTGATAAAGGATAGAACGATTGACGTTGGACGTTGCTGTAATTTCAACATCATCCAATATTTGATTGGCCATTGCCATGGAGATGTCGGCCTGTTCGCTACAGTTTTCAATTCTTCTGCGAATGGTCCGGTATCCCACGAACGAGATAACAAGATCGCCACCGCCATTGCAGTTGAGGGTGAACATACCCTGACTGTCAGTGGTTGCTCCACCTCCACCGATCAACTGCACGTGCGCATTCACGAGCGGGTGGTTGTCCGCTCCATCATACACCTTACCTGTAAGCTGACCTGATTGGGCCATTAGGGAAAGGGTAATAAGTAGTCCAAAAAATGATAAGTATATCTTTTTCATAAAAGTCATTAAGAAATAAATTTTGAATAGGTCATGCCCGATGTGACTCGGTCGATAAGGACAGAGACACACTGGTTCAAACCATTGTTAAGTAAAATCAGTCTGTGTCTGCGACTTGCAGAACATATTGCACACTACTCCTGATCACGCTTGTGTGCAGGCAGTGTATTCTATTGTCAGACTGTTGGAGAAAGGACTTGTTCGGGTGGTGGGGATTCAACTTCCCTTAAAGTTGTGGTAGAATATTCGCTTAGCTGAGAATAGGTAAGCGGTTGAAACAACAAGAACTCGGGTTCGTAAGCGGTCTTCTGTCCGGGAAAAAATTTAGAAACTCTATTCTTGTTTTGTCCGTCTTTCTTTTTTGGCTTTCCGTGATCGCCTACGTCTCCCTGTTCGTCATCAAAGAAATCACGAACCACTGACTCAATCACGTCATGTTTGCATTTGACCAGGTAGTTGTCCCCGACTCTTTCGATTTCGGAAACGTCAAACATTTTACCGTCAAGTTTAAATTCCCTTCCTTCTTCCATCCATTGCAGGGTTTCGAACTGTTCGGAGGTGAAGGTGAATGTGGTGAGATTGGAGAAGGCGCCTTCTTTGACGAGGTATTGAAATGATGTTTTATGAAAAAGCGTCCACGATGTGCCTAGCAGACCAACCGAGGCCATCCCATACACCGTCAAAGTCACAAAAATCAATAGCCTTCGAAACAAACCACAATGAGTTTGACCGCATATTTCACTAACGAGGCGGTTGGACACAAACATAAAAATCAAAATTAGCCCAACGGAGTGAAAGACGGTAATTTACAGGTTTGGAAACGGTGAACTTGAGGACATGATTTGACGCTGTCCGAAAATGGTCTGTTCCTGATTGCCATTTGCAGAATGGGTGAGTAACTTAACCGGCATGAAAGGTAAGATACTGGACACGCTGAAGAAACCGGACGAGATATTGCAGAAGAGTCTCAAGTCCCTTTCACAAATCACTGGAGGAATCCCCAACCTTAATTTCTATTCAAAGTTAAAAAGTGAGGCGAAGGGTAAAACGGAACTTACGTTTATTGGTGAGAAGAAGCTCGAAGAGGTAAAGCTACAACTGTTCCGATATAATGAATCTGTGTGTGAGGAGCGAGAGGGTATCAGCGATTGTATTGCGATAGACCCTGCTAACCCAAGTTTTAACAACTGGCTTAATATTCACGGCATTCACGATGTGGATGTGATTGAAAACATCGGGCAGGTGCTGGGCCTGGAACGACTGACGGTGCGGCAGGTAGTTGATACTACACAGCGACCCAAGGTGGATGACTATGAGGACTACATTTTCTTCAGTATCAAATCTATATTAAAGGACGCCAATCATCATCTGAAGATTGAGCAACTCTCTTTTGTGCTGGGAAAAAATTATGTGGTGTCTTTCCAGGAAGAGATGGGCGATCACTTCGATCACATTCGAAATAAGCTGAGGGAGGATTTGGGATTGGTAAGAAAAAGAGAAAGTGATTTCCTTCTGTTCCAACTGCTGGATGCTATTCTCGACAACTATTTTGAATCGATTGACTATATCAACCAGGAAGTAGCACTGCTCGAAAAGGAGACATTGACACGCCCCAGCCAACGAACACTACTTCACCTTGAGAAGAACAAAAAAGATGTAGATAAAATAAAGAAGTCGCTGTCGCCTTTTAAGGAAGCCCTCACGAACATCCTAAAGGATCGCACACATTATATTAACAAAAGAAATAGAAAGTACTTCCGGGATTTGAAGAACAGCTGTTCGAATGCTATCGAAGAGGCTAACTCGACTTACACTACGCTTGAGAGTTTGACGAACATTTACTTCTCTTCGTTGAGTCATAAAATGAATGAGACGATGAAGGTGTTGACTACCGTGGCTACGATTTTCATTCCGCTGACATTCATTGTGGGTGTGTATGGTATGAACTTCCGGAATATGCCGGAGCTGGAATGGACGTATGGCTATTATGGAATTTGGGCGATCATGATCCTCATAACGGCCGGGATGATCTTCTATTTCAAAAGGAAAAAGTGGCTTTAGTTCATGGCTGATCGCCACTTACATACAATTTGTCTGATTTGTAACTAACTTCAACCATATTCAATACCTAAACCAAACCTCTTTTCTACCATGACTTTAAAAAGACGCGACTTCATAAAACTATCAGCTGGCTCCACTGCAGGCGCTGCTTTGCTTGCCGGGTGTTCTACAGCTGCTACGCCACCGCCTGCTTCATCACCGATGGACAAACTCAAAAACATGGTTGGTGATATCAAGCCTATCACAAAGGAGGAGCGAATGAGTCGCATTGAGAGGGCGCAAAAGTTAATGGCTGAAAACAAGATTGCTGCTCTTTACCTTGACGCTGGCACGACCATGGATTACTTCACTGGCATTCGTTGGGGACAAAGTGAGCGTATGCTGGCGGCTATCATTCCGGCAACGGGCGATGTTAAATATGTGAGTCCGGGCTTTGAGGCTGAGCGGGTTAAAGAACTGATGACCATTGATGGTGAAATTCGAATTTGGGAAGAACATGAAAGTCCGTACAAGGTTGTAGCTGGCGCTCTGAAGGACATGGGTGTGAGAAACGGAACGGTGGCGATGGAGGAGCGTGTCCGGTTCTTTTTATATGATGGTGTGAGAAAAGAAGCTTCACACTTGAACTATGTGAGCGGTGATCCTATCACGGTTCCTCTTCGCATGTTTAAGACGCCTACAGAACTTGCGCTGATGCAGCGGGCCAATGACATTACGTTGATTGCACATAAGATTTGTATGGAGATGCTTGAGGAGGGCATGACTCCTCAGCAGTTTTCTGCCTTGTCTTCGGAAGCGCACAAGCGCATGGGTGTAAGTGGTGGTTGCATGGTGAACTTTGGCGAGGCGTCTGCATACCCTCACGGTAGTATTCAACAACAATATTTGAAGAAGGGAGATATCGTGTTGATGGATGGAGGCTGTGGTGTAGAAGGGTATCGCTCGGACATTAGTCGTACAGTAGTGTTCGGTGAGCCTACTGCAAGGCAGCGTGAGATATTTGATCTGGAGAAGAGAGCGCAGGCAGCGGGATTTGCAGCAGCCATTCTTGGTGATCCTGCAGAGAACGTTGACATCGCTGCACGAAAAGTTATTACTGATGCCGGGTTTGGGCCGGGGTATAAGGTTCCGGGTTTACCTCACCGCACGGGTCATGGTATCGGTATGGATGGTCATGAGTGGGGCAACATGGTGTTGGAAAACAAACAGCCATTTGCGCCTGGCATGTGCTTCAGTATTGAGCCTAATGTTTCCATTTATGGAGAGTTTGGTGTGAGACTGGAAGACTGTGCGTACATGACGGAGGAGGGTGTGAAGTGGTTTACTCAGCCGAGTGAGTCGCTGGATCAGCCTTTCCCTGCCGATCTGGTTTAAGAGACACAAAATCACTTATGATATGAGAAGGCTTTGCTTTTTGCTGGCTGCTCTCCTGACTATGACGCTTGCTTTTGCGCAAGATCAGGATACAACGCAGGTTGATGCCAGAGTTGATCAACAAGCCAGCGTTCAGGATTTCGATCCGTATGCTGCGACTGAGAAATACCTCAACACAATGACGGCAGAGCAGAAAGCAAAGTCTGACTCATATTTTGAAGGAGGCTACTGGCTGATCCTTTGGGATTTGCTATATGGGTTGGCTGTTGCGTGGATATTTATGTCGAAGGGATTGTCGCAGCGGCTAAAGTCCATTGCGACAAAGGCAAAAAATGTCAACGTTCAAAATTTTATTTATGTGGCTTTGTATTTCATCGCGGCCTATGTACTCTCCTATCCGCTGAATATCTATGAGAACTTCTTCCGCGAGCATCAATATGATCTCAGCAACCTGAGCTTTGGCGGATGGATGGGTGAAGAGTTTAAAGGGCTGCTTGTTTCGATCATCCTTGGCAGCTTGCTCACGGTGGGAATCTACAGTGCCATCAGAAGGCTGAAGGAGAACTGGTGGAAATGGGCAGGTGGATTTTCTTTTGTGATCCTGTTCTTCCTGATCCTGATTGCACCAGTGTTTATCAGTCCTTTGTTTAATACTTACACTCCACTGACTGATGAAACGGTGAAGGAAGCCATTCTATCTATGGCGAGGGCGAATAGTGTACCTGTTGACAATGTTTATCAGTTTGATGCATCGAAACAAAGCGATCGAATCAGCGCGAACGTAAGTGGTATCGGCAATACGATTCGGATTTCTTTGAATGACAATTTGCTGAATCGCTGTACGCCTGAAGAGGTGAAAGCTGTGATGGGTCATGAGCTGGGCCACTATGTATTGAATCACGTTTATGAAAGCCTGGTGTACTTTACTGTGATCATTTTTATTGGGTTTGGGTTTGTGCATTGGTCGTTTAAAAAGGTAGTTGCACGCTGGGGCGGCAACTGGTCATCGAAGGAGATTGGTGATATCGCCACGTTTCCGCTGTTTGTTGCGTTGTTCTCGGTTTACTTTGTTCTTGCGCGGCCGGCTATTAACTCTATCATCAGAACGAATGAGCAGGAGGCTGATGTTTTCGGATTGAATGCATCGCGCGAGCCTGATGGTTTTGCATCGGTGGCGATGAAATTGTCTGAGTACCGAAAGATAAATCCGGGACCTCTTGAGGAGATTTTACTTTTCGATCATCCCAGTGGACGCACACGCGTACTTACAGCGATGAAGTGGAAAGCAGAGAATCTAAAGAAGAGGCGGTGATTACTCACTCCGTAGTGAGGTCACTGGGTTTGCTGTTGCTGCTTTGAATGCGTTGTAGATAATTGTACCCGATACAATCACAACGACCAGTCCAAGGCTCAATACATACGTGATTACGTCAATGTTGGTGTGATAAACAAAGTTCTCAAACCATCTTGATATTAAGTAGTAAGAAAACGGCACTGCGGCTACAAATGCGATCAGGATCAGCCACACAAACTCAGTAAAGATCAACTTCAATATTCCGGTTACAGAGGAGCCAAGAACCTTCCTCACCCCTATTTCCTTCACTTTCCGCTGCACCACAAAAAGAATCAATCCATAAACACCGAGGCACGAAATCAAAACAGCGATGATGGTGAAGTAGTTGATGATACTGCCAAAGTTTTGGTATCTCAGGTACTGTTGATTGAGTTGTTGATCAAGGAAAAAGAATTCAAAAGTCTTTTCCGGAAACAGCTCATTCCACTTTGCCTCAAGCAAATCAATATTATCCTGTGTGTTCTCGTTTAGCAAACTAATAGCCAGGAGTGAATAACGTTGACGGATGTCCATTACGATTCCGGTCATTGGTGCAGTAAGGGATTGTGAGTTGAAATCTTTCACTACGCCTATCACCTTACCCTCCTTGCCTTCCAGATTTATGGTCTTACCAATGGCATCAGCTACTGATCCCCAATTAAAGTCTTTGATTGCGGTCTCGTTAACAATAAAGGCCGTGGCCGGATCTGATCCCACTTCGCGGCTAAAGTCCCGGCCCGCTATCAATTCAATATTAAACGTCTTCAGAAAATCATAATCCACTCCAAGGCTTCCAGCAAACATATTGTCATCACTTGTGAAACCTTCCGGCACAATACCCCTGTAGGTAAGACCAGCGCCCGGCACATTTGTCAGTGTCGATGTTGATCGAACCGAAGATTGACCCTCGATGGTTGCCCTGAATGAATTAAGTCGTTCATTCAAAGTTTCATCACTACCAGTGAACACGGCATTCAGGTTTTGGCTCTGCAGCCTTACTACTAATATGTTTTCTTTATTGAATCCTAGCGGCCGATTTTCCAGATATCGAAGTTGCTTTACGATCATCAACGATCCCGACAAAAGCGCTGATGTAATTAATAGCTGAAATACTACCAGCCCCTTTCTCAGCCAGTTTCCTGACGAGCCCGCAGATACTCCTGATCCCTTGATTGAATTCACCGAATCGAACTGCGTGGCAAAAATGGAAGGATAGCCACCTGCTAGCAGCGTAATGAACAGTAGTAAGATGACCGCTGCACCAATGGTTGTCGCATCCAAAGCCTGTACAAATTCCAGTTCACTTCCAGTAAGCTGGTTAAGTGTTGGAAGCGTGAAGTACAATCCTGCCAGTGACAAGATGAACGCGATGGCGCAGAATAAAAAGCTTTCCATAAGAAACTGACCGATCATCTGACCTCGTGCAGATCCCAAAATTTTTCTTATGCCAATTTCCTTCATGCGTGTGAAGGATTGCGCAGTTGCGAGGTTGATGTAGTTAATACAGGCGATCAGCAGCGTGAGCAATCCAACTCCGGCAAATATGTAAAGCGTATTGTAGGAGTTTACAAAGCCAGGTTCTGCGAGCATGTCCGACTTCAAGTGAATATCCGCCATCGGGAACAACTCAAACCTTTGCCCACGCTGAAGTTGAGGTAGTGCATACTGTTTTATAAAAGCATCGAATCGATCGTTCACCTTTTGAGGATCGGCCCCGGGTTTTAACAAAACATACGTATAGGAATGGCTGACTATAAAATTGACGTCCAGATTTCTTCTTAGCAAGTCTGCCCCTTCGGGTGCCTCCAGATCAAACATATTGTCGTAAGGCACCAGCATGTTGAATCGAATGTGAGAAGATGTCGGGAATTCTTTCACTACACCGCCTACCTTGAAGGAAAGATTACCACCAAAAATCAACGACTCACCAACTGGGTTCTCATCGCCAAAATACTTGGTGGCCATATCTTCCGTGATAAGAATCGTGAAGGGTTCCTTTAGGGCTCGCTCTGCATCACCGGCAATAAAATCGAGTGTCCAGATTTTGGTGATGGTAGAATCAGCAAAGAAGACGGAGTTCTCTTCGTAAGAGTCTGACTCATCCCCTTTCACTCTCGTGATGCTTACATTTCTTCCGTATATCCTCGCTGCTTCCTCTACTTCGGGAAAAAATTCTTTCATTCTGGGCGCTATTGGTGGAGGCGTGCTCGCCAAAAGCAACTCATTGGGCGCGTAATACTTTATCCGATAAATCCTGTCCAGCTTCTCATGGAACGTATCGAAGCTAACCTCCTGCCGTATGTAAGTGAAAATGAGTAGAGAAAGGGTGAGACCACAGGTGAGCCCGATAAAATTGATGGTAGCGTAAGTTTTGTACTTCAGAATATTACGCCAGGCGGTCCGGAAGAAGTTGGAAATCATAGGTTACGGTAAGGATCAAACCTATTTTACGATCAAGTACCCACAAGGGTTCAAAATTTTCTTGAACCTAACAAGATTTGATTGTTGGAACGACTAAATCCAGTGAGATCCTAGTCTGGTTTAAAGAAAATCGCAGATTAAGGTTGGGTCTTTGGCTGCTTTGGCGGGAAGTCTTTCAGCGTATACTTTATACCTTTCCTGATATTTTTCTCAGTCAGATCTGGATGAATATCCATATATCCGATGGCCTCTGACCTCCATACCATCTTGGCATCTTGTTTATCCACCATATCAATGACGATAGTACCCTTTAGATAATTGACTACCTCAGGTTCTGCAAATGGTTTGAACTGATAGCGGTCATCGTCATGGTGATGATAAACAACTGAAGACTCATTTTCAACGGAGATGTGAAAGTCAATTAAGAGATCCGGGTTATTTTCGTCATTAACCAGACCTTTGCTGGTGAGTTCTGCCACAATTGCGTCTTTTATCTTTTCTCTCAACAGACTATCATTTAAATAAGTGGGGCCGGAATAAGTAAACTCGCATCCATTGAGCCAACAAAACGTTTTGTACTTGGTGAAGTCAGTGGCTTTATCTTGCTTAGAATGGACCTTAACACTGCAAGCCGCAGCAACAAAACTCAATATGAGAAGATGGAAGTAACGCATAGGTAAAAAGTGCTTTTTTCAAAAATAGTCTATTTCAGCGCTGCAAAAACTGATTTTTATCACCAACAAACTTTACATTTAAGAATATCAGGTTATCAAAACAATTCAAAGCCATGAGAATAGGTTCCATTCTGACGATCATCATATTATCGATAACCACTGCGGTCGCACAAGAAATACTTGTAACGCCACAATGGGTGAATGAACATCTGAGCGATCCCAATCTGGTGATACTTCAGGTGAACCGGATGAAACTTGACTACGAGTCGGAGCACATACCTGGTGCCCGTTTTTTGTGGAATGGGTGGCTTGCACCGAATACCCCTGATGGCAACATGAACGCCATTGACACAAAGAGTGCAGAAAGGACCATGCGCGAACTAGGCGTCAATAATGATTCAAAAGTTGTTGTCTGTTTTTTCAAAGATGATGTAACGGTGACCGCGCGGATGTTTCTCATGCTTGAGTACTTCGGGCTGAAAGGAAACGTGATGTGGCTGGATGGCGGACTTGAAGGTTGGAAGAAAGCCGGGTACGCGGTGTCGACTGAGACTCCCGAGGTGAAGAAGGGAAAGTTTAAAGTTCAGGTAAATCCCGTTTTGGTAGACAAGGACTATGTGTTGCATAAACTTGATGCTCCGAGTACTACGATTGTTGATGCTCGCTTCAAACGCTACTATGATGGAGAGCCGGTGGGCTATCCACGAGATGGCCACATCAAAGGCGCTAAGAATATTCCTTACAATGAGATGGTCAATGATAGTAATGTCTTTAAGAGTTCTGATGAGTTGTCAGCATATTTTACGCCAGTGTCTCCTAACAAGGATAATGAGATTGTCATGTATTGCTTCATAGGCCAAACTGCGAGCGTGGTGTATCTCGCAGGTCGGGTATTGGGATATCCGATGAAACTGTATGACGGTTCCATGGAAGAATGGAGCCGCATTCCAAGTTTGCCGATGGAGACAACTCAAAAGACAGAGGAAGAGGAAAAGAAATAGTTCAGAAATCAGAGAGCTGTTGTATTGAAGTGTCTCGCGACACGACTGCCCTGATGCTTTCATCTGTAATTTCAGATTCCTGCAGAAGTAGCAAGACTAAGTCTGCAGCGTTAGTATATGGCGCATGAGCATCGTGACCTGAGAATGATGGTACAGCAACGGACGTTATTGACGTGAATTGCGCGTGGGTCATGTCGGGTACTTTAATAACGTTGACGATGGAGTGTTGAGATAAAGCATGGAGCAGGCCAAAACTCTTTCCGTGATCCATGGCGGGTCCGGTAAAATGCACTATGGGAAAAGAAATCTTAGTTGCAGCAAATGAAACGCTGTCTTGAAGCAATGAGGATCCGTACGTATAACCCAGGGAAGCATCGAAACTTATTAATGCCTTTGTGTTTTCAAATTCAGTAGCCGCTGTAATGGCAGGAATGCCTTCATAGCTCCATGCCACCCAGAATAGTTGACTGCCATCTACAAACCCAAGCTTAGTGAGTTCAGTGACGAGGTGTGTCATGTCATCTCTTAGCAACGCTGCTCCGTCAGCATCAAAGGGCAATCGCTCACCGAGCGAAAATCCGAGTCTCGGAATTGAAGCAACTACAAATCCTTTGCTGGCTATCTGTTCAATCAAAAAAAGATGATACTCTGGCAGTCCCCCTGCGACCACTACCAAAGGGTATTTGGTTTTCAATGGATCTGGATTCAGATGCACGTTTGATTTAACTAGCAATAAGGAGTCGATGACTTTTGTAACGTGACTGGAATCAAGGTCAGCAAATGAGCTGATTAGTCGATGCCATCGCATTTCAGCATGAACTCGCTGGTTGTCTTCCTTTAAATAATTCTCTTCGGCATTTAGCTCGGTGAAATAGGAACTATAATCGAGTGTATTGTCTGAAGCATTGGCCGGGTACCATATTCTGGCGAAGACCGGCCGTGTCTTTACGCCTGCGCTATCGGGGAAGAATGGATCAGCCTCTCGAAAAAATCGAAGTACTTTAAACCCAATTTTGTGATCGGACGTGTTTTCTGCTTTACGTTCTTCGCACGACTGTAGAAGGAATAATAGCGCAGCAAATACTGCCACGGTCACTGGCCTAGTTTTCATGCCGGCAAACTTATGAGTTGAGGATTCAAAGAATCCATAAAGTTGGTGCGACTTGTTGGAATAAACTTGTGCAGGGTTTATCCGGACAAATTTCTACCTGATCAACTTTCCATTCTCCACCCACACCTCATCTCCTACTTTTACTGTGGCATCGGTAAAGAAATTCCAACGTACATAGCCGCCTGTGACATTGCCACCGAGCTCGGTATTGTCTCCGAGGGATAGCCGAACAACACCTGCGCCATATCCATAGTACGGGATCCAAGGGTTAGTATCTGGGATTGCGAGCAAAGGATTAAAACCAAGGGCAAACTCACGGAAGGATTGTGAAGCTGCACCGCCACCTTCCATTTCAGCCTGCACTGATTCGAGATTATTATTGGCTTTCACCTCTATGATCTTTCCACCAGCGATAGTTACTACTACTCCGCTTGCCATCTCACCGTTCCATTGGGCATCGGGAAAGGCGATTGTACCTTCTACTGACTCTTCGATGGGTGCCACGCGAATGGCGCCTGAAGGTAACTCAACTTCTCTGTCGATCAAGGTTCTTGCATCTTTCATGTGAGCAAGGGCAGCGTTGCCATCCTGTTTGGTCACTTGCCTATCTCCTATTTGAAATTTGATATCTGTACCTGCTGGTGTAGTCACCTGAATCCATTGTCCTCTCATTGCTTGTTCGAATTGCTTCTGCTTTTCGGCAAGTGATTTATAGTCGGTATCAAAAAGAACGCGTTGATAGAATTGGTCGACTGTGGAGTCTGGCTGAAACAGCTTTCCGTTCAGGTCGTAGGCTCCCCGCCAGTGAAAATGAATTGTGCGACCGCTTCCTCTTTTCAACACTTTCTGCATGCCGTCATAAACAATATCAACTGGTGTCGGGCCTGGCAGCATGATTCCCAGATCAACTTCCATCATGTAGTTAGCCAACTCCTCTCCTGCACGGTTTTGAAGACCCATTACAAAATCTGTATTCCATTCGGGGTTGACCGACTTGCCGAGGCTTTCTGTTCCGAGGTATTTGGCATCTCGCTCTTCGATTTCCTGGCGCAAATAACCGACAAGGGGATCGAAACGACCTGGGTCTGTTACGATCAAAACGCGCTCTCCGGCTTGCACATCTGCCTGACTAATGATCTTAGCCGCAATTCGCTTGAAGTCGAGGCCGCCCGTATCCTGGGTCGTTTCTTTTGAGGTGGTGCACGAAATCCATAGTAGTGAAGTCAGAAGCAAGAAGTATCTCATGGGGGTAGTTATTTTTCTTGTGTACAAATTAATGATTCTTTCAGTCAGTCTTTGTCATTAGTGCTTTGACAATCTCCGATGAATATTG
>JAGQYM010000057.1 GCA_020436085.1 Cyclobacteriaceae bacterium
GGACTAAAGAGCTTAAGGTGACTATAGCGGTGGGGCTCACCTCTTCCCATTCCGAACAGAGAAGTTAAGACCACCAGCGCTGATGGTACTGCGGTAAAACGTGGGAGAGTAAGTCGTTGCCTTTTTTTATTTATCTGCCTAAAGGCAGACCAAAACCCCGAGGAGTAATCTTCGGGGTTTTTTGTTTTTATGGACAGCCCTAACTAAGGCTGTCAAGAATACTGGTTGGCAGTCGAAATCGATTGGGTTGGCAATCCATCGTTTCACTTGTATCTTTCGACTGAAACCAACTTCACCTCGTGAAGCGTACCCCTCTCATAATCACTTTAGTCATTATCATACTTGCTGGGGGAGCTGTATGGGTGTATCAGAAATCACAAGAAGACAAGATTAGCCCCTGGAACCTCGTTTCGTCAGATGCTTCGCTAGTAGTTGAGATCAACAATCTCCAAACATTTGGACAAAAGATATCGCTTATTCCAGTGCTGAATAAGACAATGATTTCAAATGAAGTTTTCGATTTACACCGGCAACAAAAGCTACCCTTCCTAAGTAAAGCATTGATCTCATTTCATCCATCATCAAGGGACGACTTTGAGTTGGTGTTTTACGCAGATGTGAATACTGAAATAATTGATCAGCAACTGAGTGAATTTAAGAAGTCACTTGGCGACCAATTTATCCCAGGTAAGAGATCATACAATGGAATTGAGATCCATGAATTTTTCAAGGATAAGAAATCGAGACTATCATATGCTATTGTAGATAATGTGATTGTAATTAGTGAATCATCTTTTTTGCTTGAGGGAGCCTTGCGCATGCGTAACGCCACCCATTCGGAAAGATTCAAAGAAACTAATGCGCTGTTATTCAAACTACCGGCACTACAATCTGATGAAGGAAATCTTTATCTGAATGCAACCAATTTTGAAACCTTCATTCAATTGTTTCTCAATTCACACCTAAAAAATGATTTTGATGTACAAGGGGCCAGCCTTGCTGATATTAAGGTTAATGAAAACGGTATCCTACTGAATGGATTTATGCAAAATCTAGGTGGCGGTGTGTTGGATTTGTTTGTTGACCAGAGACCACAATCGATAGATGTTGACCGCCTCGTGTCGAACAGGACGTCTGTGTTAATGCACTTTGGAATATCCGATCCTGCGCTATGGTTTGCCAATCAAAAAGAATATCTGGTATCACGCAATATTAAGTCTGTTGATAGTCTCGAGAGTTCACTCAGTAAAATGTCAATCGATATTTCATCTGTTCGCAGATCTGTTGGGAATCAATTTGCGTTTTGCTATTTGCAGTCGAGTCGAGATGAAGTTACGATCCTTAAGCTAAGTGAGAACGAAAATGAGGTATCAGTCTTTGATGAGCTTTCATCAAAGATTGCTGCCGAAAAGAAGGACACCCTGTACATTGAAAATTATTCTGGATACCTGATTAAGTTAGTTGATCACAAAAATTTTGTTCGACAACTTCTTTATCCGTTCGGAAATAATTCGGATCAGAGTTTCTTTGTTCAGATAGAAGATTTTCTGCTGATTTCTGAGAACGTGGAACTGCTTAAGGCTTTTATCGATGATATCGATAATGAAAATACCTGGGGGAAATCAGTAGAATGGAATCGTTACCTAAGCAATGCACTGCAGGAATCCAACATCAATCTTTTCTTTGATGGAAGATTGACATCTGTTCTCCTCAAGGAACAGGTAAATGATCATTGGAAATCATTTGTTGATTCAACAAGACTAGTTGCTTTGGACAAGGGATCTCTTCAATTAAGTCATCTGGAGTCAAATTTTTATTTGAATGCATTACTGCAATTTGGCAACGAAGTTAGCTCACGACCAGCAAGGAGTATTGCGAGTTTAACCTCTGATTTTGGTGTGAGTTTAAATTCACCAATCCAGACAGTAAGAAGCCATTTATCAAAAGAGATTGAGCTCGTTTTCCAAGATTCACTCAATAACTTTTGTCTTTTGTCAAAAGATTTAAAAGCACTTTGGAAGGTTGACGTAGGTCAGAGAATAAGGGGAGAAATCACCCAGATTGATTTTTATGCTAATGGAAAGTTGCAATATTTTTTTACGACAGAGAATGCAATTCACATTGTCGATCGGCTAGGCCGATATGTTGATGGATTTCCGAAGCAGATAAACTCATCAAAAGATATCCGATTCTCTACAGTTGTTGACTACGATAGAAGCAAGCGTTATCGATATATGTTAACTGACGGGAAAGGCAATACTTACCTGACTGATAAAGATGGAGGCCTACTTGAAGGGTGGAACCCGTTGAGCCTGAACTCAGCATTCTTGTTTCGTAGCAACCATCATCGGGTGCTTGGTAAGGACTATTTTATTGCCTTTCTGCAGAATGGATCAGTTCAGCTCCTGAATAGGAGAGGAGAAAAGTTGAAAGGGTTTCCGTTAGATCTAGGATTTAAGCCTCAAGGAGACTATTTTCTGTCGGTAGGCAGTTCACTTGGTGCAACAAAATTTTCGGTGGTTTCAGCCGAAGGTTTGAAACTTCAATTTGGGTTAGATGGTCAAATCAAATCCAGGGATGTGCTTCTAAAAAAGACAAGCTCATCCAAGTTTGAATTGGTTAAGTCCGTGTCGGGCGCATCATTTGTAATACTAAGAGTCGACCCCAGTCGCGTTGCTGTACTTGATGTTGATGGAAAGGAATTGTTTGAGGTGGAAAATGCTGGAAGTATGAATTTGCACCTGAGCTATGTTGAAAATCGCCTGAAGGAAAGATTCTATTGTTTGTACGATGAATTGCAAAACTTCACTTATTTATATAATTCCGAAGGCGTGGCTATGATAGCGCAGCCCGTTGAGTCGACTGAGATGGCCACTCTTTATTTTAACGAGGCAACCAAAACGCTAGAAGTTTACAATGTAAATGGATCAGCGCTGAGTTTGATTTCACTTAAGACAACCCACTAATTTTTCTTGCGACTATTTTCGAGTGCATCCCACATTGAGTTGGGAATTAATTCTAAGTGACTGAATTCGCCACCATTTCTGAGCCATTCTCCACCATCGATGGTGATCACTTCGCCATTTATGTTCGCTGAAAAGTCAGACATGAGGTAGGCTGCCAAATTTGCAAGCTCCTGATGTTCACCTACACGCTTCAGGGGAATTCTTTCAGCAGGATCGAATTTTTTAACCAGATCTCCGGGTAACAGTCTACTCCAGGCACCTTCCGTTGGAAATGGCCCAGGCGCGATGGCATTGCAGCGGATTTTATACTTCGCCCATTCCACTGCCAGAGATCTCGTGAGTGCGAGTACTCCAGCTTTGCCACAGGCAGAGGGGACAACATAACCTGAACCTGTCCAGGCATAGGTAGTGACAATATTTAGGAAGGTGCCTTGTTGTTTTTTTGAAATCCAGTTTTTACCTGCAGCAAGTGTAAAATAATAAGTTCCTTTAAGTACGATATCGACTACTATATCGAAGGCTCGATGGGAAAGTCTTTCTGTCGGGCTAATAAAATTTCCTGCGGCATTGTTGAGCACGCCATGGACTTGACCGAATTCACGTTCAGCACTTTCAATTACGTTGAGAATCTCTTCGTATTTACGAACATCGCATGGTACAGCTAAGACCTTGCCTCCAGTTGTCTTTTGAAGTTCCGAAGCGGTGGCTTCGATAACATCTGATTTTCTGCTTGTGATCACAAGGTTGGCTCCCAGCTCAAGCATGTATTTTCCCATCGACTTGCCGAGACCTGTGCCCCCACCTGTGATGATTATTGTTTTGCCTTTAAATGATCCTTCTTTTAACATTCCTTCCATGTCCTTGCTTTTTTCTGTATTTTCTAAAGTTACTCAAATCGAAACAGCGCTAAAACAGAAAACCCCGCATCGCGGGGTTTTCAATCAACACAATCCAACCTTAAACTATGCTTGAAATCACCTTTCTTTTATTTTCTATGTCGATGCCAAGAAATTTATTTTGACCTGCCTCTGTGAAGAGTTTGACAATCACAGCAAATCGCTTTCCCAAAGAAGATCTCTTGTATGGAATGACCTCACCTACGTCATATTTCAGAACATCCTCAGATATAGGTGGAGAGAGTTTTCGGATTTTTTGCCAAAATGGCCTGGCACCGTAATATTCGCACTTCATTACCCTTGTTCGATACTCTGTCTCAGACCAAACTTCCAGATCCTCGTTTGTTTTTACTAACCAGTTCATTTTGTCTGTTTTAAATTTTCCATAAAATTCACTTTATCTTAGACAGGTCCAGTAGGGTCAAAGGTTTAAATGGAAGCCAACTTTATTTCCTATTTTTGATTTTGTATTTCTTTGTTAATACATCTGTTAAGATTCAATAAGGTAAACGAGATCCTCATGCAAAAATTTTTTATTCTGTCCCTTTTCTTACTTTTTGGACTTCAAAGCTGCATAGTTTCGAAAAAAAAGTTTGATGACCTTCTTGCCCAAAAGGTAAAGTCAGAAGGTGAATTGGCAGAAACTTCAGCAAAACTTGACAAGGCTAATGCTGAACTGACGTCACTTAATGAAAGCCTTGCAAAATTAAAGAGTGACACTACCGAAATGGGGGATAAGCTTCGATCGACATCAGCTCGATTAGATAATCTTAATAGTGAATACGAGCAACTCAATGATTATTATAAAAACTTACTGAATAGTAGCGGTAAACTTAATCGCGATCTGACCGTGCAAAAAGAACAATTGTTGGCTATTCAGGATAACTTGGAAAGGACGAGAAAGCTGAATGACTCCCTGAGCGTAAGTCTGGAAGAACGTGAACGAAAAGTAAAAGAACTTGAGCAGGTGCTAGCCAACAAGGACAGGGCGGTTCAGGATTTGAAGAACAGGATTTCAAATGCTCTTTTAAATTTCAAGGAAAATGACCTGACTGTTGATGTAAAAAATGGAAAGGTATATGTTTCACTTGCCGAACAATTGTTATTCAGATCTGGTAGTGTGGAAGTTGATAGCAAAGGAGTATCAGCACTGCAGCAACTTGCAAAGGCGCTGAAGGACCAGAAGGACATTCATATCATGGTGGAAGGTCATACCGATAATGTGCCGATTTCTAAAAAGTCAACCTACATGCAAGACAACTGGGATCTTAGTGTGATGAGAGCCACTTCTATTACAAAAATTCTTACACGCGCGGGCGTTTCACCAGATCAAATTACGGCCAGCGGAAAGGGAGAATTTTCTCCATTGGTTGCGAATACATCTGCGGAGAGCAGACAGAAGAATCGCAGGACGGAAATCATTATAACGCCAGATCTGGACGAACTATTCAAAATCCTCGAAGTTAACTGACGATGGCCCGGCTATTATTCATACTGGTCCTGATTCTCGATGTGATTGTGATACTGGACATTTTGCGTAGCAATAAAGATATGGAGAAGAAGGTGCTTTGGGTGGTTGCTGTGTTCTTCCTGCCACTACTCGGCCCATTGCTTTACTACATTATTGCCCGGGAGAGCTCAAAGTAATTTCGCAATGAAAACAAAAAGGCTACGTTCGCGTAGCCTTTTTGTTTGGTTAACAATTTATCTATTGAATAACTACGGCTTTCACTTCTTTCTGTCTTATCAGATTGTTGAATTCAGGTAGTTGCTCGTTAATAATTCGATTTAACTCCGTTAACTGGATTTCAATCCTCTCTGAAAGCTCGTTGTAGACAGCTTTCACCTGGTCAGTCGGCTTGAAATCATTGCCGTACACTTCTCTTCCAAGTGCTCCAATTTTGTTGTTCAGTCTTACAGGGAAGTTTAGTGGATCCTGTCCGCTTCGATTTTTAGTTTGGTACAGTTCTTCTTCTACACCTTTCATATTATCGAGAATGTTTTTAGCTAGATCAGTTACATCCTTAAATTCTGCGTCTCCTTTCATAGGCTCTGTAACTCTATTGATTTGGTCACGCGCCTCACGGATTTTCTTTACTCCCTTATTGGTGTCAGACAAACGATCACGCACTTTGATGGCAAAATCAAATTGTTCTTTGATATCAGCTATTGTTCCGGTAGAGCGAGGATCCTTAAGAATTTCAAATTCAGTTTCCATCACCTTTCCGTTCACGGTGAGTTTTGCCTTGTAAGTTCCAGGAACAGCTTTCGGCCCTTGCAGATTGGCAGCCCACATGATTAGACCATCAAATCCTTCGGCATCAGAATATCTCATATTCCAGATGTGACGGTTCATGCCTGGTTTTATTTTCAAAGGTTCCTCCTTTGCTTTCTTGTCTGGCTTCGTGGCAAATTTCTTTATCACAGTTCCGTTAGCCTCCATCACTTCCAGGGACGCTACAGTTTTCGCTGTGTCGCGAACAAAGAAATGAATCATTACACCGTTCGGATGGTTCTGACCATGGTTCTTTGGAACTGGAGCATAACCACCTCCCTGACCGCCATTCATTCTATAACTCGGCATAGGCTTATATAGATGAAACTCACTTGCAGCAACGTTGTCATTTAATTGATGAAGCGGTGTAATATCATCGATTAGCCAAAAGCTGCGCCCTTGAGTAGCTGCGATGAGGTTGTCATTTTTAATAGTCAGATCCGTGATTGGTACAATTGGTAGATTAAGTTGGAATGGCTTCCAGTTTGCACCGTCATCAAAAGAGATATACATCCCTGCTTCAGTTCCGGCATACAAAAGCCCTGCACGTTTCTGGTCTGCTCTGAGAACTCGAGTGAAATGTTCTGCAGGAATTCCGCTGGTAATCTGCGTCCAGGTCTTGCCGTAGTCCTTACTCTTGTAAAGGTAAGGAGCATAATCGCCCAACTTGTAACGTGTTGCAGCGATGTAAATGCCACCCTTTACAAACGGATCGAACTCAACACTGTTAACCATACTCCACTCTGGCATTGACGGAGGAGTGATCTTCGTCCAAGTCTTTCCAGCATCTCTTGTGAGATGAACTAGTCCATCATCTGAACCAGTTACAATCAAATCTTTTTCGTAAGGTGACTCCATGGCGGCAAAAATGGTACAGTAGTACTCAACGCCAGTGTTGTCTTTAGTAATGGGGCCTCCAGACGCACCCAGTTTTGTTGGGTCGTTTCTTGTAAGATCGGGGCTTACCAATTCCCAACTTTGCCCACCATTCGTAGTCACGTGCAAATGCTGAGATGCCGCATACATTTTCTTGGGATTGTGTGGAGAGAAGAAGATCGGGAAGTTCCATTGAAAGCGGTACTTCGCGCCTTCTGCTCCATGCCCCATTGGATTGTCCGGCCAGGCATTGATACTTCTTGACTCGTTGATTTTGTGATCAATGCGCTCAAGTAAGCCGTCATAGCTACCTCCGTACACGATGTCGTTGTCAGTTGGATCTACGGCAAGGTGACCACTTTCACCACCGGCAGTTTCTTCCCAATCACGCTCACCAATTGAATTGCCATCAGTGCGATGCAGAATTCTGATGGTGGAATTGTCCTGCTGTGCTCCATAGATTCTATAAGGGAAGTGGTTGTCGGTAGTAACGCGATAGAACTGCGCTGTTGGCTGGTTCATGTAGGTAGACCAATTCTCACCAGCGTCATATGATACCTGCGCACCACCGTCATCAGCTATTACCATACGTTGATTGTCTTCAGGGGCAATCCAAAGATCATGGTGGTCACCGTGAGGTGCATTGTACGTAGAGAATGTCTTTCCGCCATCTTTCGACTTGTGGTACTGTACGTTCATCACGTAAACTATATCCTCATCCTGAGTGTCTGCGTAGATCTTAGAATAGTACCATGCTCGCTGGCGTAGTTTTCTTTCGTCATTCACATAGCTCCAGGTTTCTCCAGCATCGCTCGAGCGATAGATGCCCCCCTTGTCATTTTCGATGATCGCGTAAAGTTTATTGGAATTCACAGGAGAAACAGTAACTGCTGAGATACCCCAAAGACCGCTGGGTAGTCCTTTGTTTGCAGAAATATTGGTCCAGTTATCTCCTCCATCTGTACTTTTCCAGATTGCTGAGCCTTCTCCACCGCTTTCCAGGCTATAAGGAGTTCTCTTTATTTTCCATGTCGATGCGTAAAGGATTCTTGGGTTGTTCGGATCCATCGCAAGTTCAACTGCACCTGCTTCTGAATTGGCGAAGAGAACCTTTTCCCACGTTTTTCCACCGTCTTTTGATCGATAGACTCCACGGTCTTGAGAAGGCTTGAACAAATCACCAAGCACAGCCGCATAAACGAGATCCGGATTTCTTGGATGAATTCTTATTCTCGGTACATGTCTTGAATTTTTTAGACCAATGCTCGTCCAGGTTTTTCCGGCATCTGTACTTTTCCACATGCCGTAGCCGGAGGATACGTTACCTCGCACCGTGGCTTCACCTCCGCCCACATAGATCACATTGTTGTCCCATTCGCTAACGGCAACGGAGCCAATGGAGCCTCCGAAGAAGCCATCAGAAATATTTTCCCAGCTATTTCCTCCGTCAATTGTTCTCCATACTCCACCGCCAGTAGCTCCAAAATAGAAGAGGTTCGGCTTGCCAGGCACGCCAGTTACCGCACTTGAGCGGCCACCTCTGTAATGGCCGATGCTTCTCCATTCGAGAGCGTTGTAAAGGTTCTCATTGTAAGTAGTAGTGTTGCTCGCTGTAGTCGAGCTTCCGCGCTTTCGCTGTGCTTCAACACCTGTCGTAATTATCGTGACGACCGTGAGAAGTAAGAACATTCTTTTCATGTGAGTATTTTGTTGTTTGTAAGATACCAGGGAGTGCGACTACAAGGTCAGATTCGTCCAAATGTGCGCTCCAAATCAGGCGCGCCTCGGCTCGACAATGCATCACTTTTCCAAGTTCGAGATTAGGGGTAAAAAAGTGAAAATGCTCCCTTTTTTCTATAAATGGTTGATTTCTAACCGGATGACAATAGTTGATTTCTAGTGAATCTAAACTAATTTGAGGGCAACCATTTTTATGTCGATGAAAGAATACAAACCCTTGTTTAGTCTGCCTGTGGTGGTAGCTGCCCTTGGCTACTTTGTTGATATCTATGACCTGCTTTTATTCAGTATTGTTAGGATTCCAAGTTTGAGGTCGCTGGGCGTGGCGCCTGAGGCTTTGCTTGATGAGGGTGAGTTTTTGCTTCAGGTGCAGATGACTGGTCTACTGGTAGGTGGATTGATTTGGGGAATCATGGGAGACAAGAGGGGGCGACTATCGGTTTTGTTTGGGTCAATCCTACTGTATTCTTTAGCCAACATTGCCAATGGTTTTGTGACCTCCGTTGAGCAATATGCGACCTTAAGATTTATTGCTGGCATTGGACTAGCCGGAGAACTTGGGGCCGGGATCACATTGGTCTCCGAGGTGCTACCAACCAAACTGCGAGGTTATGGCACTGCGCTCGTGGCAACTGTCGGCCTATTTGGCGCAGTGTTGGCTAATTTTATCGCTAAGCATTTCGACTGGCAAGTCACCTACTTCATTGGTGGTGGTTTGGGATTAGCGTTGTTGATTGCCCGCGCAAGTGTATTTGAGTCTAGTCTGTTTATGAAGGTGAAGGAAGTGAAAGTCTCGCGAGGTAATTTTTTCATGCTCTTCACTGATACGACCCGACTGAAAAAATTTGCAGGTTGTATCTTGATTGGTCTTCCCATATGGTACGTGATTGGAATCCTGATTACGTTTTCACCTGAGTTTGCAAAGGAATTGGGAATAACAGGCACTGTTGTCGCAGGTGATGCTGTGATGTATAGTTATTTGGCCCTTGCGGTGGGTGACTTTGGAAGTGGGATGATTAGCCAGTTGTCGCAATCACGAAAGAAAATTGTGTTCTTGTTCATCCTGCTGACACTGGCCAGTATCATTTTTTATCTCTATCTGCCATTTGATTCTTCAACCGCATTTTATCTGGCTTGTGCTGGCCTCGGATTTGCAACAGGATACTGGGCACTGTTTGTAACGATAGCGGCCGAGCAGTTTGGGACCAATCTTCGCTCGACTGTGGCCACTACAGTGCCGAACTTTATTCGTGGAACGGTGGTGCCAATCACACTTGCGTTTAAATTCCTCAGAGGCGAATACGGAATTATCAGCGGTGCCTTGATTGTTGGAGTTGTTACGATTGCAATAGCCCTGATTGCGCTGAGGAGTATTGATGAAACGTTTTCGCGTGACATGAATTTCTTGGAAGAGCATTAGAAGATAAATTCGTTCGGTTTTCGTGCGATCCAGCCAAAATGATTTTTATTAAAATCGTATTAAACCTTTGCCCGCAGGCCGGATCAAACAGCCAAAACCGAAAAACATGAAAAATACTGGAATTATTAGGGCTATTGGGGTGCTTCTTTTTGGATTTGCATCATTGATAGGATTTGGACAGGACAATACACCCAGGACTGATACCAGACAGCACATTCAACGCGCAAGAATAGCCGATGGAGTGCGCGATGGCGAGGTGACAAGACGTGAGGCTGTTGGCCTCCGGGCGGAGCAGAGACATATTCGCAGAAGCGGAAGGCGTGTGAAGGCCGATGGTGAGGTAACACCGCAAGAGCGTAGAAGACTTCAGCGAAAGCAGAATCGAGCCAGCCGTCACATTCGCAGAGCGAAGCACAACGAAATTGACAACAACTAAAAAATGGGGCCTCGCCCCATTTTTTTTTAGACTTTCTCCAGCGCGCTCGCCAGGTCGTCTATCAAATCTTCAATGTCTTCGATTCCAACGCTGAGCCTGATGAGAGAGTCACTCAAGCCATTTTTAACACGCTCCTCTTTGGGAATGCTCGCGTGCGTCATAGATGCTGGATGGTTGATAAGTGATTCAACCCCACCAAGTGATTCAGCCAGCGTGAATAACTCAACACTTTCCATCAGCAGATTCGCTTTTTCCTGGCTATCATCTTTCAGGGTAAAAGAGAGCATGCCTCCAAAATCGGTCATTTGATTTTTTGCAATCTCGTGATTCGGATGATCTGGAAAACCGGGCCAATAAACCTTTCCAACCTTTGGATGACTCACCAAAAATTCAGCAATCCTTCTTCCGTTAGAACAGTGTCGTTGCATTCTTAGTTGCAGCGTCTTAATTCCGCGAAGAACGAGGAAGCAATCATTCGGGCTGGGTACTGCTCCGCATGAATTGAGAATAAAAAACAATTCGTCTCTCAGTTTCGCATCATTCAAAGCCAATGCACCCATTATGACGTCTGAATGACCTCCAAGATATTTTGTCACCGAGTGCATTACTATATCTGCTCCGAGAAGGAGTGGACTCTGTAAATAAGGTGAGGCAAAAGTATTGTCAACAGCTACCAGGATATTATTTTTCTTCGCAATGGCTACGCATGCCTTAATGTCGATGATTCGCATCAATGGATTTGATGGCGTTTCGATCCACAGAAGCTTTGTCTTTTGGTTGATTAACGGAGTAATATTTTCTGCTTTGGTCAGATCGATGAAGTGAAACTTGATTCCAAAACGCTCATATACCTTTTTAAACATCCTGTAAGAACCACCATATAAATCATTGCTGGTGATCACCTCGTCACCGGGGTTTAGGAGTTTTATAACCGCATCAGTGGCTCCCATACCTGAGGAGAAGCACAATCCGTATTGTCCATTTTCAAGCGCAGCAATGCTTTTTTGGAGTGCATCACGGGTTGGGTTTGCACCTCGGGCATAAGCGTAGCCTTTGTGTTTTGATGGCGACTCCTGCGCATAGGTGGAGGTTTGATAAATGGGAGTCATTACTGCTCCTGTCAAGGGATCTGGTTCAACACCAGCGTGGACTGCCTTGGTTCCGAATTTCATCTCTATTTGTGTGGTTAGTAGGTAGTGAATTGATGCTTTGCCTTATTTCGATGGCCGTGGTTATGCTATTACGATTTTGGCTTAAGGTGCGTCTTAAACCGTTTATTTGTATCCACCGGTATACGAGACAGGCAACCGCTAGATCACAGTATTGATGCTGAACTTTTCGAGGTAATCAGCAACTCTGCGTACAAACATTCCTCCAAGTGCACCATCCACCACACGATGATCATATGAATGAGACAGGAACATCTTGTGACGAATACCAATCGTGTCACCTTCTGGAGTTTCGATAACGGCTGGCTTCTTCTGAATTGCGCCAAGCGCCAGAATGGCCACTTGCGGTTGCATGATAATCGGAGTGCCCATCACGTTTCCGAAAGATCCCACGTTGGATACGCTGTAAGTACCTCCGGATAGTTCGTCTGGTTTCAATTTATTATCTCTTGCCCTTGCGGCAAGGTCGTTTACGGCTTTGGCGATTCCTTTAAGATTATATTGGTCAACATTCTTAATCACAGGAACAATAAGATTGCCAGTGGGAAGTGCAACAGCCATTCCTATGTTGATGTCCTTTTTCTTAATCATCTTGTCGCCATCCACCTGAATATTGATCATCGGGAAATCTTTGATGGCCTTTACCACAGCTTCAATAAAAATAGGTGTAAAGGTTAATGATTCACCTTCTCTTTTTTGGAATTCGTTTTTGACCTTATTTCTCCAGTTGACGATAGTGGTTACATCAGCTTCTACAAACGAAGTAACATGCGGAGAGGTCCTTTTGGAATCGACCATACGCTCAGCGATCATCTTCCTCATTCGGTCCATCTGGATGATTTCATCACCCGCACCAATTATGGCAGGTACAACCGGCTTAAAAGAAACTAACGATGGCGCGATGGTATGACCACCTTTGCGCTGCTGTACGTAAGCCAGGATATCTTTCTTTGTCACTCTTCCTTCACTACCTGTTCCGGGAACGGTCTCCAGTTCAGCGATAGCAATGTTTTCCTGCTTTGCGATATTCTTAACGAGAGGTGAATAAAACCTTGATGCTGATTTAAAATCGGATGGAGCATGTGAGCCGTTTGAGGCGGGCGCCACGGCTAGGGGTTCTGGTTTTGGTTGTGATGCAGGCTTGGTCTCAGTTTTCGCAGCAGGCTTAGTGTCTGGTTTAGCATCGTCACCATCAGTTGCGATCACAGCGATCGCGGTACCCACTTTTACAACATCACCATCTTTTGCCAAAATTTCTTTTAAAACACCAGCGTGGGTAGAGGGTACCTCCGTATCCACTTTATCGGTAGCAACTTCCAATACCGATTCGTCTTGCTCGATTTTGTCACCAGGCTTCTTCAACCATGACAAGATGGTTGCCTCCATAATACTTTCGCCCATTTTAGGCATGATAAGCTCGACCAACGCCATTTTTCAATCGATTTAGGCCACAAATGTAACACTTTTAGCCCTTTCAACTAAATTCAGAAATTACGTCACTTTCGGATGTTTTGCCAAATTAAACCCAGTAGTGCCGTGGAGGTGTATCGGATGTTTACCAACCGATCCTGGGTTAATTTCAGCAGCTTCGTTTCTGTTTTGTATTTATCGGAATAGGCGATCCAAATTGTTCCCACCGGTTTGTCAGGTGTGGCACCACCCGGTCCCGCTATTCCGCTTGTTGCCACGCCAATATTTGCGTTAAATCTCGCTCTTACGTTGTTGGCCATTTCGATGATGGTCGGCTCGCTGACCGCGCCAAATTTTTCCAATGTTTCTGGACGCACTCCCAGTTGTCTCATCTTGAGTTCATAATCATAAGGAATCATGCTGCCTAGAAAATATTCTGAACTGCCTGGCACACTGGTAATGAGATGAGAGACGTAACCCCCGGTGCAGCTCTCGGCAATAGAGAGTTTGAACCCCTTATCACGCAGCAGGTCTCCAACCACTTTTTCGATAGGATGATCTCCAACACAATAAATATATTGACCTGCGAGCGGAAGCAATTTTTCAACGAGGCTATCAATCTCTTTTTTGAGCGCCTTTTCATCAGTGCCCATTCCAGTCAATCTGAGTTTTACCTCACCGGTACTTGGTAAGTATGCCAACTTGATATGCGAAGGCAGGCTGTCTTCCCATACTTTAATTTTCTCTGCCAGAAATGATTCACCAATGCCGATGGTACGGACAATCTGATGAATGATTGACGGAGTTCGAAACTGCTGTTTTAATTTTGGAATAATGATGTTTGACATCATCATCTTCATTTCGTGAGGGACCCCTGGCATCGACACAAAGACTTTCCCGTTTCGATCGAACCACATGCCAGGCGCTGTGCCGATTGCATTAGTGATCTTAGTGCAACAAACCGGAAGTGCCGCCTGCTGGCGATTCACTTCAGTGAGCTCCCGACCTCTCTTTTTGAAAAAAGCAGTGACCTCCTCAAGGGCCTCTTCATTTATGGCCACTTCGCAGTCGAAAAATTTAGCGAGACATGGTTTTGTTAAATCGTCATTTGTAGGGCCCAACCCACCTGTAATGAGAACGATGGAGGCTCTCTGTTCAGCTTCAGCAAAAGCTCGCATTATTTCATCCTCGCGATCACCGATGGTTGTGCGTCTGGTTACTTTAAAGCCAACTTTGTCCAACTCGGAGCTTATCCAATGAGAATTGGTATCGAGAGTTTGTCCGTAAAGCAGTTCATCGCCAATGGCGATAATTTCGATGTAGATGGGATTCATTTCGTTATGTCAAAAAGAAGCTTCAAATATCAAAAAAAGAGCAAGTCTGTCTTCAAATTGAAGTGGATTTGTTGAATTTCATTGCTGCCTGATTTTCCGTATTCTTCCTACCTTAGCATCTCAATTCGAAAATATCCATGACGAAATTTTATTTTTTCGTGATCCTGTTGCTAACTGGTTGTACCGCAGCACAAATCAATCAGGCGATTTCCAGCGCTAACAAGACTTTATCTGGGGAAACACCTTTAACAACGGCTGATGTTGCAGAAGGATTAAAGGAGGCGTTGATCAAGGGTATTTCAAATGGCTCAGATATTGCGTCCCAGGTAGACGGCTATTTCAAAAACGAGGCTATAAAAATATTGTTCCCCCCGGATGTAAAGAAAGTGGAGGAAAAACTTCGCCAAATTGGGTTGGGTAATGAAGTGGATAAATTTGTACTCACCTTGAACAGAGGGGCGGAGGACGCTGCCAAGGAAGCAAAGCCCATTTTTATTACAGCAATCAAGTCGATGACGATTGAAGATGCCTGGGGTATATTGAAAGGGAATCAGGATGCAGCTACCCAATATTTGAAGAGAACTACTTCAGCGCAACTGAAAGAGAGGTTTAGCCCCGTGATTCAGAATTCGTTGGACAAAGTGAATGCCACCAAATACTATGGTGACCTCGTAGGCACTTATAATAAGATTCCATTTGTAGATAAAGTAAATCCGGATTTGAATGATTATGCCACTGACAAAGCGATTGAGGGATTGTTTGTTATGGTGGCAAGAGAAGAGAAGGAGATCAGGGAGAATCCGGTAGCGCGAACTACCGATTTGCTAAAGAGAGTTTTTGGAGCACAATAAGAGAATAAAATTTTAGAGTCGAATGAGTCTTTTTAATAACCACGAGCAAAAAATCAATGATGCCATCAAGGCACTTCATGAACGTAAATTTTATGCAGCCTATCCAGAACATCCATCTCCAGCGATATATGGAGAGACCGCTGATTCAGATGGTCAGGCAAAGTTCAAGGCGTCTCTTGGAAAGAAGTTTGAAGAACTAAAGCAATCGGGTGCTACATCGTGGGCAGGGCAGGAGGAGTCACCTTACCTGCAGGAATCACTTGGAATAAGTTACCCTATTTTCTCAACGCAAACCCTGTTAGACAATGCGACTAAGGCATTTCATCAGTGGAGGAAAATATCAGCTCGGGATCGTGCAGGTATTCTCGTGGAATCGCTCGAACGGATCAAGAATCGATTTTTCGAGATTGCTTATGCAACGATGCACACAACCGGTCAGGGATATATGATGGCATTTCAAGCCTCTGGCCCTCACGCTGCTGATCGAGCTATGGAGGCAATAGCTGCTGGTTATGAGGAATTGAATCGCTTCCCCTCGACAACGCAGTGGGACAAGCCGATGGGTAAGTACAGCATACAACTCAATAAAGAATGGAGGGCGGTACCAAAAGGTATTTCACTTGTAGTAGGTTGCTCAACATTCCCGACATGGAATTCTGTGACGGGTATTTATGGAAGCCTGATCACTGGGAATACTGTTATTGTGAAACCACATCCAGGTGCGATTTTACCTATTGCCATTTTTGTTGCTGAGATTCAAAAGGTAATGGAGGAAAATGGACTTGATCCGAATGCCTGTCAACTAGCAGTGGATACGTTTGACAAAATGATCACCAAAGAACTCGCTGAGAATTCTGCTATCAAGCTCATTGACTACACGGGTAACTCAGCATTCGGTAATTATCTTGAGTCAATTCCCGGCAAGACAGTCTTCACTGAAAAAACCGGAGTCAACTCCGTGATTATGGACTCAGTAGAAGATATCGACAAGGCGGTGGCCAATCTTACCTTTTCCGTCAACTTGTACAGTGGGCAGATGTGTACTGCCCCGCAAAACTTTTTTGTTCCATCTACAGGTATCCGTACTCCGAATGGGATAGTTTCATTTGATGAATTTGCTCAAAAATTTGTCGACAGTGTGAATGGTCTCGTTGACAATCCAAAAGCAGGACCTTTCGTTTTGGGTGCTATCCAAAATAAGAAAACATGTGACAGAGTGGGGGAGGCGGAATCGATTCCCGGAAAGATTTGGTTAAAATCGCGGACGTTCGAAAACCCTATGTTTAAGAAGGCGCGAGTGATTACGCCTGTTGTTGTGGAAGTGGATGCATCCAAAACGGACATCTTCAGCAAAGAGTTGTTCGGACCAATAGCGCTTCTGATCAAAACAAAAGATACGGATGAATCAATTCGTTTGGCGCGGCAGCTTGCCCAACAACATGGAGCCATTTCATGCGGTGCATACACCACCGATGCTCAAGTTCGTGAAAAGATTGCTGATGAGATGTCACTGGCCGCCACACCCGTTTCATTTAATTTAGTGGGCGGTATCTACATGAATCAGAATGCAGCGTTCTCTGACTTCCACGTAACGGGTGGAAACCCAGCAGGTAATGCTAGCTTTACCAATCCCGAGTATGTGACCAAACGATTTACCTGGGTGGGTCATCGCGAGCCGGTGAAAGTAGTTGGTTAGTTACTTTCGCTGGTCTGGCGCTTTACAATTTTAAATGCGAAGTCCCGCCCATAGCCTTGCATAATAGCAAGGTTGATCCAACTCATGGCAAAGTGTTCCATTAGCTGAAACTTATCACTCCCGCCAAAGTCGTAGACATTCTCAAAACCGAGATCCTTCGCCAGTTGAGCAGCAGTCTCCTTTGCCTTTGCACTGTCACCTGCATAGAACATATCGATCCGCATGATACCATAGTTTGGGTTGGCCATGTTTTCCGCTCCGGTTGTGTTAAAGCATTTTACGATGTCCTTGCAGTTGGTTAATGCTACTAGTGCCTCGGTGGTGTTGTTATAGGGATCGGGTTTTACGCGAACTGAATTCATGGTGTCAATAATAATTTTTGAAGACACATCACCCAGACTCGAAGCGATTTCATGAACCGCCTGAGGTACGGCTGAGATCACAATGACATCTGCTCCTTCAGTAGCTTCCTCAACTGTCTTCGCCTGCACAGTGGATAACCCCGGTAGTTTGCCGCCACCAAAAGTATGCGGGTCACGAACTCCAAAGGCGACCTTGTGGCCTGACTTCAACCAACCCTGAGCCAATGAACTACCTACGTTCCCGGTTCCTATGATAGAGATATTCATATGTTGAGTATTTTGAGTTGAGCGAATTAGTTCAGAATAAAAGTTAATAATTTTTAATACTTGCTCAGTCTGGTATAACTAAGTCCATAGGTCCATAAGAGATCAAAAGGCTTGAGTCCGATCAACTGAATATTCTCATAGGAGTATCTCACAGATGATCGAAAGGCCAGCTTTTGTGAAAACGGAATTTCTAACGATGCCTCGGCATGGTAGCGAAAGTTGACCTTCTCTTGTATGGATTGCTGGAGCCAGAACTCGTAACTTACTCTGACTTTGCTAGCTAGCTGGTGTCGAGCAAATATTCTACCAGTTGCTCTCCAGGTTTCGATAACGTTTGATCCGTCATAGATTACTTCTTCAAAAGTAGATCCGTTGAAGCGTGTACTCTCAAATGTTGCGGTAGCAGAAAGTTTAACAACGTGTGATTGATTCTGGACGATGTTCCAGCTAAGTCCGGGGCCTACTTGATAGCGAAAGTCTATTTTTCTCCTAAGGTTCGTTTCCACCAATCCCATCACGTAAGGATAGATTCGAGCTTGCGGATGATAGTAGATGAAGTTATAAGATATAAGATCACTTTCACTGAGTTTCTTAAAAGTTCGACCGTACTGATAATCGTTGCGTGTGCTAAGTCCCCAGGTTGGATTGGCATTGATTAATTCAATGCGGTTAAGCAGCAGAGTTCGTGCAATGTTGCCATCCAAAATGCTGCCTGTAAACGCTGCCTTCACCTGCCAGGAGATGCTATCGCTTTCATTAAGCTGAGCAAATGCTGTAGAAAGACTAGAGACTATAATCGAGGTTGTGAATAATTTCCGGATCGGGCGCATGGGATAAATAGATGGATAACCAAAATGGTAAGCCAGCTGTCTTAAAGCTGGCCTATATTTTTTGTTGCTAGTTTATTTCATGAATGATTTGCAAAAACCTTGAAGGGTCAACTACAAACGGTAGGTGAGAGGTGTTCATCTCGTAAACCTTTTTAACACTACCATTGTCTTTGATCATCTGCTGCTGCAATGGATAGGGTACCGCGTTATCATTTTTTGTACTGATGTAGTACTTGGGAACCTTATTCAAATTAGGGCCGATGTTCACCACATCATTCAACGCTTTCACCGGATCGGGACGATGGTATTTTACCAGGATATCTTTCATCGGTTGTGAGCAGTCGGCACATACTACTGTTGGCAGCGCTTCCTTTTTAATTCCAATCAAAGAGTAGTCATCGTTGAATTCAAAAATATCCAGTTGTTGTCCATTAAGGAATTTGTCAACAATGCCGTTTAGGCTTTGTCCATTTTTCGGCAGGAAGGCAGAAACATAGATAAGCTTTTCAATCTTGTTGGGCATGTTCTCCGCAACTTGTGAAATGATCATCCCTGCCATGGAGTGACCTACTAATCTTACTTTTCCAGGTTGTTCTTGAATTACTTTCGTTACGGCCTGAACATAGTCAGCTTGCCCCACATTTTTTCCACTGGTTTGATCGATACCGTGAGCAGGCAGATTAACAGTTACCACATTTGCATTGACAGCCAGTTGTGTTCTTACAAATCCCCAAGCGCTTTCATCGGACCATGCTCCGTGAACGAGCACATACGTTGGATAATTTTTGCGCTGCTTTTCCAGCTCTGCCACCAAAAGCTCTGCTGCTGCTGCACCTGAGTTTTGTTGTTGGCCTGTGATCAGGTTACCATCCTGAACTGCAAAAGCGGAGAAAGGCTCCCCACTAACAAAACCTGAGTTAGGCATTTTGCGAGCTTCGTCTTCAATACGAAACGGTTGGATTTGCATGCCTACATAGTTGTCGGCATATTGCTCTTCTGCGGCAGCAAATCCAGTCCACTTCTTTCCTTCCACCAGATATTTTCCGTTGGGTAGCTTAGTCTTTAGCAGAATGCAGGTGCCGTGACAGATAGCTGCGGTAGGTTTACCTGTTAAGTAGAAATCAGCAAAGAACTTCTGCAACTCAGCATTGTCGATGAATGTATACATCGGGCCTTGACCACCGCAAACAAAGATGGCTTTGTAGTCATTGGGATTGACATTCGAAAGTTTCAAAGTGTTTTTGACCAACGCTTGCTTGGCGGGATCTTTTTTAAACCCAAGAGACACATAATCAAATGCCGCATATTGGCTGTTATCTTCAGGGTCGCTGAAGCTATCAAACTTTATTTCACCGCCTTCGGGAGAGGCAATATCTATTGCATAACCCGCTTCAGAAAAAACCCAATAGGGATGAGCCACCTCTGCATACCAAACGCCAATAGGCCATCCCGTCTGTTTGCTTACAGCAGGGTTGGAGGCGATCATGAGTACTTTTCCGTTGAAGCCGGCATTGTGCTGTGCATGGAGTGAATAACTAATTAAGAGTGTTAACAGGATAATTAATTTTTTCATGTATTTTTTACTTTGGGATGATTAACCCCAAAATGAGTGATAGATGTTCCCCGGTTCAACATTCTTACCTGTAAGTGTGTTACTTACTTAAATGGAAGTATGGAGTATTGTGCCCCGGCAGTGGATTAACAAAAAACTAATAAGTGTTATGCCAGATTTTGTCTATGATAAAAAGGTGTATTACAATCCTGTGGAGTTTGCCATGGATCGGATAGGAGGCACGTGGAAGATGCCTATCCTTTGGAGGCTAAGAAACAGTACACTTCGATTCAGCGATTTCAAAAAGGAGTTACCTCACATTACTGACAAGATGTTGTCCAGTGTTCTAAGAAGTCTGGAGAAAGAAGGCTTCGTTACCCGAAAGGTGTATCCGATTGTTCCGCCCAAAGTTGAATATACTATTACGGAAAGAGGTTTGCGAGCTATCCCTGTGATAGAGTACATTCGAAAATATGGCACTCAGTTGATGAAAGAGTTTGGCGTCAAGTAATTTCGTGTAAAGAAACTTCAACCGAACATAAAATATTCAATCTTAGACTGAATTGCAGGAACCAACTTGGCCGCTTAAAAATTACTGGGCTTACCAGGGTCTGACGCTACCAAATAATCATTCGCTCGTCTTGATAACCGCAGTTTTTGCAAGTATAGATTGCTGACTTTTTCATTTGCATGTCTTTGTCCGACACCATGTGAAGACTTTTTACAAGTTCACGTTCCAAACAATCAGGGCATATGCCAACTTGCTTTTCCTCATTGCTGATTGACATGTGTGATTGGTTTACCGTTGAAAATTGGGCGCTTGTCATCATGATTAAAATCGTTTGAGTTTAATGATTAACATAATCTGACAGCAAATGTAGATTCATCTCATTATAAATTTATATTTATGTATTTAATGAATATCATAATTATCGTTAATGATTTACGATATGGCACTTGGCTCTATAGCATTAATCAAAAAAATGTTCGGCAATGATGTCGTTTTTACTTCTCGATAGGTAATCGAGGAATCCGCTTGCTGCAGGCGAATGTTTCTTGCCATCTATCCACACCAGTTGCCATGATGTTTTGATGGGGAGACCTTTTACTGGAATAATTTTTATCTCATCACTTCGCAATTCATTTCTGATGCCTATTCTCGGCATAATGGAATACCCCAGGCCCGCCAGCACAGCCTGTTTCACCGCTTCATTGGAGGTGAGTTCAAGCTTATTACGAACTGACAGATTATTTTTAAGAATGAATCGTTCCATGGCCTGCCGAGTCCCTGATCCTTCCTCCCGAAAAATCAAAGGTAGTTTTTCAAGTATCGACTTGGGCTTTTGAACACCGCTATCTGCAAGCTCTTCATTTCCCACGAGAAAGAGCTCGTTTATCAGTAAATCAACCTTGTTGAGGTTGAGATGTTCAGGTAAAATGGACACTAACGCAAAGTCGACCTCATTGCGTTCGAGACTTTGCACAACTTGTTGTTTATTGGTCACGTCCATTCGCAACTCAACGCCATCATGTTGCTTTAAAAAGCCGGAAAGAAAATACGGCATCACATACTTACCGGTTGACACGACTGAGATTTTTAGACGTCCGCTCAGCTGACCCTTATAGGACAATGTAAGATGATTGATCGAGTCAATTTCTGATACGATTCGTTCAGCGGCTTTGGCTATTTCTTTACCGAAATCGGTGATGTAAATCTTTCGACCTACTACTTCAGTAATTGGAATGTCAAACTGGTCTTGAAAATTCTTTAACTGAATAGATACCGCAGGTTGAGTAAGGTGCAACTCATCAGCAGCCCTGGTTACACTTTGGGTTTGGGTAATCCTCAAAAAAATTTGAAGCTGGTGCAGTGTATAATTCATAAGTATAGTTTATGATTTGTATTATAAATATAAATAAAAATATATGTTTTTGATCGACCATCTTTGCCCGCGGAAAAACTAAAAAGACATGACAAGAATTACGGTAGCAAAAGGAGACGGTATAGGTCCTGAAATAATGGACGCGACCTTGAAAGTAATCAAAGCTGCAGGTGCTCAAGTTGAAATTGATGAGATCGATGTAGGTGAAAAAGTGTATCTGTCAGGCAATACTTCTGGTATCAGCAAGGAATCTTGGGAGGTGATCAGGAGAAACAAGATCTTTTTGAAAGCCCCTATCACCACACCTCAGGGCGGTGGTTATAAAAGCTTGAATGTGACTACGCGAAAGTTTCTTGGTCTGTTTGCCAATGTGCGACCATGTGCAAGTTTACATCCATTTGTAAGTACCAAACATCCCAACATGGATGTGGTCATTATTCGTGAAAATGAAGAGGACCTGTATGCAGGAATCGAGCACCAGCAAACCGATGAAGTAGTACAATGTCTTAAACTCATTAGCCGACCTGGATGCGAAAAGATTGTCAGATATGCTTTTGAATACGCCCGACACTATGGAAGAAAGAAGGTGACCTGCTTTACCAAAGACAATATCATGAAGCAGACTGATGGGTTGTTTCACCAGGTATTTGAGGAAATCGCAAAAGAATATCCAGACCTGGAGAATGAGCATTGGATTATTGACATCGGTGCGGCTAAACTCGCTGACACACCCGAGGCTTTTGACGTGATCGTGATGCCAAACTTGTATGGAGATGTTCTCTCGGATGTTGCTGCCCAGATTGCAGGCTCAGTCGGATTAGCGGGATCGGCCAACATCGGTGAAAGTTGCGCCATGTTTGAAGCCATCCATGGGTCTGCTCCACGAAGAGCAGGGCAGAATGTAGCCAATCCCTCTGGCTTGCTGCAAGGCGCGATCATGATGCTTAATCATATCGGTCAGACTGCTGTAGCCGAGAAGGTTCAAAACGCCTGGCTCAAGACAATCGAGGATGGGATACACACCTACGACATTTTCAAAGAAGGCGTAAGCAAGAAAAAAGTGGGAACAAGCGAGTTCGCTGATGCGGTAATCGCAAACCTTGGTCACAAGCCAAGTCAACTAAAGCCAGTGACTTATAATACCAGTGCTGGAATAAAGCCGGTGAGTTACAAAAGAAGGCAGCCTGCCAAAAAGGAACTAGTGGGTGTTGACGTCTTCGTTCATTGGAATGGCCAAAACCCAGACGAATTGGCTTCAAAGTTAAATGTACTGCAGACCAACGGTATTGCTCTATCAATGATTACAAATCGGGGAATAAAGGTATGGCCCGAAGGATTTAGCGAGACCTTCTGTACTGATCATTGGAGATGCCGTTTCAAACCGTCCAATGGAAAAGCGATGACAAAAAAAGATATAATACATCTTCTTACACAGGCAGAAGAATCTGGAGTGGATACAATTAAAACGGAAAATTTATACGCCTTTGAGGGTAAGCCAGCATTCTCATTGGGCC
>JAGQYM010000058.1 GCA_020436085.1 Cyclobacteriaceae bacterium
TGAAAATCTGGCATCGTTACGAAAACAAATAAATGGGCACGTGTTTTTTCTAAGATGTCAATTCTCTCTCTGTGAAAGGACTCGAGCTCTTCGTCTGATACTCCATAATTACCCCGGTATTCAGATCCATCCGCCAGGTACGCACCATATGGACCAATACTCGCTGCAATAAGCAGTTCTTGATTATTCCCTTCTCTCCTAAATCGCTTTATCGCCTCCTCCGCCAACTCGACCGATCTTGCAATAAGTCGATGTGCTTCTACCTCGCCATAACCAAGATCAGTAAACCCGCGAACCGCCCCCTGATAGCTCGCAGTAGTAATGCATCGCGACCCCGCTCGCAGATATGAAAGGTGAGCCTTAACAATAGCCTCCGGATCGGTATCCAACATCTTTGCAGACCACAACGTATGATTCAGATCGCACCCTTGCCTTTCCAGTTCATTAGAAAGGCCACCATCAAGAAGTAAGGGATATTTGATGTTCATCTTGGCAAAGGTAATGTCTCAATTCATTACCTTTCAAAAGTCTAGCTGGGCATTATAAATAGGTTCGGTTAATTTTAACTACGCGTCCAACAAAATACTCTGTTGATTTATAGTTTGAAATGAATTTGACATATGATCACCATATGCATGAATTGGGAGACAGGTCAATTCGACTTAATACTCGCACTTTTACGCCCCATCAATCTCTTTCGGAGTACATCTCAAATTATCATTTAATCCAACAAGAGAATCTCATTTATCCAGAATTTGCCTGGTATATCCTGCCCGACAACAGTGCTCACCTTATATTTTATCTCTTTGACAACAATGGTAAAATCACCCCAAAGTGGTCACTAATAGGACCCCGATCAAAACACAAAATAATATCACGAAAAAAAAGACTGTTCACTTTCATTTGCACTTTCAAACCAGGCGCAGCACGACCTTTTATTAATCGACCCATGAATGAGTTTATTGACCAGGCTGTCGATGCAAGTGTTGTACTCAACGGCTATAGGACTCACACACTGGATCATCTTACCGAAAGCGCGATATCTAGTGATTATTCAAAGTTCACCTTTACACTAGAGTCATTTTTGCTGTATTCACTTCGGTTGCAGGAGACTAACTCTATTCACCCAGTGGTCCGCGGAATTACAGCATATCAAGGATTACTATCATCATCTTTAAAAAAGTTTTCGGCACACCTGGGGTATTCTGATCGGCAACTAAGAAATATTTTTCTGAACCATGTCGGTCACTCGCCAAAAAAAGTGCAACAGATCAACAGGTTCACCAAAACTCTCTTTCATCGTGAAAAAGAATCGAACTGGGCGCAGATTGCCTACGATTCCGGATATTACGATCAATCTCACTTGATCTCCGACTACCAAAGGTTGGTAGGCAGCAGCCCCGAGAAATTGTTTAGGTGATTTCCGTTTTTTCCAATTCTTGATATTCTCAACTTCCTACTTTTATAAAAAAAACGATGAAAGGAATAATTTTATTCATCCTGATCCTTACCGCCATTACAGCAAGTTCTCAAGTAGCGCAGATCGATATCTCCAGCAAGAATGAAAGCGAGCGCGAGGAGAAAGTAGTGACGCTGTTGAAGGAAATTCTATTAGAAAATGATCTCAGTCAATGGAGATTCACCGACAAAGTTATCATCGAGGAAAGAGTGATCCCTCACAGCCATCCCACACTCACACTAAATACCAGCTCGTTTGATAAAAAAGATATTCTAGACACTTACCTGCACGAACAGCTTCATTGGTACGTGGACAGGAATCAATCTGGTGAGAATGCAGCCATTGAAGAATTTAAGCTCCGATACAAAAACGTGCCCTTTGGAAATAGAGCCGGTGCCAGAGATGAATATTCAACGTACTTACACCTAATCGTTTGCTTCCTGGAATATCGCAGTCTTGCTCAGCTACTTGGTGAAGAGGAATCCAAGCAAATGATGTGGAATCAAACTCATTACACCTGGGTGTACAATAAGATTATAGAGGACAGCAGTTATATTCGAAAAGTTCTGAAAAACAGCGGTTTTGATCTGGTCGAATAGCATTGTTGACCAATTGTATATTGCCCCTATGGAGTTTGAATACAACTAAGACAAAACATACTTGAGTGAACTAAATTTTGAGCGGGTCGTTTATAGAATAGCAAATCAAACCCTACTCTTATGCGCCTGATCAAAAGCATAGCCACTAAATTCGTGCTGATCAGTGTCTTTTGCAGCACATATCAATTTTCTACCGCCCAACCCTCAAATCAAAATAGTGAAGCCTGGAAAGTAGCTGACCAGTTGCTTGAAAGTCTTGGTGGACGAGAGGTATGGGCTTCCACTAAGATTCTTTACGTCAAGGAAAAAGCTTTCCCGGAAAGTTTGTTTCACCCGGTAACAGCAGAGTTTTGGCGTGATCTCGAGAAGCCAGCTTATCGGTCGGTAATTGACGGCTACAACTTTCACGAAGAAAAAAAATGGAATGAAAAAGAAGGTTGGGAAATTAAGAATGGAATAAAGCAAAGCATCTCTGAAGAAGATATTTCACAAGAGATCATCGATTGGTCGCAACAACCCTTTGTTATTTATCACAAGCTGGCGCTACGCGACAACTCCATAAAGCCAGTGTTGAAAGAAGGCTCATTGCAAATATACGACACCAACGATGACCGACTGTTGTGCTGGTTTAGGCTTGATACACATGGAAGATTATTAATGTGGGGTAACGTGTTTCATGATGACATTCTGGAACACGTGTACGGACCTACCAAAGAGATTGGCAATTTCCGAATGCCTGCATGGGGCACCGCCACCAATGGCAGCTGGCGATTTGAAAACCTCGAACTAAAAGCAGTTAGTGACATGGGCGCAGAACTGCCCCATTAAGTTTTTCAGATCTAATCGCTGTCATAAACCAAGCCTATCTCCCTTCTCACTTGATCCATCACAGATACCAAATTTGAACTCATCGCATGAGGGAGTTTCGGGCTTTCGATCAAATTGTTTTTTATACAGTGATTCACCTCTTCAATTTCATGTAGGTACCCAAAACCGCTGTGTTTTATTTCAATTTCTTGAACCAACTCTTTGTTGCGATACAGGGATAACTTCTCCGGATGATGAAAGCGATTGTGAATTTTGATATGACCCTTGGAGCCGTAGATGTATGCTTCAGTGGGTGTATCCGCTTCAAGAGTACAATCCAGTAATGCCTGTGTTTTATTAGCATAATCAAACAACATGGCACAATAACTGTCCACTCCAGTCGGAGTCATTCGGGCTGATGCCTGAATACGAGTGGGTATACCCAGTGTGAGCAAACTGAAATAGATGGGATAGATGCCAATATCGAGTAAAGCACCACCGCCTAGTTTTTTATTGTACAAACGTCCCTCTGGATTAAAAGGCGAGGTAAATCCAAAATCTGCACGAACGAAGAGTATATCACCAATGATTTTTTGATTGAGTAACTCGATCAATTTCTCCGTTGCAGGAATAAAACGGGTCCATATACCCTCCATCAAAAACAGGTTTCTCGACTTTGCTTCTGCGATCATCGCCTCCACCTGCTTGGCGTTCATGCCCATGGGTTTCTCGCCTAGTACGTGCTTTCCATTTTTCAGGCAAAGCATGGCATTCTCAAAATGAAAAACGTGCGGTGTAGCAATGTAGATCACGTCTACTTCAGGATCATCCGTCAACTCTTCATAGCTGCCATAACATTTGGCGGCATTGTGCTTCGCACCAAAATCCTTAGCCTTCTGTTCATCGCGTGATGCGACACCATACAATTCCGCATAGGATGACAGTTGCAGATCACTGGCCAGCTTGTGCGCGATCTTACCCAAGCCCATTATTCCCCATTTGATTTTATAGGCCATTCCACACCATTTATATCAAACTTAGCAATCTTTAATGTTAACCCATCGCAGGATTTCGTTAGGCGCATAACGAAAATTACTCACGACAAGAACGATTATCACATCCTTTGAGATTTTATAACTATAGTACGCAACCATTGAATAATTAACGTGTCCTTTGGAAAACCGGAGACCTAAAGAAACAACCCAATCCCTCAATTGCCATGAAACAGACAATTTCAGTACTCATTATTTGCTTGACCTCTGTTATTGGAACCTCAGCTCAAGATATAGCTCAACAATTCCCCAGTGTTAAAGAGGTAAAACTCGACCTGAAGAAGTGCAGCGTCACTATCCTGAAAAGAACAGACAACGCCAATACAATTGACTTCAAATTCGTAAATGCTAAAAATCAAAAAGCTCCGATCATTGAACTAGGTAACGGTCGTCTTAGAATTGATCAATCCTACGAACCTGGTTTCTTTACCATGCTTGACACCGATGCGGAATTGCAATTGACCGTTCCTGATGGCATTGATTTTAATATACAAATGGAGGACGGTGATTTATCTCTGGTCAACGTAACAGGATCATTTAATTCATTTTTGCACAAGGGCGATATCAACGGGACCGTTTCCACCACTGGAGCAAGTCATTTTGAGAGTGAGTCGGGAGATGTGAATATTAAATTAATGAAGGGTCTGGACTTCAATATCTCTGTAGCCTCTGGCTCTTCTACTGCTACTTTGGACTTCGCTGGACAGGCAATAAACGGCAAGGTTAAAATGGAAGCTTTTTATGGATCAGGCACAATCAACTCACCTCTTGCTTTCAGCAGTCAAAACATAATTCAGTCTGACGGGCCTAACTACATTACAAAGTCAGTTGCCATTGGCGAGAAGGATATTAACATTACACTTTCAACCGGACCGGGAACGATCTCACTTGTGCTGTGAAACGTAAGAAATAAGTGCTGTCTCCGGTGCGATTAAAATTCGCAGCAGCCGAAACACAAAGGGTAGTAATAGCATAGAAAGCCCTATAGTGCAAGCATCACTTTCTCCTACTTCAAATACTTATCAAACCATTCTACAATCGAAACAGTAGACGTGACTTTATTATTCGTTTTGCGCCAGCCATGACCCTCATCAGGAAACAAGATGTAGTCAACAGGAACATTGCGCTTCTTTAGATTTTCAACGACTTGCTCTGCTTCCACCACCGGTACATTGGTATCGTTGGCTCCGTGGAGCACTAACGTTGGCGTTTTCACCTTATCTACTTTATTGATAGGTGACAAGTTCTTCAACATTTCCGCTTCTTTGTCCGGGTCGCCATACTCTACTTTGGATATAGCCGCCATCCATGGCTCCGTCTGCTCAAAGAAGGTTTTGAAATTCACTACGCCAAATAAGTTGGCAGCCGCTGCAAACATGTCGGGATACTCCGTGATACCGGCCATCGTCATGTATCCGCCATAAGAACCTCCCATGATTCCTACCTTGTCCTTTGAGGTAAGTCCTTCCTTCACCACAAAATCGTAGCAGGCTTTAATATCTTTCACGCCATTCACGCGCAATGCTCCGTTGTCCAGGTTCACAAACTTTTTTCCAAAACCAGAAGACCCACGAACATTGGGCGTGAACACTGCAATACCCTGACCCAGTAAAGCTTGCGCAGTATAATTGAATGAAGGCCGCGACTGTCCTTCAGGGCCACCATGATAGCTGATGACCATTGGATAGGGCGCACTGCCTGTCTTGGGCAGATAAATCCATCCACTCAGCTCAAGTCCATCGAAAGATTTGAACTTGTACAACTTAGGCGCGACCAAATCTTCCAGGTTAACACCCGGATGTTGACTATCGGTTAATTTCTTAAAGGATTTCTTCTCAAAATCATAAATCCAAATATTGGAAGGCTCCGTTGCCCCACTTCCGGTGAACACAAAATAACGGTCATCACCTGAAAATTCTCCAAATGACACCAGGTCAACGGGTAGCTCCAACTTAGTTTCAACTTTCTTTGAGTACAGGGTTACTTCACTTTTCCCACCCACATTCCACAACAGCAGCACTGAACTTCCAGAATGACTTACTTCAAAATCCTGAAGCTCCGCATCTTCACGCTCGCTCAAAATTCTAATCATTCCATTTTCTACTTTACCAAAGGCAACCTTATCCCTGTCCAGGTTGGATGCCATGTAGATCTCTCCTGTAGGAGAAAACTTGCCATAAAATTCTCCCGGCCCATTGTGCTTGGTCAGCAAAGTTTCTTTGCCATCCTGGTCGATGAGATAAATATCGTTGCTACCACGACTGGCTAATCGGCTCAATAAATATCGGCCCCCGTTCATTGACGTGATCGATCCTACACCGGGAGTTTTAGCTATCACTTTCGCCTTCTGCTCTTCTATATCGTACACGTAACTGTCCATACCCATTGGATTGGCCTGATTGGATGAAAAAGCCAAATGCTTTCCATCCTTGTTCCACAGGTTTAGCCAATTGTTCGTTTTACCTCCTGCAGTAATTTGTGTCACGCCACTGCCATCGGTGTTCATTACGTACACCTGGCTATTCATTCCTCCACCCGGTGCCAACTGAAAAGCAAGCTGACTCCCATTGGGCGACCAACTGACGCCAGAGACAGGATCATTAAAATTGGTGAGCTGGTTTGGCCATCCGCCATTCGCAGAGATTTTCCAAACCTGTGGCGAACCACTCATGTCGGTGATGAACGCGATCTCTTGGCCATCCGGAGAAAAAGTGGGCGAATAGGACGACCCAATTTTAGCCATAGCCTCCACTCTGGCTTTCAAGGCTTCATTAGATGGTTGCGCACTGGCAAAGTAAACTGCCAGACTGAGTAGGGTAATCGTAAAGCAAAGTCTTTTCATGGTGAAATCTAAAGAAAAGATTCTTTAGTGCATGTCCGAGTTCCACCTGTCTCAAGAGATCAAACGCACAAATCCTGTAAACCTTCCCCAAAATCCTGTAACAACCCTATTAATCGAAAAAAAGTATCTTTACCTGACTGATTCAACAGTGAAAGCCCTTAAATCCATATTTTCAGCCTTTTTGGCGTTGCTGGTGCTGGTTTCAGCTACCAGCTTCACTATCGACAGGCATGTGTGCATGGGCCGTACCCAGAGTATAGCCATCCTGCATGAGGCCACCCCCTGCGCTATGGAACTGTTTGCCACCAGCGGGGAAAACCTATCGAAAATGGAGGGCTGCTGCCGCGATGAGCAATCCAAAATCGAGGGCAACGAATACCAGGTGAAAAACCTGAAGCCCCTGACCACAGAATATCAATCGCTGTGGGTAGCCGAGTTGCCTCGCGTAATCACGGTCTTCACCTTTGAAAAATCTTCACAACATCTGGCGCTGCGCAAGCACAAGCCACCTCTGCCCGAGCGAGACATACCCGTTCTCGTTCAGTCTTTCTTAATCTGATCTTATTGAGCTGACATCAGCCGCATAACTTTTATGCCGGCCACTAAGCCTTTGCGCTTTCGTTCACTCAATTTTTATCAGATTTATGTTAAACAAAGTCATACGTTATTTTCTGGAGAACAAACTCGTTACGTTCCTGCTGCTGATTGTATTCATCGGCTGGGGAATCGTCAATTCTCCTTTTGTTTGGAACAAAGGGTTTCTCCCCTCCGACCCTGTACCGGTGGATGCTATCCCTGACCTTGGAGAAAATCAACAGATTGTTTTTGCCGATTGGCCGGGTCGTTCACCACAAGATGTAGAGGATCAGATCACCTATCCACTCACGGCTTCGCTGTTGGGTATTCCCGGTGTGAAGTCGATCCGCTCTACCTCGATGTTCGGCTTCTCCAGCATCTACATCATCTTCAATGAGGACACAGAGTTCTATTGGTCTCGCTCCCGCATTCTTGAAAAGCTAAACTCACTGCCGTCAGGAATTTTACCTGAAGGGGTTCAACCTTCTCTCGGTCCGGATGCAACCGCATTAGGTCAGGTGTTTTGGTATACCCTGGAAGGTCGTGACCCGCAAGGCAACGTGACCGGTGGTTGGGACCTCCACGAGATTCGGAGCGTGCAGGATTTCTATGTGAAGTACGGCCTCAATGCCGTGGAGGGAGTTTCCGAGGTGGCATCTGTAGGAGGTTTGGTAAGAGAGTATCAAGTAGACGTAAATCCAGATGCACTCAAGGCCTTCAACATTGGTCTCGACAAGGTAATGATGGCCGTGAAAAACTCGAACCGCGATGTAGGCGCACAAACCATCGAAATCAACCGTGCTGAATATCTCGTGCGTGGTCTCGGCTACATCAAAAAAGTAGAAGACCTGGAGAAAGCCGTGGTAGCGGTGAACAACAACGTGCCCGTGCGCCTCAAAGACATTGGCGTAGTGACACTGGGCCCGGCCACACGCAGAGGCATGCTCGACAAAGATGGTGCTGAGGTAGCTGGTGGTGTAGTCGTTGCGCGTTATGGTTCTAATCCGCTTGAGGTGATCAACGGTGTAAAGGCAAAGATCAAAGAGCTGGCGCCCGGTCTACCCAAGAAGGTGCTTGCTGATGGAACCACCAGTCAGTTGACCATCGTGCCATTTTATGATCGAACACAACTGATTCACGAAACCATTGGCACGCTGGAGTCTGCCCTCTCTCACGAAATTCTCATTACCATCATAGTAGTGATCGCCCTGGTGCTCAACCTGCGGGCGTCATTGCTTATCTCGAGTTTGTTGCCCGTGGCGGTGTTGATGTCCTTCATCATCATGCGCTATGCGGGAGTAGATGCCAACATTGTGGCGTTGTCAGGTATCGCCATAGCCATCGGTGTGATGGTAGACGTGGGAATTGTGTTTGTGGAAAATATCATTCGCCACCTGGAGATGCCTGAGAACCTCAAAGCAAAGGGCAAACATTTGCTTGAAGTGATTTACAAAGCAACCGCTGAGGTATCGGGCGCGATCACGACTGCGCTGGCAACAACAGTGGTGAGTTTTCTTCCTGTCTTCTTCATGGAAGCGGCCGAAGGAAAATTGTTCAAGCCCTTGGCCTTCACAAAAACATTTGCACTGCTCGCCACCTTCTTCCTCGGCATTGTGGTGCTTCCGGCATTGGCGCACATCATCTTCTCGATCGACTACGACAAAAAGAAAATAAGAAGATTCTGGAACATTGGTTTCATTGTGGCGGGTATTGCGCTAGCGATCTATGCCAAGATGTGGCTGCCACTTGCGCTTGTTGTATTAGGTGTAAATAATCTTTTTGAAAACCGCTGGCCAGAAAAATGGAAAGCATTTCCCGGCTACATCAACATCGGCATCGTGATCGTGATCGCATCCTTCTTTCTCACCGAAGAGTGGATGCCATTAGGGCATCAAAACGGAATGGCGATCAACTTCATCTTTGTGTTGCTCTTGCTCGCAATGGTGTTGGGAGCGTTGATGTCGGTCGTATTGTTTTATGAACCCATCCTGAAGTGGTGTCTTGTTAACAAAGGCAAGTTTTTACTACTGCCCGTGTTTACCATCACCTTCGGTCTCTTTGTTTGGTTTGGGTTTGCCAATACGATGGGCTTTGTGGCCAAAGGTTTTGATCTCGTAGGTTGGAACATTCGCACTTCGGCACCGTGGTCAGGAATGGCACATCTTTTCCCGGGAACGGGCAAAGAGTTTATGCCAAGCCTCAACGAAGGTAGCTTTCTGCTGATGCCGACATCTATGCCGCATGCAGGCGTTGAAGAAAATACTCGGGTGGTGAAGCAACTGGATATGCGTCTGGTAAATATTCCGGAAGTAGATCTCGCAGTAGGCAAAATGGGTCGTGCAGAATCTGCGCTTGACCCTGCTCCCATCTCCATGTACGAAAACGTGATCAACTACAAGCCGGAGTTCATCATTGACGAAGCCGGTCACCGCCTCACGTTCAAGGTCGACAACAAAGATCGCTTTCTTTTATCCAACGGACAGAAGCTAACGAACGAAGAAGCGCTCGCGCTGAATATCAATCCGTCCCTACTCGTGCCTGATGGAGACGGAAACTATTTCAGAAACTGGCGCGAGCAGATCAAAAGCCCCGATGACATCTGGGATGAGATTGTTCGTGTTACCAAAATTCCGGGAGTGACCTCCGCACCGAAACTGCAACCCATCGAAACACGACTGGTGATGTTGCAAACTGGTATGCGTGCGCCAATGGGCATCAAAGTTTATGGCCACGATCTGCAAACTATTGAAAACTTCGGCCTGGAACTGGAAAGCATTTTAAAACAAGTACCATCAGTAAAAGCAGAAGCCGCATTTGCTGATCGAATTGTAGGCAAACCGTACTTACATCTCAACATCGACCGCGATGCGATTGCGCGCTACGGACTCAGTGTCGAACAATTGCAACAATCCATTGAAACTGCCATTGGCGGAATGGCCATCACGACTACACTTGAAGGACGTGAGCGATATCCCGTAAGGATTCGTTATCCACGCGAGTTGCGTGACGATCCGGATAAAATCAAGAAGATTCTCATTCCCACACCCACTGGTGTTCAAGTTCCGCTCGGTGATCTGGTGAAAGTTGAATACATGCGTGGTCCGCAGATGATTAAAAGTGAAGACACCTTCTTAGTGGGTTATGTATTGTTCGACAAGAGAGAAGGCTTTGCAGAAGTAGATGTGGTTAACGAAGCGCAACGATTTATCGATGATAAGATCAACAGCGGTGAATTAACTGTGCCTACTGGCATCAGTTATAAGTTCTCTGGCAGTTATGAAAACCAGGTGCGCGCTACCAAGCGGCTCGCGATAGTGATACCACTGAGCTTGGTGATCATCTTCTTGTTGCTCTATTTTCAATTCAAGACAATCATCGCTTCTTCTATTCACTTCTCTGGAGTGTTTGTGGCGTTCGCTGGTGGCTTCATCATGATCTGGCTCTACGGTCAGGATTGGTTTATGAACTTCAACATTGTAGGTGTAAACATGCGTGATCTGTTCCAGATGCATACGATCAACTTGAGCGTAGCAGTGTGGGTCGGGTTCATTGCATTGTTTGGTATCGCCACCGATGATGGTGTGATCATGGGTACTTACATCCACCAGGTTTTCGAAGAGCGTAAGCCTTCCACGGTGGCAGAAGTAAGAGAAGCCGTGTTGATCGCGGGAAAGAAACGAGTGCGGCCAGCCATGATGACCGCAGCAACTACTTTGATCGCCTTGATTCCCGTGCTCACTTCAACGGGAAAAGGGTCGGACATTATGGGACCGATGGCGATCCCTACGTTTGGTGGCATGGCTATTCAGATCATGACCATTTTTGTAGTGCCAGTGTTGCAGGCTTATTGGAGAGAGACTGTTGTTAAAAAAGAAAAATCAAATTGATTATGAAGACATACATCACAATCATCTTCGTAGCACTTGTTGCAACAAACGGATGGTGTCAGACTACACTTGAGGAATATGTAGAATTTGCTGTCAACAATAATCCCGGATTGAAGTCCAGCTATGCAGAGTTTGAAGCAGCAATGCAACGCGTACCGCAGATGAGCTCGTTGGATGATCCCACCTTTCGAGTGTCATCATTCGGTCAAATGGTCGAAACGCGCACTGGTCAGCAGATGGCGAGGTTTTCTTTGGAACAAATGTTTCCCTGGTTTGGAACGCTAAAGGAGCAGAAGAACGCAGCTGCACTCAATGCCGAGGCGTCTTTTGAATTCTTCAAGAGCAAACGCAATGAACTAGTTCTTAAGGTGAAGCAAGCCTATTACCCGCTGTACGAGATTGATGAGTCCATCCGGATCAACGAAGGAAATCTCAAGCTATTGGAAAGCTTCAAGACCGTTGCTGTGTCACGTTTTCAAAATGGAGAAGGCAAACTGAGTGATGCGCTTCGAATTGACATCATGTCGAATGAAATCAAAACTGACATTACTATCCTGGAAGAGAAGAAACGGGCGTATACAATTGCTTTCAATAAGTTGATCAATCGCGAGGAGTCAGCTGTCGTGATAACGGCACCTTACAAAAAAGATGGTATGCCCGCGATTATAAACAGAGATAGCTTAAGTCACAATCCACAACTTGAGGTCTTTCGTAAAAAAGTATTGGCAGCTCAATCGCAAGAACGGGTGGCTGAAAGACAAAGTATGCACAAGCTAGGTCTCGGCTTTGAGTACATCATCACTCAGAAGCGTCCAGGGATAACATTTGAAGACAACGGCAAAGATGCTTACATGGCAATGGTGTCGGTATCACTGCCGATCTATCGCAAGAAGTACAAGTCGGTTATCAAAGAAAGTCAGTTGATGCAAACATCATTTACCGAAATGCAAAACGAGGTAGAAAACAATTTGATAGCTGAGTTTGAGCTAGCTCAGTTTGAATTGACACGCTCGAGACAGCAAGTTGACTTATTCCAAAAGCAGGTAGCACAAACCAATCAAGTCGTAAATCTTCTCACCAGCTCCTATGAAAACAATGGTGCAGGTTTCGATGAAATATTGGAAGTAGAACGCTCTCTGCTCAAATATCAGATTTTAGAAGTTGGTGCTGACAAGGAATACAGTTTGGCTATTGCCAAGATGGAATATCTTGTTTCTAATTGATGTGATAATTTGTTAATGTGATGATGTGACAATGAAATTTTGAACTATGGAAAAAGGTAATGTAATTCTAGACTTGACATTTGACTTCGCTGTGAAGATTATTGCGTTCTGCGAACAACTAGAGGAGAAAAAGAAATACGCAATCGCGAGGCAACTCATACGCTCAGGAACAGCAATTGGTTCGATGGCGAACGAAGCACAAGACTCGGAGAGCAAAGCGGACTTTGTTCACAAGCTTAAAATAGCTGCAAAGGAAGCACGAGAAACTAGATACTGGCTAAATCTATGCAAACATGCTAAGTCGTATCCATTCGATGAAGTTCTATTAGTTGATCTGGACTCAATTCAAAAAGTATTAAATAAAATTATAGCAACCTCTAAACGAAGATGATATGATAATGTGAGGATGTGGGAATGTGATAATTATCACATCAACTCATCATCACATCGACTCATTAAATTGAATAATATGGAAACAAAAAATATAGTCGCGAAAAAGTACTTGCTTCCAATGAGCTTACTTATTGTGGGGATAGTTGTCGGCTGGGTCTTTAATTCATTCACCCATCAACCCATCACCACATCATCACATCAGTCCATTAACACATCAGAAGTTTGGACTTGCAGCATGCATCCTTCCGTACGCCAGTCGGAGCCGGGCAAATGCCCGATCTGTGGCATGGACTTGATTCCTTTGGGCAATGAAGACGAAGGAGGAGATCCCATGGAAGTTAAGATGAGTGAAACAGCTATTAAGCTCGCCAACATTCAAACCATGACAGTTGGCAAAGGGCAGTCTGTAAAAGAAGTCAGGCTAAACGGAAAGGTAAAGGCTGACGAACGCAGAAAGTCTTCACAGGCAGCGCATATTCCAGGAAGAATTGAGCAGTTGCTTCTCAACTTCACTGGAGAGTTTGTGCAGAAAGGGCAAACAATCGCACAAATTTATTCACCGGAACTGGTGACTGCACAGCAGGAATTATTCGAGGCATATAAAATCAAGGACTCGCAACCGGCATTGTATGCAGCGGCACGAGAGAAATTGAAGAACTGGAAGCTCAGCGACAAGCTAATTGACGTGATGATCACCAGTGGAAAAATTCAGGAACGATTCCCACTTCAAGCAGATGTTTCTGGTATTGTACTAGAAAGACGCGTGAGTGTTGGAGATTACGTCATGCGCGGGGCACCGCTCTACGATGTAGCTGATTTGTCGAGTGTATGGATACTATTTGATGTTTATGAGAGCGACCTCCCTTGGGTAAAAAAGGGAAGCGACATTTCGTTTACCGTTCAATCACTGCCTGGAGAAACATTCGCCAAAAAAATCTCTTTTGTAGACCCGATCCTCGACCCGATGACTCGCGTAGCTTCCGCTCGCGTGGAAATGTCGAATCCGGGCTTAACCCTAAAACCAGAAATGTTTGCATCGGGTATCGTAAAGAGTAATCTTAAAAGTGACAAAGACATCATTGTACCCAAGTCGGCAGTCATGTGGACGGGTGAAAGATCTATCGTTTATTTGAAAACAATGAATGATTCGGGTATTAGCTTTCAGCTTAGAGAAGTAACACTTGGTCCCTCGTTGGGAGAAGCGTACGTGATCAAGGACGGACTCAATATCGGAGAAGAGGTGGTCACCAACGGTACGTTCACGATCGATGCTGCTGCACAACTTGCAGGAAAACCCAGCATGATGAATCCACAAGGTGGGGCCGTGATGACAGGTCATAACCATGGCGACATGAAACCAGAAAACACTACAACCGATCACAGCAATCATAACATGGGCGCTGCATTTGAAGTGGACAACACTTTCCGTATGCAACTAAATGATTTGTTGAATCCTTACCTTACGATGAAGGATGCATTTGTTAAAACAAACGCTGCCGATGCGGCTTCAGCAGCAACCGCTTTTGCCAAGGCACTTCAGCGAGTTGACATGAAGCTGTTGAAAGGAGACGCTCACAATAGCTGGATGCAAATTCTTGAGCCGCTTCAGATTTCCGCCAAAACAATTTCACAATCAAACGATGTGGAAGCGCAGCGGACTTCATTCTCCACGCTGTCAGACAACTATTACAATGCCATTCAACAGTTTGGTATTTCCGGATTACAAGCCTATTACCAATATTGCCCTATGGCTTTTAACAACAAGGGTGCTTACTGGATCAGCAAAGACAAGCAAATCAGCAATCCTTATTTTGGAGATAAGATGATGCGCTGTGGTGTAAATAAATCAGAATTAAATTAATGTTAAACCAATAAATTAAAACTCAATCTATGAAAAAGTCATTTCTTAACATTTTAACGATTGCGATGATTGCCTTTTCTATGTCACTGCTAGTGTCTTGCGGAGGCAGCAAAACAGAAACTACTGAAGAAGAAACTGTTGCAGCAGTGTACGCTTGTCCTATGCATCCTGAAGTGAAAGGTAAAGAAGGAGATACTTGCGGAGAATGTGGTATGGCGCTTGAAAAAGTGGAGGAGCAGGAAGGTGAACACATGAACCATTAATATTAAAATGAGTATTAAGCGGACGATTTATATTTTCATCCTGGGAATGGCCTTGTTAAGTCAGGGCTGTTCTCAGGTTCAATCTGACCTTGACAAGATTGAGTTGGCCACCTTGGATGGAGAGCGTATCAACATGAACGACTTCAAAGGGAAGATCGTTTTTATGAACTTTTGGGCCACCTGGTGTAAACCGTGTATTCAGGAGATGCCAACAATTGCAAAAGCGCAAGAACAATTGAAAGGTCAGGATATCGTTTTCCTTTTTCCTTCAGAAGAAGATGAAGATCTGATCCGGGCTTTCAAGGAGAAAAAAGATTTTGATTTCAATTATGTGCAGGCACGAAATATTTCTGCACTCAATATTCAGGCATTGCCTACTACTTTCATTTTTAATCCGAATGGAGAGCGTGTTTTTTCTGAGGCCGGCTTCCGCGACTGGAGCACCCCTGAAAATCTCGCGCTTATCCGTGGAAATTAACTACATATGAAAAGACATTACATCATAGCACTGCTCGTTCTGGGTTTCGCGTCATGCGCTCCCCAAAAGGAACAAAAGACTAATCAGGCCGTTACTTCCATTGCATCTCCTGCCGGAGATCTAAGTGCCACACCGTATTTATTTACAGACACAAGCAATAAGACCTACCTGTCGTGGACTGAAAAGACAGACAGCGCCAACCTGTTTAAGTTTTCAGTATTGGAGTCGGGGTCGTGGTCAAAGCCAAAGTTGATCACATCAGGGAACACCTGGTTTATTAACTGGGCAGACTATCCAATGATCGCAGGGCAGGGAAATGGTAATCTGATTGCACACATCCTGAACAAATCTGGAGAGAGCACATATGCCTATGATGTCAAAATGTTTTCTTCTACTGACAATGGTGAACAATGGAATCACTCATTTGTGTTGCATGATGATGGCAAACAAGCTGAGCACGGATTTGTATCATTGCTCCCATATGGGGAAAATATTTTTGTTGCATGGCTGGACGGACGAAACACGGTAATGGAAGGAATGGAAAACATGGCTGGGCACGATGGACACCATGCCCGCCTGCCGGACGGGCAGGGCGCAATGAGCCTTCGAGCGGCCATTATCGATTACCAGGGCAATAAAATAAATGAGTGGGAACTCGACAACAAAACTTGTGACTGCTGCCAAACTGCCGCAGCGATCACAGACAACGGACCGGTTGTCGTTTATCGCGATCGATCAGATGAGGAAATTCGCGACATGTCAATTGTGAGGTGGGTAGATGGCGAATGGACACAACCACAAACTATTTACGCAGACAACTGGAAGATCGCGGGATGTCCGGTAAATGGTCCGCGTATCTCAGCAAATGGTAATAACTTGGCCGTAGCGTGGTTTGGTTTAGTGGATAATGAAGCACAGGTGAAAGTTATTTTTTCAAATGACGGTGGCGCATCGTTTGGTACTCCCGTGAGAATTGACGAAGGTCAACCGATAGGACGTGTTGATATCGAAATGACAGATAACGGTAAGGCGATGGTGAGCTGGATGGAAGGCACAAAAATCAAAGCAGTAAAAGTATCAGCTGACGGAACGAAGGGTGAACCAATTGATATTGCCACATCATCGGAAGCACGTTCATCCGGGTTTCCCCAGATGGCAAAAAACGGAAATGATTTTATTTTTGCCTGGACAGATGACGGTGACAAGAAGGTGAAAACGGCCAGCGTCAAACTTTAAGCCTGGCTGGCCGCCCGGTAGTACTATCCGCCCCTTTTCTTGGCTTCTTTCTTAGCTCTTTTCTCGGCCCTTTTTTCGTCCAGGGTTTTCAGGGGGGCTTTTTTACTCTCCTTCTTTTTGTCTTGTCCTTTTGACATTGCACTTAATGATTTATAAAACAAGTTAACTAAAAAGCCCTCATTGCCGCACCATTTCTTACTTTTTGGAGTTGATATGGAAAGCTTTCGTTTGATAGCCAAAGAGATGTAACTCTTCTCAAAGATTGTATAACACACTACCCTACTGTGTTTCTGAAATTTGTATCACAAACAAAAGAAACTTGTCATGAAACACACCTATCAAATCACCGGCATGACTTGCAACCACTGCAAGATGCATGTGGAAAAAACACTCGGCAACGTTAGTGGTATTACCAACGCGTCTGTCAATCTCCAATCAGGAGAGGCAACTCTGGAGATGGACAACCACGTCTCGTTAGACAAATTACAGGAGGTTCTCGAAAAGGACAGGCGTGGCTATCATATAGCAGCGCCTGGTGACCACAGCCATCACCATGGTCATGGAAATGGTCATCATCATGATCACAAAAATCACGACCACAAGTCTCATCATCATCACCACTCTCCTAAACATGTGGAAGGAAGTGGTTCGGGCACATTCTATTGCCCGATGCGATGCGAAGGAGATAAGACCTACGATAAGCCAGGGGACTGTCCGGTGTGTGGCATGCACCTGGTGGAAGAAGTCAGTAGCAAGAGCGAGAGTGCCGAACAATACACTTGTCCGATGCATCCAGAGATTGTCAGGGACGAACCCGGAAGCTGTCCTATCTGCGGCATGGACCTCGTGCCCATGAAAGCAAATGTGTCGGCCGAAGAAAAACATTATCAATCGTTGCTCAGCAAATTTTGGATTGCAACAGGATTCACGCTGCCTATTTTTCTTATTGCGATGTCTGAAATGATTCCCAGCAATCCATTGTATTCTATTTTAGAATTGAAATACTGGAACTGGGTTCAAATGGCGCTTTCACTGCCAGTTGTTTTTTATGCAACGTGGATGTTTTTTGAGCGCGCCTACAAGTCGATAGTGACATGGAATTTGAACATGTTTACTTTGATCGGAATTGGTGCGGGTACCGCTTGGCTTTTTAGCATTTTAGGAATGCCGATGCCTGGCATTTTTCCAGATCAATTCAAAACAGAAGCAGGTACCGTGCATGTCTACTTTGAGGCGGCCACAGTTATTCTCACACTAGTACTATTGGGTCAACTACTTGAAGCAAGAGCCCACAGCAAAACCAATGCTGCTGTAAAAGCTTTATTAAAGCTTGCACCAAAGCAAGCCATTCGGGTAAAGGATGGTGAAGAGGAAGTGATTTCAGTGGACGACATTGTCATTGATGATTTATTGAGAGTGAAACCGGGAGAAAAGATTCCTGTGGATGGTGTAGTGGAAGAAGGTGAAAGTGCGATTGACGAGTCGATGATTACAGGAGAGCCAATTCCCGTTAACAAAGCAAAAGGAGATAAGGTAAGCTCAGGCACCATCAATGGAAATCAGTCGTTCATCATGCGCGCAGAAAAAGTTGGCGCGGATACCCTACTGGCTCAGATCATCGACATGGTGAACAAAGCTGGAAGAAGCCGAGCACCTATTCAAAATCTTGCCGATCGTATTTCTACCTATTTCGTACCCGCAGTGGTTGTTACTGCAGTAATCACATTCATTATTTGGGTCGTATTTGGCCCTGAGCCAAAATACGTTTATGCTTTTGTGAATGCTATTGCTGTTCTGATTATCGCATGTCCTTGTGCGCTGGGTCTCGCCACACCAATGTCTGTTATGGTAGGTGTTGGTCGCGGTGCAAGCTTAGGAGTGTTGATCAAGAATGCAGAAGTACTTGAGCGTCTAAAAGATATCGATGTATTGTTGGTCGATAAGACGGGAACCATCACTGAAGGAAAGCCATCTGTTGAACATGTTACACCTGCTGAAGGAGAGAATGAGGAGAAAGTAATTCAGTATGCCGCTTCTATCAATCAACATAGCGAGCATCCATTGGCACAAGCCGTTGTGTCTTTTAGCAAAGAGAAAGGTGTTAGTCTGATTAAAACCGAAAAATTTAGGGCGGAGACCGGCAAAGGAGTAATCGGGGAAGCGGACGGAAAACAAATAGCGTTGGGTAATGAAAAGTTAATGTCCAGTATCAGCGCTGATATTCCTGATCATTTAAAACAAAAAGCCACAGCAGCTCAGCAAAAAGGAAAGACTGTGTCCTTCCTCTCCATTGAAAACAAAGTGATTGGTATCGTGGTCATTGGGGATGCGATAAAAAATACCAGCATTGCTGCGATCAGAGACCTTGAGTCGAGAGGCATCGAGGTCATGATGCTCACCGGGGACAATGCCACCACGGCAGGTGCAGTAGCCAAGGAACTAAATATGAAACATTTTAAAGCCGGAATGTTGCCCGAGGACAAACTGGAAGAAATCAAAAAGTTGCAGGACAGTGGAAAAAAGGTGGCGATGGCCGGAGACGGCATCAACGACTCACCCGCCCTGGCTCAAAGCGATGTGGGTATTGCGATGGGCACGGGAACTGATGTGGCTATACAAAGTGCCGGAGTTACGTTGGTGAAGGGTGATTTGAATGGCATTGTTAAAGCGGTTGACCTGAGCAAGCGGGTGATGCGTAACATCAAACAGAATCTCTTTTTTGCTTTGATCTACAATACCGCAGGCATACCAATCGCTGCTGGCTTACTGTTTCCGTTTTTTGGTATTTTGCTAAGCCCTATGCTCGCTGCTGCGGCTATGAGCCTAAGTTCAGTGTCAGTCATTGCCAACAGTCTTCGACTTAGAGTTAACTAGAATAAAATTCAAAAATAGAATAATGATAAAATTTGTCGCCCCAATTATTTTAGCTGTTCTGTTTGGCTGCTCCGGCAAGGCCGAGCAGGAGTCGAACACAACCTCGTCAACGGCTGGCACTGCCACCAAAGAAGCTGAAGGTGTTATTATCGAACCTCAGACTGAAGCGGATACACTCAAGGGAAGTTTAAAAGCTTATACGAGTGGGAAGATCGGTGATGCCACAGTAACCATTCACTACTACTCACCTGCAGTGCGCGGTCGAATGATTTGGGGTGGATTGGTTGCTTATAATAATGTGTGGGTAACTGGAGCGCACCGTGCCACAAGTATCGAGTTTGATAAAAATCTGAAGATTGGTGATATGACTTTGGAGGCAGGCAAGTACGCCTTTTTTACCATCCCCGGGGAAAAGGAATGGATTACGATCATCAATAAGGACTGGAATCAACACCTAACTGATAACTATGATGAAAAAAATGATGTTGCCAGGTTAACAATCACACCGGTTATTGGGTCAACTCATCAGGAACGATTGAGGTATTCAATCAATCCCGTGACCGATACATCCGGTGAAATCAAGATGCATTGGAGCAAGCTCGAATTGGTAATTCCGTTTTCAGTTACCAATTAGTTGGTAACTTAGTGAATGCTTAAAACCCTCGTTAAGTTAGGTCTTCGCAACTTATTCCGAAAACACAAACTCTTCACGGTTGCTAACCTGATTAGCTTAGCTGTCGGCCTCACTGTCTTGTGGCTGGTATCATTGTTTATTTATGATGAATACACATTTGATAAACGATATACCCTAAGCGAAAGAACCTTCAGATTAGTAGTTGATTTCAACAGTGAGGGTAATATCACCTCATGGGCAAAATCAAGTGCTCCGATCGGAAAGTTTCTCTCCGGAATGTTTCCCGAAATTGACCAAGTCACAAGACTAAGGAAAAATCCTGGCACCGATCTGATATCAGTTGGTGACAGACAGTTCTTCGAACCGCAGTTTTTCTTTGCCGACAGCACTTTTTTTAATGTTTTTAGAATTCCATTCATCAGCGGCAACCAACAACGCGCACTAGATACCAAGAATAGTGTTGTTCTAAGTGAATCACTCGCACTGAAGCTATTTGGAACCACAGACGCTCTCGGGCAATCCCTTACCTACAATCAAGATATCGAGCTTATGGTAACGGGCATCATGGCAGACATGTATAGTAATTCTCACTTTGTGGCTGATGCAATAGCAACATTCTCTACGTTACATGATCTTTTTGGAGAGCAACGACTTAACCACTGGGGGCAGTTTGACCATTATACATATGTCTTGCTCAATGAAAATGTTGAGCCAGGAACATTGGAGGCAAAACTTCCGCAATTGATCAAGGCGCATGCGCCAGAATGGGTCTCTGAGAAAGAAACGCTCTTGCTCCAACCCATCTCCTCTATCCACTTGCATTCCGACAGAAAGGATGAAATTTCTCCCAACAGCAGCCCGGTGTTTAGCTTAATTCTCGGCAGCATCGCCATTTTTATTCTCATAATGGCATCATCCAACTACATCAATTTTGCCACTGCCATTCAAATTAAACGCAACGCGGAGATTGGTATTCAAAAAGCATTAGGAGCAAGCAATAGTTCGTTGGGTTTTTACTTTCTTGTTGAATCAATCAGCGTCTGCTTTCTTGCTTTCGTTATCTCCTCGCTGCTGACCTACTGGTTATTGCCATCATTTAATCTTGCGAGTGGTAAAAGCATGGATATGATCTCAAATCTCTGGATTAGCATTCCCCTTATGGCGGTATGTATTTTAATCGCCCTTGTCACAGCCTTATTTCCTTACCTTCAGTCACGAAGACGACTTGCTGGAATTAGCAAAACAAGGTCAGCACGAGCGGACTCAAGATTAAGAACATCGTTAATCTCATTTCAACTTAGCATCTCAATTTTCTTGATTATCGCGACCTGGGTTGTGTCAGCTCAAATTCACTTTCTCAAGACAGCGCGGTATGGGTTTAATAGCGATTCTGTAATTGTGATTCCAATAAAGGATAGGGCAAAAAATATGCAATCGGCCACGATCTGCAACGAGTTGGAAAAATTACCCGGAATTTCTCGCGCCAGTTTTTCGTCCAGTACTCCTGGCTCAAACAATTCATTAACCTATACTTATTCCATTGTGGATTCAGACGCAGGAGAACAAGCAATTGCAACTTTTCTTACTGATGAACGATTTTACGACTTATATGACATCACCTTGAAAGAAGGGAGACTTTTAAATCCGCTCACGACCGATACGCTGTCTGATGTGATACTTAACGAAGCGGCTGTCAAGCTATTTAACCTAAAACATCCAATTGGAAGCATCGTGTCGGGTAAGGTAAGTGGACGAGTGGTGGGCATCGTAAGGGACTTCAATCACACTTCTTTGCACCATCCATTTCAACCCGTAATTATGTATCATTTCAATCCAACGTTAAGAATTGTATCCGTCCGGTTAAATGACATTAAGTCCGGGATCGCTTCTTTAATGCAGAAATGGCCACAGATTTATGATAATTATCCTCTCGAATATGAATTTCTCAATGATCAAATTCAGTCGCTATACGGTTCTGAGTTTAGACTATCAGCCGCCTATCGTTCCTTTTCAGTCATTGCAATATTAATCGCGTGTATGGGGCTCATTGGATTGACTAGTTACTTGCTGAACCAGAAGCTCAAGGAAATAAGCATCAGGAAAGTATTTGGCAGTAGCACCTATCAAATAATAAGCTGGATTTATAAAGGATACGTTCCCGTCATTTTAATAGCAACTCTATTGGCCGCCATCGCAGGATATTATCTTATGGACCAATGGCTTAAAAATTTTAGTTTTAGAATTGAACTATCACTTTCGCATTTTATTATTCCTCCACTCGTTATGACGATTGTACTTTTGGCATCAACAGGACTACAGTCCGTGAGGGCTGCTTTGACCAATCCAGCTGACAATCTCCGCGAGAACTAAGACAAAACTCATCATCAAAAATGGATTCCGGCAGAGTCATTAAAAATATTGAGCAACACGTTCATTTAACGCAAGAAGAGAAAGAATACCTCGAATCTGTCCTTTTGCCTATGAAAGTGTCTCAAAATGAGTTCATCGAAGAAACCGGCAAAGTGACGCGCTATTTTATTCACGTCAATGAAGGGTGCTTGATGACCTACTACACCGATAATCAGGGGAATGATCATGTCATTCAATTTGCGACCCCTGGTTGGTGGACGGGAGATTTGCAAAGTTTCACCAAGGCAATGCCTTCCATCTACTCTACACGAGCATTGGCGGACAGCAGTGTTTGGCTTCTGCCCAAGGTTCAAATGGATACTCTTCTTGATCAATACCCTGTATTCGAAAAGTACTTTCGAATCATCTTTCAAAACTCGCTAATCACTCACCAACAAAGGATTATCAGAAATCTATCTATGTCTGCCGAAGGCCGATATCAGTATTTTATTGATAAGTACCCCACGCTCGAACAATTCGTTCCACAAAAATACATCGCTTCGCATCTTGGCATTACGCCTGAGTTCTTAAGCAAAATTCGCAGGAAATTAATGGAAAAATAGCCGCTCAGGCCGTTTTTCGGAACGAACTTAATCTAGTTCAATTCAACCACCTGTATTACTTAAAATGGTTCTAGCAGTACCGGCATTGAGCGGCTCTACCTTTGTATTGTCATAAAGACGAAAACAAAAGGAAAAATTAAAATCAAATAAAAATGGAAG
>JAGQYM010000059.1 GCA_020436085.1 Cyclobacteriaceae bacterium
TTACTCATGCACTCATTCTGGTTTCCTTGAATCTGATATTAAAGTGTGTACCTCCTTCACTCTGAATAGTAAGGGAACCATCCAACTGCTCAATCAACATTCGAACTAATTTTAGTCCAAGGGAATTGAGTTTCGACTCGTCAAAACCCTGAGGAAGTCCTTGACCATTGTCCGCAACTTTCAACGTAAAGTACTCATCCTGTTCGCGCGATAATTCTACTTGTAAGTTGCCATTCTCCTCGTCCTTAAAGGCATATTTATAAGCATTGGTTACCAGCTCATTCAGAATAAGTCCCAACGGTATTGCAGTATCAATGTCTAGCTTTATATCAGATCCCTTCACAATACTGGTCACCTTGCGATTTGGTCGTCCGAAAGCGGTAGCCAAATGCTGAATCAATTGTTCAGTGTATTCCTGGAAGTCGATTTCCGTAAGCTGATCTGTTTGATAAAGCTTCTGGTGTATGAGTGCCATCGCCTTCACCCGACTCTGCCCTTCAGCAATGGCGCTGATCATGCCCGGATCATCCAGATGATAGCTCTGCATATTGAGCAAACTGGAAATCACCTGCAGGTTATTTTTGACTCTGTGATGTATCTCCCGTAGCAGCGACTCCTTTTCCCTCAGGCTCTGCTCAATGATTTGTTTCTGGTGGATAATCTCTTCGTTGGTTTTTTGAAGCAGCGCGTTTGTGCGGGCTTGTCTCAATCTATTGCGATATATGATAAAGGTAATTACAGCCAAGGCCGAGGCAACTCCGATCAAGGCATTACGAAGTGTATTCTGTTTCTGTAATTCAATTTTGGTGTTAGCCAACACAACATCCTTTTCTGCAATCTCTTTTTCTTTCCTTTCAGTCTCAAATCTGGTTTGCAACTCATTAAATGACTTGAATCTTTGTTCACGAAGCAGGCTGTCGCTCAATTGACTCATCTTTGTATGATACCGGTCTGCCAAAATAAAATCTTCGCGACTGTTGTTTGCCAGTGCACGGCCAAGGTAGGCTTCGTGGAGCATTTCGTACACCTTTACGATTCGTTCCGGGGTGCCCATGGAGTTTCCATAGTCTACTCCGCGTTCAAGCCATTGAATTGCCATGTCATAGTTTTTTCGTTTTAAATAATAGCCGGCAAAATTCCTGCAGTGTGGCATCATCCATCGGAGGGCGCCTGCTTTTTCCAGGTGAGGAGTAGCGTTCTTCAATAAAAAGTAGGCACTATCCAGCTTATTCTCATCAATAAGTTGAGCGGACAACATGGACCAACCAACGCTCTTAAGGAACAATAAAGAATCGCCTGCTTCCCGAATTGCTTTTCGTACATATTTTTCAACAGAGTCGGTTTTCAAAAGCTGCTCATAATAGACGGCAAGGTTTATGGCAACGGTAATTGATGTTTCGTCTACTATAGACTGCAATGTTCGATAGGCCTTCATCCGATACTCCAGCACTTTGTCACTCTGCTCCATCGAATTGTAGATGACTGCAATGTTATCTGTAGTGCCAGCGTAATCTTTGATAGCCCGATTTCGAATTTGAGGAAAAGGCGCCTCGATCAGTAACTTATGGCTATTGGCTGCCTGATCATACAGTTTGATTGCGTCTTCATAGCGCATTTCATAGTAGGCCATGATCGCTTTGTTGTTGGCACTCTGCGCCCTGGTTTTGATGGCTTCGAAATAGTCTAGTGAAAGGGTATCACCATCGCTTTTGAATTGATTGATAATGTGATCGACAATACTGATCGTTTCATCATAGGCTACTCTCGCTGAGTCCATTTTTCCCATCATGAGGTAGCCCGTGCCTTTTAGTTTCAGGGCTTCCGCCTTAAGTTGTTCTGTTAAACTATTGGTTTCGAGTAGTTGCCTCAGTTCACGAATGGTTGAATCAGGACTGGATCTTAAAACCCCGGCTAGTTTCTGAATGCGCTGTCGCGCTGTCGCTTCACCTCCAGTTTGAGCCGCAGCAGTATTCAGCATAAAGCTTGAAGCAAAAATTAGCGACAAACCCCAAGAGGTTAATTTGGAGATCATATATCCATATCAATAGCCAACAGCCAGACTGGTATCTGTTGTAGTTGGATCAGATACTTTTTAGCCAATGAAAGATAACGCTAGTCCAGCTATGCAGCAATGAGCTGGAGGGTGGAGCATAACATTTCGTCCACAAAAAATGGAGTTTCGTCCCACAATTAGCCGGAGGATTTGGACTAGAACGTCTTTCGCTTCGCAAGTCGTTCCTTATGGATTGCGTCAATGTGCTGGCTTCCGGAGTTCAGCGTGCTTTGGATAAAATCACTGTATCCTGCCATCGTGGTATAGTCAACGATTTCTACCCCGTTGAATTTCATGTCAAACAAAGGGATTATGGCACCATACTCTCCGGTTGTAATTTCTGACGGAAACTCAGGCTTAACAAAGGATGTACTTGTTGAACCTGGAAGGTAGACTTGCCAGAACAAGTAGCCTTCAGGATTGGAAATGTCTCCTAATATTTCTGAACTATAGAGGATACTAAAATCAAATGAGCCTGAGGTCTGCAAAGTATAGCTATCGCCTGAAGCGATGAGAGAACTGATATTTGCATCGAGGCGCTTTACAGTAGGAGCAGGCTCATCGCCCACCAACCGGTATCGACCACTGCCGCCTGAAGGCTCAGCCCAAGCCAGCTCAGTGATATACTCGGGGTAGTTCATATGACTGGAATAATAGAGTGTAGTTGAATTTGTTGATGGCAGAAATATCTCCTGCGTCTCATCATATATTATGAACGCGTCATCATAGGCTCCCTCTTCGGGGATACCCCAAAGCGTTCCTCCTACACTTGATGACTCTGTGATTTGATAAACCACACTGGATGGCGATTCCAATTGGTTGTTGTCAATGGTTGTACTCACACCTGCATTCATATCCGGCAAAAAGATTGACAAATAGTCTGCAGAGGGTGACGAACGTAGCAGATAGAATATGTCGGCAGAAGATGCTGTAAGTTGAGCACGAAAAGGCTGAGCTACAGCTACTATTCCAAAGTTGGAGGCGTAACTGACATTTCTACCGGAGGTAACAATATAATATGGAAAAGTGGTAGGATAGTTTTGTATCGTGAGAGAGAATATTCCAGCATTAGTTTCGTCTCCGTTAATCTTTTCGTTCACCAGCTCATATTCTCCGGGTTCAATTTCGGTGTAGGTGTGAAGGACCAAATAAGGCAGATTGTTTCTATTGTCGGTCGGATCCGGGGTTTCAAAAAACTCCACAACGGTCACATTGTACAAGTCTCCTGATTGGTGTCCGTCTGGGGTATCAAATTTGACGGCAGCCCCTGGCAAAAATTCTTTAGCCGCAATTGTTTGACCACTTTCATCTGTTATCCATGCGTAGTAATAATTAGTTGGTCCATTGAGGTAGAAGTCGGGCGAAGTGAAGTTAAAAAAAGTGGTCGCCTCAGTTGATTCGTCATCGCATGCCGAAAAAAGAAGCGATAAGGGCAACATTAACATGGGTAGCCATTTAGCGACTGACCTTAACAAGGGAAGATTAAAATTATACCTCATAAAAATTGGAATCATACAATATAAGGATATTCCTGATTAGGAAAAAAGCAATAGCCTTCCAAAGCAATAAAAAATGACTACCTGAACATATGGTTAGGTGACCAAAATCACTGACTTTATCCTATTAGTTCACCAACCTTGCATAGACTATGAAGAATATGAAAACGATGATCTTTAAGTGGGTTGCGGGCATTGCCGTTGGGGCGATAGGCGGATACCTGTATTGGTACTATATCGGTTGTGTCAGCGGATCGTGCGCCATCACCTCCTCCCCCGTCAACAGTACCATCTATGGGGCATTAATGGGCGGATTGTTCCTGAATACTTTTGAGTCTAAAAAGAGTAAAGACGAAACCGGAAAAAGCATCTGATAGTTAAAGCCCGTTCCGAGAGTGAGTTTCCTCCAGTTTTTTTGTGCATAGTGACAATTATCACTGTCCAGGAGCATCAAGGTGACGATCTTCGCCATGTTAATTCACTAAAAAGATCTCAACATGAAAATAGAGCAGATTTATACCGGATGCCTTGCACAAGGTGCCTACTACATCGAATCCAATGGAGAAGCCGCGGTAATCGACCCGCTGCGTGAGGTGGAACCCTACCTGGAGCGTGCCAAAAAGAACAATGCCAAAATCAAATACGTATTTGAGACGCACTACCATGCTGACTTTGTTTCAGGGCACCTCGACCTGAGCAAGAAGACAGGTGCGGCTATCGTTTACGGACCCGTACTAATTCAACCGGGATTTGATGCACTCATTGCAGAGGATGGACAGATGTTTAAAGTTGGAGGTGTGACGCTGACAGCAATACATACGCCTGGCCACACCATGGAGAGCACATGCTATTTGCTAACTGATGAAAAAGGAAAAGACGTTGCCCTTTTCAGCGGTGACACCTTATTTATAGGTGACGTAGGCCGGCCTGACCTCGCGCAAAAAGTGGTGAAAGAGCTGACACAGGAAAAGTTGGCTGCACACTTATATGATTCTCTGCAAAACAAGATCATGCCGCTCAGCGATGATATTATAGTGTATCCTGCACATGGCGCAGGCAGCGCCTGTGGCAAGAACATGAGCAAGGAGACATCGGACACGCTGGGCCATCAAAAGAAAACCAACTATGCGTTGCGACCAGGGTTGACCAAAGATCAGTTCATCAAAGAAGTGCTCACCGGGCTCACACCACCTCCGGGCTACTTCCCCAGCAATGTGTTGATGAACATCAAAGGCTATGAAAGCATTGACACGGTGATGGAGCGTGGCACGCAAGCTTTGAGTGCGGATGCATTTGAAGCGGCCGCCAACGAAACCAACGCGTTGATTTTGGACGCAAGGCATGAGCAGGCTTTTGCAAAAGGGTTTATCCCCAACTCCATCAACATTGGCATTGACGGTAACTTTGCACCCTGGGCTGGCACGTTGATTCCTGATATCAAACAGCAGATACTGGTGGTAGCTGAGGAAAACCGGATCAACGAAGTGATCACCCGCCTGGCCCGCGTGGGATACGACCATGCTATCGGTTACCTGAAAGGTGGCTTTGCTGCCTGGGTGAATGCGGGAAAAGAGATAGACACGATCGAATCGATCGATGGAGCCGAAATGAAGAAGCGGGTGGCGGCACACCCCGACCATGTGATATTGGATGTGAGAAGAAAGAGTGAATACGATTCAGAGCACATCGTGAATGCGGAGAATCTTCCGCTGGACTACATCAACCAGAACATGGCGGAGATAGACAAAAGCAAGACCTACTATGTACACTGTGGAGGAGGTTACCGCTCGATGACGTTTATCTCCATACTTCGTGCACGGGGTTACGACAACCTGATCGATGTGCAGGGAGGATTTAATGTGTTGAAGACGAGCGGCCTGTTTGAGATTACGGACTATGTGTGTCCGACTACGCTGCTATAGTATAAATATAGAGTGGTGTAAAGGCGAGGACCTGCCTGGCGGAGCATGATGGACGGTTGTGTAGCAATGCTACCCGTGAATTGGTGAAGCGATGCTGTCGGGCGGGTTCCGCTTTGAGGGGAAACAAAAAACCCCGACATGTATACCTGCCGGGGTTTTAAGGGATTGCAACTGTGTCCATCACTTTCTGGGTTTGGTGAAACGAATTTTACTTACCGTCTGGTACTCATTACTTCCGTACCCGAATACTGACTTCACATACTGCTTGGCTCTCTGCCCTACCGTAAAGAGGTTTCTGTCTAGGTTATACAGAATCTCGTCACGTTTTCTACGGGCATCTTGCCATGCCACGGTGGCGTTGATGACGCTACTGTTGTGTTTTTGCAGGGTGGCGAGCTGCTTCTTGAGCGACTCTACCGTAAGCTCCTGCTCGTTGGTTTTGTAGCGTTCTTCTGCTGACACCGTTTCCAGCAGTTTGGCGAAGTGGGCTGCGAGACTAGCGTAATCCCTGCCGCGGGCTCTGCGTCTGGTCAATGACTGATCCTCCGCGGGGATGGACTCAATCTCCGAAGGAAAGGGAGCTCGATCCTTACTCTTGACCCTTCCGTAGATCTTCCGCGACATTGTACGTGCGTCTGCTACCGTCTCTGGTTTAGCTCCTGCCGCGATCATTGCGCTGATGATGCGACCGGATAAGGGGGCCAGTACTCTGAAGGCCTCCTCCCTTTGGTTGGTAGCGAACTCGTAGCCAGTCTTGGTGGCGTCTACTTCGCTCAACGTGTTGCGTGCCTGGCTCAACAAGGTGGCCATTGCTTTCACCTGAAGGTTTTGGTTTCCGGGGTTGTAGGATCCTCCTAACCCGGTGCACGTGCCCAAGAGCTTCTCAAGGGACTGCAAGTTTTTCACGTTTGACATAAGTGATAACTGGTTTTAGTTAAACATACTATAAGTACGAAAATTCCTATCACTTTTGTTTCATATTTTTCAAAAATTTTTAAAATATTTTTTGGGAATTCCTACGGGTGGCAAAATCATCTTCCGAGATGGGTCGGAGTTGCGAAAGAAGCAGTAGATCGGCAGGGTCTCAAGGCTATCTGGATGTGTGGACCCTATCCTGATGGCAGTTGCTGCGGGGGCTTCTGCCTCTCTGGGGGGTGGTATTGATATCTTTTCACTTCGCTACACACCACGACATTCTAATCCTGCACCGACACCGGTCTACATGATGTCGCGGGGTTGTCACCGATTTTTAGGACAGGGTAGCGATCCAACTCAAATTAGATGCTGGCAAGCCTAGGGTCGGTCCCTTTGTACCTTTGGTGAGATGGTTCAGTACCTTTGATGAGGTGGGTCAGTACCTTCGATGAGGTCCCTCCGTACCTTTGCCGGGACCCTTCGCACCTTTGATGACATGCTTCCGAACCTTTGGTGAGGTGCGTCAGTACGTTTGATGAGGCGCCTCCGCACGTTTGACGGGTCCGTTTGTACCCTCGGTGAGGTGCTTCAGTACCTTTGGCGGGTCCCTTAGTACCTTTGATGACCTGGTCCAGCGCCTTTGCGAGATGGGTTATGACCTAAGGTGAATGCGAACGTGCTGTTCACCCAGCTGGCCAAAAAATCAGGCATATGCCACAGGCTCATTGAGTGGATCGATTACGGGATCCGGTTCGACCTCAGGACCATCGGACAGCACTATTAGAAGAGAATGTGTCGGAATGTTAAGCCCGACCAGCCAAGTCAACTTCCCGGTACCGAACTAAATTAAGGACTTGCCTTGACAAGCTGGAAGACACTCGTATCATTTTCTGATTGACTTAAGCGTAACAAGAAATTCACTCTCAACTTGGTCTAATATATTGGTTGTCACATCGCAGATAAACTGAAGTCCTTTTTTGCCGTTTATTCCGTGAACGACATAAATAGTGTGGTCTAGTCCGCCTTGGTCAGTATATTTTCCTTTGTATCCGACAGCATTCTTAAATTCGATTTGTCCACCATCAGGTGTGTATACCTCTAATACCTCAAAATTAGCTTTTGACCTTTTCAATAAAGAGTAAGTGACTGCATCCAGATCCTTACTTACGCCTTCAACTATGACCGACATGTTTGGTATAATTTGACGCCCTTCACTATCCTCAATCGGTTCTCGCTTGAAGTAGTAAATTGTCATTCCTCTATTCTCCTGCCTGTCAGCCAGAAACCAGGACTCATTTGGCAAATCAATCTTAATCTTTGCCTCCTTCAGCTCATGAGTCAACTCACTCTTCCTAGCTCCGAGTGTCGAGATAGTCAACAATATGAATGTCAATAATTTCACACTCAGCAGTTTTAGAAGGTTACAATGTTTTGTGTTTAAGGAGTTGCCGGAGTGGGAGGGTTTAAGAATGAAGTGAAACGGAATGTTAAACCCGACCTGCTGCGGAACTCTCCACGGTTATGTACAAACTTAAGAAACCGATTTGAATTAGGACACTGCACCCAACAATTACCTAAACACGGTGTTAGCGGCAGTGCTTTAATACGGTCGTCCTAGTCTAGAGAAATGGTCTGTGGTGATATACCAAGTCAGCACTTTCATTTAGGACTTCCTTGAAAAATCTTTTGCCATATCCCTCGGCTTGTTTGTGAAATACCTCTTTCTTTTTTATTGCTCTGTCAAATACCTTCTTATCAGAAACAGGGCCAAGGCCATATAGAAACCAAAATGGAAAATCTTTCCAATCGTCAGCAATTATCATTGCTTGAAGACCAACGATATATCCATCTATATATGCAATGTCTGCATAGTTTCCGGCTTTGGATTTTTCCTTTCGCAAAACTTTACTTTAGGTGTCCACCGAATTAAATATTTTTGGAGGAAAAAAAGATAGACCACTGTTAGCATGGAATATTAGGTAATCAAGTGCGTGTCGAAGTCCATCTTGGTAAAAAGCACAGTAGACAAGGTTTGGTAGTTTGTGCTTAATTATTAAGTCGGATGTTTTGAGATGTATCTGAATTAATTTGCTCTTAAGAGCATAAATGAATGAGATATTCTTTCTTGGAGTTAAATATTTTGAGCCCTCTAAGTGCTTTCTAATTGCCGAAAGGAAATAGGTTCCGTCTGTCTTAATAACGGTAAGATTTTCATTTTTTACTTTTTCCGGTTTTTTCGAGTCTAGGGTTATAATATAACAATGAGGTAAAATGCTTTTCAATTCCTTTTCTAGATAATTATAGATGCGCAGAAAATCATAATCTCTGAATGAATAGTCGATAAAAACAACTGTCTTTGTTGCGAGTATGGTTTTTAGGTGACTACCTAGTATTCCTTTGTTTAATTCACGATAACACTTGTCGTAGTCCTCTTTTGTCGCGATGACGGTTCCATAGTTACTGATGGAACCATGTATTTTGTAAACTTTTCTTTCAGGCAGGTTATGGAATGCAAAATCTTCAGGAATTACTATAGGGATAGCACCACATTCTTTTTCAAAGTAGTCATCCCAGTTTGTGGTTATTATTGATTTAATATAATAAATCGAAGAAAGTTCTTGATGGAATGCTGATGCCTGATGATATAGTTCTGCAAATTGTTGGCAGTAGTCAAACCGATATTTTATTTTCTGAAGTAGTTTTTGTCGGCCGTTAATATTGGTTTTGCAAAACAAAGTCATCAAAGAAGGAAAATCAAGTTCTTCTTTTGGAGGTTCCTCCATGTCAGCAAGTACGTCCTCATATAATGTTTCCTTAAATATTGTCTTAGTCTCTGTACTAATTCCAGCGCCAGCAAAAATTACCAAGTCCCCCTTTATAGTTGCATTGATCATATCGTCCGGCAGTTTAAAAGGCAATTTCTTTTGGCATGATTCACAGCCACAAACAATCTCATCATCAGCATTTAGTCTTTTCTTTTTAATGGTATTGTGAGTCTTAATTGTCTAAAAGCATTGCCGCTAACGTTTAGTGCATATGCCGTAGCGGGGTTGGAGGACTTGCCAAATGACCGTAGGGAATGGCAAGGCCGACTACTCCGTCACTGTCTACACACACCGACACTAAATTAGGAAATTGCTCTCAATAAATACTCTTCATCCCCGCTATGGAATATGCACGGTGTTGGGCGTTCGTGCCGATACTCTGATACTCTCACTTCTTCAAAATTAACATATTGTACTTTGTCTCAGAAAAAAGTCCTGATTCCTTGTCCACATAAGTATATGTCAGAAGTGAGTCGTTGAGTGTATCCCAGTTGCCGTATGTCTCAAACATGAATGACTTAATTATCCTCACTCTTTTTCCTGAGTCGCGAATGCATAAACAAATCAGTCCACCTCTCTTTAGAATAGCTATAGTCCGCTTTAGTAAAAGTTTTTCCTTTTTTATTTCCTTCTTACCAAAGTGAATCATTGAGTCGAGTAATATAATGTCAGTCTTGCTGGATGGTATAAAGTCGTAAATGTCACCGGTTATGCCTTTAATTTTTAGACCTTTCTTTTTCGATTCATTTAACATTTGCTCAATTCCAACTACTGAATTGTCGACCGCTGTAACTTTGTAACCTAGTTTTGCTAGTGCAATTGAATCCCTACCTTGTCCACAGCCTAAATCTAATACGAGTCCCCGTTTAGGGTAAGATTTGAAGAAGTCTGCTAGTTCTTTGTAAGGTTTCCCAAACAGATTTGGTGTCCGGTAGTGTCTGTCGTATTCAACCATAGTCTGTCAGTCACTTGAATGTCGTACGGCATGACGCCCAACACCCGGCTATATTCGACTGCGCATATTCCTACTATAAAATATACCAAAATAACCGGGCTACTCTAAAAGAGATCACCCGGTTGATTGTGGCTCATAACGGACTATGAAGATAGGGAATGCTGAGGAAATGCCCTAGTCAGCAAAGCTGGCTTTTAATACTGTAGTTGCTTCCAATCTCCCCATGTCCCATCTGGGTTTTTTAAACGGACATGTGTGTCGGTCTGCTCCAAAACTAATACTCCGTTGGCGTCAAACTCCTGTGTAAATGGTTTGGACTTAGCCTTGCATGTATCAGTTTGGCCGTCAGAGACCGTGTAGGTGACTTTTGTCCTTTTAAACTTGCTAAGAGCACCGGCATTATCGAATTGATGGTTTGTTATTATGGCAACAGTGGGGCTTTCGAAGCGAAAGCTTTGTGTCTCACTTACGCGTTGACCTTTGCGCATAACTACCACTACGCTATCGGGTGTTACCATTGTTTCATGATCTTGTAAGACGCTACCTTTTTGATCGATCGCCTTGATGGTAGAAACATATCCATCCTTTATAGTGAATGTTAAGGAGTTGACCATATCCTCAACGTCTGGTTCCTTGGCCTTTTCTTTTTTCCTGTAATGGATCCTCCTGACTTGTACAGTGGAACCACTGCTTTCCCATGTAAATTGAACTTCATATACTTTTGCTTTAAAATCCAGAGTTAAGTCCGAAGTCGACTTTCCTTTAAAGTTCACCATAAACAATAGTGCTTTGGCGATTCGGTTATCAGGCCCATACTCAATTTTGAACTCGTCAGTTTTGTACCCCGACATTTTATAGTATCCCTTTGCAGTGGCTTGTATAACCCTCCCCTGTTCATCGAGGACAAAGTCATGATCGTTCCACTCCATCCTGTAGTTGCTACATCCTACCTCTTGCACTAGCCCGGATAATTCATCCCCATAATATATTGCCTTTGCAATCGGGGGTGCAAATGGTTTCTTCTCATAGCCACTTGGGTATTTTACTAGTTGCATTCCGATGATCCTATCCCCTTCTACTATAAAGTCTCCAGAAAGCATCAAACCTCCTGATGTCAGAATTGTCTTTGCGCTTTCAAAATTTACGATCTGGCTGATGCGGTTTTTTATCTCATCTTGCGATAGGGTTTGTGCGATCGCCAAATGAGAACATATTGCTAATGTTATCGTGGCTATAGTGACATTTTTCATATGGTCTTTGTGAGAAACAACTGGTTTAATTTCCCTCCAATATAGGCATTCCCTATTGTTATCTATTTTCCATATTGGGTTTTTTCTTACACGATAAGTGTAACATAACCAATTATAAAAACCTGATTTCTGGTGTTTTTCAGTGTTTTAAGGTGGGCTGGGGGCAAAAACTTACATTTGGGACGCTCTCATGCGAAATCACCTCTGATAGAGTCCACCTGCCTTGACAGGACTACCTGGTCTTCACAAACCGTACAAATCTCTGGGTATCATTTGTACTCAATAGCACCAGATAAACACCTTGGGAAAGGTGGCTTAGTTCAAAGTTGATGCTGTGATGTTCTGACTCATCCAAAGTGATGTGAGCCTCAATAATGCCTCTTGGAAAGCTGATAACCCGAAGGTCTATTGGCTTTGATTCGGACAATTTAACCTCAACACTAAAATTGCCATCATTGGGGTTTGGTGAAACACTGAACTCCTTAATCAAATCTTCGCTGTACCCCAGTCTACCGCCTTCACCTTCAGTCTCTACTAAGTTCACGACTACCGTCTTCTGTTGAAAATCCTGACACTCTGCCAGGAACGATTGCATCCCCACCTCAAAAGAGCCAGCCTCTGGTGCGATGGCGTAGAGGAAGTCGGCATTCTCTGAAGATAGTCTGGTAAAACCTGCTGGTAGCACCCATTCAATTCTTTCTGGCAGCGGCCACGAAATGTCGATAGCAACGAGCGTGTCACCAACAGCTACTTCTGAGGCCATAAGAAACTCTGCCGTCAACAAATCGAGAGAGGTTGAAAGGGTAAACTCATGTAACCCAATGCAACCAATTGCATCCACACCTCTGAAGAAGTATTGACCTGCATCCGATATGGAAACTATTCGATCAAAGCTGGAGAATCCGACTGTCGAAGTCCATTCTGTCGTAGCCCATTGATCGCCCGGATTCAATGTCTGTATCTGTCCAACACACAACGTAGCTTCACTTTGGAGGTCGACAACCAGTGGATTGCCTTCTCCTAACGTTATGTTTTCAGAAACATCACATCCATGATCGTCTGTCATCGTTACCTGATACTCACCCGGGCAAAGTAATTCGTTCACTGCAGAAGATGACCCATCCTGCCACTGAAAACTGTAGGGGCCAGTACCACCCTGACCACTCACCTCGATTGAACCATCGCATCGACCAAGACAAATTGGTGGCGAAGTAATCTCCTGGATTTGAAGTGGAGCCGGATCTGGGAGATCAACTTGCTGCTGTAATAAACAGTTGTTGGCATCTGTAATAACGAGGTCATACACACCTGCACAAAGGCCTGAAACCAGCGTTCCTTGTTCGCCTAAGCTTATCCAGTCGCTGTCATAAGCACCAGTACCCCCAATGATTGAAACCTCGATCACGCCATCACAATCGCCAACACAATTTGGAAGTATCTTATTGAAAGATGTGGTCAGTAGATCCGGTGTGCCAATGAACACTGGGCGAATCGTTCGGCACCCCAGTCCATCCGTTACCGTAGCGAAATAATCTCCTGCTGCAAGATTAATCGCTAATGGTGAAGATTGACCATCAGACCATGAGTAAGCTAATGGAGTAATTCCCGAAGTGACATTTATAGAAGCCGATCCATCTGAATCTCCAAAGCAAGTAACAGGAACAATATTTTGAATGTCAAATTCTGCTCCGCCAATACTCGAAACAGCAACGAGATCCGACAATTGGCAATTACGGGCATCGATCACTTCCACCCGGTAAACACTTGCAATTGCGTTGACCAAACTTGCACCGGAGTTCATCTGTTGATTTGTGAGGTTGTCAAACCACTCATAGATGAAACCTCCGTTACCTCCCGTCACAATGGCCTCTGCCGAACCTACCGGATCGTTACAAGTGGCATCAACTATGTTTTGAAAGGTGATGGCAAGCGGATCTGGCTGTGTCAGGGTTTCTTGTGTTGTTGTCTCACAATTGTTCCCATCGCGCAAATAAAAATCCTTTAACCCCGCATTTAGTCCAGAAAAAACATTTGATGTCTGATAGGTGGTTCCATCCATTGAGTAACCATAAACTCCTGCTCCTCCAGCCCCTGTTAGTGACACCTCGGCATCAGCGAAGCCATTGCAACTGACTGTATTGTCAATCACCGGCACCAACGTTAAAACCTCGGGTTCAATGAGCTCGATCACTCCATTCGTTGAACAGCCATTGGCATCCTCAACATCTACCGAGTATGTGCCAACCGGTAGACCACTCGCCATTTCAGAGGTTTGACCGTCAGACCACACATAACTATACGGAGCAGTTCCGCCTGTTAGGGAAGCGCGTGCACTACCATCACTAAGTCCATTGCAACTAATATCAAAACCATTGAAGTCATTGGGGTGTTGGAGGTCGAGCACCAAGATAGGTGGCGCGGCAATCGAAATCGAATTTGAAACTGTGCAATTATTTGCATCGCTAACTTGAACAGAGTAATTACCTTCAGGCAGATTGGAGACTTCTTCAGTCGTTGCCCCTGTGTCCCATAAAACTGACAATGAACCGACACCTCCACCAGAAAAGACTTCGATAATTCCATCCTCTGAACCAAAACAAGAAATCTGTCTTCCATTATAGTTAGATGTGACAAGGATATCCGCAACTAATTCGCCAGGTTCAATCAACTCAAAGGAATCGCTAACATAGCATCCGTCACTATCCGTGACTGTAACAGAGTAAATACCTGCGCGCAAATTGGAAGCTGTCTGCGTTTCATCGGCAGCAGGAGTATCCCAGGTGTAACTAAGTGGCCCGGGGTCAGATGCGTCCTCCTTTGTTACTAACACCTCTAATACTCCATCATCTTCTCCTTTACAACTTATCGGACTACCGTTGAAATCCGACACCGCTTGCACAGAGGCTACAAGTGACGGAGGATCCACGACTAAAATTGACTTGTTACGAAAACATCCTAGCCTGTCGGCCACAGTTACCGAATGATTACCTGCGCCAACGGCAAATACGATATAGGAGTCTTCTGGGTCTAGTGACCAGGAAAATGACTCGTCTCCATTTGAGTTAGTTATATTTTCAACTGTCAGGATTGCTGTCTGGTCTCCCGGACAAGTGATAGTTCCCGACTTTACAATGTCAAAATCTATTTGTGGTGGATTATCGAGTACAATACTTTGTGTTTTAACGCAACCTCTTGCATCTGTTACAGTCACCTCATACGAGTCTGCACTTAACCCGGAGATAATTGCACCTGTTTGTCCATTAGACCATTCGAAAGTGTATCCACCTTCGCCTCCAGTTGCCTCTGCGCTTAAAATACCATTAGCTCCATTATAACAACTAATTTGGCTGTCAACAGATGCTTCAACAACTAAAATGGACGGAGGGCCAATTATGGGTACTGCAATGGTTGATGACTGACATCCATTTGCATCTACTACATGCACATTATATGTGCCTGCACTTAAACCAGTGAACCTTGGGCTTCTAGCTGGAGAATCCAAAGTCTTCACAGTGGCAATGCCATTCAAAAAGTAGGTGAATCCCTCATTTCCATTGGCTATGTCAACAACGAACTCACCATTATTTTCTCCGAAACAAACTACTCCTGATCGTAAAGCCTCTGATACTATTACAGCCGGAGCCGCTGGAACCGATACAACTTGTGTTCTTCCACAGTCACCTGTCGAGCTTACAAGTGGTGTAGGATCGTCATTTTGCAATGTCAAAGACCAATCTCCAGTAACCACACCTGGTAATCCAGTGATACCTCCAGAAAGGAGCTCAGCCTTGTTGATTGTGATCGGAAAGGCAGAAGTTCCAAAACTCTCCTGGTATTGGATATTTCCACCATAGGAAAGTGTAATCTTATAATTGCTGACCGATCCCGAGGTGAGATTGACCGTTATCGTGCCATTGTCACTGTTGGTTCCGCTTGAGCAAAATGGCGAGGTCGCGGATAGGTCAAATAGAGGAGCAGGTCTGTACATCACAAATGATATGGAGGCGGAGCTGACTCTTGTCGCACAAGAAGGGTCTTTTACTCTCGCAAAAAGATTGCCTGTGAGGTCGGCCGGGCTGAAGCCCGCAGAAATGAGATCGTTATAACTGATCGATGTAGAGTTTCCGCTCTTTCCCGGAATCAGTATCCATGATGTACTTACGCTCCTTGAAATCTCCCATTGAAACGGTTCTGATGCGCCACTTACCGACAACGAGACAGCTGGCTCACTAGCGCTGCAAAGCGATATAACCACCGGGCTTGGTGGGATAGCGCGATGAAAACGAAAAGTAAAGCCATTAGAACTAAAAGCCTGGCATGGATTGGTGCTCCCATCAAATGTAAACGTTGGTGTCGTGCTTCTACAGACATCCCGAAAACATGTAGAGCATATAGTTTCAAAACATCTAGGATCTGTTGGATCAGATGCGCACACAGGGTGATCGTCAGTCCTTACAGATCTGCAAGGGGGACATTCGTAAGATTCACGTTCCCAGGAATCGGCAAAGCCTGTGATCGTTCCATTATTAAAGATATTCAAAGTCTCGGTGGAACCAATCGAATACCGAGCGCCTCCCTGCACTCTAAACTCCGCATTTTGACACGAGCCACCTTCAACTCTCAACACCCAATCACCACTGCCGACATTAGTCTGCTGAGCCAATAGCGGAATCTGAATTACCAGTAAGGCAATTGTTGCGGTGATACCGATTCGATGAACTGTCTCTTTGCGACTCATATCAACGCTTGTTTAACGTCCACTTCGTAGTTGAAGAAGGTCGAGTGATACCAGGTATTAAATATTTGATGTGAATATCATAGGGCCCTCTTCTCATAACTGGAAATGGTTGAAAAATCAGTCTTCCAAGTCTGGGATTAAACACATCAGGATGATCAACAATTATATCTGCCACCTGACTCTGTAAGTCATAGTAGTCCGCTGGCATTGTTAACATTAAGTCATTATTTAATGTGGTCACACCATCATAAGTTGGTATTTGTGTTAGATCATTTGAATCAAACCAAAAACCATTTTTCGATTGTACAATCACGGCACTTCTAACCGGAGGCAGACCCAGCAAACTGGTATCTCGATTTAGCCTGATATGGCCCAACATCGGGTAACCTTCGTAGAGCAACGGATAGACATCCTCCGTGTACCACGGACTATTTTCAAGGTCGATTTCAAGAATCATTGATTGGTCGATTCCTGAAAGCAGACCCAGCTCATTCGCATCAAAGAATTCATCACCTCTCAGATAGGCTGAGAGTCTAAATACATTTACAGACTGATCAACGGTAAAAGAATTTGACAGGGTGAGACTACCGATCTTTTCGCGGAAAGATCGATACTTACTAGTTCTGAAATAAGAGTTGTAAATCGATTTTACTTCCCTTTGTGTGAGTTGGCTCGTTATTGTTTTACTGGAAACCTGGATATCACCTGCTGCCGAACTTACTTCACTCGTTTTTGTCTCAACATTCCTGTCAATATCTTTTAGTACATCGGTTGGAATGTCAACCAAGTCCAAATAAAAAGCCTTTTGCGATTCCAAATCAGGCAACGCAAATGTTACCCTTTTCGAGCCATTGTCGTATGAATAGTCAAAATCGACAATTGGTACTGCATCTGATCCTGAAAGCCTTGCCTTCTGAACAATACCAGGTTTTTTTTCAAACAAATAGGGCTGACCTTTTTTCAACTTAACAAAACCCTCGGGCCATTCTTTGGCATAATAATTAAACTGGCCAGGGAGTGGATAGGCCAACTCAACGTTATTGGCGGGAATCATATCCGGGGCTTCCCCAGAAGTAAACTTTTGAGAAACAGTTTCCTCTACAATCTTTCCCTGGAAAGTTGAAGGCACCCATTGACTGCCAATCAGCTCCTCAAATACGACTACGACCTTCACCTCATAATCTTTGAATGGATATAGAATGTCTTCAGTGTCAATAACCAACACATCTCTTTTGTCATTCCATTTCAAGGTACCTGCCACCTTAGAACCGTTTTGGCTTACGCTGAATTCTTTTAGGTTGGCTCTAAACCTGTGTGGCTTCTTTTCTGCGTCTGTAACATTGAATACCTCGCCAATCGGAATATTAAAAGCGGCTTGAGGCACTACAAAAACATCCACATCTTTAACACCTTGTCCTGGACTTACTTGTGCAATTATCGATACATCGGCCAGCAACTCCTGCTCTCCCACCGGCTTACACTCTTCCCCTACCGTTACATCAAAGCGGCAATGACCTTTCACAAGACCACCGAGAATTCTGTAATAACCACCAACGATTCCCCGCATCCAGAATGGATTGGGGCCCTTAGCCTGAAGAACTGCTGCGGCACCTATAGCGAGGATATCGAAGTCTCCTTTGTAAAACCTTAGGTTAACCCGAATTCCGATTTTACCCTCCACATACGCATACGCCTGACCGTTTGCATACCAACCATTGATTCCCATAGGCTCATTGGAGCCTTCGCAATGGAAGCTGGTTCCGTAGTTCTTTAACATGATATCGAAACCAGCTCCGGCAGCAAAGCGTCCATAGAACATAAGGAACCGTAAGTCACCGGTGTCTACGCTGAATGCCATGCCGAACGCCAACCCCAGTCCTGACTCTAGCGAATTCATGTCGCGCATGTAGTCAAGATCAACACCTCCTAATATCTCCGATACCTTAGCGGGTGGCGGTGGACTACCCGGAAGGTTTTTCCCCATCATGAAATAGCTCTTGGCTTTGAATAATCTGGCCACCTCCAGCCCGATGGGTTGATCGGGTGTTCCTATAAGTACATACCATTCACCCGGAGAAAAATGCAGCACAGCCCAGCCGGCCTTATTGCCATCGCCAATTCCTTTTACCAATCCACCCACTACGTTTACATATACTTCTATGTCACCATGAAAAACATCGTTTTGATTATCGAACAGCAGTTTTACGCTACCATACACCTGGCTCTTTGGCACAAGCTTATCAACTGACTTTTTTACTCCCTCAGCCATCTCCAAGCCTGACCGTTTCGCTACATCAGCACTGATACTAAACTGCGGAGTTAAGAAATAAGCACTTCCGTCAAGTGAAACACGATTGATACCTCCATGCCGATTCATTTCAATGCTAAAAGTCACATCTCCGTTCAACGCTTCCTTTTTCGGATAGGATCCAAATGCCATAAAGGCCCGTAGTCCCATGGAATTCTCATCTGGTAAATAGGTGATGCCGCTGGCAGTTTGCCCGATCACGCTACCTGATCCCCGTGCTGCTTGTTTCATTTTTGAGTAAAACCCTCCGCTGAACCCATAGGCACCAAGTCCGGGAGCAAGTGCGACTCCCCCATCGATGGTTACCAATGCATCCGCAAACCAGTAACGATACGTAGTTGTCTTACCAAAAATGGCGTTGGCTTGAGCTTTGATTCCCTTACCAAATTGACCGGTTAGCTGACCGTTAAATCCATCACCGTAAATTGGATCGCTATCAAAAAAACGAACTTGCCCTTCAAGCACAAATACACCTGGCTTCTTAATTGAAATGCCCAGAGCGGTAAGTTCTACTTTATCAAATTGCCACTTTGATCCAGCACCAGTTGAAGGTGATTCAACTGTTGTGGATGGAGATGCTGAATTCATATCTCCCCATACGATCAATCCGGCAGTTCCAGAAAATCCCTCTTCTGATGGATTGCCTCCTATGTTCACAGTAACATCCATGGAAAGGCCTACCTTTTGCTCTGCCGTATTGGATTTTATTCCAATGTTTTTAATGACCAGAGGAAAGCCAGAAGCCTTGGCTCCTTCTTCTGCACTGCCTACACCAAACGTGCCGGGCCGGAAATAAGGAGCTTCAGTACTCAACACCAGATTTTCGAACCGCACGCCTGCGATATCGGCTTTTGGTCCTTTACTTAATGCCTTTATGGAAATCATGCCATTGAGTGAGGCTGATGGATAAAACTTATCGTTCTTTTCCGTAACTGTCACCGCTGAGCCCCGATAAAGCGAAACATCTGCAGCCCAGAGCGGTAGCTTGACCTCATCCGCAAGTGACACAGCAAAAATGTAATTGCCATTTGCTCCGCGTGACGCGCGATAGCCCATTTGCGCGTCCTTACCCTCCTTCTTGAAAGCGGGAACTGTAAGTTGTCCGGTCAATTCAAAGTTCTTGAGCTGGTTGGAGACGATGCCTGCCTGGAACCGATCAAGTGTAAAACTCCAGCCGTTCATATCACCTGCCTGAACCAAATATTCAGCGAAAATTTTTCCTGAAAACCCGGTGTCATCCACGATCATGTTTTCAACACCGATCGCAGTGCGTTGCCCACTGCCAGCTTCACTGAACTTATTCGGTAGCCGGACTTGCGCTTTCTTCAAAAAGAATCCACGCCACAGGTTGTTGTTTCCTGAGGTCAGGTAGGCAGATTCATAGTCGGGCGGGAATGCCAGGCCCTGCGGGTTGGTGAGATCGCTCCAATCCAAATAGGCGTCCTCAATTTGAAATCCCACATCTTGCAAACCTTTGATTTGGAAGGGAGGCATGTTGACTTTGACCAACAACTCATTCCAGTCTTGCACATAGGTTTGAAAGTTGACTTTGAGTCGTTCATTCTCTTTGGCTTTGCCTTGCGCATCCTCGGGGATGAGAATGTCTTTAGAAAATTCCACTGTAGCTTCAATCGACATTCCTTTAAACCCATTGCAATCAATCTCCACGAAAGTGCCCCGATCTTTACTGCCCACCAACGTGAGTAAACTCGTCTGGCTTAACTTTACATAATGATCACCCAGCAGATATATCTTGGCCGTGCCTACAATACCACCGTCTCGTGATAGAGGTACGAGCCCACCAAATGCAATGCGATCTCCAGTTTGAGGGATGGTAAATGAAACGTATGCTTCAAGAATAGAGCCTTGAGGCGTGAACGTAATCTTATCTATAATAATACTGTAATCAACCAAACCGCCCGACCGAACTACCCCCAATGGCAGGTCGATTACGGAGAAGGCATCTAGTGTCTCACGGAATCGTTGTGCCTTCTCAACATCCTCGCGAAGGGAGTGAGCACGCACACGCTTTTGCTGCAGCGAGTCGTCTGCAATGTCTTGAATTGTAATAGGATCGAACGACTGATCGGTTGAAAGCCTGGTGATTTCCGGAAAGGCCCGTGTACCATTGAAGCCAACCATTGGAGTCGAGACACTTGACAATGAATCTTTTGTTATAAAAGGAGTGGCGGATGCAAAGTTGAGGGAAAGGACGAAGGTGAAAAGAAGTAGCGTTCTGGCTGAATAAGCGCAAAGACGCTCCCGATAGCTGTCGGGGGACGTAAAGTCAATCAATATGTATCTGCGAGAAACTCTCATTCCAGAATCTTATAATCCTGATTTTTAGCAAACCACTCCCTTACTGAGTTCAGCGACTTGTTGTAGTCCTTTGTTTTAATATCTCCACTTGCATCAACCTGCAAAGGATATTTGTCAATTACCGGGGCCAGCATCTCCATGATACGATAAGCACAGGTGACAGGCGTTTCGTCCTCTGCATCCGCTGTGGTACATTTCTTCTCATCACTCTTCAACTCTACGATTAGATAGTCAATGGCTTGTCGTTGACGGGTGTACACCAGATCGGGAAACACTTCATAGACTATATCGTCATTTACGGGCAAGCGCTGCACCCGTCTCATCATGGACTGCAATGCTTCATCATCACCCATGCGTGCAAGTGCGACAAGTGCTGACCACCTGATGCGTTGATTCTTAGTGGAGGGACCTGATAACGTTCTTAAATCTTCTTTGAGTTCATTGATTTGGAGAGTCCCTACCAACCTCGCAAGTTGATCCAAGTACGGAGGCTTTCTTCGGAGCAGAGAGATCAGTGTATCTATAGATGACGAATTGAAATCACGCCTATTGAAGTTGGAGAGATTTGATAGCAATAAATCCAGATTTTCTGAATCGTGAGTTGCATTCACTAGTTTGCTCAATGCTTGACGTCTCAAGTTTTGATCTTTGGATCCTGAACCGGCATCGCTAACCAGAGAATACATTTTTGCTCGAACTCTGGAAAGTGTATCAGTGAAGTATTGAGATGCTGATTCAACTATCTCGTTTGCATTTTTTTCTTCTCGCAATGCCGGTGGAACAGACGCGGACTGAGATTGGTGGAGTTGAGCAACGTAGATTTGCGTTTGTGTAGGGATGGATTGGGCTAAAGACTGAAATGAGATGAGAATTGTTAACACGCACATGACAATTGTTTTACCACTCAGAGTCACCTGCAAGGAACTCTGAGAACTGACAACCCCACAGTCAAACCTATTGTTGAAACAACTCATTGTTTACCTCCTTGTAATGCGTCTCTCCGTTTTCGATATGTAATCTGTGCGTTGACATTTCCTATTTTTTCCAGTTTCTATTTGACTTGCTCTCCTTGGGTTCCTCAGAGTCCCCTACCATCCCGCTCTCCCCCAGAGAGTGACTCTGAGGGGGAGGAATTAACCACCAAAAAAAGCCCAGTGGATATCGGGTACTCGCTCGTCCTTGATCAATAGTTTTGACTCGCCTAGTTCCGTGCCATGAAGAAGTGGCACTGAATATATTCTATCATTTATTCTATAATAGATCATCTCATTTTCCACCAACAATATCTCACTATCCCCTTGGCCAGTTGACCAATTAATTGTTGCACCAGTTGAAATATTATGTGCGAAAAGGATTCCAGGATAGAATAAATCATAAAAATCTATTCTGAAATCAAACGGAATTCCGGTAGTGCTTCCTTTTTGGCGCCTTGCTTCTTTTCCAGGGCTGACCCTATTGAGCGCGATTTTCTCTATTAGTCTATCTTGTTGGTCAAATACAAGCATAACATTTGACGTCACTATATTTCCTGCAATCCAATTATCAAAACCCCTCACTGAGGTGTTGCTTCCCTGCACGTCCCATCTATGCCACTCTCCTTTTTGTTTGTTGAAAACAACGAAATGGCTCATTCCAATGGATTCTTGATTTGGGTCCTCAACCTTCAGGTTAATCGCAGTAAAATGGCTGTTATTGATATGTACACCAACTCTTGCTTTTACACTTAGCTGAAATGAATCTGGGAGAACAAGTGGGTAAGGTGGGCGGTCCTGTATGCTTGGAGTATTTGGAATTACCAAGTTACCATTGTTTGGGTTAGTATAAAGTTGTTGTATATCCCAAGTCTCTAATGCTCCCCCGGTGCTACCTGATAGCAACGAATGAGCAAAGTCTTCGGGTAAAATCCTTCGGCTTTGTCCAGTATAAATGTTTATCCCAAAATGATGGAGTTTCTTATTTTTGACATCCGGGCAAGTAAAGCAATCGTAAATCTCATTTTGACTTAATTTTATTAGCTCTGACTTGATGCAACCTGTATCAGGATAATCTCCAAATTTTGCTCGTACTTGTAATGTTGATATTGAGTCTTTAACTAATATTGCTTGTAATACCCTCTCTCCTTCTACCTTTCTGTGATCATTGGTCACAACTGACAGGTAATTAAATTCAGGATAGTACCTGACATTTTCCAGAAGAAGTAAGGGTTCCGAAAATCTCTTCATCTCTACTAGGGTATC
>JAGQYM010000005.1 GCA_020436085.1 Cyclobacteriaceae bacterium
CCTGATCGGCCTTCGCTTAAAAAGAAAATTTCCGAACATTAAATGGATTGCCGACTTCCGCGATCCATGGAGTGAGTGGGATTTGCTTGATACGCTTTCGCTTTCAGGCTGGGCGAAGTCCCGTCATCAGAAGTTAGAAAATGAAGTGTTAACCACTGCAGATCGAGTAATCACTATTGCGCCATATCATGTTGCTCGGTTTGAGGAGTTGGGAAATCGTAAAGTGGAATTGATTACTAATGGTTTTGATGAAGAAGATTTTCTTCAGACTCAATCAGTCACGAACACAAAGTTCACCATTCGACATATTGGGGTAGTGGATGAGTTACGCGACCCAAAACCCTTTATCGAAGCATTGAAAATTTCAATGGAGCAGAATCCGGATATGGGGAAAAATGTTAGTGTGGAATTTATTGGAAATGTAAATTCTCGCTTTCAGAAACTAATTGCCGATGATCGCGGACTTTCACAAATCGTCACGTTTACTCCAAACATTCCACATTCCGAACTCCTTGCAGTGTATAGTCAGACCGACCTGATGCTATTGGTGCTGGCACATACTACTATCGCACCCGGCAATCTTCCTGGTAAGTTCTTCGAATACCTTGCATCGGGCAAACCAATTCTTGGAATAGGTCCAACCGAAGGAGATGCAGCTGAAATTTTGAAACAAACGAACGCGGGCGTAATTCTGGAAAGACCGGATGTTCAACAAATAGCAAACGCCATCGATCGGTACTACAAGCAATGGGCAGCAGGTGAGCTGGCCAAAACTTCGGACATGGAAAAGTATACCAGGAGAGCCCTAACAGATCAGCTGGTTCAACTACTGAACTGATTTCGTTTTTAGATTAGCCACTATTGTTGCGACAAAACCAACGACAAGCAAAACACTATATTCCATCCCATTTCTTCCGGCCCCAACAACGAACCAGCCACTTTGCATATGAACCAGAAAAATTCCTGTTAACAATTCCAGACAAAACAAAATAGATAGTGGTACTACCCATCGATTGATGATGATTGAGACTGCCGCTAGAATCTCAAAAAAAGTAATAACCCAGGCGGTGTAGCCAGGAAACCCGATGGTGGACAAGAACGTATCGAATGGGTTGACTCCATCTATCGCAATGCGGGCTATACCATGAATGAGCATGTTGCCAGCTACTGCAATTCGAATTATAGATAATGCGATACTTTGTTTACTCATCGGATTTGAATTTCAGACCAACAAATACCAACGCGCGCTGAAAAACTTTGTTACCATCAGGAGATGCTTTGGCAAGTACGATCAAGCTCGCGTAGATTAGAGTTATCACAATAGATCTGATAATAATATCAATAAAAACACTATCCAAACGAGGAATCAACGTGCTGATCCATGCTGTGACAGCTCCAATTACTACAACATAAAACGTGGCCATGTTGAAGGGCTGCATCTTTAGTTTAAAGGCGACAAAAGCATATTTGAGCATGTTGAAAAGAACTAAGGCAATGGCTGATCCTATTGCTGCTCCATTAATGCCGTAGATTGGTATGAGAAGATTATTGGCTGCGATAATGGTGAATGCAAGAACAAGGATGAGAACAATATTGAAGCTGTAATATTTCGACAGGACGATAATTTCGCTGTTAGGTCCGAACAACATGTCGGTTAACTTGCCAAGCCCGATGATGATCACCACCCATTCGCCAGCTTTGTAAATGTCTCCATTTGGCATAAGCGCAAAGAGATTGTGAAGGTTAGCCCAAATGCCAATCAGAATCAAGCCACCGACTATGAACTGATTGATGGAAGTCTTTTGGTAAATAGTTTTAATGTCTTGAATATCATTTTTCTCGAATGCCCTTGAGATCAACGGCATAGCAATTTGTGTAAGGGCACGTTTAGGAATTTCGATGACGGTGGCCATATAGAAGGCCGTGGTGTAAACCGCATTGGCCGACAGCCCAAGCAACCCTGACACCATAATGCTATCTACTTTTCCGATGATGATAAGTCCGGCCATGCCGGCAAAACTCAATAAACTGTACTTCAACAAGCCAGGGATTTCAGAGCGATCAAGGTTTTGAGTACTGGCATTTAGCTTGAGTTGCCCTTGTGTAGCTAGATAGATGGCGAGAATGGCTAAACAGAATAAATAGGCCAGCGCTGTGCTGATGATAAATTGATTAAATGATAAGTATTCAAGGAAATATGCCGTTACTAAAATTGCCAATAATAGTCTCGCTACAATTTCACGAAGCAGATTGGGAACGATTGTTTGTAGTAGCGATCGAGAATAGGCCTCTAGGATTGCAGTGATCAGTAAAATCAACGTGAGCCATAACACTAGAGTTGAATATCCGATGATCTCTTGCGCGTTGGTTTCAAAGTATCCGAGAATTGAATTTTCGAAAATTTTGAATGCCACAAAGAAAACTCCAAAACCTATCAAGGCGAGCAACAGCATTAGTCTAATGAAACTTCCTGATGCTTCCTGATTGCTCACCATTCTTGGATAGAACCTTAATATACTTTGGGCCAGTCCGAATTGTGCGAAGGGAGTGAATAGTATTGCCGCATCTTGTATGGTACGCATCAACCCGATCTGGTCAGGGCTCAAAAACTTTGGATACAGGTAAAGAAGGTTAATGTAGCCAATGGCTACCCCGCAGTACGAGATGATTGTAGTGAAGACGCTTTGTCGAAAGACGAGACCCATAGTCAAAGTTTCGTATTTTTCCGCACGGCCTCAATAATATAATATCTGTTAGTGATCAATCTGAGAAGTGGTCGAATACCCAGTTTGCTGATTGGACTCGCCCACTTTTCCCTGCGAACGACTTTCCAGCCAGCTTTATCTAGCAGCCAGTCAAATTGCCAATCTTCGAATTCGTGGTAGTGACGATCCCATTCATCGGACGGATGTCGGTACGCTTTTGCAAACCACAATCTTAGAGGAACGCTGGCGATTAGCTTATCACCAGGGAGGGCCTTGATCACGGACAAAGGATTTAACAGGTGTTCAAAAATTTCAAAAGCAGTCACGACATCAACTTGATGTCCGGATACTGATTGAGGCGACTCGTCAAGATCTTCTCCACCAGTATTGACTATCTCAAAGCCTTTTGACGCTAACAGTTGTGAGAGAGGATTTTGAATTCCCAAATCCAAAATGCGAAGTGGTGGCTGAAGGGATGCCTCCACAAACTTAATGGTTCGCTCATATCTCCTTTTGAGTGAAGCGTTTTTACCGAGATCGTATCTTTCGGTGCTATCCATCAGGCGCTTTTGTACAGTTTTACTAGTTCTGCCTGTGTCGTTTCCCAATTAAGTTTGCCATGAATTGTGGCTGTAGTTCCGTTCGCGCCCAATTTCTCACGCAATTGTTTGTCGTTATAAAGTGTTTCAACCTTGGCCGCAAAATCAGTTGGATCATCCGCTTGAAAAATTAAACCGCTTTGATACTCCTTCACAAGTCGTTGCAGAGGGGCGCAAGTGCTCACGAGCAACGGCTTGCCCGCCATCATGCCTTGAAATAGCTTATGAGGTACAGTGTTGTCTGTATGTCCGTTCGATTGATGTGGAATTACATTAACATCAGCAAGGTGCATGTAGGAGTAAAACTTTTCAAAAGGTTGATAACCCTCAAAATATACATTTTGTAGACGTAATTCCGCAGTGAGGTTTTTCAAGCTATTCATTACCGATGGACTTCCGAAACCAACGATTGCCAGATAAATTGGTTTATCCATTAGATGAGCCATTCCTCTGATTGCCGTGTCAACACCCCGATGAGGCCCTATCCCGCCTGAGTAAGTGATGATAAAGCCGTTTGGAATATTCCTGTAAACACTTTTATCTAGTTTCTGCTCAATAAAATGTTTGTCCTCTGTATTGGTGATTACTGTAATCTTATCCGACCTCACTCCTGAACTGGCGATTAATCTTGACTTCATTTCATCAACCACGGCAATCACGTGGTCAGCCTCAACACAAGCTTTCGTTTCGTATTTCGACCATCGATTCGGGTTGAGAAATAGTTTGTTCTTCAGACGTACGATCAAGTTCTTCTTCCATTTGAACCAGGTTCGCAGTGCTTCTGGATAGTTTTCGTGCAGATCAACGATGACCTTTATCTTGAATTTGTCGCGCAGCGTTAAAGCGGTGCCAGCAAGTGGGAGATCATGAACGTGAACAAGTTGAATCTCTTCTTTTGATATTAAATTCGCAAGCGCCCGCTTGAAGCGGGGATGCACGAAAGTGATCGACATGATGACATCCCAAAACGCAAGCACATAATTATTTTTTCCTGCATCAATTCTAGTGATTTTGATGCCATCGACATTCTCAGCGTCAGGCTGATGTTTCTTGCGAAGGCAAATCAGATAAATCTCAAACCCAGCTTTTACTAGCGCGTCCGTCTCTTTTTTTACCCTAATGTCAGCAGGATAGGGTGCATTGAGAAGCATCACCACTTTTTTGGTCATGGGTTTTTTTTGAATTTCTGCAAAGAAAGGGAATTTTTGTACCCGTTTTCAATTCCATCCTATGAAGGTCATTCTAGTTGCAGGTGCGCGTCCCAATTTCATGAAGATAGCGCCCATCATTCGCGCGATCAATGTTGCCCAAAGAAACGGGCAGGATATGGAATATAGATTAGTGCACACGGGCCAGCACTACGATGATAAGTTAAGCAAGGTCTTTTTCGAAGAACTGCAAATTCCTGAACCCGATATTAACCTTGGTGCTGGGTCAGGCACCCAGGCAGAGCAGACTGCTAAGATCATGGTTGAGTTCGAGCGGTACTTAACAAGTAATCCAGTGGATATCGTGATCGTAGTTGGTGATGTCAATTCAACAATGGCCTGCACCATTGTTGCCAAAAAATTAGAAACAAAAGTAGCCCATGTCGAAGGAGGTATCCGATCATGGGATATGTCGATGCCGGAGGAGATAAACAGGATTGCAACCGATGCGTTGGCTGATTATTTCTTCACCACATCAAGAGTGGCAAACGAAAATCTGAAAAAAGAAGGGAAGTCAGATGATCAGATTTATTTTGTAGGTAATACTATGATTGACTCGCTATTGCTCAACCTCACAAAAATTAAAAAACCAAAGATTTTCGATGAGCGTGCTTTGACGACTGGCTATTACTATGTCCTTACATTGCATAGGCCGTCCAATGTTGATCGGCTTGAGTCTTTTGCTAATCTTATCGGTGAGATAGATTCATCAGCAGAGGCACCAGTAATATTTCCAGTTCATCCACGCACTCGTAAAAACTTTAATCTTTTAAAGCAAGCACCAAAACATATCCAGCCAACTGATCCCTTAAGCTACCTTGAATTCATTTTTTTGGTGAAAAATTCGAAAGGTGTAATAACCGACTCAGGTGGTGTGCAGGAGGAAACTACCGTTCTTGGTGTCCCTTGCCTTACGCTAAGAAACAATACCGAGCGTCCTGAAACGGTAACTGTTGGAACCAATGTGATGATAGGAGATGATATGACTGCCTTGCGCAATACTTTGCATAAGCTAAATGCCGGTGATTGGAAGAAGGGTGAAATTCCTGAACTCTGGGATGGGAGAACGGCTGAAAGAATTGTAGATGTTCTCGCTAAACTGAAGGCATGAATTATTTAACTCTCCCCGGATTGTCCTTTATAAATGCCTCCCAGCTTTTTTTCTTCTGCTTTGGAGCCCCGTTTTGATAATGGTGACAAATCGCAACTGCAAGCGCATCTGTTGCGTCCATAAGTTTTGGTGTCTCCTTAAACTTGAACAGCGTCATCAGCATTTTGGCGACCTGTTCCTTACTGGCGTTGCCGTTTCCGGTCACCGACTGTTTCACCTTTTTAGGCGCGTATTCTACAATTGGAATTTGTCGAAAGAGCGCTGCAGACATTGCCACCCCCTGAGCCCGCCCAAGCTTTAGCATCGACTGAACGTTCTTTCCATAAAATGGCGCCTCAAGAGCCACTTCATCAGGACTGAACTCATCAAGGATAGACAAGACCCTTTCAAAAATTTTTTTAAGCCGGAGTTCGTGACTGTCAAACTTATCTAAGTGAATCACTCCAAATTGAAGTAGCTTGATGGCGGAACCTTTCACCAGGATAATACCATACCCCATAATGTTAGTGCCCGGATCAAGTCCAAGGATAATTTTTTCTTTAATGACTTTTTTCTCCATTTTGCCAGTCACTGCAATTTAACGACAATGCGCGAATGAGCACATTGGTTACGATCACACTGACACTTTATTTTCTCCTTCTACTGTTTTTAAGAATGGGATGGAGTAGATCACTTCGTGTAAAATACCTTGGGGGAAAGTTGCATCAAATGTCGATCGTCATTCCATTTCGAAATGAGGGGCAAAATGTAAGTCGACTTATTGAGTCGTTATGTAAGGTGGATTACCCCACTAATCATTTTGAAGTCATATTAGTTGACGATCACTCCTTGGACAGTTCATTGTCGAAGGCGAGAGACTTAATCGAGCGTCTGGAAAATTTCAAAGTCATTCAACTGGACGAAAATAGTGAAGGTAAGAAGCAGGCTTTAACGAAAGGAGTGACTAATGCTAGCGGTGAAATAATTGTAACCACGGATGCTGACTGCGTAGTGCCTGCATACTGGCTAACGGAGTTTAATAATGCATTTGGCGAACAGCATCACCAACTGGTTTTCGGAGCCGTGACACTGAAGGGATCAAACTCTTTTTTCGCCCGACTTCAGACAATGGAGTTTTTGAGTCTGATAGGTTCAGCTGTCGCGACTATGGGTTTTGGTTGGTTTACAATGTGTAACGGGGCAAACCTGGCCTTTAGAAAAGAAGCATTTCAAAAGGTGAAAGGCTATGAAGGAAATGTGAATGTTCCTTCCGGAGATGATGAGTTTTTAGCAAGAAAGATTCTTAAAGCCTTCCCGGGTTCAATTGGTTTCTTAAATGGAGATGAAAGTGTAGTTGTTACACCAGCGCAGCCCTCACTTAGAGACTTTGTAAGTCAGCGGATAAGATGGGCCGGTAAGTGGAGATACAATCAGGCTCCGACCACCAGGCTGTTGGCAGTTTTTATTGCGTGCGTTCAAATGATTTGGTTATTTACCTTGCTAAGTATTCCGTTCAATTGGTTGCCCGTGAGGCTCTCAATTGGCTTGATTCTCACCAAGTTACTATTTGAGATGATTGTCTTGATTCCGGTTCATCGGTTCACCAGGGCAAATTGGCACCATGTTGCATTCATTGTGCTACAATTTGTATATCCTCTTTACGTTTTAGCAATCGGTTTGGCTTCTATGGTAAGTGGCTATCGATGGAAGGGAAGAAGTTTGACACATAAGATGTGAGACAGATTCGGAATTCCTATTTTTGTTAACCGATGACCACCCAGGATTCGATCTTACAAAAGAAAGTCGAGAAGAAGGAGCTTGAACTTAATGCACGTCTTGAGATTACACAGGCGATTAACAATAGTGTGCCTGAAGAATCGCTTTATAAAATTTTCAACTTCACACTCCGTTCAAATCTTCAAATCAACAAGTTGGCCCTGTTCGTGCTCGATGAGATATGGAACTGCAAAGTCAACTTCGGTACCAAGAAAAGTTTTTTGAAAATGCGACTTGAAGATCATTTTAAAATGATCAAGCGGGTTCATTTGATGAGTGAATTCGAGAAATGTGATTTTCATGAATTCGATATTGTAATACCTGTGGCCCACAAAGAGAATACGTTGGCGTTGGTATTTGTTGGAGGCACGGAGAACAATCAATCAAGTCACGACAGAGACGAAGGGATCAAGTTTATTCAGGCGTTAAGCAATATCATTATCGTTGCAATAGAAAATAAAAAGTTGGCGAGGCGGCAACTCGAGCAGGAAGCCTTCAGAAAGGAACTTGAGATTGCCAGCGATGTACAACAATTTTTGTTTCCGGAAAAGCTGCCCAACACCGACCGGCTAAAAATCGAGGCTAGCTATCTGCCACACGATCTGGTAGGCGGTGATTACTACGACTACATTCCCATTAACAAAAATCAGTTTTTGATTTGTGTGGCTGATGTTAGTGGAAAAGGGGTGCCCGCTGCGTTGATGATGTCCAACTTTCAGGCGTCATTACGAACATTGCTGCGACAAACACCGAATCTTAAGGAAATTCTGGAGGCCTTAAACTATCAGGTACTAGAGAATACAAAAGGTGAGAAGTTTATTACCTTCTTTGGAGCGATTTATGACATCAGCCTTAAGACGATGTTGTATGTAAATGCGGGACATAATCCACCGATTCTTTATACCAAGAAGAATGGCATTCAGCTGCTGGAAGATGGCTCGACCGTGGTGGGAGCCATGCATCCGCTTCCTTTTATCAACGAAGGATTCATTACTAACCTGGATGAGTTTCTACTTTTCGCCTACACTGATGGACTCACCGAAACCACAAATGAAAATGATGATGAGTTTGGTCAGCAAGCGTTAGTTGATTACCTGATCAAAAATCACAACAAGGATTTGAAAATGATTCACCAGGATATCATCGTAGCGCTTGATGGGTTTAAAGGTAACAATGGTTACAAGGACGACATCACTATGCTCACTTGTAGAGTATTATAGATCACGTGATTTTTAGAACGCCATTCTTTCTTCCTCTTCTTTACCCGGGTTTATTGTGGCGAGTGCCAACCAATGAAAAAAAATTGTATCTCACCTTTGATGATGGACCTGTAAACGGCCCGACTGAATTTGTCCTGGAAGAACTGAAACGATTTGATGCCAAGGCAACTTTTTTTTGCATTGGTAACAATGTTGAACAACATCCACAAATTCATCAGAGAATTTTGCAAGAGGGGCATGCCGTGGGTAATCACACTTTCAACCACATCAAAGGTTGGAACGTGTCTGTTGACTCTTATTTAAAAGATGTCGAGCGCTGCCAAAATCTCGTTGGGCCAACAAAATTGTTCCGCCCACCTTATGGAAGAGCCAAGAGGAGCCAGCTAAAAAAGCTATCCGATTACAGAATCGTGATGTGGGATGTTTTATCCTATGACTATTCAAATTCGGTGGCGAAGGAAACCTGCCTCAAAGGAGTGATACGTGCATCGAGATCAGGTTCGATTATCGTTTTTCACGACAGTTATAAAGCCGAGAAGAACATGATGCATGCTTTGCCGAGGGTTTTGGATCATTTCAAACAAAGTGGTTATCAATTTGAATCACTTTCCGACCTTTGATCCGAGGTTAAATGAAAAATAAAAATGTACTGGTTGCCCCCTTGGATTGGGGACTTGGACACGCCACGCGATGCATCCCGGTGATCAGAGAATTGATCTTGAATGATTGCGTTGTTTCTATTGCCACCAGTGGGAGCGCTTATACACTGCTTAAGTCTGAGTTCCCGTCACTTCAATTTTTTGAACTTCCATCATACCGAGCGAACTATAGTCAACACATTCCATTCATGCTGAATGTACTACTTCAGTTGCCAAAATTTCTAAAAGTAATCAGAGAGGAAAGAAAAGAAACTCAGAAAATCGTTGATGAGTGTGATGTTGACATTATCATATCCGATAATCGGTATGGATGTCGATCAGAAGAGGCGACTTCCGTTTTTGTAGGACATCAGTTGCACATTATCATGCCCTTTTGGCTAAAATGGTTGCAACCGATTGTAAATTATTTCAATCGACAGTATATAAAGAAGTTTGATGTCAACTGGATTCCTGATTTTGAAAATGACGGCTATGCTGGCAAACTATCGCATCCGCGTCTTACCAATTCCAAATATGTTGGAGTTTTATCGAGATTCACTCCGGTAACAAAATCTGCTGAAGGGTTTGAGCTTGCTGTGATCCTCTCCGGTCCTGAACCACAAAGGACATTACTAGAAAAAGCGGTTATGACTCAGCTGGGACGTTCAGGTATAATGGCAATAATTGTCAGAGGCCTTCCCGCAGCAACTTCATTACCTATGATTCCCGGAATCGCGGTTGTTAACCATCTGCCAGCTGAGAAATTACAGTCCGTTATTGCAAACTCGTCTGTGATACTCGCCAGATCGGGTTACAGCACAGTAATGGATTTAAGTCGCCTTGGTAAGAAAGCAATTTTTATTCCTACCCCAGGTCAAACTGAGCAAGAATACCTTGCCCAAGCTTTAAAGAAGAAGGCTGTAGCATTTTGTCAAAAACAGAATGAGTTTGATCTTGCGAAGGCATTGAAGGAAGTGGAGGGTTATAAAGGATTTACAAACGATGATCAACATGATAATTTGTTGGCCGGTGCAATTCAACAATTAATCAAATGAGCTATTGGGTTGATACACATGCTCACATCTATTCAAGTGATTTTGATGGGGAAAAGGAAGATGTAATCAAACGTTGTAAAGAAGCTGGCGTAAAAAAAATCTTTATGCCAAACATCGATCACACGTCCATAGATGCAATGATGGAGTGGGAGACAACCAAAGATCCCGTATGTATTTCCATGATGGGATTGCATCCATGTTCGGTAAAAAAGGACTTCGAAAAAGAATTGTATTTGGTTGAGAGTTGGCTTTCGAAAAGGACATTTGCAGCCGTTGGCGAAATGGGTACCGATCTTTACTGGGACAAGTCGTTTTGGGAAGAACAGAAGGAAGCTTTCAAAATTCAGGTGGCTTGGGCGAAGCACTATGATTTGCCGATAGTCATCCACTGTCGTGAATCAATTGACGAAACAATAGCACTTGTTGAAGAACTTAAAACGGAAAAACTAAGAGGAGTTTTTCATTGCTTCACAGGAACAGTCGAGCAGGCGGCACGAATAAATAAACTTGGATTTTATTTGGGCATAGGTGGGGTAGCGACATTCAAAAACTCTGGCATGGACAAAGTGATTCCGAAACTTGATTCAGAATACATAATTCTGGAAACGGACAGCCCGTACCTCAGTCCAGTACCTCACCGAGGAAAACGAAACGAACCATCGTACATTCCTCTTATCGCTGAAAAGGTTGCTCAACTGATGAACAAACAGCTGGACGAAATTCAAAACACAACAACTAAAAATGCTCTGAAGCTTTTTGAGAAAAGGAATGAATTATAAAAAGATCAATGTTAATACAGCTCTTCCGTCAAATCCCAGAGCTAGAGTGATGATTATCTACACGGGCGGAACATTGGGTATGACCCACGATGAAAATGGTGTGTTGATTCCGTTTGATTTTCAGCACATATTAAATCATCTGCCAACACTCAAAAGCCTTCGACTTGATGTCACCGTTATCTCGTTTGAAACGCCCATCGATTCTTCCAATATTCAACCTGAACATTGGCAGGCGATAGGTCAAATCATTTTTGATAATTACTCCGAGCAGGATGGCTTTGTTGTCCTTCACGGAACGGATACGATGGCATTCACTTCATCTGCATTGAGTTTTATGCTGCGTGGTTTGACCAAGCCCGTGATCTTTACAGGTGCACAGCTACCAATAGTCGAACCCAGATCAGACGCTCGCGAAAATTTGATCACTGCGTTAGAGATTGCTTCCGATACGTTGAATGGAAAGCCTCGCGTACCTGAGGTTTGTATTTACTTTGATTACGAACTAATCCGCGGCTGTCGCGCCAAAAAAGTAGAAAGCATGCATTTCGATGCATTCCAATCGGAGAATTACCCGGTGTTGGCGAAGGCGGGAGTGAAGATTGATTATGAAGTGGATGCAATCTCAACCGCGGCCACAAAGCCATTGGAACTATGGTCCAGGTTTGATACAAATGTTTCACTCCTTAAACTTTTCCCTGGAATACGTGCTGAAACAGTTCAGTCTATTTTGGACACGCCCGGCCTGAAAGCCTTGGTGCTGGAAACTTACGGATCTGGAAATGCTCCTAATGCCGAGTGGTTTTTAGAACCTCTTGCCACCGCTATAAAAAATGGAATACTAGTAGTCAATATTTCACAATGCCCAGGAGGGATGGTGATGCAAGGCAAATATGAAACCAGCAAAGCGCTGAGCGATATCGGAGTAATTAGTGGAGCAGATATGACCACCGAGGCCGCAGTGACGAAACTGATGCTGCTGCTGGGACAATTTGGTGCTGATCGCGCCAAGGAGTTGATCAGCCAATCGCTCTCCGGAGAGTTAACATTAACTTGATGTTACTGCCGCAATCTGGGGCAGTGTAGGTCATCAACCTACCAAGTGTAAGGTTGAAAGATTTGCAGAAGCGGAGAGGGAGGGATTCGAACCCTCGATACCCTTTTGGGGTATACCCGCTTTCCAGGCGAGCCAATTAAGCCACTCTTGCACCTCTCCGAAAAATGAGGCACAAAGAAATAGATAATATCTCCGATGAACAAGATTGATACATTTTTCAAGTAGTGATTAAGAAATTTATTCAACAAAGAAAATTTTGTGTGACCAAGGGAATGATAAAGCATTGTATGGTCAGGCTTGAGATAACTTGCAGAGAATTTCGGATTTTTTTTTGGAAATTTTGCTTCTAAATCAACAAATCGTTTAATTTTGGCCACTTCAAGTAATATCTTAAACCTTAAACCATGAAAAAACAATTTGCTATTCTCGCTCTATTTGGGGTCTTGACTTTTGGCTCCTACTCTGTTGCTCTGGCGCAGGATGGAGACTCTACTCAGACTGAGAGCGTGCAGGAAGAAGCGGCTGTAGCTTCAGAACAGGAGGCTCCTATGACTGAAGACATGTCTGCAGAAGTAGCTGCTGCTGACGATGCCGGCTTCCATCAAAGAATTAAAGAGAAATTTATCGAGGGTGGTGCCAGCTTTATGTGGCCAATCCTTATCTGTCTCATATTCGGTTTGGCTGTATCCATCGAGAGGATCATCACATTGAACCTTGCTACAACCAACACCAAAAAACTTTTGAGCCAAATTGAAGATGCACTTGCTAAAGGCGGCATCGAGGCGGCAAAAGATGTTACTAAAAACACAAAAGGTCCTGTTGCATCTATCTTCACTCAAGGTCTTATGAGATCTTCGGAAGGAATGGAAATGGTTGAGAAGTCAATCGTTTCTTATGGAGGTGTTGAAATGGGTCGCCTTGAAAAAGGACTTATCTGGATCTCACTTTTTATATCACTCGGACCGATGCTCGGATTCTTCGGAACTGTAATCGGGATGGTGGGTGCCTTCGATGCGATCGAGGCAGCTGGTGATATCTCTCCTCAAGTTGTGGCCGGTGGTATGAAGACTGCCTTGTTGACAACAGTAGGAGGTTTGATTGTGGGTATGATCCTACAAGTATTCTATAACTATCTGGTTTCTAAGATCGACAACCTGGTAAACGACATGGAAGATGCTTCTATCTCGTTGGTTGATATTCTTGTGAAACACAAAATTGTAAAATAACATGGAAGACATTGGATTGTATGTAGGTTACGTCCTGTTCATAGTAGCAGTAGGCGCAGCCGCTATCCTTCCACTAATCTCTGCTCTTAAGTCACCCAAAGACCTGATGAAATCATTGATGGGCGTGGGTGCACTTTTAGTGCTGTTCCTCGTTTCTTACGCTCTTGCGGGATCTGAAGTAACAGCAAAATATGTAGCGCAGGGAGTAGGAGAAGGAAGTTCAAAGTTGATAGGTGCAGGTTTAACCATGTTCTACATCGTGTTTGTCCTGGCCCTATTGGGAATAGTGTATTCAGAAATTAACAAAGCCCTAAAGTAATGGCACGGAATACTCCTGAAATACCCAACGCGTCAATGGCTGACATCGCTTTCTTGTTGCTGACCTTTTTCTTGGTGACAACTACGATGCCCAACGACAAGGGGTTGAGTATGCAGCTTCCACCGCCACCCGAGGCCCAACCACCAGAAGATGTTAAGATTCAGGAGCGTAACCTGTTTAAAATTCAGGTTAACTCTTCTGATGCGTTGCTGGTGGAGGGAGAACCAATGGCGGATGTCGATGGACTTAAGGATATGATCAAGAAATTTATTCTCAACAATGGGCAGGATCCGAACAGTTCGGACAGCCCTGAGAAAGCGATCGTATCATTTAAGACCGACCGGGGAACTACGCACAAAAGATTCGTAGAGATTTTGGATATTATACAAGCCTCCTATTACGACATCTATGCTGAACAAGCTGGTGTTACAAATGAGGAATTCCGAAAAATCGCTTCGGATCTGAACAACCCAGATAATAAACGAATCTATGACAAAGGCCGTGAAGGTATCCCTATGGGTATCTCCATCGCTGAGCCAACAAAGATTGGAAACTGATAAAATTGAGCTATGTCAAAGTTTAGGAAGAAAACCAAAGTAAAGCAGGACATCCCAACCTCATCAATGCCTGATGTGGTGTTTATGTTGCTGTTTTTCTTCATGGTGACCACTGAATTGCGCAAGACAGCCGTAGATGTGATGCAGAGAATTCCTCAAGCTACACAACTCAGGAAGTTGCAGCGTAAGTCGCTGGTGACCAATCTATACATCGGAGAGCCTAAGAAATCCGAGCAGTTTGGAACTGAACCCAAGATTCAGGCGGAAGATGTTTTTATCGAAGCCAACGATATTATCCTTTGGGTAAACCGCGAGAAGGATAAATTGCCTGAAAACGAAAGAGAACAGCTAACTGTAGCGTTGAAGGTTGATGCAGAGGCAAAAAGAGGAATCATTGCCGATGTTGAAACACAACTTAGGAAAGCAAATGCAAGGAAGATACTTTACTCTACCTTGCAGAAATCGGACAAAAGATAAATTGTTTTTTCACTTGAAATAGTTGGAGCCCCTTCCGGTAATTCACCGAAGGGGTTCTTTCATTTATGACCTCTATTGCTCTACCTCAACTGAACGATTCGAGGATCGTAAGAGCCTGGTGTATGTACGACTGGGCCAATTCAGTTTATTCACTGGTAATTACTTCAGCCATCTTTCCTATTTACTACAAGGCTGTTGCAGTTACTGACAACGGTGATATGGTAAATTTCCTTGGCTTCACACTTGAGAACTCAGTCCTTTATACCTATGCGTTGTCTTTTTCTTTCTTAGTAGTCGCTGCTATCCTTCCGCTTCTGTCGGGAGTAGCTGATTATGCGGGCAAGAAAAAGGCATTCATGAAAGTATTCGTAGTCACTGGAAGTGCTGCCTGCATGGGTCTATTTTTCTTTAGGGATATCAATAGCCTGGAGTGGGGAATATTTTGTTCGATCATGGCGAGTATCGGGTATTCGGGGAGTCTCGTGTTCTATGACGCATTCCTTCCGGAGATCGTAACTCTGGACCGATATGACGCAACCAGCGCACGAGGATATTCGATGGGCTACTATGGCAGTGTAATATTGATGGTCATCTGTTTGCTTATAATTACCTACTCAGCTTCGTTTGGTTTTCCGACTGAGGGACATGCAGTTAGATTTACATTTCTGCTAGTTGGGCTCTGGTGGATAGGCTTCTCAAGCATTACATTCCGTTTCATGCCTGAGAATCCTTATGGTAGAAAACCAGAGGGAAATATCTGGACGAAAGGATATGCTGAGTTGCTAAAAGTTTGGCAAAGCCTCAAGGCATCTCCCGATCTTAAAAGGTACCTATTGGCCTTCTTCTTTTTCAACATGGGAGTGCAAACCGTGATGTATCTGGCCACATTGTTTGGCACCGATGTACTTCAACTCGACAGCTCTAAATTGATACTCACAATCCTACTTATCCAATTAGTCGCCTCGGTGGGAGCATGGCTGTCAGCAAGGTTTTCGGCAAGGTATGGTAACAAAACGACCTTGTTGCTGATGATCGCAATTTGGATTGTGGTATGCGTTGCAGCATATTTTATTGCTACGGAGTTTCAATTCTACGCGCTGGCGTTTGTAGTAGGGATGATCATGGGTGGTGTGCAGTCATTGGCTCGAGCAACTTACACCAAGTTGATTCCGGAAAACGCCATCGATCATGCATCCTATTTCAGCTTCTTCGATGTGACCTATAACCTCTCCATAGTTTTTGGTACGTTCTCCTACGGTTTGATCAATCAAATTACCGGAAGTATGAGAAACAGTGCGTTGGCTTTGGCGGTGTTTTTTGTGATCGGCATGATCGCGCTCACTCAAGTGAAGTCTACAAACCTTAGGAAGACTTAATAGCGTAGGTGCTTTACCGTAATGCCTTTGTTGATCAGTTGCTTTAGCGACTCGATACCGATCTTCAAATGCAAATCAACAAATTTGGATGTTACCTGCTTGTCACTCTCCTGCGTTTTCACTCCCTCCGCAATCATCGGCTGATCGGATACCAGTAACAAGGCTCCAGCCGGAATTTCGTTGAAAAAAGCAGTGGAAAAGATGGTGGCTGTTTCCATGTCGATTGCCATTACTCGAATCTTCCGAAGATACTCTTTGAATGGCTCGTCCCATTCCCATACTCTTCGGTTGGTAGTATAAACTGTTCCCGTCCAATAGTCTTGATCATGATCACGAATAGTGGTGGAGATCGCCTTCTGCAAAGCGAAAGCTGGCAATGCCGGCACCTCTGGTGGTAAATAGTCGTTGGAGGTACCTTCTCCTCGAATAGCTGCAATCGGCAAAATGAAGTCGCCAAGTTCATTTTTTTTCTTCAAGCCTCCGCACTTGCCCAAAAACAGGACGGCAGAAGGTTTGATGGCAGAAAGGCAATCTATGATCGTGGCCGCGTTAGGACTACCCATACCGAAGTTAATAATAGTAATTCCTTCAGCTGTTGCACTCATCATCGCCTTATTCTCACCCAGCACAGGCACATTGTGCCACTCCGCAAACTTATAAACATAGTTGTCGAAGTTGGTAAGGAGAATATCATTGCCAAAATCGCTGAGCTTCATGCCAGTATACCTCGGCAGCCAGTTTTCTACAATTTCCTGCTTGGTTTTCATAGTCTGCAGTTTAATTCAAAGTTACGATTCTTCGAATTACCAAAATGTCAATAAACCACTCTCAAGACGTTCATTAATCTTTATTTTGCGGTCCATGACGCCACTAAACCTCCCGGCCATAGAACCTAATCTGAGAAAGGAGGAGGGGAGAGTCTGGATATTTGACGTGGTTCGAAAGAAGTATGTTGTACTTACTCCAGAGGAATGGGTGCGACAGCATTTCCTCCAGCACCTTATCCAAAACCTAAAATATCCCAAGTCTCTTTTTCGGATCGAAAGCAGCCTGACCTATAACAAGGTTCAGAAACGCTCGGATATCCTCGTACATGATCGTTTGGGTAAGCCCTGGATGTTGATTGAATGTAAGTCTTCTTCGATCAAACTCACGCAGAAGGCCTTCAATCAAATTGCAGTTTATAATATGACAGTAGGCGCTACTTACCTTGCCGTAACCAATGGAATGATACACTATTGTTGGAAAGCCCCGAAGCCTGGCGAAGAGCCTGTATTCCTAGATAGTTTTCCTACATTCCAATAGATCTGAAAAAAACGATTTTGCAATAAAAAAGCCCCGATGTCGGGGCTTTGAAAATTTTAGTTTAAAAACTCGGAGACATCTGTGAACGGCAGATTAAATGCATCTGAGACTGCTTTATACACGACCTTACCATTGATAACATTCAGTCCTTTTTTCAAATCTTCATTCGACTGACAGGCTTTCTTCCATCCTTGACCTGCTAGTTTAATAGCGTAGGGTAGCGTGGCATTTGTCAATGCTAGAGTGGAGGTATAAGGAACAGCTCCAGGCATGTTAGCTACGCAGTAATGCACCACATCGTCAATAATGTAAGTTGGATCCTCGTGGGTAGTCGGTTTACAAGTTTCGATACAACCCCCTTGATCAACAGCTACGTCCACCAGCACAGTGCCTGGTCTCATGGTTTTCAGCATATCTTTGGTGATCAGTTTAGGTGCCTTTGCACCTGGAATTAAAACTGCACCCACAATCAAGTCGTGGGTTTGAACCAGTTCGCGCAGTACATATTCATTGGAGGCCATTGTGCTTACGTTTTTGGGCATTACATCATCGAGATAGCGCAAGCGGTTTAAATTCAAATCTGTTATGATAACATCAGCACCCATCCCGGCTGCAATTTTTGCCGCATTGGTACCCACCACTCCTCCACCAAGTATCAGCACTTTAGCGGGCATTACTCCTGGAACACCACCTAACAAAATTCCACGTCCCTTCAATGGCTTTTCTAAGTACTTGGCGCCCTCTTGTATTGCCATACGGCCTGCAACTTCAGACATTGGGACCAACAATGGTAACCCGCCATCTTTTTCTACCGTTTCGTAAGCTAGACATATTGCACCTGTTTCGATCATCGCTTTAGTCAACGGCTCATATGATGCGAAGTGAAAGTAGGTAAAAACCAACTGATCCTTTTGGATGAGTTTATATTCCGATTCAATAGGCTCCTTTACTTTAATGATCATTTCAGCGATTTCGAAAACTTCCTTTGCAGTCGCTAAAATTTGAGCACCAGCTCCAGCATATAACTCGTCAGTAAAACCGCTGCCATCTCCAGCTGTCGATTGAACGTAGACGGTGTGCCCACGTTTTGTCAATTCCTTTGTGCCCGCAGGTGTTAGCGCTACCCTGTTTTCGTTATTTTTTATCTCTTTAGGAACACCAATTATCATCGTATTTTTAATTTATTGTAAACTTTCAAAAACCCCGTAAATATAGCATTCGGTTACGATTGCAAAGGCCCTCAGAGGCATTTTTGACACTTTATGCCAGAATCGGATTTATTCGCTTTTTACGGCTCGCTAAGGATTGGAATGTCCAATTATGATCAGTATGCCTCTTCGATGAGTTATCAGCGCGCTACTCGTATTTCTGGCTATAGAATGTATTCACTGGGCGACTATCCATATATAGTGAAAAGCGAAAACCACGGAGATAAAATTGTCGTTGAAATCTTTAAGTCTGATAATGAGGATATAAAAATGAAGATTCACAAACTCGAAATTGACGCAGGCTATTTCTACGAGATCATTAACCTCGATGGTGATGACGTGGGAATATATCTTTTTGAGCAACCCGGAAATGATCCTTGGGTAAAAAGTGGGAATTGGGTTCAATTCTTTCGACAAGGCAACAAATGAGAGGATAAAATTTTGGCGTAAAAGTAATTTTTGAACCCGCGTCTAATTTTGGTTATTTTTGAAAGCAACCGATTCAGCCTTGACACAAGTAAAATCCACAAAAGCCGGAATCACCGCTAAAAAGGCTACATCCATTCTAGCCGACTATCGTCTTGCGTGCGAAAGCAGAGAAGCAAGCATCATTGGTCGGAAAGAGGTTTTCATGGGCAAGGCAAAATTTGGAATATTCGGTGACGGTAAGGAAATACCTCAGATTGCTATGGCAAAGGTTTTCCGAAATGGTGATTGGCGATCGGGTTACTATCGCGACCAAACCTTCATGCTTGCTATCGGTGAGCTCACACTTAAGGAATATTTTGCTCAACTATATGCCCACACCGATGTGCTGGCGGACCCAGCTTCGGCTGGCCGCCTGATGAATGGGCACTTTGCCACTCGCATCATTGACGAGAATGGCGAGTTTAAAAAGTTGTCACAACTGAAAAACAGTAGCGCAGACATTTCGCCAACGGCAGGTCAGATGCCGCGTCTTGTTGGATTGGCGTATGCATCCAAGCTTTTTAAAGAAAATCCCGGCCTCGCAGATTTAACTGATCTTTCCAATCAAGGAAACGAGATTGCTTTTGGTACCATTGGTAACGCATCCACTTCTGAAGGGGCATTTTTTGAGGCGATCAATGCAGCGGGGGTTTTGCAGGTGCCAATGCTCATGGCGGTGTGGGATGATGAGTATGGAATCTCTGTTCCGGCCTCGTATCAAACAACCAAAGGAAGTATTTCAAAAATTCTACAAGGATTTCACCGCACACCTGATGAAAAAGGATTTGAGATCTTGACCGCAAAAGGCTGGGACTACCAAGGTTTGTGCGAGGTATTTGAGCGTGCAGAAAAAATTTGCAGAGAAGAACATGTGCCAGTACTACTACACGTAGTTCAGGTGACTCAGCCGCAGGGGCACAGTACTTCAGGCTCTCACGAACGTTATAAAAGCAAGGATAGACTCGACTGGGAGAAGGAACATGATTGTATCCGAAAGATGCGAGCGTGGATAGTGGAGCAGGAGATAGCGACTTCCGATGAACTTGATCAAATTGAGAAGGAAGCGAAAGCAACCGCACGCGAAGCCAAGGAGGCAGCCTGGAAAGAATTTAATAGAGATATTCAGGAGACACAGCAGGCTTTAAGTGGAATCCTTGATAAACTTTGCCGTGTGAAAGAGGAGATTGTGGAGATCAAACAGGAGTTGGATGCCACAATTAATCCATTGCGATTAGATGCCGTCAAGGCGGCAAAAAAAGCTGCTCGCCTTTTAAGAGGTGAAGAGTCAGAAGAGCGCAATGAGTTGATTGCGTGGATTCGTAAGAACGAAGACGATAATCTTGAAAGATTCAGTTCACATCTTTACAGCCAATCTCGATATGCGGCTGCCAAGATTGAAGGCGTGCCTGCTCAATACAATGATAACTCTCCATTATTGGACGGCCGTGAGGTATTGCAAGCGTGCTTTGACGCCATGTTGAATAGAGATCCAAGGGTATTTGCGATAGGAGAGGATGTTGGAAAGATTGGCGATGTGAATCAGGCGTTCGCGGGCTTGCAGAAGAAATATGGTGAGTTAAGAGTAACAGATACCGGAATCCGCGAGGCCACAATCATTGGTCAGGGGATAGGAACAGCTTTGAGAGGGCTTCGGCCAATTGCCGAAATTCAGTATCTCGATTATCTGCTTTACGCGATTCAGGTATTGAGTGATGACCTTGCCTGCCTGCAATACAGAACAAAGGGCGGCCAAAAAGCTCCTTTGATTATTCGCACACGAGGTCATCGACTCGAAGGTGTTTGGCATTCCGGATCGCCAATGGGTATGATCCTTAATAGCCTCAGAGGTATTCCGGTGCTTGTACCGCGCAACATGACGCAGGCGGCTGGATTTTACAACACAGTTTTGAAATCCGATGAGCCAGCACTGATCATAGAGTGCCTCAATGGCTATCGGCTGAAGGAGAAGTTACCCGATAATATTGGTGAGTTCTGTGTGCCATTGGGAGTTCCAGAGATTTTGAGAGAAGGTGCGGATGTGACGGTTGTTACTTACGGATCGATGTGTCGCATCGTCATGGAGGCGGCTGCTGATCTTGAGAAGGTGGGCATATCAATAGAGGTTATTGACGTGCAGACCTTGCTGCCCTTCGATATTAACAATTCTATCATCGATTCGATAAAGAAGACGAGCAGAGTAGTATTTGCTGACGAAGATGTGCCTGGTGGAGCTTCAGCCTTTATGATGAAGAAGGTGTTGGAAGACCAGGATGCTTATCAATATCTTGATTCGAAACCGCTCACCATTACTGCCAGGGAGCACCGTCCTGCTTACGGGTCAGATGGTGACTATTTCTCCAAACCGAATCCTGAGGAAGTTTTCGATGCGATCTACGAGATGATGTGTGAGGCAGCCCCAGACCGGCTTCCCCCGATTTACTAGCCCTACTTAAACTGAAATTCGGGCGTTTCGATTACGTTGCTTTTGTTGAGCAACCGATCTTGAATTTGAACACGAAGTTTTAGTGTCTTGATACTAAACTGAAACTTAAATCCGGTACTCAACATCGCATAACGAAGTGTTCCTTCCAGTGGTGTTGCTTTAGAAAGATCTTTTTCCTTGGCAAGAATAGGAAAGCGACCGTCATAAGTGGTACAGAACTCCTCTCGCCAATCAAACTCTTCGAATGTTCCATCTGGTTGCTTAACCAAAAAATCAACAAAGATATTGTAGTGATTCTCGTTTAGCTCAAAATAAAGAGTGTCCTGCGGTTGACTTGCGTTATCGTATACAATTTCCCAATTGATACAGTCGAATGGTTTCACATAGTCAGGCAGGTCGGCCAGGTTGGGGTTGGTTCGTTTGTCTTCGTAATTTAGATAGTGCCCATCCTGCAGGCTAAAAAAGTAGTTCTTCTCATTGAAGCATATAGTATCACCACCGGCAAGATAGCATCCGGTTTCGTTGGGTTGAAGCCCAAGGTTTCCGTCACCATCTCTAAACTTAATAAACAGCAGGAGGGAGTCGGGCTCGGATGCGTCAGGCACATCGACAAAGACAAGATTCTGATATTCAATTTCGGGAGTAAGGGGGTATTCAGGCGGATCAAAGCAAGAGAACAGACCCAATCCCACAACTACCGCAATCAAAAACCCCGATATGAGCTTCATTTTATATTTTTATGAGTCTGTAAATTACCTAACGCTTGTCAACATTTAAAAGTTTTGAGGAGAGTTTGTCCACTCTTAACGCTGACAATTTCGAAGATATTGCTTTGTCATTGTTCCACTTTCAGGCAAAAGAAAACAAGGTGTATAAGAGTTATCTCACCTATCTCGGGGTAAATTCTGAACAGATTAAAGAGTTCGATCAAATTCCATTTTTGCCGATTTCATTTTTTAAGTCCCACGATGTGGTAACCGGAGATTGGACTTCGAAAACGGTATTTGAGAGCAGCGCTACCACAGGTTCTATCACATCCAAGCACAGTGTGAAGGATTTGTCATTTTACCTGCGGAACAGTAAGAGGATATTCAATCAGTTTTATGGACCGTTAACAGATTACAATATTCTTGCACTGCTGCCGTCCTACCTTGAAAGGAACAACTCTTCTCTAATCGCCATGGTGGATTATTTTATTCAAGAGACGCAGTCACCTTTCTCGTCATTTTTTTTACATGACAAGAGCGCCCTGCTGAAGGCCATAACTGATGCGAAGGGGGATGGGAGAAAAACAATTTTGTGGGGAGTCTCGTTTGCATTGTTGGAACTCGCAGAAGATCAAGAGGTAGATCTTGGAGGCTGTACCGTGATGGAGACTGGTGGCATGAAGGGCAGGAGAGAGGAGATTACCAGAGAGGAATTACATCGGTTTTTGTGCGAGCGTTTTAACGTTGACACGATCCATTCGGAGTATGGAATGACGGAGCTCTTTTCGCAGGCTTATGCAACCAGAGGAGGTTACTTTAAAACCTTTCCAGGGATGAAAGTCGTTGTGAGGGATCTTAATGATCCGTTTGAGAGGTTGCAAATGGGTAAGACCGGGGCTTTGAATGTTATGGATTTGTCAAATATTCATAGCTGTGCGTTCGTTGAAACTCAAGATTTAGGCAGGATACGCCAAGATGGTAGTTTTGAGGTACTTGGGAGGGTCGACAATTCGGACATCCGTGGGTGCAACCTGCTCGTTGGATAGCTTAAATAGCCGTTAAACGGCCGTTTGAAGAGGATTAAATTTGCTTGGTTAGAAAAGATTGATAATTTTGATACTTACTAATTCCACTAAAATGAAGAGAATTTTAGCTTTTGTGGCGCTAATCGCTTTCTTGAGTGCTTGCAGCCAGTACACTTGCCCTACTTACAGCAAGAAAGAGGTTAAGAAAAGCAGCACAGAGAATAGGATTTAAGGGTTTTAGAGGTATTTTTTGACCTCTTCCACCCCAATTTTTTCTCCGCTCATTATTACCAATCTCTCTACCACGTTCCTCAGTTCGCGGATATTTCCTGTCCAGTTATAACTCTGAATTTCCTTTAACGCCTTTGGGTCAATCGCCTTTGCCATAGAACCATGTTCTGTGCCTAGGTCCTGAAGGAACTTTTCTACAAGTAGTGGAATGTCATCTCTCCTTTCATTTAGCGCTGGCACTTTTATAATGATTACTCCAAGTCGGTGATAGAGGTCTTCCCTAAACCGGTTTTCTTCTATCTCTTTTTTCAGATCCTTGTTGGTAGCCGCAAGTACTCTCACATTTACTGAGATATCCTTATCTCCACCTACTCTTGTAATCTTATTCTCCTGTAGCGCTCTCAGTACTTTGGCCTGTGCGGCCAAACTCATGTCACCGATTTCATCGAGGAAAATGGTTCCGTTGTCCGCCTGCTCAAATTTTCCAATTCTTTGCTTCACTGCCGAAGTAAAGGAACCTTTCTCGTGACCAAACAACTCACTCTCGATGAGTTCTGATGGTATGGCTGCGCAGTTGACTTCTATAAATGGCGCGCCAGCTCGATTACTCTTTTCATGAATCCATCGAGCGACCAGTTCCTTTCCAGATCCATTTGGTCCCATGATCAAAACGCGCGCATCGGTAGGTGCCACCTTTTCTATCATCTCCTTCACTTGCTTGATAGGCTCCGATTCACCTACCATATCGAATTTGTGGGCGATCTTCTTTTTCAACGTCTTAGTTTCTGCAACCAATGAGGTTTTGTCCAGCGCGTTTCTCAGCGTGATAAGTAGCCGATTAAGGTCAGGTGGTTTTTGTAAAAAATCGTATGCCCCCATCTTCGTAGCATCAACTGCCATCTCTGTGGTGCCGTGTGCGGAAATCATAATAAAGGTTGAGCCAATGCCTTGCTCCCTCGCCTTCTCTAATACTTCCATGCCATCCATTTTTGGCATTTTGATGTCGCAGAACACGACATCGTACTGATCACTTTCCAACATCGCAAGTCCCTCAACACCATCTTTAGCCTCATCCACTTTCAGTTTCAGCTCTTTCTGATCCGATAGTATATCTTTTAAGACAGCTCTTATGCTGGCTTCATCTTCAATCAATAAAACTTTGGGCATGTGGATTAATTCTAGAGTACAGAATAGGATAGAAAAATAAAAAAAGCAAGCCTGTAAGCCGGGTTCTGTTCCTAACGTTGCCGTCAGGCTCTTATCATTTATCTGGTACTGATGTCGCCATCAGCATCAATCAGCCTACCCGCCTCGACAGACTCGCGTCTTGGTGAGAGCGCACCAAAGATCGGGGCTTATTTGGCCTTTCAGCTCGTAAGGTTTACCGTGCCTTTGATGTCACCATCAAAGCGGTGAGCTCTTACCTCACCTTTTCACCTTTTCTCCGCCCGAAAAAATCGGTCGAGAGTAGTTTGTTTTCTGTGGCACTTTCTGTCCCTGACGGTTAACGTCAAGGCCTTCCTGTTAGGAAGTACGATGCTCTATGCTGCCCGGACTTTCCTTCCCGACCTCGAGTTGCATCGAGACGAGACGATAAGACGGCTTGCGATTGCAAAGCTAAGAAATAACGTGGATTGAAACGGTATTAGTGAACGTCTGCGCCTGTGAGCTTGTATTCGTATTGGTCCGCCAGATTTGCCACTTCCTGAATCATTTCTTTGACAGCGACTTCTGATGTACCCTCCAGAGCCGTAACGGCCTCCATCTGCAGGTATTCATCACTGATGATAAAGCGGGCGTAATTAAAGTTGGCACTTTGCTCTAACAGATCTTTTAATGCCAGCCCCGGATGATAGGAGGCAACCTTAGAGGTGAAGGTTACCATCTTCCGATTATACAATTGATTTTCTTTGATAGCTCCTATGACAGACTGGAAGCGACCATCGGACAACGGGACAACGATGATCGAGTGAGTATTATCATAACCGGAATATTGTCCGCCTATTTCATCAGAATAGGTTTTCATGAATGAAACTAAATCCATAACGGTAGGGTTGGTTAGGTGCTTTGAAGGTACAAAATGAAAAGGAATTTTCTTGTGACTCAGAAGTAGAAGGCGTGAGCTTTTACCCTCCCTCTTGAAAATTCAAGCGTGGGTGCAGGTAATTTCACAAGATTTGCTACATACAAAAGCCCTTTAACCAACTTAGATCTCGTCTTGATTCCGCTTAGGTCAAAATCCAGCCCAATGTAATATTGTCGAAACGGTTCAACTCCATTTTGAATGTTGGAGTCGTTACTTGCATAAAGCATACTATGGGCACCGTATCCCACGGCAATATTCAGCCATTTTGGAAATCTCGTGAACTTATCGACATCGGTGCAGAGCCAATACGTTTGTCCATTGTAGTCCTTGATGATTTCTTCTCCGAGATTACTACCTAAAATGTCAGGGCGGAGAGGGGCAAAGTAGGTTTGGTGAAACGAGAACTTGGGAATTATCCGCGTTTCGTTCCACAGTGATTGTTGACCAACGTACAATGATGCGCCAATTGCATTGGCAGCAAGATCTGAAACGGACGCCCCATAACCGGAAGATCGGCCATCAAAAAGTTCAATTGAGCTGATGACGAAGAAGCTAGAAATGGCCGCAATCTTGTCGGACTTCTTCTTGGGTAACCCGGCCCATTGAAATGCTCTTGGCCCGAATGCTGCGATTTGAAATGTAAAGTAGGAGTGTCCCAATTTGTCCAGCTGATTCCACTCTTTTGAGTCATTAAAAAAGCGAAACGATTGCTTGTCAAAATCTGAATACCAGATTTTGCTCAGCGCGATCATGCTGCCAGTGTATCCAATTGCCGATGTTGCAATAATTGTTTTTAATCTTTTTCTGTTTACGGAGTCAGCTGTTTGACCATTGACTAGTGAAAAGGACAAACTCAAAACCACAAAAACAATGTAACGTAACTGGGCGAAGACCCTTCTATCCGCCATCATCATCTTCTTTAAGGGCTTCTTCATTTGGCGGATTTAACGCTTCTTCCTTTTGTTTCCGCTCCCTCGCTGATGTCCACAAATCTTTCAACTCATTGAAGTTTTGTGTGTGCAGCAAACTTACCCCTGTAGTGACCGCACTCTGAGTGCCAAGCGTATTGGTTAGCTGATTGAAATTAGATCGGCTGTACATCTTCACTTTGAATTTGCCGTCAGGTGTGAGGAGGTAGTCCACAGTCCAGTCCCCGGCAATTGATGAAATATTATCAGAAGGTCGATATTGATTGCTGAAAGTTCCATCTCGCGTCACGCGTAGGCGTCCGTTCAGGAAAGAGTAAGAGAGTCTTAACTGAAACGTGTTAAAAGCTTCCTGGTCCAAAGTGCCCAAGTCCAAATCAATCTCCAGGTTCTGATCCACTTGTGTGAGCCAATAGCTAAGCTGGTTTGAGAGGAACTCACTCACACTGTTATATAGTGTTCCGCTGGTGCTAAAAGCATCCGGGGGAGAAAATCGTCTTAGGATAATTAGACTGAATACTTGTCGCTTCAATTCCTGTTCATCAATTCTGGACTTGAAGGCATCAAATTCAAACCCAAGCCTCACAGGAGGCCTTCCTTCAACAAGAATATTGTCGGGCACTTCATCAACGGCTATATCAAAATTGATACGAGGCGACAGCATTTGACCTTCGAGCTTCAACTCGACTTTAGTGGGATACTTCCTCTTCACCTGAGGATTGGAGACCACTTCTTCTGATTGGTCGGGGAGAAGTGGAATTAGTGATGCCATTTGACGATAGCTTGCGTTGATATCCATCACTCCCTCATATGGACTGCCATACCATGTAATTCGGCTTCCCGGTTCAATGTCAAACTCTTTGTTGATGATATCATACAATGTGAAGTTGTATGCACCCTGAGTAAATTCCACTGCGCCAAACATGAAGAAATCACCCTTTGTATCTAGTTGTAATTTGATATCTCCATTACCACGTCCGCGAATGATGTCTCCGGATTTTATGTCGAATATGATTTCAGTATATGCATCAGGTGTGATATCCAGATTAATGTCCATCGACAAACCGCTGGATGTTGGATTTCGCTTTACCTGGTGCTTGTCGTTTTCTGCGATGGCGACCGTGTCTGTAAAGTGTACAAAGTTGATGTAGTCTTTCTTTTCAACGCTTTCAGAGCTGGTCATGGGGATAAATATCCTTGTGTTTCTTTCGGTGCGAGCCGTGGCAGAAATTTTCAGGTTGTCAGATGGTCCAAACAAGTTCGCATTTCCGGAAGCATACCCCTGGCCATAGAACAGGGAATTGTCCCGGCTGGTCGTGTTGAGAAGTTGAAAATTGTTGAAGGTTGCATCCAGATTTAACCTGAACTCATTGAAGTTTCTGTGCGCAATAAAACCATTTAGAGTCCCCTTGTTGTGCAATACATCGTCTAAAGAAAAATTGTTAAATACTAGCTGTGAAGGTGTCATTTCAAACTCTCCGGTAAATGTGTAAAGCGTTTTGAGATAATTGATCATAATCTGACCCTTTTCGATCTCTCCTTTGCCTTTGATTTTTGGCTGACTGAATGTGCCGCTGATATCGTATGTGCCCGTGAGTTCGCCATCCATTTGTGAAAAGAGATGTTGGAGCAATGGCTCTGCTATTTTTAGGTTGGCCTTATTTAACTTGGCTTGCACATGCAAGGGATTGTCCTCCCTGGGATTATAAAACCCTTTAAGTGCAACGGTCCTTGTGTTAAGCCGATCGATTGAAAAATCGATATCAAACCTTTGATCTTGCTGATTCCAAACGTTGACACCAGAAATATCACCAATGAGAAAATCATCTATCGTAAGTGCTTTGATACTAATATCATTTTGAACGTATGGATTATTGTAGAGGTCACGAGCTTCAGCTGATCCATTCATCACTCCTGTAAATTTTTCACCACTCACGGTATTCAAAAAGTCGAGATTCAAATTCTCAACCTTAAGTTCAAGGGTCTTAACAGGATCTCTCGATATGTCGCCTTCTAAAAGGATTGACTGATCACCATTGTTCACGGCTAGCTGGCGGATGTTCCATTCCTGATCGTGGAATAGGGTAAAGTTGTTTTGACTGACAGTCCATATCTCATCCAAGGCTCGAAATCTTGATGGTAAGAATTTGATACGGGTGCTGTCGTTGAGAAAGTCAATTGCCGCCTTTGCCGTTACATAGTTGTTGGTTTTGGTTTGATCAAAATCTAATCCCAATTCGATATGATCGGAATTCCAAATGGCCTCAGCTATCATGTGCTCGGTGTTAAATGCCTTTGACAAAGACTGTTTATCTGATATCACAGTAAGCATAGCAAGGACATCGGTACTGTCGCGCACCTTCGATCCATTGAATTCAATAGTGTTGTGAATGAATTCCTTCCCCTGATAATAAACCGTATCCACCTCACTGTAGGTATTAAATATTGAAGTAACTCCGTTTGAGAACTGACCTTCAATTAGTGTGTTTCTTGAAAGTTTCAGATCAAAACCTGCTACTTCAATCACAGGATTAACATCTCTCAGTATGATGTTGAAATTGGCATTGTAATCTTGAGGCCGTTTTGATTTGTTTTCGTAGTGTTTGGCCAGAGCCTCTTTGTCGTTCCGTATTGTAAGGTAGAATTCCTTAAACAGGTTGCTGACGTCATTAAAAAGTGAGGAATAGTAATATTCTCCATGGAGGTTCACATCAGCCAAAGTACTTTTTAGTAAAAGACTACGACCATTATCAAACTTGCTGGAAATAAGATAAACAGAGTCTATTGTTAGAGACTGATCTTTGTAACTAACTTCAGTATTAGTGAATGAGGCCTGACCGAAGAGGCTGTCAATCTTTAATCCGCGCGAGTCGATGTCGATATCAGACCTAACAAAAAATAATTCTTTTGAAAGTCCCAGATTATGAAGCAGAGCTGTGTCCAGCTTCATTTTTACTTTGACAAGTTTTTGAGGATCGCTGAAGTCAATCGACCCTTCCGCATTGAGTTTTAGATTGGGATCGTCAATCGTAACTGTTCCATTGAAAAACTGTGACCGAAACCGTGCATCTGTTATAATGTTTTTATAGTCGTAGTTCTTGATGGCAAGGTGAGATATTTCTCCGTTTAGCTTAAAGTCTGCAGCGTCTTCAGTAAATCCTCGCCCGTCAATATGTCCTTTCAGTGATACACTCTTGAATAACGTAGTGTCTTTTAGGTAAGTGTTAAGTCTGAAGTTGGTGAGTTCTATATTGCCACGATATTGCGATAGTTCAGGGTTATTGCTGTTGATTTTAAGGTTCACGTCAGAAGATATTTTTCCGAAATTTCCATTGAACACTCCGTTGGCAACGAAGTCGTTAATGAACCCTGTGAAATTGCCGGAAAGTTGAAATTCGCCCAACGGTTTGATGCCTCTAAAAGTCCTTGGTGGAAAAGCAAAGGCAAGATCATTGATGTTGACATTGGAGGGCTGCAGTGAGAGATTGATAAATGTTTCATTGATATAGGGTAGACCATCCATATCCACTTTTCCGTTCAAGCGAGTGTTTCCAATTGCTAATCGAAGCTCTCTCGCATATAATCTGCTCACTTTTCCAGAAATTTTACCTGCGATATTGATTGGGTCACGTATTTTCTCGACTCCAGGTGCGAAGTAGGCAAGGTCTTTTGGGTAGATAGTCGTGTTCTTGAGGTTTACATTAATATTGACCTTGTTGTTGAAGTCACTGAGAGCAAGTTGATTGGGGTATGTGAATATAACGCTGTCTTCTATGTGGCTGCTCCCTGCATCGAGTTTGAGGTCGACAAACTCCATTGATCGCTGCGATATGCGAAACGATGTGCTTATGTTCTTGACGTCAAACTGCGTTTGCTCATCTACAGCAGCCAGAGAATTCACCTTGAACTGAATTGTGTCACCAATCACTTTGAAATTGTTCAATTCTCCATCATCCAGTGTCAGACGAAAATGATTGTAATCAAATTTTGGTGCGAGTGAATCTTTCCACGGATCGCTGTAACTGAACTTTGATTTGGAAAGAATGATTTCACCGATGTTTACCTTGGCACCGCCTTGCTGGCCAGTCGATTGTTTTTTACTCAACCGGCTAATAAAAATATTAATGTTTAGATCCCTGGTCGAATCACTTTCCTGCAGCTTCACCAGGTTGACGTCTGCGCCATCTACAGTGGCGGCATCAATGTTGATATCTTTGTCGTCAAACAGGTAGCTGATTCTAAAATTGATCGCTAATTTTTTAGCAGCGATCATTTTGTTTCCTTCTGGGTCGCTAATCGATAGCCCTTCGATAGTGAGTCGGTCGTACCAAACCAGGTAAAGAGACTCGAAGGTGGTGGTGAAGCCAGAGGCTACGGAAAGGCGATCACTAAAGTATTTTGCGGCTGTTCTTTGAACCGCAGGAATTTGAAAAACTCCAAAGCTCAACAGAAAAAAAACAAGGGTGAAGTATAGGGTATATAAGAACACCCTCTTCAACCAAGAAAGAATCCGAATTTTGATAACTTGCAGGTTCATTTACCCCAAAATGCATCCCAAAATCCTTGCCATAGAGTCATCATGTGACGAGACTTCAGCCTCTGTTATAAGCAACGGCAAGGTACTTAATAATGTTATAGCCTCGCAATCGGTTCATAGCAAATATGGGGGCGTGGTACCAGAGCTTGCATCTCGCGCTCATCAGCAAAACATAGTGCATGTAGTAAACGAAGCATTGGCATCGTCTGGTATAAAAGTGAGTGAACTTGATGCTGTAGCATTTACCAAAGGCCCCGGATTGCTGGGATCATTGTTGGTAGGCGTCTCTTTTGCCAAGTCAATCGCGATTGCAGAAAATATTCCTCTGATTGAGGTAAACCATCTACAAGCTCACGTGCTTTCTCACTTCATTGATGAACCAAAGCCGTCTTTTCCCTTTCTCTGTCTTACAGTGAGCGGGGGTCACACCCAAATCTTGTTGGTGGAAGATCATTTGGCGATGAAAGTAATTGGAGAAACACAGGATGATGCCGCAGGAGAAGCTTTTGATAAAGCAGCAAAGATCATGGGTCTGCCTTATCCGGGTGGACCTTTAATCGATAAGTACGCACAAGAAGGAGATGAAAATGCTTTCTCATTTCCGGCCACTTCAATGCCGGGGCTTGACTTCTCATTTAGTGGTATCAAGACGGCCTTTCTCTATTTTATTCGTGACCAATTGGCGGTTGACGTGGACTTTGTTGAAAAAAGACGAAATGATATTTGTGCGTCTTTGCAAAAGCATCTTGTCGAGATGTTAATGGCACGCTTACGGAAGGCGGGCGAGGACTTCAATGTCAAAGAAATCGCAATCGCGGGTGGTGTCTCTGCCAATTCCGGATTACGCAAAGCTGTAGAAACACACGGAGAGAAATTTGGGTGGAACACTTACATTCCTGAATTTCAATACTGCACCGACAATGCCGCGATGATTGCCATTGCCGCTCATTATAAATTTCTCAATGGCGATTTCGCCACACTTGAAGTCTCACCTTTGGCCCGAATGCCTCTGTCATGAAAAATATTTTTAAGATCGGTGATCAGAAAAAGTATGAGCGCACGGTCGTGCCAGAAGATCAGGCGATCTTTCACGGAGAAGTGCTTCATGCAGTCTGTTCTACATTTGCGCTCGCACGTGATATGGAGTGGTCATCACGATTATTTTTTATTGAGATGAAGGACGATGATGAGGAGGGAGTTGGAACACATTTGAGTATTGATCATTTTAGCCCGGCTTTTGTAGGAGAGAAGCTGGGTGTGGTAGCGACTGTGGCGAACATCAACGGAAATGAATTGATGTGTGATATTGAAGTGAAAGTTGACGATCGAATAATTGCAAAGGGTAAGACCGGCCAGCGGATGTTGAAAAAAGAGCGGTTAAAAAAGATATTTGAAAAACCGAAATAGCAGCGAGGTGAAGAAGGAACGATTTTCTAATGACGTAAATATTAAAAACAGGCAAGCTACTTTTCAGTACGAGTTGCTTGACAAGTTTGTCGCTGGCATGGTTTTGAAAGGAACCGAGATAAAATCAATTCGCGAAGGAAAGGTCAATCTTCAGGACGGACATTGTTACTTCAACAACGGTGAACTATTCGTCAAAGGAATTAACATTACTCCGTACGATCAAGGTACTCACTACAATCATGAGGCTGCACGGGAGAGGAAGCTATTATTAAAACGTACCGAGCTAAGACGACTTGAAACAAAATCGGAGGAGAAGGGTTTGACAATGGTACCATTGCGACTTTTTATCAATGACCGAGGTTATGCTAAATTGGAAATAGCACTTGCCAGAGGAAAGAAAGTGCATGACAAGCGACAAACCATCAAAGAACGAGACGTGAAGCGTGAACTTAACAGAATAAAAATCAGGTAGCATGGACATTGTGGATTACGGAGTTTGTCGGTTAGCCGTGGTGCCTGTACGGAAAGATCCGGACGATCGATCGGAGCAGGTAACCCAACTTCTTTTTGGGGACCACTATGAAATACTATCATTTTCCAAAAATGGAAAGTGGGCAAACGTCAAAATATTTACAGACCACTACGAAGGGTGGATTGACCGCAAACAACACCACGCGATTACGGTCGAGTACTTTAATCAAATCAACAACGCCAATTTCAAAATCACAACCGACATCGCCTCCAATATTCTTTACAAGAAAAGCCCGTTGACGATCGTGATTGGAAGTGTTGTGCCCATTTCTGGATCGGAGCTATTTAAGATGGAGGAGCAGTTTGCTTTTAATGGAGAATCGAAAAGCCTCGGTCAAAAACGAGACTTTGAGTTTTTAAAGGCAGTTGCTCAAAAGTACCTGCATTCTCCATATCAGTGGGGAGGAAAAAGCCCTTTCGGGATTGATTGTTCGGGATTCGCTCAAATGGTGTTTAAGATCAGCGGCTATTTCATTCCGAGAGATTCTTCACAACAGGCGCAGGCAGGTAGAAAAGTGGAAAGACTAGAAGATGCCGAGCCCGGTGACCTCGCGTACTTTTCCAAGGACGGATCAATCACGCATGTGGGTATCATTCTGGAAGATCAAAAAATTATTCATGCATCGGGTCAAGTGCGGGTTGATATGATTATCGAAGAAGGAATAATTGATCCCGAGACGAAGGTTATTTCTCACTATCTGAGTGGAATCAGACGAATTTTGTCTGAAAATTAGCTTCAAACTGCACTTTCCGTGACATCTCTATCTTGTGTAAAACAAGGATTGGAGTTATATTTCATACCGTGAATAATCGGGTATTGGTACTCAATCAGGATTTTAGCCCACTCATGGTATGTTCTGTCCAGCGGGCTTTCATACTTGTTTATCTCAACAAGAGTGAAATGATTCGTCCTGCCAACGGTCACAAGCTTAGAACAGTTACCGCGAGTTTTGCCATGCCCTCCGTCATCCGACTCAATCGTTATGTTCGTGCGCCATATAAAGGTGTCAACCTCACCCGCCAGAATATTTTCAGGCGCGACAACAATGAATGTCAATATTGTGGTACCCATAAAGACCTCACGCTGGACCATGTGATACCAAGCTCGAAGGGCGGACCCCACTCTTGGTTGAACCTGGTAACAGCGTGTAAAAAATGCAACGCCAAAAAAGGAGACTTTAGTCCTGAGGCAGCCGGCCTATTGCTTAAGCGTAAGCCATACAAACCGTCCTATGCATTATTCCTCCGCGACAATAGTGGATATGGGAATGATTGGGACGAGTATCTCGTCAAGTAAACTCCGTTATTATTTTAGATCTAGTCGGCAGCCTAGCCAGGTTGCGAACATCTCCTTTTTGTGTAATCACCAAACACCAATCATATGAACAAACACTTGTAAACGCAATCGCAACTGGGTTGATTTCGATGGCCGCAGTTTCATGTGGCGAAAAGACGTGAGTATGCACAGCATGTTGCGGCTCATCTGGGAATACGTATTGCAAAGACGGATGGACTAAAGATGAATGTAAGGAGTGGAGTGATGAAATGGTAAATGGACTGGAATGGCACTGGCACGAAGGGCAGACATGTGCAGATAGGGGAACTCCAGCAACGCCTTAGGAATTCAAAACTTCAACGTAAATACTGTCTTCACGTTTGGCACCGAGTCAACCGAAAGGCTACCATTGTGTAGTTGCAGGATTTGTCGTGATAAACTCAAGCCAATTCCCGAACCGGTCGCCTTCGTGGAGAAGAACGGCACAAACACTTTATCCAACGCTTCTCTGATAATGCCTGGTCCATTGTCGACTACCTGAATAACTACGTTTTCATCAATGTGCCCCGCATGTAATTCAACTTTTGCGTCTTTCGTTTCCTGACAAGCCTCCAGGGCATTCTTTACCAAATTGATTAAAACTTGTTCGATCATCTCCTCGTCAGCTTCTATCGTCAAAAAATCTTCAACCATGTTTACTTTAAAGGTCACTTTGGTTTTTCGAATTTCGTTTCTCATAAGGCTTTCCACTTTGTTCAGCAGATCCTTAACCTTAATCACTTTAAAATTTGGCTGGGGAAGTGAAGTGTACTCCCGATAAGCATCAATGAACTTTATCAGACCGCGGCTTCGACTTTCGATTGTGTTTAAGCCTTCACGAAGATCATCAGCGCCCTCGTTCTTCAGTTCATAGTGTTCATTTACTCTTGTGAGGTCATGATCTAAAATCTCTCTTAGTGTGCTGGTAAGAGAGGAGATAGGAGTGATAGAGTTCATAATCTCATGTCGAAGTACACGCGTCAAATTCTGCCATGCTTCCAATTCCTGTCTTTGTAATTCCGTTTGGATGTTTTGCAAGGTTACTAGTTTCACGGTATCGCCTCGCATTCTCATCTCCGTTGCTTGAATAGTTAAAAGGAGGTCGCTACTACCTTTGTACAAGGTGCTTTTGCCTGGCTCAGTATCATAAATTGCTTTGTACAGCCGCGGGTTAATGTCAATCAACTCCTCCAGGTTAGTGATTGTTGTGACCCCCATAAACTTTTTTGCATTGGCGTTGATCAGTTGTACTTCGCCTTCAGCATCAAATGATAGAATACCAGTCCTCACTTGCTGTACCACCGTGTTCAGATATTGCCAATGCTCTTCCTTTTCAGAACGCGCTTTTCGAAAAGCCTCAAGTACTTCATTAAACGCTTCGTTAAGTTCTTTAAAATTCTTACCGAGTTGATTGTCACTGGTGAAGCCGGAGATGAAGTCCGAATATTTTATTGACTCAAGGAAGCGAGTAAGCTTGCGGTTGGTCTGGGAGGTGAATCGATAGAGTTCGACAAATTGAATTGCCAGTACTACGAAAGTTAGCAGAGCCGCGAAAATCATGTTCGGCCTTGAAAGCATAAAAACAATCAAGGCCATAACAAGGCCAATCAGGGTTATCCGGAATGCAACCCGGAACCTGAAATCATTAAAGCCCATATTTTTCCAGTCTGCGATAGAGCGATGATCGGGTTAGTCCCAATTCGCCCGCGGCTTGAGTTATATTGCCGTTATATTTTTTTAACACTTTACGAATTAATATTTTCTCAACTTCCTCAAGGTTGAATTGCTCAAGATTGAGTTGTTGGTCTGCCTCTTTTGCGTTAGAAACATTAAAGTTAAAATCTTCCGGCTGAAGTACCGATGAATTACTGAGAATCACCGCTCTTTCCAAGGCATGTTGCAGTTCGCGAATATTGCCGGGCCAATTGTGTTTGTTCAACCTCGACATGGTAGCATCACTCAGCTTATTTAGGCTTTTGCCGTATTTTGATGCGTAGTGCTTTAAAAAATGATTGGCAAGCAATGGAATGTCTTCAAAACGATCGCGAAGCGGAGGAATCTCAACTTCGATAGTATTAATTCTGTACAACAGGTCCTGGCGGAATCTGTTCTCCTTCACCATTTCGTACAAGGGCATGTTCGTGGCGCAGATCAGTCTGATATCCACCGGTGTTTCTTTATTTGATCCCACGCGACTTACCCTCCTGTTCTGAAGCACGGTCAATAATTTGGCTTGCAATGGCATCGACAAGTTTCCGATTTCATCGAGAAAAAGTGTGCCCCTGTTCGCCAGTTCAAATCGCCCGGCTCTATCTTCCTTAGCATCAGTGAACGCGCCTTTCTTATGGCCGAATAGTTCGCTTTCAAAAAGTGTTTCAGTGATTGATCCAAGGTCCACCGATACAAAAGACTCATGTTTTCTTGAAGAATTTCGATGAATTGCTCGTGCAATTAGTTCTTTGCCTGTTCCATTTTCTCCAAGGATCAACACGTTTGCATCAGTGTGAGCTACACGTTCAATGGTTTGAAAAATCCGCTGCATCGGTTGACTCTGACCAATGATGTCACTGAACTTCTCATTGAGGGCTTTATTGATCTCTTTGTTTTTGATTCTAAGACTTTCGATTTCGTTTCTGGATTCGCGAAGTCGGAGGGAGGAATAAAGTGTTGCCAGCAACTTTTCATTTTCCCAAGGCTTCAATACAAAATCAGTGGCCCCTGCCTTGATCGCGCGAACAGCCATTTGCACATCGCCATATGCCGTGATCAACACCACTACGGAAGAAGGATCTATTTCCAGAATTTTTTCCAGCCAGTAGTATCCCTCACTTCCGCTACTCACATCTTTAGTGAAGTTCATGTCAAGCATGATGACATCGTAGCTTTCATTGCCCATCAGATTGGGAATGGCCTCAGGATTCTTCTCTATATCTACCTGGGCGAAGTGACGTTTGAGGTACATTTTTGCCGCCTTGAGCAGGTCTTCGTTATCATCAACGATGAGCAATTTTCCGGTTTTTGTTTCTGTCATAACTTCTGAGTCAATCAAATCGGAGTGGGCTGTTCTCATAGGTTTGCTTCCCAGTACCGAATATTCCTGTCCGGCAATGGGCAATATTGATACCGAATTGTGAAATCGCACGAAACGACAAATATGCTGCATAAAGGTATATAAAATCCGTCCGCAATCGAACATGTGCGTTCACATGTGAACGTGAAATCAGCCGAATTTGCCCAATAGATCGGGCTTTTAGCATGTTTTGGGCCTTGGCACGTTTGTTGGCAAATAGCTACCCAAACTCTAAAAATTTCGCCCCTTTTCATGGACAAACAATTAAAGAAGAAGAAGTGGACAGTGAAGAAGATAGCTACCTATGGTGGTATCGCGTTGTTGGTATTTTTCATTTCCTACCAGTTCCTGTTTGCAGACAGGCGCTCTAAGCTGAAAGTTGAAAAAGAGAAGATCACAATCTCTACCGTTCAAAGGGGCGTATTTCAAGAATTTATTCCTCAAACAGGAACAGTAGAGCCTGCTCGAACGGTATATCTGGATGCGATCGAAGGTGGTAATATCAAGGCAATAGTAAAGGAAAGTGGTGCGATGGTGAAAAAGGGAGAACTCATACTCGAGCTTTCGAACCTTAACCGCGAGATAGCCGTGCTTCAGCAGGAAGCTTCTCAGGTGGAAAGTATTAACCGCTCACGCGATACACGTCTTTCAATTAACAATACCGACCTGGCACAACGCCAGTCCCTGGCAGAAATAGATAATCAGTTGGCGATTCTCGGCCCTCAGTATGAACGCCAAAAGCAATTGTTTGCCAAAAAACTTATTTCAAAACAGGAGTTTGAGCAAACTGAAGCAAACTACAAATACAATCTTAAGCGTAGACAAATTACCTACGAGGTATATAAAAAGGATTCACTCAATCGTATCGAGCAGCTTAGGGATATTGACATCTCAGAAAATAGAATGAGAAGCAACCTCGAAGGAGTTAGAAGAATTCTCGATAACCTAAACATCAAGGCCCCGATTGATGGTCAGCTATCGACTCCACACTGGGAAATTGGACAAGCAGTAACAACTGGTCAACGCTTGGGACAGGTTGATATCGTTGGTGCTTACAAAGTGCGTGTGCCAATCGATGAATTGTACCTTCCAAGGATTTCAACTGGCCTTCATGCTACAACTCCGTTTGCCGGAAAAGACTATTCACTTGTGATCACCTACATCTATCCAACAATCACGAACGGTCGCTTCGAGGTGGATATGGATTTTGATGGTGAAACACCTGATGGAATTAGAAGAGGCCAATCCATGAGATTAAGAATTGAGTTGGGGCAATCCTCAGAAGAGTTGTTGCTGCCGGTGGGTGGTTTCTACAAGGATACCGGAGGAAACTGGGTGTTTGTTCTCGAAGATGGAGACAACAGGGCCGTACGCAGAGATATTAAGCTTGGAAGGAAGAATACTGAGAATTTTGAAGTGTTGGAAGGCCTGCAGCCAGGCGATCGTGTGATTACTTCCTCGTATGAGAATTTTGGTAACAACGAAGTATTAATACTTGATTGATGCAACTATTTGCGCAATCAAGCGTCTAATGAAATGAAAATAATTAATCTGAGTAACTTTTAAGGAAAATCGAAGTAAACTGACAATAGAACTTAAATCAAAACCATAAATTAACTAATTGTAAACAATCACGATTATGATCAAACTTAAGAATCTGGAAAAAGTGTATTCTACTGAAGAAGTAGAAACCACCGCCCTTAACAATATCAATCTTGAGATTAAGGAAGGTGAATTTGTAGCCATCATGGGTCCTTCAGGATGTGGTAAGTCAACACTACTTAACATCCTCGGTCTGCTGGACAATCCTACCAATGGTGAATACCATTTTGGCGAACATGAAGTAGCCAAGTACTCTGAGCGTCAGAGAGCACAATTAAGAAAAGGCTCAATCGGATTCGTATTCCAAAGCTTTAACTTGATTGATGAATTGACCGTATTTGAAAACGTAGAACTTCCTCTTTTGTATTTGAAAGTTCCTTCAAGCGAAAGAAAAACAAGAGTAGAGGAAGTATTGGAAAGAATGAACATCATGCACCGCAGAAATCACTTCCCGCAGCAGTTGTCTGGTGGTCAGCAACAAAGGGTGGCGATATCACGCGCTATCGTTGCAAAACCTAAAGTGATCCTGGCTGACGAACCTACAGGTAACCTTGATTCTGCAAATGGTGAAGAAGTAATGAAATTATTATCTCAGTTGAATGAGGAGGGAACAACCATCGTAATGGTAACTCACTCTCCTTACGATGCGAACTATGCTCATCGCGTGGTGAACTTGTTCGATGGTAAGGTAGTAACTGAAAACATTAAAGAGCGTTTCCACGTATAGTGGAGAAACCGTTAACCACGGTTTTGAAGACTTCAGGATCTGATCCTGATTCGTTCTCTTAGTAGTTTAGGTTTAGGTTTAGAATAAGGCCCCTTTCTTCTCTTGGGGCCTTATTTTACCTTATTTACTATGTATTGCAAGGTACTGTAACAACACAAGCAACCATTTCAAAGTAACGACAGTCTATCACCCAAACTCCAAATCATGTTTAAAAACTACCTCCTCATTACTATCCGCAGCATGATGAAGAACAAGCTGTACATCTTCATCAACATTTTTGGAATGGCCATCTCTATTGCTGCTTGCATCGTGGCCTATTTCCATTACGATTTCAATGCAACGTTCGATTTCAATCACAAAAACAAGGATGTAGTATATCGGATAAACACCACACGTGAGTTTCAGGGTGAGTCTACCACTTATGGCTACGTGCCGATGGGGTTGGGCAACGCAATCAAAGAGAATATTGCCGATGTTGACCAGGTGATTAGGTATTCACCGTCAGGTGCAGATTTCAGAATAAAAGATGAGTTGTTTAATGGTGGATTGCAGTTTGTCGATCCCGAATTCTTTGATGCCTTTACTTTCGAATTTATTGATGGCAATTCAGCATCAATTAAAGAGAACGGCACCATCTTATTAAGTGAGAAGACTGCGCGCAAATATTTCAACGATGTAAAAGTTGCGGGGCAACCGCTGACACAGCTTCTCGACAGCGGCAAGACCAAGGAATATATTGTTGGTGGTGTCTTCAAAGATCAACCTTCCAACTCCAGCTTCGGATTCGAACTGGCGTTTGCCAACTTTGCCAGCCAGTTTACCCCAGGCGATCTCGATTATAACGAAAACACATGGAAGTATCGAAATACAACCTTTGTAGTCATTTCAGATAAGTCGCGTGTGCAGGCTGTTGAAGAGCAAATCCAACCTTACAAAGAGAACAACAACAAAATAAGAGAGGATTTTATCATTAAGAGCTTCTCCCTTGATCCATTTGTAGGTATGGCCGTCAGGGATAGTTATCAAAACAGACCGGGCACGTGGACCCGAGAGGGCTCTCCAATTGCTGCCGTGATCGGGTTGAGTATGATGGGAATATTAATTCTCCTCCTATCATGTTTCAATCTTACCAATACATCGATCGCGATTTCTTCAGGGAGACTGAAGGAGATTGGAGTAAGAAAAGTAATGGGGAGCGAAAGGAAACATCTTATCATGCAGTTTTTGGGCGAGACCATTTTTGTCTGCTTCATTGCCTTGTTACTCGGTGTAATTATCGCAGAACTATTTCTCATACCGGCATTTAATAACATGTGGGTCGGAGATATCGAGATCATAACCAACTACTTTGGCAACCCGAATTTTACCTTCTTCATGATCGGCTTACTTCTGGTAGTCGGTATCTTGGCCGGATCATATCCCGCCTTTTATATCAGCAAGTTTCAATCAGTATCCATACTCAAAGGAAAGTTAAAGTTTGGTGGCACGAATCTATTCATGCGCGTGCTTCTTACCCTTCAATTCGCCATTTCATTAATTGGAATAGTGTGCAGCTTTGCCTTTATCAAGAATGCAGAGTTTCAAAATAATTTTGATCTCGGGTTCAACAAAAGCGGAGTGATCTATACTCGCGTAGAAAACCGATCTGATTTTGAAACATACAGAAATGCACTGCAACGAAATCCTGAAATAACTTCAATTTCGGGCAGCGCACATCACTTCTTTTCGAACTATTACAACGACCCAATTAAAAGTGGAGAAAGCCAGATTGAGTCAGATATTCTTGATGTGGACGAGAACTACATCAATACAGTCGGGCTGACTTTAGTTGAGGGAAGAAATTTCAACAAAAACTCAGAAACCGATCGCAACGAATCAGTGATTGTAACAGAAGAGTTTGTTAAAAAATTCGGCTGGGATAAGCCCATCGGAAAAGAAATAATCTGGATGGATACCGTGCATTTGTATGTAATCGGTGTTACCAAAAATGTTTATACAAGCGGGCTTTGGGAACCGCTTGAACCCACCATGTTACGATATGGCAAGGAAGATCCAATACACTATATACAGGTTAGTGCGCCTGCTGACAAGATCGTTGAGATCAATAAGTTTATGGAGTCTACCTGGAAAGAGATATTTCCCAATCGCATGTACAATGCCCGCTACATGGATGAGGAGGTAGTGGAAGCGACAACTGTGAATGTGAATATTGTCAAGATGTTTGTTTTCCTCGGCATCGTTGCTTTATTCCTTTCCGCAACCGGATTGTTTACCATGGTGTCTCTGAATATCATCAAGAGAATGAAAGAGATTGGTGTACGCAAGGTACTAGGTGCATCCATAGCGAATATTTCAAAGGTGATTAACCTTGAGTTCATCATTATCCTTTCCGCGGCTTGTGTATTAGGTGCTTTTGCTGGAGCCTTTATGGCTGAAATGTTGATGGGTAGCATTTGGAACTACTTCCAGAAAACGACAACTGAGACCATGTTGCTTTCTGTGTTCATAATGATATTCGTCTCATTCGCGTCTATCGGTTACAAAACCTATAACACAGCACGGATGAACCCGGCAAAAACGCTAAGAGACGAATAAAAAAAATCGAAGATCTACTGCAACATCCCGTGTAGGCTTGGCGTCTTAGGGCAGAGAACTGTTCGTTCGAAATAATTTAACCCGCTATTGGCATGCTGAGGAACTACCTGAAAGTTGCGGTACGAAATATCCTTAAGTACAAATTCTTTTCAGCCATCAATATCCTTGGCTTGTCCATCGGGATGGCGTGTTGCTTATTCATTTTCATCTACGTCAGTGATGAACTAAGCTATGATCAGTTTCACAAAGACGCGGATAAGATATATCGAATAGGATTACTAGGTAGAATGGCCGGTCAGGAGTTCAATACCTCCAATTCAAGCTGGCCAGTCACCAACGCGATGCAGGAGGAGATTACTGGAGTAGAGTCAGGTGTTCGCACCTGGCATCGGTCGGCTGCTTTGCTTTTCAAAAACGGAGACAAAATTTTCAGTGAAAAAGACTTTGTGTATGCTGATTCCAATTTCTTTGATTTCTTCAGCTTTAAGTTGTTGGAAGGAGATCCACAGACTGCGCTGAAAGAACCTAACACTGTAGTATTAACACCAGCTATTGCGAAAAAATATTTTGACACAATCGACCCTTTAGGTCAAATCATCACTATTGGAAATGATGAGGTTGCCTATAAAGTCACCGGAATTGTGGAGCCAGCTCCAGGTAACTCTCACTTTCACTATAGCGCAATCGGATCATTCGCTTCGACCAAGGGTGTATTGTTTGAAGGTTGGACCGGAAATTCACTCCACTCGTATGTCAAGCTAAATCCAAATACGACTGTTGCCCAAGTCAATTCAAGACTGGATGAACTAGTCGCCAAGTACGTGAGTAAAGAAGTGGAGGAGGGGCTAGGTATCTCTTATGATGACTTCAAGAAAAACGGAGGCGAGTACAAATATTACTTATATCCCCTGATTGATACGCACCTAAAGTCTCCGACCCAGGATGACATTGAGCCAAATGGTGAGATTAAGTATGTATACATTTTCTCGATGGTGGGTGTTTTTATACTTGTGATTGCCTGTATCAATTTCATGAACCTATCAACGGCTCGTTCTGCGAGTCGCGCCAAGGAGGTGGGGCTAAGAAAGACGTTGGGTTCTGCCCGTTCGCAAATGATTGGGCAATTTCTTTCCGAATCAGTGATTTATAGTCTCGTGGGTGTAATCATAGCGTTAGGGATCACTTATTTGTTAATGCCGTATTTCAATACACTCGCAGGTAAGCAGTTGACATTCGACTCATTGCTCAACTGGCAATTCGGAGCAGGGGTTTTGACGTTGATATTGGTGGTTGGTTTTGTTGCAGGAAGCTACCCCGCATTTTATCTGACAGCATTTAATGCAGTGGAGGTATTGAAAGGAAAGTTGCGCTCAGGGATGAAATCAAAGGGAGTACGAAGTACACTCGTGGTAGTTCAGTTTGCCATTTCTATCTTTTTGATCATTGCAACAGCAATTGTTTTACAACAACTACAGTATCTCCAATCAAAAAACCTGGGAATGGACAAGCAGAATGTTATTGTATTGCAGAACGTGGGCAAGCTCGGAACAGACAGACCTGCATTCAAAAATGAGGTTCTTCAAATTTCTGGTGTCGAGAAGGCGAGCTTCACCAATAATAGTTTTCCTGGCGTTAACAATACAACTGTTTTTAAAACACGCGGTTCGGAACAAGATCAATTAGCAGGCTCCTACTATGCGGACTATGATCACCTTGATGTGATGAAGTTTGAGATGACCTCCGGTCGGTATTTTTCAAGAGATTTCCTGACAGATACCATAGCTGTTATTGTCAATGAAGCAGCAGTGAAACAATTTGGGTGGACTGACCCGATAGGACAGGAATTGACCAACTTCAATGGGCCAGAACCACAAGTTAATAAAGTGATAGGCGTGGTGAAGGATTTCAATTTTGAATCATTGAAATCAGAAGTTCGGCCTCTGGTAATATCGTTCACTGATTATTCACGGTTCCTTCTTGTTCGTTATTCGGGCAATCCAGAAGGTACGCTCTCGGCAATAGAGTCACTTTGGAAAAAATATGGAAGTGATAGTCCATTTGAGTATACATTTCTTGATCAGGATTTTGATGCACTGTTTCGAGCCGAGCAGAGGTTGAAAAATATTTTCCTTGTATTCGCTGGCTTGGCCATCTTCATTGCATGTCTTGGTCTGTTCGCGTTGGCAGCATTCACCACAGAGCAACGCACGAAAGAAATTGGAATCAGGAAAGCGATGGGCGCAACGGTTCCCAATCTCACTGTCCTGTTATCGAAAGAATTTAGCTTGCTAGTGATTATTGCTTTCATTCCTGCCGCTGGAGCGGCATGGTATTTCATGAGTCAATGGTTGCAGGATTTTGCTTACCGCATTCAAATCAATCCTTTGATATTAATTTTAGGAGGTTTGATTGCCTTTGTTGTCGCTTGGCTAACTGTTGGCTTTCAAGCTCTACGAGCTGCCAAATCAAATCCAGTTACTTCTTTACGCTACGAATAAACGCCAAACAAAATGTTTAAAAATTACTTCAAAGTCGCGCTACGAAATATTGTAAAACACTCGTTTTACTCTACGATTAATTTATTAGGACTTGCAGCGGGTGTTACTTGCTGCTTATTCGTGATTCTTTATGTAGCTGATGAATTGAGCTACGACAAGTTTCACTATGATGCGGAAAACATCTATAGCATCGGCCTCCATGGCAAAATAGCTGGTCAGGAAATTTTTACGGCTTCGTCTTGCCCCCCATTGCACCAGGCCATGGTTGATGAAATTCCAGGTATAGAACAAGCGACCAGAATCAGCCGCAGAGACAACATGGTTTTCAAGCAGGAAGAAAAAATTTTTACTGAAAACCGGATCATATTTGCTGACTCTAACTTCTTTCAATTTTTCTCATTCAAACTTGTCGAAGGCGATCCAGTCACCGCCTTAAAAGCGCCAAACAGTGTGGTGCTATCAGAAGAGCTGGCTCAGAAGTACTTTAACGGTGATGCATTGGGCAAGCTGATGACTATAGGCAATGACAACGAAACGTATAAAGTAACAGGCATCGCTGAGAATACGCCACACAATTCACACTTCTTGTACAATGCACTGATCTCAACGAGTTCTGATAAACCTCAATTTGAGAATGGCATTTGGCTGAACAACAGCCTTTATACTTACGTTCGTAAAAATCCTCAGACAACTGTCGAAAGCGTAAATAATAAACTGCAAGAGATGGTTGCCAAATATACTGCTCCTCAAATTGAGCAGTTCATCGGTGTATCATTCGATAAGTTTCTTAAGCAGGGAAATATTTACAGCTACTTGTTGTACCCAACACTCGATACACATCTTTACTCCGAGTGGAACGACACAATTGAAGCCAACAGTGACATCACTTATGTCTACATTTTTTCAGCAGTCGGTTTGTTTATCCTTGTGATCGCCTGTATCAACTTCATGAACTTATCAACTGCCAGATCTTCTGGCAGAGCAAAGGAAGTAGGTTTGAGAAAGACCTTAGGATCGTACAGAGAGCAAATGGTAGCTCAGTTCCTTGCTGAATCAACTATATACGGGATGGTTGCAATAACCATCGCAGTAGGTCTGACATACCTGCTGTTACCGCAATTCAATTTGCTGGCCGGTAAGCAGCTTGCTTTTGCATCATTGGTGAGCCCGACATTCTTTGCAGGTGTTATTGGTCTGGTGTTGGTGATCGGCTTGCTGGCGGGTAGCTATCCGGCATTTTATATGACCAGTTTTAGCGCAGTAGAAGTGCTGAAGGGTAAGGTGAGGGCTGGATTGAAAAGTAAAGGTGTGAGAAGCGGATTAGTCGTATTCCAGTTTTCACTATCAATTATTCTCATCATAGCTACTACGGTTGTTTATCAACAGATCGAGTTTTTACAAAGCCGTAACATGGGGTTGGATAAGCAAAACGTGATCGCGCTGCGCAACACAAGAAACTTGAAGACTAATCAACAAGCGTTTAAGAACACGTTGCTTGATTTCCCGGAAATTGAAAATGCCAGTTATACAAACAATGTGTTCCCCGGCATCAACAACACGACCGCCTTCCGGTCAGCAAGTGATCAAAAAGACCATATTATGGGTCGCTACGTAGCAGACTTTGATCATAGTGCCACTTTGAAATTTGAAATCGCAGAAGGCCGCTTTTTTTCAAGAGAGTTCCCATCCGATTCCATGGCCGTGGTTGTTAACGAGGCAGCTGTAAGAGAACTCGGTTGGGCAAACCCGCTGGAAGAAGAGTTGATCGATTACAATGGAAATGATCAGGTGACGATGAAGGTGATCGGTGTTGTGAAAGACTTCAATTTTGAATCGTACAAAACCAAAGTAAGGCCCTTGGTAATCATCCTGACTAACTCTGCGAACAATCTTCTCATTCGCTACTCCGGTGATCCATCGGCAGCTGTAAAGAACGTAGAAGAGCTTTGGAAAAAATATGCATCAGGTCAGCCATTCGAGTATGTCTTCCTCGATCAAAATTTTGATCAGTTGTTTAGGGAAGAACAACGCCTGAGCACCTTATTCTCCATCTTCACAGGGTTGGCAATCTTTATTGCCTGTCTTGGATTGTTTGCCTTGGCCGCATTTACCGCTGAGCAGCGTACAAAAGAAATCGGAATCAGAAAAGCACTTGGTGCAACAGTATTTAATATCACCAAGTTGCTATCGAGAGAATTTACCATTCTGGTGATCATCGCATTCGTTCTCGCAATAGCTCCTTCCTATTACTTGCTAAACAATTGGCTTGATCAATTTGCTTACAAGGTCGAGATCAGTGCCCTTGTGTTCGTAGTAAGTGGAGTTGGAGCATTATTAATAGCATGGCTGACCGTGGTTTTTCAGGCACTCAAAGCGGGCATGGCTAAGCCGATAAACTCGCTGCGCTATGAATAACATCAAAATTTGAGCAGTTAAGATCAATTTCATATTACATTGAATCAAAGGCGCGGATAACCCGCGCCTTTTTTATTTCAAACCATTCTGTAATACTTTTTCTGGTGGTAAATTGACTTCCACTGAAACCAATCATTTAGAAAATGAAGCGTTACTCTTTTATCCTGCTCTTAGCAATTTCTCATTTCAGTTTTTCACAGGCACTTGATCCTGCTGACTTCTCTCAATTAAAATTCCGGTTTATCGGACCTGACGGCAACAGGGCGATAGCCGTTGTAGGCGAGCCCGGTAATCCCGCTGTGTCTTACCTGGGTGCTGCGTCAGGTGGTATTTGGAAAACCGAAGACATGGGTTACAACTGGAAACCTGTCTTTGATGAGATGGATGACTCGTCCATTGGTGCATTGGCCATAGCTCCATCTGACCACGATCAGGTATGGGCAGGAACCGGAGAGACGTTTCTAATTCGCCCGGCACATGCAGTGGGTAACGGAGTGTACAAATCATCAGATGCCGGAAAGACCTGGAAGAAAATGGGATTGGATAAAAGTTTCAGAATCAGTCGTGTAATTGTTCACCCCACTGATACTAATATAGTGTACGTAGGAGTGCTAGGGCACACACACGGACCACAGCAGGAAAAAGGTGTTTACAAAACAACCGATGGCGGAAAGACGTGGAACCGTGTATTCTTTGTTAACGAGAATACAGGTTGCTCCGACATGGCAATCGACTCGAAGAATCCAGATATCATTTATGCTGCCATGTGGCATGTAGAAATCAAAACATGGAACCTAAACAGTGGCGGACCAGGTAGTGGTATTTACAGAAGTAAGGATGGAGGCAAAACATGGGAACCATTAAGAAATGGTCTTGAGAGCGGCCCAGGTCATCCTATTGGTAAGACATCTGTGGATGTAGCCTACAGTAATCCCAAAGTTTTATACGCACTTGTAGAAGACAAAGAACCTCGACTGTATCGGTCAGAGAATGGGGGAGACTCATGGAAGCTGATGCAACAGGATCACTCCATGGCACAGCGTGCAGCTTATTACACCAGAGTGCGGGTTTCCACACAGGATGAAAATCGACTTTACACCATCAATGTATCGATGAAAATGTCGAAGGACGGTGGCAAGTCTTGGTCTAGCGAACTTGCACCGTGGGCTGCCGGAGGTGACAACCATGATATGTGGTTTGATCCCACTAATGCGAATAGAATAATGGTTGCGCACGATGGATGTCTCAACATGTCTTTTAATTATGGTAAGACATGGGAGAACATTAATCTTCCGATTGCGCAGATGTATAATATCTCAGTTGACAACCGCGTACCCTATTATGTCTACGGAAATCGCCAGGATGCCTGGTCGTATCGCGGACCGAGTCGCTACCTTTACCGCGGCACCATTCCGTTGGGTGTTTGGCACGGAGTAGGCGGTTGCGAAAGTGGTGATGCTAAAGTTGATCCTTTGGACAATAACATCGTTTGGTCGCAATGTTACGATGGTGGACTGGATGTATTCGACCTTACCACAATGCAGATGCGAGATGTGCGAGCCTGGCCGGAGGCTGGCTACGGATATGCTCCCGGTGATTTGAAGTACAGATGGCATTGGAATTTTCCAGTAGTGATCTCGCAGCACGTGAAAGGAAAAGTTTGGGCCGGAAGTCAGTTCGTTCACGAAACAACCAATGCTGGACAAAGTTGGAAAGTGGTTAGCCTGGATCTAACCCGAAATGACAAATCACACCAGCAGAGTTCGGGAGGAATGGCTGGAGATAACCTCATGACCTTTGATGGAGCTACACTTTTTTCTATGGCGGAGTCCCCTGTGAAAGAAGGAATACTTTGGGTGGGTAGCAATGATGGTTTGGTGCACGTAACGAGCGATGGCGGCAAATCATGGTTCAAGGCATCAGACTTCATGCCCGGATTGCCCAAGTGGGGCACGATTCGAAACATTGATCCATCCAGTCATGATGCTTCTACCTGCTATGTGTCCGTTGATGCGCACCAGGATGGAGATTTCGGCACATATGTTTATAAGACAACTGACCTCGGCAAGACATGGACTCGGTTGGATATTTCCTTGCCGCCTTCCAACTCAAATTTTGTTCACCAAATCAGGGAAGATCCTGAACAAAAAGGTCTCCTTTGGTTAGGAACAGATAACGCACTATACTTTTCACCAGACGATGGAAAGAATTGGATGAGATACAGACATGGTCTGCCACCCGCACCCGTATTCGGAATTGCCGTGCAGAAACACTTCAACGATCTCGTAATCGGTACGTACGGCCGAGGTATTTTTATACTCGATGACATTACACCCATCCGCGAGTTCAGCGCAACGGTTCAAAATTCAGACGCTCACTTATTCACTCCCGGCACTGCATATCGTTTTCAGGATATCGATGGTATTAAATCGAAGGGGGCATTCAGTGATGGAAGAAATCCACCTGAAGGAGTTTCAATCAACTTCTACTTGAAAGAAGATTCAAAAGAAGCGGCAGTCATAAATATTTTGGATTCCAAGGGCAATGTGATCAATCAGATTTCTGCAAAAGGAGAGAAGGGGATCAATCGCGTGTGGTGGAATCTGCGTCATAAAGAATACAATTGGCCAAGGCTGAGGACTAAACCGAGAGGCAAAGATTGGGTGAAGCTGGATGATGACGGAACACGAAATATGTTCATTTATGACCTCGACATAGGGCCAGGGATGACACCGACATTGGTTCCTCCAGGCCAATATACGGTGGTGTTAAAAGTAAATGGAAAAGAATTTAAGCAGACTGTTCAGGTACTCAAAGATCCGAACACAAAAGGCTCACTTGCAAACATTCAGCAGCAGTATGAATTTGGAATGGGTATTTATTCCAATGTATCTACTTGCTTGAGATTAATTGATGAAATGGAGAAAACTCGCGCCCAACTGATCTTGAAACAGAAAGATCCTAAAGCCGCGAAACAAGCAACTGCATTAGAAGAGAAAATTTATCAATTGGAAGGCAGGATATTTGACGTCTACCAAACAGGTGCCCGTCAGGATATTTTTAGAAACCCGGCAAAGATTTTGGAGAGATTTTTGGCAATAGCCAAGGAGGGACAAGCATCCAGTGCAGACTATCCACCTACTGATCAGCAACGAGAAGTGTATGGACTACTGAAGAAGAGATTGGATGAAGTCGAGTCCTCATTTGATCTATTGAAACAAAGTTTGGAATGGAAAAGAGCCTCTCTCAACTAATATGCGGTAGTTTTTGAGTGTTGGGTGGGTCTCTGCTATTTCCAATTTGTTAACAATCCGTTTAGATACATTTTGTTTACATGGGTTACTTTAAGGTAACACGTGGTTTTTGTAGTTGTTAAAATTCCTACTTAGGAGTATTTAGTACCTCAGGTATTGGGAAGTCTGAAAAATCATATATCTTGCTAAGGAATCCAAAGCAAAAATCACGGTTTATGCGTGTTGTTGTTAAAAATGTCGTTGGAGTACTAATAGTATTTTTGAGTATTCACGCGCAAGCACAAGACGAAGCACGTTATAGCTACGGAGTCAAGGCGGGTATTTCTGTGAGTAGTTTCTCCAGCAATGTTCCGCACACTGGGCCGAGAATTGGATTTACATTCGGGGGATTTGGCACGTACGTTATTACACCTGTTTTTACTCTTCTTACCGAAATTAATTACTTGCAACAAGGCGGTTCCTTGCTTACTTACCTGGACGAAACCCGCTTCGGGGCACCTAGTAATTTCTTCACTGTAAATCAGACCCATAGCAATGTGACATTACACACCTTGGAAGTGCCGGTGATGTTGCAGTATACACTACCGTTCGAGGACCTACCGATCAAAGTGAGTGCCGGACCTTCCTTCTCGTACGTTTTTGATGCAACTGACAATTTTCAAAGGACGGGCTACACCGCGACAAACGTTATCGTGACCACCAGCGGTAGAGATAATGTGAAATCTACCTATGAGCCCTTCCAAATAGGAGCGACAGGGAACGTTGGCTTTTTTATTCCTTTTGGGGGTAAAACCATAAACATTGATGCCAGGTATATGTATGGGATCACACCGATTAGAAAAAATTATAGCTATATAACACTCAACAATACTGAGGAAGAGATAAGAACAAATTCTATTGTTTTCACAATTGGGCTGACATTTTAAAAGAGAAATGCTAAAAATACTTACATCTACGGCTATGAAAATATATCGCAAATTCAAGATGACTCTGGTAGTTCCGATATGCATTACCTTGCTCGTTACATCCTGTAAAGACAAGTTTACTGAGGAAGACCTACTGAATGCACAGCAGACTATTGACTACAGCGTGGTGCTAAAAGATGTCGCTACGTTGCTTGGCATTGAAGGCGCCACAGTGTCAATTGTTCAGAATGGCGTAGAATTGACGGCAACCACGAATGCACTTGGGGTAGCAACGTTTGAGAGAATTTCCATCGGTAACGGATTTCCCCTGACGATAACGGCCACGGACTATGCGACAATTAACAGCAACGTTTTCATCTTTGCAGATTACAGGCAAGCGGAGGAGACTGAGTTTTTTTACACGCTGTCACAGACCAACGAATTGGCGACTGTGAGGGGAATTGTGGAGATCGAGACTGATGTTACAAATCAGGTTCGGGAGGTGCTCGGGTCTGCGGACGTAAGGGCGGTTTTCGTACCCAGCTCCTACAATAACTTAGACCTCTTCAATATCAACTTTACGATAACCGCCACCACTGCCGCTGATGGGACCTACTCAATGGATTTACCAACCTTTGGTGATGGGGTTGAGTACAATATTTTTGTCAATGACATAGAAGTAGCACAGACAATTGCATATAGCAGAGAGCAAGGTCAGCCATTGTTCCCCGCTACCTTACCCCAGGTGGCCGATATTCCAACTGTCTTCAGTTCTTCGTCACCTAATGATATACCATCAATCTCAACAAGTGGATTTGTACCAAGCGTTTTTGCAACCGTCAATGCCACTCCTTCAGGGGCGGGTGCTCAGGCGGCTGTCTTTGATGTGGGTGGAATCAGTGCCGCGGGAGCAATTACCTTCATTGGAATAAATAACGCTGGATTGGGCTACGCAGCTAGCACCACGGTACCTGTTACCATTACCAGCCTTTTCGGAGGTTCCGGGGCTGTTATCACGGCAAATACCGGTGCAGGTGGGCAAATTCTTAGCTTCAATATTACAAATGGCGGTACGGGCTATCCTGCAGGTAATCCGGACGCAAACTTCAATTTCGCTACCTCCTCACAGAATCTCTCAAGATCCAACGAATTGGTGAGGCCTGGCGATATCAGGGTTATAGACATCTATTACGGCACAGGCACCTCACGGACATTGGATATTTTGTAAGGTCAATGACAAAAGCAGGCATGAAGCGTAAGTGGAATTCATTCAGATACCTATCAGCCCTTCTGGTAATGGTGGCTGCTGGCTCTTGCCGTGTGGCTGATACCTTATCGGAAGACGAAATCATAGATTTTGACCGACAGAACTGGTCTTATACTCTCCGCTTTTTAGATCCCTACCTCGATGTTGTAGTTCCTGACCTGGATGTTGAAGTTTCCGTAGGAGGTGAAGTGCTTTCTTTGACTTCTAACGCAGACGGGACGATTCACTTTCTTGCACCATTCAATAATCAGTTTGAAGTATCTGTTACAGGCCAAGGTTACTTCAGTATCAGGCGGAGATTTACTCCTTTCAATGAAAGCAACTCAGAAAGGAGCAAGGATATCTTTGAAACGTTCGTCCTATTTCCCGAGGCCGACTATGGTACTTTTACAGTGCAAGGCAAGGCTGAGGTGCAGAGCAATTTGATAACTGCAGCAAGAGAAGCGGCAACTGGGGCAAGGTTTTCTGTAATAATTGAGACCGGCAGTGGTGACTTTGTTGTGCCGGTGGTGGCAGGTGCTGATGGTCGTTACAAAACCAAGTTACCGGCATTTCCGCAAGTCTCTTATAGATTTATTTATGAAACCTATTCTGCGAATCAGACTCTTGCAATCAACCGATTGGCAAATCAACCGGCATTTCCCCAAACATTGCCGTCCATCGTGCAAATCGAAACAACTTTTGATCCCACTTTTGGATCGGTGATATCAGTTCCCTTTGTTCGCCCTGTGTTTGCCACTTTGAGTGATAATCCAACCGGCCCTGGAGCGCTCAAAGCAAGTCTTGCAATAAATGGAAACATTAGCTCTGGAGGGGTCATTACGTTTGTCTTGGTTAGTTCTTCCGGACTTGGATATCCTGCGAGCAGTACGACCCTTCCTGTCACAGTTACCTCGCTTGAAGGTGGCTCAGGAGCAATAATTACAGCAAATACGAACGTCTCCGGTCAGGTTACATCATTAAACCTTACTGATGGAGGATTAGGCTATCCAGCATTCAATTCGAACACAAATAAGGTTAGCAATCAGTTGTTCACGGCTGACTTGCCAAATAACACGTTCCTTGGTTTCTCTGTGGTACAGACCTTCAAACCTGGAGCTATCATAGTAAACGACATCTACTACGGCACGGGTTCTTCCAGAGTGCAAGCCGTAAACTGATATTAGGTTTTTGTTAGCGCTTTCTTAGCCCTTTGCTGCAGCTGCTCGAATATTGTCACGTTCATCAGAATGAGTAGTAACCCGTAGAAGGTATCTTCAACCGGTATAGTCCCCATCCTTATTCCTAAGTTCTCAGCATCATTGTACCACACTACCTGGTTTTCAATTCCTGAACCTGTCAGTATTCCGTTGACAAGAAAGAAGGGTATGAGGATAAAAAGAAATGCGACATAGAACTTTGGGAGAAAAGTTACTTTCAATCGAAGACTTAGGAACAACAAGAAGCCTCCGCAAAGAAAGAAAGTTAGAGAAGTATACCATTTGTCTGTGTTGAGTGCCGCCACGAGGATGAGTAGGGAGGCTAAAATGTAGGTTATAGCCTTTTCGTATTTGTTGGAAATTCTTGAGCCTAAAAAGTATACAACAGCCTCATAAGTAAAAACGCAAGCGTAGGGAATGCAAATGAAAAATAGAATTTCTTCAAGAGGCAATGTAGAAAAGTAAATGCCCGTAAGGTAAGTTGGATTAAATCCCCATACACCCATCGTGGTAAACCATTCGTCCCAGATAAGGAAGAAGGTAGCTGTAAGTAGGATCGCTGGCCAAAGGCTGTTCCATTTTTTGGAAAAATTCGCGCGTGGATGAAAACTGAACATGAATGGCAGGGCAATCGAAGCCAAATCAATAAAGAGGTAGAGGTAGTTGGACTTCAAGTTACTATTGAGTTTCCTGACGTGTCTCCTTCATTTTGAATTGCCTCGGTTCATATTTGGGAGGCGCGTAGAGAAATCCAAAGGCTTCGCAATCCTCTTTGCTATGCTTGCTATGGTGAACGTAGTGAGCATTAATCATGCGCTGGAGGTACTTGCTTCTCTTCGATGGTCTCCACTTGATTCGCTGGTGTACGATAATATCGTGAAAGACCACATAGAAAACACCGTAACATAGAATACCCAGCGCTACAGCCAGTAGGTAAGGATTATAGTTTATCAGACTGGCATAATAGAAGAGACCTATGGAGGGTAAACTAAATACAACGCCAAACCAATCGTTCTTTTCCAGCGCTTGATGATGTACAGAATGATGTGATTTGTGCCATACCCATAGAAATCCGTGCATCACATATTTATGTGTAAACCAAGCCACAAATTCCCAGAAGAGAAAAGTGCCAATGGTAATGACTGCACATGCAAAAATGGTTAACCACATACCTATGAACTTTGGAGTGCTTCTTTTTCGAAATGATCTTTTAGCACACCGAATCGATAATCAAAAATAGCATTAACCTGTCGCTCAACAAATAGCCAATTGGCAAGCCTGCCCAGAATGCCGAAAGGAATGGCGTAGTTAACTTCATCAGTCATTTCCACACCATTGCCAACTTGTTTGAAGTGATGCTGATGATGCCATAAGGCGTATGGACCAAAACGTTGTTCGTCTACAAAATAATTTGGTTCAGCTACATGCGTGATTTCAGTGACCCATTGCAAACGTATGCCAGGGGGCACAGTAACTTTGTATCTAATCAATTGACCTGCGTAGGTCTTTTCTCCCCCAGAAGCATAAAGTATTTGAAAGCCCATGCTTGATGGTGTGATCTTGCTCAAATTCATTGGTGTACTAAAAAAAGACCAGGCTTGTTCTAATGAAATAGGCAAAATTTGTTTTCGTGTGAGAGTGTAAATTTTCATCACTCATCTAACAACAGTGCATTCGAAATGTTTTATTTCGTCTGATCCAGCGCGACCTTATAGGCTTCTAAAACTCTTTCCCTTGCGAAACTATGATCGACTATCGGAGGTGGGTAATCTGATGATTCAAATTCAGGCACCCATTTTTTAATGTACTTTCTTTCCGGGTCGAATTTTTCGGTTTGGAGATAAGGATTGAACACTCGGAAGTATGGGGCTGCATCACAACCACTCCCCGCAGCCCATTGCCATCCTCCATTGTTTGCCGCCAAGTCGAAATCAAGAAGCTTTCTTGCAAAATAAGCTTCACCCCATCGCCAATCGATGAGCAAATGTTTGGTTAGGAAGCTGGCAACGATCATTCTAACCCGGTTGTGCATAAAGCCAGTCTCATTCAATTCTCTCATACCGGCATCAACAATGGGATATCCCGTTTCGCCTTTGCACCAGGCCTCAAACTCATCTTTGTCATTTCGCCACTCGATTTGGTCGTATGCCGGCTTGAAGGCTTTCTCCACTTTTGGAAAATGCCATAAGATCATATGATAGAACTCTCGCCAAATGAGTTCGTTAAGCCAGACTTCATTTTTCTTTAGCGCAATAGCAACAAGTTGTCGAATGCTCACGGTCCCGAACCTGAGATGAACACTGAGTTTGGAGGTTCCTTCAATGCCTGGATAGTCTCTTTGCTGATGGTAATGTTTAATCACTTCAGATTTGATTACTCGTTCCGGAAAAGAACCTGCAGCTATTTCGAAACCAAGCTCATCCATTGTTGGCATCGGAAGGGGAGTCGTTTGAAAAAGGTTATCGAAGTATTTCTCTGTTGGGTACGGTTTGTAATAAAAGGGCTTAAGGGTCGCCTTCCATTTTTTGGAATAGGGGGTGAAGACGGTATAAGGTGATCCGTCATCCTTCAAAACCTCATCTGTTTCGAAAATAACCTGATCTTTGAATGACTTGAAAGGGATATTCTTTTTACTTAGAATTTTTTCCAAAAGGAAATCTCGTTCCCTTGCATAGGGTTCGTAGTCGTGGTTGGTGTAGACTGCGTTCGGAGAAAAGCTGTTAAAGAATTTTTCAGGGGTGTTATGAACCACCAGCAAGGAGCTGCCATGACTCTCCAGTTCAGTTTTGATATGAGCCAGAGATTGATAGATGAAGGTGATTCGTTTATCATCCTTGTCTTCCAGTTTTTCGAGAATGTTGATGTCGAAGATGAAAACACATAGAACCTTATTGTTCTCCTTGAGCGCATGATATAGGCCGGCATTGTCGGTCAGCCTCAGGTCTCGCCTTAGCCAAAAGAGGGTGGTGTCTTTTGTTATTGTTTTAGATAAGTTCATTCAATGGATTAGTCTCCTGAATGATGTTACACGGTCTTAGTAAGCTCTAATATTTCAGGGCGACTAAGAATGATCTTGAACCAGTGTGAGTACTCGTGAGGGTGAGACTGGACTTTGTTTTTTAAGTCGTTGGTATCTATAAATTTCCAATCCGAAATTTCACTCTCATTGATTTGAGGTTCGCCATCAAATGACCCTATGTAGACATGGTCAAGCTCATGCTCGATCAGGTTGTTTGAAAATTGAATTTTGTACTCGAATTTGAAGGCAAACGTTGGGTTGGATACAATTCCCAGTTCCTCTTCCAGTCTTCGGCCAACTGCTTTTTCCATTGATTCAGCAGGTCTTGGATGACTGCAGCATGTATTGGACCATAGTCCTCCACTGTGGTACTTGCTTGAGGCGCGTTTTTGGATCAGCATCTCCCCACTGGAATTAAAAAGCAGCACGCTAAAAGCGCGATGCAATACTCCTTTGCGATGGGCTTCCATTTTTTCCATCGTGCCCAACTCATTGTCGTTGCTGTCTACAAGGATTACCTTCTCCACTAGATTAAGTTAAGCTGATGTTTTAAATATGAATAAAAGAGAATCCTGAACTTATGTCTGTTTCTTATTCTGATCCTTCTCTTCATTACATGTTCAGAAGGAGTATTTTTTATTTTCTTGAACAAAGCAAGATAGTACAGATAGGCAACATAGACACCAAACCGTGCGCCTCTTGGCAACTCTTTGATTCCGAGGTATCCTTGATGAAAATCAGCTGCGATATCACTCTCAATTTTGGTCTTATCGCTTTCGTCAAATTTTTCCAGATCGATACCTGGAAAGTAGGATCTGCCCATTCCATTGAAATCTGCATTCAAATCTCTTAGGAAATTAATCTTTTGAAAAGCCGATCCTAGCTTCATGGCCATGGGTTTCAGCCTTTCATATATTTTTTCATCACCCTGGCAAAACACTTTCAAGCACATCAGACCGACAACTTCTGCAGACCCCAAAATGTATTCCTGAAAAGTACTTTGATCGTATTCTTTTTGGCCTAGATCCATCTTCATGCTTGCCAGAAACTGATCAATGAGCGTACGATTGATATTGTATTTGTTGACCGTTTGTTGAAAGCTATGGAGGATGGGGTTCATGCTGATCCCTTGCTCGATCGCTTCGTAAGTGTCCTCCTGAAATTTCTTTAGCAGCGTTTCCTTTTCATGATTGTGAAAAGTGTCCACTATTTCATCAGCAAAACGTACAAAGCCATAAATACTGTAAATAGGATCGCGAAGCTTTTTTTCGAGGCAAAATATGCCAAGGGAGAAGGAGGTGCTATAAGCGTTTGTAGTGAGCTTACTACACCTCACGGCTACTTTGTTATAGAGTGACTCGTGGCTCATTGTCCGATTCGTTTTATCAACTCCTGTGCTACTACCTGGCCCGAAATAAGTGACGGTGGTACTCCAGGACCAGGTACAGTGAGCTGCCCTGTATAAAACAGATTTGATACCCTTTTGTTTAGAATTGATGGCTTTAAATTGGCAGTTTGACCGATTGTGTTTGCAAGGCCATATGCATTCCCTTTAAAGGAGTGATAATCTTCTATAAAGTTGCGATGGGCATAACTCTTTTTGTAGGTGACGTGTGGCTTGATCGATTGACCAGTCAATTTCTCAAGCCTGGTCAGGATCATTTCATAATAACGCTCCCTGGTCGCCTCATCATCGGTAAGTCCTGGCGCGACAGGAATCAGTATAAAAAGATTCTCTGAGCCAACAGGAGCAACGGTCTCATCTGTTTTTGACGGACAGCAAACATAGAAGAGTGGAGCAGTGGGCCACTGGGGAGACTCATATATCTCCTGTGTATGCTGCTGAAAATCTTCGTCAAAGAATAGATTATGATGTAAAAGGTTATCCAGCTTCTTGTTCACCCCCAGGTAAAATATGATACTCGAAGGAGCGAGTTTTCGGGACTGCCAATAGGATTCAGAGTATTTGCGGAATTGACGTGGCAAGAGGTGTTGCTCGACATGGTGATAGTCAGCTCCTGCAACTACAGCATCCACCTTTACGGACTTACTTCCTTTAATTTGAATTTCCTTCACCTTGGTGCTATTCATGGTTAGAGCGCTCACTTCCGAATTGAATTCGAATCGAACTCCTTTCTCTTTGGCAAGCGAAACCATTGCGTCTACGATTTCATACATTCCACCTTTTGGATACCAGGTCCCCAGCTTCATGTCTGCGTAATTCATGAGACTGTAAAGAGCAGGTGTATCCTGCGGGGATGCGCCCAGGAATAAAACAGGAAACTCTAATAGCTGAATTAACCGTGGAGATTTGAAATAACTCCTGATGTGTTTGCTGATGGACTGGAATACGTGAAGCTTGAAAACACCTCGTGCCAATCTAAGATCCAATAGCTCCGTCACAGAAAGACCGGGCTTGTAGACAAGATCATTTATTCCAACCTGGTATTTATACTCGGCTTCTTTAAGAAACGTCTCCAGCTTGGTGCTGCTTCCGGGCTCTTCCTTTTCGAAAAAATAATTTAAGTCCTGCGGTTTTGCGGGTATATCCCAAACGGTGTCTTTGGAGAAGAATACGCGATAGGAGGGATCGAGTCTTACAAGATGGTAGTAGTCTGACGCCTTTTTTTCAAATCTGTTGAAGTACGACTCAAATACATCAGGCATCCAATACCAGCTAGGGCCCATGTCAAATGTGAAACCCTCAGCTGTGAACTTCCGGGCCCTGCCACCAGGCGTTGCATTTTTTTCATAGATCGTAACATCGTAGCCTTCGGATGCAAGACTAGTGGCGGCTGACAAACCAGCGAAACCAGAACCAATTACCGCAATTTGCTTCATGGATGGCTTTTTGAAAGCCACTTATAAGCTACCAATTTTTTTCTGTATTTCTTTCCTGGCATGGAAAATCCTGTTCTTAACTGTGCCAATAGGGATGTTCAGATGATCGGCAATTTCGTGGTACTTGTATCCTGTAGTATACATTTTGAACGGAATCTGAAGCTCATCACGGATCTCGTTCACGTTCTTCCACATTTCTTTGAACTCCACAGATTTTTCTGGGCGATTGAAAGTGTGATTATCTGCAACGTTAAGGAAGTACAACTCCTTGGTATCGTCTGTTGAGGTCTTGGCAAGTTTCATTTTGCGATACTTGTTGATATATGTGTTTCGCATGATCGTGAAAAGCCAACCCTTTAAGTTGGTGTCCTCCCTGAACTTATCTCGGTAGGTGAGTGCTTTGAGCATAGTATCCTGAACAAGATCCTGAGATTCTTCCCGGCTTCTTGTAAATCGATAGGTAAACTGCCGTAGGGTGCTTTGAAGGCTGGTCAGTTGGCTGGAGAATTCAGTTGCCGTCATTTGTTTAATATTTTATTTGTAAAATTAAACAAAAAGCTATCACAATCGGCATTAAATCTAGTTTTGTTTAATGAAAAATAAATAAAATTAGACAAAAAGGCTATAGCAGGGATAGAAGGCTTCTGGCGTCCTTAAATAGCTTGAAATTGGGGTTCTCAGAATCAATTTGGTTTGAGGAGTACCCCGTAGCAAGGACCTTGATTTTAGGCAGGTTTTCCAAGGTATAATCAATGTAGGCTTGGGTCTTTTTCCCCTTTGAAGACACCGTCAGCGCGGTGACAAGAAAGTCTGGACGGTGTTTTTTACATACAGATACGAGGTCATTCTGGGGAACGTGCTGTCCGAGGTAAAACGTTTTGTAGCCATGCTTCCGAAGGATGTAATGATAGAACAGAAGGCCCAATTCATGAAGCTCATTTTCGGGTAGGAAAAGGACCACTCTCTTGGCGTCTTTGGAAGCGAATGGAAGTGAGTCGATGGCTACGATTATTTTCTGTCGTATCAGGTTGGAGATAAAATGTTCCTGCGCAGGATCGATGTTTCCGGTTTGCCAAAGGATCCCTATTTTTTCCAGAAATGGGTAGGTGATATCGGTTATCATTTTTTCAAAACCGAATTTCACGATGAGGTGAGAAAGAATTTTTTCAAACTGTTCTTCCTCCATATCCACCATGGCAATGATCAATTGCTCAATGAAAAGATCGGCCTCTGATTTCTGTGTAGTGAGTTGCACGATCTCTGATTGTATCTGGCTGTCAGTCATCTCCGCGATCTTGGAGATCTTCATGCCGTGATTGTTTAGCACTGACACATTGATGATTTTCTTCAAATCATCGTCAGAATAGAACCTGATATTGGTAGGCGTTCGTTGGGGAATAATCAATCGATGTCTCTTTTCCCAAATGCGTATGGTATGAGCTTTTATCCCCGATAGGGTTTCAAGCTCTTTGATTGAATATCTTCCCATTTGTAGGTTGTTTCACACAACTAACCCAAGTTTAACTAAATTGTTCAATCAAATCTTGTTTATTACTGTCATTACTTCAACTGCCTTATCTCACCCATGCCTGATAGGCTTGCAATAGGTAAAAACTGGTTTCAACAAAAAGGTTGGGAACCGTTTCCGTTTCAAACAGAGGCCTGGCAGAACTATCTCGATGGCTACAATGGGATGGTTAACGCACCCACCGGTAGCGGCAAGACCTATTCACTGATAATTCCGATCCTGACAGAGGCGATGGAAAACCAACCCGGAGGGAATCAGGGACTGCAGGCGATCTGGATCACTCCCATCCGTGCATTGGCAAAAGAAATTCAATACGCATCAGAAAAAGCGATCAGTGACCTCGGGTTGCCATGGGAGGTAGGCATCCGTTCGGGAGATACTTCGTTGGCCACAAGAAAACGTCAACAAGAGAAACCACCTCAGTTATTAATAACAACGCCCGAAAGTTTGCACCTCTTAATCGCTCAAAGAGGTTATCACAAATACTTTGAGAATCTAAAAGTGATCGTTGCGGATGAGTGGCACGAACTCATCGGATCGAAACGCGGTGTTCAGGTTGAGCTTGCCTTGTCTCGATTAAAAACGGTAGCAAAAAAATTGAAGGTGTGGGGAATCTCAGCAACAATTGGCAATATGGATCAGTCCCTTCAGGTGCTCCTGGGCGACTACCATAAACGGGGCAAATTCAAAGTGGTAAAGGCTAACATCGAAAAGCGTATCGAGATACATTCAATTATGCCGACCGATCACGAGAAACTTCCCTGGACTGGGCATGTTGGTATTCACCTTTTGGACAAGGTCGTTGAAATTGTAAAAAAGAGTAGCGCGACACTGATTTTTACGAACACGAGGTCTTTTGCAGAAATCTGGTATCAGAAAATATTAGACAAGGCACCAGAACTCTCTGGGCTGATCGCAATGCATCATGGCTCCATTAGCCAGGAGCTGCGAAACTGGGTGGAGGAGCAATTGCACTCCGGTAAAATCCGGGCCGTAGTCTGTACCTCAAGCCTGGACCTGGGCGTAGACTTCAGGCCAGTGGAGACTGTGGTCCAGGTAGGTGGCCCAAAAGGAGTAGCTCGATTTCTTCAACGGGCTGGCCGCAGCGGACATCAACCCGGGGCAGTCAGCAAAATATATTATTTGCCAACTCATGCTCTGGAACTGGTAGAGGCCGCGGCACTGCGTGAAGCAATGAATCGCAAAATTGTCGAGCAGCGTGTACCTTACCTGCGATCTTTTGATGTGTTGGTTCAGTACCTCGTCACGCTAGGAGTAAGCGAAGGTTTTGTTGGGGATGAAATACTGAAAGAGGTGAGGGGTACTTATTCATATTCCTCAATCACAGACGATGAGTGGAAATGGATTCTAAGATTCATTACTACAGGGGGTGCTGCCCTTACTGCCTACGATGAGTTTCGGAAGGTGAATTTTGAAAAAGGTAGATATAAAGTTGAGAACGGAAGGATCGCACATAGACATCGGCTGTCGATCGGCACCATAGTAGGTGATACCTCGCTGTTGGTGCAATATGTTTCGGGAAAGACACTTGGGTCGATAGAAGAATCATTCATAGCCGCCCTTAATCCCGGTGATGTATTTTGGTTTGCCGGCAGGAGCCTTGAGTTGGTAAGGGTAAAAGACATGACGGCACAAGTCAAGCGTTCGTCAAGGAAGTCCGGCAAAGTGCCTTCGTGGCAAGGTGGTCGAATGCCCCTGTCTTCTGAGATGGGTGAAATGATCAGATTCAAAATCCATCAAAGCACAAAAGACCAATTTGACGATCCAGAAATGAAGTTTCTGCGCCCCATGCTCGAGTTGCAGAGTAAGTTGTCCCTTTTGCCCACTCAAAAACAATTCCTGATTGAATACCTGGAGTCCAAAGAAGGATATCATGTGATGATGTATCCGTTTGAGGGAAGATTTGTTCACGAAGGGATGGCAGCTTTGTTGGCTTACCGCATCGCACGTATTAGCCCCATCACCTTTTCTATCGCGATGAATGACTACGGCTTTGAGTTGCTGTCAGATCAGCCGATTCCCATTGAGGAGGCTGTCGAAACAGATGTACTCGGTTTGGATAATCTGCATTCGGATATCCAGGCAAGTATTAATTCCATCGAGATGGCGAGGCGCAAGTTCCGCGATATAGCCGCCATTGCCGGCCTTGTTTTTAAAGGATTTCCAGGGCAGCGTGTGCGGGACAGGCACCTGCAATCTTCATCCCAGTTGTTCTTCGAAGTCTTTCACGATCACGAATCGCACAATCTTCTTTTACTTCAGGCTTTTGAAGAAGTGATGGATTTTCAACTCGAGGAAAATCGACTGCGAAATGCACTGGAGCGAATCGCTCATCAAAAGATAGTGATCAAATATCCCGACAGGCCAACCCCTTTCGGACTTCCAATAATGGTAGACAGGCTCAGAGAGAAATTAACGTCTGAAAAACTGGAAGACCGGATTAAGAGAATGATTATTCAGTATGAGTAGATTGAGGCTTCTCTCTTTGTGTCTGAGATTGTCGCACAAAATCGTGGTACAATTGGTAAATCCTGTGGACCAGGGTTATAATGTCTTTTGTTTCCAAAAGTATCCGCGTTTGAAGCAGTGCCATTCGATTGCCTAACTCGTCTTTTTGAATGTCGAGAATCTGCTCGTCAAGTTTCTTATTAATATGAAGCAAAAGCTTTTCCTTCCGGCTATCGATCGACTCGCTCTTTTCAAAGTTTAATTTTGAAATAGCGCTACTTATATCGTCAATAAAATCACCGAGATCCTTATCAATCTCCTGAAGCATTGAGGCATACTTTTTCTTTGGAGGAGAGTGGTGATTAACGACATGGTTTGCACTAGATTCATTCAGAAGCAACGCGCTTTGATACAGGTCTTGAGTAAGGTCAAAAACAAGAATATAGAGTCGGCCAGCTGCAACATTGCCCTTCTCCATTTTGCGAACATACTTGATAATCTTATTATGTAACTTTTCGTTTTGAAGTTTCAGCTTCTGAATTTCATTTTTGGATTTTACCAACGCCTTGCTGTTCTCATTAATGAGCGACTTGATGCTGAGGCTGCCCACCTTTGATACTGTTTTCAGACTCTTTACCGTGTTGGATTTACTTTCCTCAATCACTTGCTGGATGTCGAAAACATCAGCTGCCAGAAATTGATTGTTGATCTCCTCTTCAGATGTTTTGCGTTTGAAAACAATGTGACTTCTAATAAGCAGAAAAATCGCGACAACCGTGAGCGCGATGACTCCTGGGAAACCTGTTTTGAAAAGAATGAAGGCAAAGAATCCGCAGGTGGTAAAAGCGACCAACGCGGTAGTGAGCCAACCTGCAATAACATTAATTACTCCGGCCACTCTGTACACCGCACTCTCACGGCCCCAGGCCTGATCTGCAAAAGATGTGCCCATGGCTACCATGAAAGTTACAAATGTGGTGGAAAGTGGAAGTTTTTGAGAGGTGGCATAAGCGATCAAAACACTTGATACCAATAGATTAACGGATGCCCTGATCAGGTCAAACGAAGGTTTTTCCGAATCAACTACTACTTCGTCTTTGGCCTTTGAGAAACGGTCAGTTAGATATTGAGACCATTTCTCTGGAACGAAATATTGAACTGACTTGCCGATGAAAATACTCATCCCCACCAGACCCCGAGATATATAATTTGATCTGAATTTCTCATCGCCTTCATCCTGGCGGCTTAGTGAAACCTCAGTCTCTGTGACTTTTCTGCTTTTTGCATTAGTCCAAAGTGTAATGACCATGATGATGCCGCTGCCCAGCAATATCGTGGAGGGTGTAGCGACTTTTTGAGCCAGTCCCGCCATGTTAAATTCCGATGGCGAAACACCAGAGCCAGCCCAACTTTGAAAACTCATGAGTCCTGCCACAGAAACTCCAATAAAATTCACAAGATCATTGCCAGCGAAAGCCATGGCTAGTGAGAACGTCCCAAGCAACACAACGACCTTGAGCGGATTGATCTTACGCCACCACATCAATGACTGTATGACTATACTCCAAAAAACAATTGAAATAATCAGGATTAAGAACGTATTAGACATAATCCATTTGATCTGGCTGTCACTAACCAGCGTACTTCCTTTTACACCCTTAATCAGAAGAAAATAAATGATAGTGGTGATAGCCAAGCCACTAAACATCGCTCCATAGCGTTTTAGGTTTTTTTCAAGATTGAAGGTGAAAATGATCCTGGATATGTGCTGAATAATTGCCCCAACTACAAATGATATAAGTACCGAAAGAAATATTCCAGAGATGATGGTTATGGCACTTGAGTAATTAATTATCTCTCTCCATTTGCTCACTCCGTCACCATTTTCATAAGCTATTAAAAGGCCCGTGATCAGTGCACCGCCTAATAGTTCAAAGACAAGAGATACTGTAGTGGAAGTGGGCAGACCCAACGTATTATAAAAATCGAGTAGAATAATGTCTGTGATCATAACCGAAAGGAAAATGATCATGATTTTATCGAAGGTGAAATACGCAGGATTGAAAATGCCCTGTCGGGCTACTTCCATCATTCCACTGGAAAACGTGGAGCCCATGATTACGCCCAGAGATGCGATAATTAGAATCGTTCTAAAGGGGGCTACCCGCGACCCGATGGCAGAATTAAGGAAATTTACTGCATCATTGCTGACCCCTACCACCAGGTCGACAATGGCAAGAGAGAACAAAACAAAAACGAGAATCTGGTAACCTTCCATAAGCGCGGGAAAGATAATTACCCTCTAAGAATTAACCCAAAATGGCTGGAATAATAGGCCAGTTTTTTTGAGAAGACATAACATTATATTAACACAAGTCTGCCAATTATTTTTATCGGTTTAAACAGGAGATTATTTTAATGATTAATTTTTTCCGTACCGGTAAAGTGTTTTCTTGAGACTGAAGAAGAAAAGTGATGAATCAGGTCTATTTACCAACTTTCTCAGCGTGCGTGGAATTGGAGGGATTAAAACTCGTGCTGCTGCCAGAGAAGGCAATATTTATCCCTGGCGAAAAATCCTTGCTTCTGGCCGATTTGCATTTGGGCAAAATCAACCACTTTAGAAGGGCCGGGATTCCACTACCCAGTAAGGCGAATGACGAAAACCTGGAGCGACTAATTGATCTGATAAATAAGACTAACGCGGATAGAGTCATATTTCTTGGCGACCTGTTTCACAGCCACTACAACTCTGAGTGGGAATCACTGGGGCAAGTACTTAGACATTTTCCGGGTTGTGAATTTCATCTTGTACTAGGCAATCACGATATCATGAGTCAACTACAGTATGAACGATATCGGATCAAGATTTGTGACGAGCTTCATCTGGGACCTTTACTGTTAACACATGAATTAATGGATAACTCACAAAAATATAATCTTGCTGGCCATGTTCATCCTGGGGTGAGACTCACCGGTCGGGGAAAACAGTCAATGATGTTACCCTGTTTTTATTTTGGCGAGCGTAAAGGATTGATGCCTGCTTTCGGTTCCTTCACAGGCTTGGCTCGTGTTGCAATAAAGAAGGAAGATCGTGTGTTTGCAATCGCAGATGGAAAAGTGCTGAACCTCGATAATGCGTAAACTAATTTTTTTCCTGTTTGTTGTTGGGGCATCTCAAGCTGCCGCTCAGGATACCACGAGGCTGTCGTTACTTTTTGTTGGCGATATTATGCAACATGATTCTCAAATCCGTGCAGCAAAACTTGAAAAAGGAGGATATGATTACAATGAGTGTTTTCAATTTGTAAAACCATTGATTGAAAAAGCAGATGTTGCAATCGGAAATCTTGAGTTGACATTGGCCGGCCCACCTCACAAAGGTTATCCACAGTTCAGTGCACCCGATGAGTTGGCATACACTCTTAAAGAAAGTGGATTCGATGTTCTGGTTACTGCCAACAACCACTCACTCGACCGCAGGAAGCGGGGTTTGGAACGGACAATCAAGGTGCTCGACTCACTCAACATTCCGCACACAGGCACTTTCAAAGATTCACTGGAACGAGCTCAACAGTATCCACTTTTGGTGGAGAAAAAAGGCTTCAAGTTTTCCCTTCTCAACTACACCTACGGTACCAATGGAATACCGGTCACAAAACCTAATGTGATCAACCTTATTGACACCACGCAAATCAAAGTTGATCTGGAGAAAGCCAAAACCCAAAGCCCTGATTTTGTTATTGTCTTTATGCATTGGGGTTTGGAGTATCAGGATACGCCCTCGAGGGAACAGCGTTCTGTAGCCAATTTCTGTTTAAAGAATGGAGCGCAATTGGTAATTGGATCGCATCCCCATGTTTTACAGCAGTTTGAATGGGATCAGGAGAACAATACCGTTGTGGCCTATTCGCTTGGAAATTTTGTTTCAGGGCAGCAGTCCCGATACCGTGATGGAGGCTCTATGCTGTGGGTAGAAATGGAAAAGACAACCGAATTGGATAGCACCAGTAACGTGGTGATCAAAAATGTAGCACATGACCTGGCATGGGTATATAGAAACTTTGAAACACCTAAAAAATATTTCATCCTCCCAGTCAAAGAGTTCGAGTCTGATTCTATTTTGATGGGTAAAACCTCTCGCGAGTTATTGAAGGTATTCGCTGAAGACTCAAGAAAATTACTATCCTCTAAGAATAAAAATGTAAATGAATCAGAACGTCAATTAATTGAGTCGGACTACTATAAAATTCATTTAGGTTCGGCACCCGACACTATACAAATCGATTCTCTGGCCGTTCTAAGTTTTTATAACATAACGCCATCGCAAAGGAATGATAGTTTGGAATGGATTTCAGAGCCGATCTACGATCGCGAAGTGGCGGAGGCAGCGTTATCAGATTTGAAAACCAACTCACCTTTTAAAGAAGCGAAGCTGGTGTGGTATTATTGGGGAAGGAGGCAAAATGCTTTACCGCCCCGTAAAGATGACGCCAATTGAAAACTCAAGCCCTGTGAAATCGATTTTCGCATCCGGATAGTCCGCTTGCACAGTCTGATTTGATCCATTCAGGTTGCCTCCGGAGTAGCTCCCCACTAAAGGAAACCTGGAGGTTCCGTTGAGGTAGTTGCACTCCAGTGAAATACCAAACTGATTGGTAACATAAACTGTAAACTCCGCGCCCACGTGATAGCCAAACCCAGGGTTGTTGTCAAATGATAAAGCTGCATTGGCAATATCCCATCCTTCATATTCACGCAAAGCTCTGTCCATATTACCGTAGTCGATCCGCTGATCAAAACCATAAAATGCAAAGCCACCACCCTTGATGTCAAACTGTGCTTGTTTGCCTTTGAATTGCAACACAAGTTCAAGCGGTACAAACAGCGTAAAGTTGGGTCCGGTTAGAGGATCAGTACTCTCAAATGGAAGATCAATAACATTTAGACCTGCCATCCTATAAAGGGAAAATCCAGTCTCTACAGCCAGATATCGATTTAGGTCAAAGCCCACACCCCTGAGCGAAAACGGACTAATAGGAGTGGAAAATGAACCATTTCTGGGGATGAAATAGGAGAAGGACAGACCAACATTTTGCGAGTAGGCAGTGACAGCGGAGACTCCCAGAATAAGTGTAATCAGTATCTTTTTCATCAGGCAATAATTTCTGTCAGCAAGTTAATGACATACAGTCTTTTTAAAGACCGATTGTGGATACTTGTTCCCAATTCGCGATAAAAGATGTTAATTTTCAGTTTATAACATTTGATCTTAAACCCCGATGAGAAAATATCTAGCATTAATCGTTCTCTCCGTCATTCTGTTTTCATGCGGAGAAAAACAGAAACCCGCTGACATAATCGTGTCAGGTGGAACCATTTATACAATGGACACAAACTCACCGACTGCCGAAGCCGTTGCGGTGTCAGGTGGGAAAATAATTTACGTGGGCACTGCGGCTGACGTTCAAAAATATAAAGGAGAGAATACCACCATGGTTGACCTGCAAGGTCAAACGATGACACCAGGATTCATTGAGTCGCACGGCCACATGATGGGCTTAGGCTACAATGAAATGAATCTTGACCTGATGGATACCAAAAGTTGGGATGAAATTGTTGATCGCGTGAAAGAAGCAGTAGGGAAAGCACAACCCGGAGAGTGGATCGTGGGACGTGGATGGCATCAGGATAAATGGGATAAGAAACCAGAAAAGATGGTGAAGGGGTTTCAAACTCATCACAAGCTTAGTGAAGTATCTCCGGACAACCCTGTGTTCCTCGGCCATGCTAGCGGTCACGCAGGATTCGCAAATGCGAAAGCCATGCAGATTGCCGGTGTTAATCAAATGTCGATCGAGAAGATGGAGAAAGATTTGGGAGAAGGTGGCGAAATTATAAGAGATGAACTTGGCAACCCAACGGGGCTGTTCAATGAAAGAGCACAAGGTCTGATCTATAACTACATTCCGGAGAATACAGAAGAAACAGATACGAAGGCACTCGAGTTGGCGATGGACGCATGTGCGCGCGAAGGTATCACGAGCTTCCACGATGCTGGTGCATCCCGAAGCGATATTGCCTTGTTCCAAAAGTTTAGGGCAGAAGACAAGATGAAAACCAGACTTTATGTAATGGTGACGGGCAGAGATCCAGAGCTCGTATACGAGTGGATCAGAAGAGGGCCATTGGTTGACTCAACTGATTTCCTCACGATACGATCTATAAAGCTTAACTGCGATGGTGCATTAGGTTCCAGAGGCGCATGGCTATTGGAACCGTATACTGATAGAGATAATTGGTATGGCATGCCAACACTCTCTATGGATACGGTGTTGAGCGTATCAAAGGCGGCACTGAAGAGCGGATTTCAGGTTTGCTCTCATGCGATCGGGGATAGGGCAAACCGTGAAATTCTTGATCGCTACGAAACGGCCTTTAACGAGAATCCTTCTTTGGCTACCAATCACCGATTTAGAATCGAGCATGCACAACATGTCCATCCTCAAGACATTCCTCGATTTGGTAAGTTGAATGTGATTGCAGCCATGCAGGCCATTCACCTCTCTTCCGATAGACCCTGGGCGATTGATCGCCTTGGCGAAAAGCGAATTGTTGAGGAGACCTATGTATGGCAGGATCTGATGAAGTCTGGAGCCATGATTATCAATGGCACGGACGTTCCCGTAGAACCCATAAGTCCGGTGGCTAGCTTCTATGCTTCCGTTAGCCGGAGAACATTACAGGGCGAACCGGAAGGGGGCTACGAACCCAATCAGAAGATGACCAGGGAGCAGGCGCTAAGGTCTTATACACTTGACGCTGCTTATGGGGCATTCCAGGAAGAACATCTGGGCTCTATCGAAGTGGGCAAGACCGCGGACTTTACAATATTCAGCCAGGACCTGATGACGGTTCCGGAGGATCAACTGTTAGGAACGAAAATTTCAAAAACAATTGTCAGTGGAAAGATAGTTTATGACGCCCCTTAGGTCCACAGAGACGATAAACAAAAAGTCCCGCTTTTGCGGGACTTTTTTATTGACTTGTATTACAGTCTTATTTCAAGAATCTCCGCGCTCTTTCCATCAACATATTCCTGTCGGCTGTGATGGTGGGATCACTATAAATACGGGAAGAAAGCTCAGCGACTACCCCTTTTTTATACCCAAGCTTCTCAGCGATTTCTTCACAAAACGAAATCTCACTTTTAAATACCTGCCCATCAGCTTTCATCAGTTGAATCAGGTGATATAGGTTCTCAAATTTTTGGTCCTCGGAGAATACGGACAAGTCACCCACCGGTTTGGGGGCTTTCATCATAGCATCTACATCGTCTTTAGAAAGACCATTGGCTTTGCCGATCATATGGATGATCTTCGACTCGTGATCACCTACGGTCATATCGCTGGCTGCCAGGTTGATTAAAATATTTAATTGTTCCTTAATCATAGTCGTTAATTTTCGCTATTTGTGGCGGTTATAGGCTGAAATTTAGTCAAAAATGAATAATTTTTCGATTCTGACTGAAAAAAACCTTACAAAGGCATTATTTGTGAGCAACCCTCAGAGGCTGGGGTTGTCATTGTTTCAAAAATCATTGATATGAGAATATTCGTTCTAGTTGGTATAGTGTTGTTGTCACATCTGTCGGTGTTTGCACAGCAGAGTGAGGTTCGGTCAGTCGGTTCGTTTAATGGAGTGAAAGCTGCTGAGGCTGTGGATGTTTACCTGAAAAAAGGTGACAAGGAAAGTGTAAGAGTTGAAGTATCAGGTACGAGCTTGTCCAATGTGATCACGGAAGTATCAGGGTCTTACCTGCGGATTCATATGGCAACCGGAAATTTCAGGAAAACCAACGTAAAGGCGTACGTAACTTACGTGAGCCTTGAGAAGATATATGCCAGTTCGGCTTCCAACGTATTTTCAGAAGGAGTAATAAAGACGTCTTCGATGGATGTGAATGTGAGCAGTGCGGCTACCGTGGAGTTGGAGCTCGATGCAGGGGAAGTTACTGCGGACGTTTCAAGTGCCGGAGACATTGTGCTCGAGGGTAGGGCAGGTAGTTTGGAGGCAGAGGCGTCCAGTGCCGGTGATATTGATGCCTATAATCTTGAAAGTGGTGATGTGCGTGCGCGGGCAAGCAGCGCTGGATCAATAAAAGTAAATGCTACCAAATCTCTCGATGCGAGGGCGTCAAGCGGGGGGGATGTCCGCTATCGTGGTAATCCCATGAAAACCAATACCGACTCCAGTAGTGGAGGATCAGTAAAAAAATCTAACTAACCTTGAAACCCGGCTTCAAGCTGGGTTTTGCACTTCTGGGGAGTCTCAGCTTCCCATTCTCCTCAACCATAAACATTTCCAGGTTTGAGAGGGCCTTATTAAAGCTCTTCAAATATGCCATGTTGTTCTTGGCGAGATTGAGCGACTTTTGGCTGAAATTGATCATAATTCTTATGATTTGGTGTGTCAACGAAATAATGTGGCAAATGGTTCTATTCTTTTGCTACGATATATAGACAGCTGACCAGCCGTTTACCCCTAAGCCTTTCACAAATTACTTTAATGAATTTTGAACCTGAGGCAAAAGGGCTCGCTTTTCGTTTAACCCTCACTTACCCAAAAAGTGTAAAATTTTAACCTCATAGGTTATTTTTTGAACCTGATTTTAAAAAATAGCATACATTTGGGGCAAAATTTGATCAAAAAATAACCACTACTATGGCCCACTTACGTTTTGAAGCCTTAAATAAGCTCACAGGAAGACAAAGAGTCCATGTCGAGGCGACAAATCCGAAGATTTCAGAGTTCTTCGGAGAAAACTCCTTTGGCATGAAGCAAATGCTGGGATCGCTTGCTCCAGCTGTTTACAAGAAAGTGAGCGAATCGATAAAGAATCACGAGAAGATTGATGCCGACACAGCAGATGCGGTAGCCTCAGCGGCAAAAAGCTGGGCCATGAGCAAAGGAGCCACTCACTTTACGCACTGGTTCCAACCCTTGACTGGTGGCACGGCTGAGAAGCATGACTCCTTTTTTGATGCTATCTCAGGAATAGAAAAGTTTAAAGGAAGTGAGTTGGTGCAGCAGGAGCCCGATGCCTCTTCATTTCCTAGTGGCGGAATCAGAAGCACGTTTGAAGCCAGAGGATATACAGCGTGGGATCCAACATCGCCCATGTTTATCTACGGTAAGACGTTGTGTATACCTACCGTCTTCGTTTCGTACACAGGTGAAACCCTTGACACCAAGGCACCTCTGCTGAAAGCGTTGAAAGCTGTAGACACAGCAGCGACTAAGGTCTGCCAATTCTTTGATAAAGACATTAGCAATGTTGTTGCCTCATTAGGTGTTGAGCAGGAGTATTTTGTGGTGGACAGAGCACTATACATGGCTCGTCCAGATCTCGTAATGGCAGGACGTACCGTATTTGGTCATGCACCCGCACGCGGACAGCAATTGGAAGACCACTACTTCGGTGCCATACCTTCGCGGGTATACGATTTCATGAAGGACTTCGAGATTGAATGCTGGAAGTTGGGGATTCCCTTGAGAACCCGTCACAATGAAGTTGCTCCGAGCCAGTTCGAGGTAGCTCCTCTATTCGAAGAGGTAAACGCAGCAAACGACCATAACCAGCTTCTCATGGATGTGATGAGCCGTGTTGCTGAAAGACATGAATTAAAAATTCTCTTCCACGAAAAACCATTTGCAGGTCTTAATGGAAGCGGAAAACATAACAACTGGTCACTGATCACCAATACCGGTGTGAACCTGTTTGCGCCTTCAAGTAGCGCAAGAGATAATTTATTGTTCCTTACCTTCTTCGTGACCGCCATCAAAGCCGTTCACGAACAGGCTGATTTACTTCGCGCAAGTATTGCCACCGCGGGTAATGACTTCCGCCTTGGCGCCAACGAGGCACCTCCAGCGATCATGTCAGTTTTCATTGGCAAACAAATGACTGCTGTATTGGATGAACTTGAGAAGAAAGGTAATGTGAAGATTGAGAAGGGCGACAACATGTATATGAAGTTAGGTATCGATCAGATCCCTGAGATCATTCTGGACGCTACTGACAGAAACAGAACTTCACCATTTGCCTTCACTGGAAATAAATTTGAGTTCCGTGCAGTAGGTTCAAGCGACAACTGTGCAACACCGATGACAGCGTTGAACCTGATCATGGCCGAGCAGTTAACTCAATTCCACGCAGCTGTTTCCAAGGAGATTGAAAAAGGAACTGAGAAACGCCTTGCGATCGTAAATGTGTTGAGGAAATACATCAAGGACTCCAAGTCTATTCGATTCGAAGGAGATGGATATTCAGATGAATGGGTGAGAGATGCCGAGAAGAAGGGTTTGAATAACATCAAAACCATGCCTCGCGCTATTGATTCGTACCTGTCCAAGAAATCGGTTGAGCTTTTTGAGAAACACAACGTACTAAGTCATAAAGAGCTGGAAGCAAGACAAGAGATCAAGCTCGAAGGGTACATGAAGAAAGTGCAGATTGAGGCTCGCGTAATTGGTGACCTTGCGGTTAACCACATTATCCCAACTGCAATTTCTTATCAAAACAAGCTTATTCAGAATGCTAATGGCTTGAAGGGACTTGGAATTGACAATAAGGCGGTCGTTGACACCATCAAGGAAATCAGCACGCTCACACAACTGATCAAGACAAGCGTTGATAAAATGATTGACGAGCGCAAGCGAATCAATAAGATGACAGATACGCACAAGAGAGCCGTTGCCTATTGTGATGACGTGAAAGAGAAGTACTTCGACAAGATTCGTGATGCAGTAGACAAGCTCGAACTACTCGTTGATGATGAGGATTGGCCGTTGGTGAAGTATCGCGAGCTATTGTTCCTAAGATAATTTTAGTAATACCTGTAAACTGGGGGCTGACGATTGTCAGCCCTTTTTTTTTTAGTTCGCGCTAAGCTTGACCGTTGAGGTGGAGTTAAGCATTTTAATAATCGCCTCACGTATCAACTCGGGATGTCCCCATGGAACAAAATGATCCATGTCTTCTTTTTTGACCAACTCCAGCGGTGCATTGACCAACATCTTTTCTGCAAAGTCAGCATTGCCTGGTGGCACTAGCTTGTCTTTGTCACCTTGAATCAGGATGGTAGGCGCCTTGACTTTTGACCAAAGTGGCTCCATATCTTGAAGTTCTGGTTTGAGTTTCCATATCTCATCGTTGGATGCGCGAATGGAGCGGGGGAGAAGCCACTTAAAAAATGGCAACGCCAGCGGGCCTCTAAACCATTCGTTGGGTTCCAGCTCAGGATCGATTGATGGTGCCACCATAATCAAGCCATCAATCAACTCAGGATAGTCCATCGCCATGCGCGCAATCACCGGGCCGCCTAGGGAATGCCCAACCAGAGTTATAGGCCGGTGATCCTTGTATTGCTCTACCAGAGGCTTAAGTAGCGAAACCTGTTTTTCTAAAGAAGGCTCTGCGTAGCCAAAGTTCGAAGCACCAAACCCCGGACGGTCCACAGACACCAACTGCGCCTTTTCTAATAACGAAGAGTCAGCCAAAAAGTGAATAAAAGCACTCAGAGAACCCGGAGAGCCATGAACGAAGATGACTGTCGGCAGACTATCATTACCAACATGTACGTAATTGATTTTTCGGTTCCCGATCTTGTAGTAAGACTCCTGACCTTCTAATCCTCTCTTCTCGAAGTATTCCTTTATTTCAGATGAACTCATCCGAAACTGCATGCAGGAATCGGCAAAAAGTAAGGGCAGTGAGAGTAACGTAAGCCCCGTAAGCCATTGCCAATTTCTCTTGAGTCGCATGCGACTAGATTGCCTTCAAGGTCTTTTTATAGAGTGTAGAGTTGTTCAGAACTTCGATAGACTTTTTTACATCGGCATCGTATTGGAATTCAACCTCCGTTGATCCTCGTTCAAGATAGTATCTCGATACAATGTCCTGCTCAAGCAAAGTCTTGATCTGATCTTTAAAAGTGTAAAGGTCTTTTTTCCTACTTTCTTTAAGAAGTTCGGTAATCTGATCGATCTGTGGTCTCAGGTCATCATAATAACGTTCCCTTTTCGCCTGCTCTTTCAAAAGACTCAGTTCAATCTCAACAGGCGAACGGTAATTGTATTGTCTTGATTTTACCCACATCACAAAGCCGTCATATTCTTTATCCGTTAGCTTGAACTCTCGGGCTGGTGCAATTGTCTGATGCTCGGATGCATACAGCGTTGCATAGTCGAAGATAAACCCGTTACCATACAACACCTGGGTGAGTGTAGCAATCTCGTCACCATCAATCACCATGTCAGGATCAATACCGCCACCATCGTACACAACTCTGCCATTAGTAGTCTTGAATGCTTTTTTCAATGAATCAGGAATCGAGCCCACACTGCCATCGTCTCTTCGGTGAGAATAATCAAGCACCTGAATGCAGCGCCCGGTAGGTGTGTAATATTTAGCTGTAGTAATTTTTACCTGCGAGTTGTATGACAGCGGCCTGCTCAACTGCACAAGCCCCTTGCCAAATGATTTTTCCCCAATTACCACTGCTCTGTCGTAATCCTGTAGCGTGCCAGCCACAATTTCAGAGGCAGACGCACTCCCGCGGTTGATTAGCACCGCAACAGGTATCTCTAAATCCACCGGGTTGTTCAACGTTTCGTAGGCAACATTGCTGTCTTCTGTCTTGCCTCTCGTAGTCACAATCTTCTTTCCCTTAGGCAGAAAGATGTTGCAAATATTCACCGCTTCGAAAAGAAGCCCACCTGGATTGTCGCGGAGATCAAGAATGATACCCGTAGCGCCTTGAGATTTCAGGTTCACCACCGCGTTCTTTACCTCCTTGCCCGCATCAGGCGTAAAGTCCGCCAATTGAACGTACCCAATATTTTTACTCACCATTCCTGAATAAGGAACGTTGCTGATTTTTACTTTCTCACGCTTGAACTCCAGTTCAATTGGATTGTTGACACCAGCTCTCTTCACCTCAAGCTTCACTGAAGTTCCCAACTGGCCACGCATCAGTTGATTGGCCTCTTCTATGGTGAGTTTAGATAGTTCAATGCCATCCATTTTAATCACCTCATCACCAATCTTCAGTCCGTTAGTATGAGCAGGATAACCTTCATATACCATCGTCACAACTGTGCGATTTCCGATTACTCTGGTTACTGCTCCGATGCCACCGTATTGGCCGGTATTTAACGTGCGATAAGTTTCAACTTCATCTTCGGCAATAAAATTTGTGTAAGGGTCGAGTGATTCCAACATGGCATCGATGCCAGTGCGAATCAATTTGTTGGGGTTGACTTCGTCAACGTATAATGCATTTACCTCTTTGAAAAGAGAGGCAAAAATGTCCAGGTTCTTGGCAATTTCGAAGTAGCGCTCAGCAGGAGGGGTGAACGAGAGCGCAAACAGGCTCAGTGTAACTATAGAGAGTGCGATGAATTTCTTCCGCATACATTCAAATTTATTGAATATAAACGGCTAAAAAGAGAATTAGTATGAGATAATGGAGACTATTTGAGCTTAAAAATGGCTTCAATCTCTACGGGAATACCTTCCGGAAGCGAACTCATGCCTACTGCACTTCGTACACCCACTCCCTTGTCTTCACCCCACACTTTTGCAAAAAGCTCACTGCATCCGTTGATCACATAAGGATGTCGCGTAAAATTCGGTACGCAGTTTACCATACCCAGAAGTTTTACCACATGATCTACATTGTCCAGACTGCCCAAATATTTTTTCAACGTGGCGAGAATAGCAAGTCCAACTTGCTGCGCAGCTGCCTTTCCCTCATCAAGAGAAAGGTCGTCACCAACTTTACCCACAATCCACGTGCTGTCTTCTTTCAAGGTACCGTGACCTGAAACATAAGCGTAGTCTCCTTCAACCAACAACAACTTGTATACACCCAGCGGGTCAGGTGATGGAGGAAGGGTCAATCCCAACGAGGCAAAGCGTTCTTCAGGAGTCATTAGTATTTGTCTGGTAGTTGTACCACTTTGATTACAATCTCATGCTGGTCACCATCCTTGTCTACCAAATAGAACTTCACCGTTGGATTATCTTTTGATAGATCAGGTTCGGTTTTGATGATCTTGTTGTCTTGTAAATGTGGTTCAATTTCCTGACTCAGGATCTGCAATGCGTTTGCAAAATCTACCTCGAGCGGACTTGGGTTGTAGGATACTGTTTTCATTTCCTCAGTTCACATTACCATTTGATGAGTGCCGATGCCCAGGTGAAGCCGCTGCCAAAAGCAGCAAGACAAACGATGTCACCGTCTTTTATTTTATTCTCGCCCCATGCTTCACTCAATGCGATAGGGATGGAGGCGGCTGTCGTATTCCCGAACTTCATGATGTTGTTGTAAACCTGTTCGTCCGACAGTCCCATTTTTTCCTGAATGTATTGGCTAATCCGAAGGTTAGCTTGGTGCGGTACCAGTAAATTGATTTCCGACTTGTCTATTTTATTTGTGGTCAGCGCTTCATTGATCACTTCCATAAAACGAACCACCGCGTGCTTAAATACCTGGTTGCCATTCATTACCACTTTAAAAGAAGTAGTGTCCAATATTTGTTCAGGCTGTCTTTCAGCATGTGGTCGACTGCTTCCCGGATCTTTTACATACAACTCTTCCGCAAACTTTCCATCAGAGTGAAGGTGAGTGGAGAGAATACCAGCATTGTCAGAAGGTTGAACGATAGCTGCCCCAGCTCCATCACCGAAGATCACAGCCGTATTTCGGCCTCGGGTGGTGATATCCAATGCGGTGGATTGAATCTCTGCACCCACCACAAGAATTGTCTTGTACATTCCAGTTTTAATAAACTGATCGGCAACCGATAGCGCGTAGATAAATCCAGAGCATGCATTGCGGATGTCAAGCGCACCAATTCTTCCGTCCAATCCCAACTCACGCTGAAGTAAAACTCCTGATCCAGGAAAGAAGTAATCTGGAGTAATAGTGGCAAACACAATAAAGTCGATGTCCTCAGCAGTAAGCTTTGCCCGCTCCAGTGCCATACGCGTAGCCTTGGCAGCCATGTTGGCTACCGTGTCAGTTTCAGGGTTGATCCACCTTCTTTCTTTGATACCAGTCCTTTCGGTAATCCATTCATCAGTGGTATCCATCACGTTGGATAGATATTGATTTGTAATTACCGTATCGGGTACGTGGTGGCCAAGGCCAACAATCTTTGAGTACTTCATAATATCTTCTTTGAAGGAAGGGTAGGTGCCCTTTGAAGTTTTACTTAACTAAAGTACAACGTTTACAATTTTTCCGGGTACAATTATCACTTTTTTAGGAGCCTTCCCTTCAGTCCATTTCTGCACAACTTCAGAAGCCAACACAAGTTTCTGCACATCTTCTCTTGGCATATCCAGTGCAAAATTCATTTTAGCGCGCACCTTTCCGTTGATTGAGATCGGGTATTCGAAAGAACTCTCCACCAGGTACTTCTCTTCCACTTTAGGATAACTGGCAAAACTCACACTCTCTTTGTGACCTAACTCTTCCCAGATTTCCTCGCACAAGTGAGGAGCGAAAGGAGAGAGGGCAATCACCAATGGCTCAAGCACACTTCTTTTTTTACACTTCAAAGACGTCAGTTCATTAGCGCAAATCATGAACTCACTGACAGACGTATTGAAGGAAAAATTATCAATGTCTTGTTCAATCTTCTTGAGTGTTTTGTGCAACACTTTCAATTCCTGATCTGAAGGTTGATCATCACTCAGATCAAGTTTGCCTTGCTGGTCGTGAAATAGATTCCAAAATCTTCTCAAGAACTTGTAGACACCATCGATACCGCTGGTGTTCCACGGCTTGGACTGCTCCAATGGGCCGAGGAACATCTCGTACATTCTCAATGTGTCAGCGCCATAACTTTCAATGATCTTATCAGGATTGATCACGTTGAAATATGACTTACTCATTTTCTCAATCGCTGATCCACAGAGATACTTGCCATCTTCCAATATGAATTCAGCGTTAGCAAAATCAGGCTTCCATGTCTTAAACGCGTCAATATCAAGTTCGAATCCATTTACGATGTTAACATCAACATGTAAAGGATCAGTGTCGTACTTGTCTTTCAGGCCTGCCGACACAAACTTATTAGTACCTCTTACTCTGTAAACAAACCTTGAATCTCCCGTTATCTTACCTTGGTTGATCAACTTCTTAAACGGCTCATCAAAATTCAGATAGCCCAAATCATGAAGTACCTTGATCCAAAGACGGGCATAAAGCAAGTGAGCTACTGCGTGTTCCGATCCTCCCACATAAACGTCAACCTGATTCCAGTAATCTAGCGCTTTGCGAGAAGCAAACTCACTGTCGTTGTGAGGATCCATGTACCGCAAGAAATACCACGCTGCTCCCGCGTGCGTGGGCATCGTATTCGAGTCACGTTTTTCACCCGGACCAATGTTGATCCAGTCCGTTAGGTTGGCCAGTGGCCCTTCTCCATTACCTGACGGTTTAAATTCATTGGTGTCAGGAAGCTCAAGCGGTAGATCACTTTCCGCCATAGCGTAAGGCACATCATCTCTGAACACAACAGGGAAAGGCTCGCCCCAATAGCGTTGGCGGCTCCATCCTGCATCACGCATCTTGTAGTTAACCTGACGCTCGCCAATACCCATCTCCTCAAGTTTTGCAATCACTTTTCCGATAGCATCCTTCATCTTCGTCCCGTTAAGGAAATCCGAATTAGTCAGGGTCGCCTCGTAGGTGGGATTGGCTTCTTCTCCGTTATAATGTTCACCAATGATGTTGGTGATGTTGATATCAAAATGTTTGGCAAAGCGATGGTCTCTTTCATCTCCACAAGGCACACCCATGATGGCGCCCGTACCATACCCGGCCAGAACATACTCACTGATCCAGATCGGCACTTCTCGGTTATTAAAAGGATTGATGGCGTAGGCCCCCGTAAAGCAGCCCGTCACTTTTTTTACCTCCGACATGCGATCCACTTCAGATCGACTTTCAACGTAGGCCAGGTACTTGTCAATGTCAGCCTGTTGTGTTGGTGACGTAATTTTTTTTACCAAGGGATGTTCAGGAGCCAGAACCATAAAGTCAACCCCGAAGATGGTATCGGGACGGGTAGTGAAGACGGTGATCACCTCACCCCCCGGCCCCCTCTCCATTGGAGAGGGGGAGCTGAGTTCGATCTTAATTTTGTTCAAGACCCCCTTGGTATTATTCAAAACTTCATTGTTAGAAAATCTGATTGTCCTAAATCCTTCGTGCGCGATAATTTGTTCTCGCTCAGCATCCTCTCTTTTTTGGAATTCATGGATCGGACCATCGACTTCGACCACCAATTTTTTCTCTATGCAAACAAAATCAACTATGAACTGAGCGATTGCATGCTGTCGTCTGAATTTATGCCCGAGTTTTCCATTTCGAATTTCTTGCCAGAGGGTATCTTCCGCCTCAGTTGGAGCTTTTCTGTTTTCGCGAGCGTGCTCCTTTAGCTCTTCCCAAGAGCGTTTGTCTGCTGTGAAAACATGGTCTTGGATTGTTTCACTCGCTCCCCTCTCCTTTGGAGAGGGGTTGGGGGTGAGGCTAAAATGAATCAAAGCTCCTTCACTTCTCCCGATCCAGTTGCGCTGAATTTCTTTCATCGACTCGCTGAAGTCAATTTCATCAAGCCCTTTCAGCAAACGCTCTGCGTATTCGGTGATGCGCAAACTCCACTGACGCATTTGTCTTTTTACAACAGGGTAGCCACCGCGATAGCTAACACCGTTTATAACTTCATCGTTGGCCAGCACTGTACCCAACGCTTCGCACCAGTTTACATCGGTGTACGCCAGATAAGCCAACCGATACTGCATCAGTATCTCGCGCTGTTTCTTCTCGTCAAAGTTTTTCCATTCCGCAGCGGAAAAATTCTGAATCTCAAATTTGGAATTGGGCACTGCATATTTCGCGTTCCCCTCTTTTTCAAAGTTGGCAATCAAAGCCGAAATAGGTTCAGCCTTTTGTGTCACCCTGTTGAACCAACTGTCAAACAATTTTAAGAATATCCATTGCGTCCATTTATAGTATGAAGGATCACAAGTTCTTACCTCGCGACTCCAGTCGAACGAGAAACCGATTCGGTCAAGTTGGTTGCGAAACGTGTCAATATTTTTTGCCGTTGAAATGGCAGGGTGAACTCCATGCTCCAGCGCGTACTGTTCTGCAGGAAGCCCAAAGGCATCGTAGCCCATAGGGTGCAGAACGTTAAATCCTTTTACTCTTTTGAAGCGAGCTACAATGTCGGTGGCGATATAGCCCAGCGGATGGCCCACGTGCAACCCTGCGCCAGAGGGGTAAGGAAACATGTCTAGTACATAGTACTTCGGCTTGGAGGTATTGTTTTCAGTTTTAAACACCTGCTTTTCCCGCCAATAGCTCTGCCATTTATCCTCGATCCGCTTGATCTCCTCTTTACTGTATTCCGTCATTTTTGCTCTACCTGCTTAAAATAAAGGGCAAAAATAACGTAAACGGGCGAGAAACCCAGATTATGAGCGTGACGCCAGAAGCGTTATTTCACCTTGGCAGGGTCAATTCTGGTGGGCGTATCCTGCCCGCTCACGATGGATGCCGCACCGGCTGCAATCGCCCGAATAGTGGAGACGATATTCGCTATGTCCAGAGTTTCCACCTCATCATTTACAGTATGATAGTAGGGGTCCGAAGGAATTTGATCTGTGGAAATGGAATGTGCCGGAACTCCAAGCCGGGCCAGCGTGGCATTGTCCGACCTGTAAAACAAGTTTTGCTCTATGTAAGGATCAGGGTAAAAATGGAACGGTGTTCCCTGAACATTTTTTTCCAGAATTTCACCTAAGCTACTTTTATCAAAGCCAGTAATGAACGCAGAGTTTGTTCCCCAGAGAGAAGGCTTGCCAATCATCTCGATGTTGAACATGGCTATGACCTGGTTCGGATCGAGTTGTTGGGAAAAGTATTTCGACCCAAAGCCTCCCACTTCTTCAGCAGTGAAGGCTACAAAGATGAGTGAGCGTTCATTAGACTTTAGTTTGCTGTAATACTTCGCTAAGGTGATCACCGCAGTTGTGCCTGAGGCATCGTCATCAGCACCATTTGCTATAGAGTCACCCTCAACAGCCGCTTGGATGCCAATGTGATCATAGTGACCGGAGAAGACAACGAATTCATCCTTACGTGATTTTCCTTCGATCATACCCACAACGTTGCTCATATTAAGAATCTCAACTTTCTGCCTTGCCTCCGCATTGAGGCCGTCAGTATTTTGTAGACGTCCCAGGATGTAAAGCGAAGTGCTTTCAGTCCGTTCATCAACGCCTATAATTTTTGGACGACCCAGATAGTGCTTTGCTGTGTTGAAATTCTCCGCATGCTCGGGAGCCACAAACACCACCTTGTTACCAGGTTTTTTCTCCATCGCGCCAATAGTGAGAAATAGGTTTTGTCCAGCCCCGATACTATCAATAGTCGCACTCGCATCCATGTCGACTGTCTCTTTGGTAGAGCTAAAAATGAGAACAGAGTCAGGTAGGTTAACGCCATTGATGACCACCGCTAATTTCTCAAGGGAAATTCTCTTTTGTTGAAAACGCTGACGATAGGATGTCACCCCGGGAAGCGGCTTCAGTTTGGCCTTTTGGAATTCCTTTTCGATAAAAGCAGCGGCCTTGTCAATGTCTGTAGGGCTTAAGGCAGACCGCCCGCGCATTTCATCTGATGCCAGCTTGCTTATTATCCTTGACACATCCTTTTCCTTAATGATCTTTTCCACGGATTGAGACCAGGAAACGGACAAACAGAACGTAAGAACAATGGTAATCAAGGAGCGCATTGGTAGTTAGTTTAGGTGGCCAAAAATAAGCTTTTTGACTAAATCCGTTCCCTTCCATCTCAGTTCGCTACAGTTCATCCAGCCCAAGCCACAGCTCGGTCACTGTTTTTATTAGAGGTCTAACAGGCTCTTAATCTTTACACCGTAATCAACGGAAAAATGAAAATCCTTCTGACTGTATTGGGTGTAATTATTGGGTTTGAGGTGGCAGCACAAACGCTGGTAAAAGGCAAAGTGCTTGACGAAAAAGGTGAGGCTATTCCCGGTGCAAATATTTCAATTGACGGAACCTATGATGGTGCAAGCAGTGATATAAATGGTGAATTCAGTTTTCAGACATCCGAAGAAGGAGAACAAACGATCTCAGCATCCTTTGTTGGATACAAAACATATACTCAAAGCGTAAAACTTTCTGGCGCACTGTTACAACTCTCCATCACACTGAGAGAGGAAATCAATCAACTTGATGCCGTTGTAATTTCTGCGGGAGCGTTCACTGCAGGAGAAGAGAAAAGACGAACTATCCTTAAGGCCGTTGATATCGCATCAACTGCCGGAGCTACAGCCGACATCGCGGGCGCACTGAATACGTTGCCCGGAACACAAAAAGTAGGGGAGAGCGGAAGGTTGTTCGTACGTGGAGGTGATGGCAACGAGACCAGAACTTTCATCGATGGCTTGATGGTACTCAACGCCTACAATCCGACTGCACCCAATACACCCTCTCGCGGAAGATTCCTCCCCTTCATGTTCAAGGGTACCAGCTTCAGCACTGGCGGTTACTCCGCTGAATACGGTCAGGCATTGTCATCCGCACTGGTACTGAATTCGAAAGATAAATCTGAACTAAATCAAACTGATTTTGGAATCCTGTCAGTGGGTGGCGATGTAGCTCATACCCACGCCTGGGATCATGCCTCTTTAGCGGGAAAGATTCAGTACACCAACATCCGGCCTTACTTCGGTCTGATAAATCAGCGCATGGATTGGATCAAGCCTCCTGTGTCCATCGAAGGCAGCTCAGCGTTTCGTCAGGAAACGGGAGAGAGTGGCATCGTCAAATTCTATGGCAATTTCAATCACACCAACTATTCGCTCTATCAGCATGATATCGCTGAACCTGCTCAAAAATTCTCATTTGACCTCACCAATAACTACGGCTATGGTAATGTAGCCTTCCTGCAGGCGCTGAATGAAAAATGGTCCGCACGTGGTGGCGTTTCTTACAACTATAACCACAACGACTTGCTCATCGATGGCAGCCCCGTAGATGAAATAGAAAAAGGCCTTCACGCCAAAACTGTGTTTGAAAATACAGTCTCAGATCGCGTGGAATTGAAATTTGGTCTGGAGCACATACTTGTTGACTACGAGGCGAGCCGTGTGGATAGCACACTTGGCCGTCAAGTGCAGCAGTATCAGGATCCGATAACGTCAGGTTTTGTCGAAGCAGAATTATATGCCAGCAAAAAATTGGTGGCAAGAACAGGAGTGCGCGGTGAGTATAGCCAGCGATTAGGCGATGCATTTGTAGATCCAAGAATTTCAGTTGCGTACAAACCTTTTCAGCAAGGCCAGTTTTCATTTGCCTATGGACGATTCAGGCAAACTCCACAAAGTATTTACGTTAGAGCCGAATCCAATTTACGACCAGAGACAGCCGAACACTTCATCCTTAACTACCAACTGGTAAATGACAAACGCACATTTCGCACTGAGCTTTATTATAAACGATACAGTGACCTGGTAAAATTTGTCAATGGCAATCCTAACAATCTTACCAACTCCGGACGCGGGTATGCAAAAGGTTTTGAATTTTTCTGGAGAGACAATGCCACTTTCAAAAATCTCGACTACTGGATTTCATACTCCTATCTGGACACAGAACGTGATTACCTGGACTACCCTGTAGCCTCGACTCCATCATTTGCATCTACTCATAATTTTTCAGTTGTTGGAAAGAGGTATGTCTCCGCAATCAAGTCGCAGCTAGGTGTTACATACTCGGTCAGCAGCCCAAGAACTTATCACAACCCGAACATGGAAGGATTCAACAATAGCAGAACTCCGTGCTATCAAGACCTGAGTATGAATATTTCTTATTTACCAAAACCATTCTTAATTATTCACGCATCCGTCACCAACGTGTTGGGACGTGACAATGTATTTGGGTACGAATACAGCAGCACACCCGATGTCAACGGCATTTTTGCCGGGCGACCAATCAAGTTACCCGCTACACGATTCCTTTTTCTTGGAGTATTCATCACACTTTCAAAAAATAAATCCATTAACCAATTACCGAACTTATAAACACAATGATTATGAAACCTTATGTAATGATTTTAGCAATGAGCCTGTTGACTCAGATGAGTTGGGCCAACGATAAGTATGAACAGGCAATGTTGAAAAACATAGAAGCCGTGTACGATGCAGAGACGCCCGAAAGTATTCAGCAGGCAGTGAATACCTTTGAAAGAATTGGAGGCGCAGAAAAAGACAAGTGGGAGCCATTCTACTACGCATCTTTTGGATACATAATGATGTCGGTTCGCGAGCAGGATGCGATGAAGAAAGATGGTTTGCTCGACAAAGCGCAGGAGGTTTTGAAGAAAGCCTCCGCCATTAACGCGCAGGAGTCTGAGATTGTAGCGCTTGAAGGTTTTATATACATGATGAAAGTTGCAGTCGATCCAGCTTCAAGGGGCCAGCAGTATTCAGGTCTCGCCATGCAAACTTTTGGAAAAGCATTGGGAATGAATCCCGAAAACCCACGAGCATTGGCAATGATGGCGCAGATGGAGTTGGGAACTGCACAGTTCTTTAAGTCACCGATTGACAAAGCTTGCGCAACAGCGCGAGGTGCTTTGGAAAAATTCGATAGCTTTCAATCCAGCAACCCTCTTGCTCCTCGCTGGGGACGTCACAACGCAATGATGGTTGTCAACCAGTGTAAATAAACTTATAGCAATGCCATGCCTGCCAAGGCGTGGCATTTTATTTTAAAATAATGATAACCCTTCTCACTTATCTGCACATCATAGCCGGAGTTATTTCATTAATCGTAGCACCGATCGCTTTAGCAGTAGCTAAGGGAGGTTACGTTCACCGCCTCACCGGGAAAATTTTTTTCTGGTGTATGACAACCATTTTTGTTTCCGCAATCATTCTCTCCACGTTGAAGAGCATTCCCTTCCTTCTCATGATTGCAATCTTTAGTTACTACTCCGTCATCGTGGGCTATCGCAGCGTCCATCAAAAAGCAGTCGACCCTAAACACCGGGTGAAATGGTATGATTGGTTCGCTGTCACTATATCCGGATTGTTTAACTTGGCATTTGTGACTTGGGGTTCCTTACATATCATCGAAGGTAACTTTCTCCATTATCTGGCCATCGGATTTGGAACAGGAGGATTGCTCGTAGTGTGGAGTCAAATTAGAATGTTTACCAGAACCTATTCAGACAGACGCCAATGGCTCTATGCTCATATTGGCAACATGACAGGCGGATTCATTGCCTCCGTCACCGCGTTCTCAACTCAGGTTTTAACTTTCCTTCCCGATGCGTTTCAATGGATATGGCCAAGCCTGGTTGGAGTGCCCATTATTTTCTATTGGATAAAAAGAGAGCGAGAAAAAGTGAAAGTGCAACCTATCATTTGATCTCTAAAAACAGATGACAATGCCAACGGCAGAAAAAAGGAACTGGAAGAATGAAATCCGCGATGTGATTATTCTAATCGCAATCGGTCTTGGCATGACTGTCATTTTTGGCTACACCAATTCAGGCAGGCAGATAGGTATTGTTGGATCTTTTACCGTCTTGATGTGGATATCACTATGGAAAGGCAATGAAGGTATTGGCACGTACATCTCAACCAAAGTCAGTTGGGTAAAAACACCCGTTAAAAGTTTAGTACTACACTCGATTGCCACGATCTTGTACACGCCAGTGACCGTGCTTATCCTCATGAAGTTGTACGAGCTGTTGTTCAAAGTTGATTTTGGCGACTCCTACGACATGATCTACTCAGCGATGGTCATTACCATAATCATCTCCTTGTTTATGCATGGCCGTGGATTCTTAAAAAGCTGGAAAGAGGCAGAACTGGAAGCCGAGAGAGCAAAGCGTGAAAGCATCAAAGCCAATTATGAAAGCTTGAAAAATCAGGTCAACCCACACTTTCTATTCAATAGCCTGAATGCATTAACTAATCTCGTATATCAGGATCAGGACAAAGCAGCAAAATTCATTAAGCAACTGTCAGAAGTATATCGATATGTACTCGACACCCGTGATAGGGAGGTGGTCTCACTTCGCGAAGAGTTGAATTTTTTAGAGTCGTATCTCTTCTTGCAACAAATCAGATTTGGCAATAACCTCAACATACAAATGCTGGTGGAGAACACAGAGGGAAATATTCCCCCTTTGGCCATTCAGATGCTGTTGGAGAACGCGATCAAGCACAACGTAATCTCCACTGACCAACCTCTTACAATCACAATAAAGCGTGATAAGGACAAACTCATTGTGGAAAATAGCCTGCAGAAAAAGCGACTGCATCCTCATGATGTCTCAGGTGTAGGTCTGGAGAATATCAAAAGACGTTACGAATTTTTGAGCTCACATGAAGTGAGCGTGGCGGAAGACTCTCAGGCCTTTAAGGTGACACTTCCAATTTTAACCGCAGTTTCATGAAGGTACTAATAGTGGAAGACGAGCCCCACGCTGCAGCACGACTGAAAGAATTAGTAGCCAAAATAGTACCCAACGGCAACGTGATAGATTCTGTAGATTCTGTGAAGGCTGCCGTAAGTTGGTTTAACACGCATCCGATGCCCGATTTGGTTTTGATGGACATCCAACTGGCGGACGGTTTAAGTTTTGAAATTTTTGATCAAACCAAAATTATATCCCCCGTCATTTTTACAACTGCCTATGATGAGTACGCGCTAAAGGCATTCAAAGTCAATAGCATTGACTACCTGCTAAAGCCCATTGATGAAGATGACTTCAGAAATGCAATGAAGAAGTTTGAAACGCTGAGACAACCTTCCGATTCGCAACAGCTGTTAGAACGTATCGGCAATGCGGTACAGATGTTTTCGAAGAATTACAAAGAGCGATTTGTAACTAAAGTGGGGGAGCATCTGAGATTCATCAACACTTCGGATATTCTTTTCTTCTACTCGGCAGACAAGGTTACGTTCGGAAGAACTTCTGATGGAAGAAGTCACATTCTCGACTACACCTTAGATCAGGTGGAAGGTCTGGTGAACCCCGATCACTATTTTCGAATCAACAGGAAATACATCATTCGGGTAGAGGCGATCAGCGATATGATCAGTCACGTTAATAGCCGCCTCAAACTCGTATTGAAGACAAGTGACGACAACGACATCATAGTCGCGCGCGAACGCCTGTCAGATTTTAAAAACTGGATTGACAAATAGTTATTGCGCGTTCATGAATTCACTGATAAGACAGTGGAAGTGATGCGTTCCTTTTTCTTGCTTCACCGAATAGCGGCCATGCTTGTAAAACCTTGACCGTATACCTTTTTGCACATTTTGTACAATGTCTTCGTCCTCCATTTCCACCTTGTGAAGATTCGATCCCGCACCCTGCCTGAGCTTACTCTCATCATACACATACGAGCGAAACGACACTTTGCATTTATCCACATCCATCGGAGAAACAATGTTTACTGAAAGTCCCCACGGATAAAAGTTGAACATCAGATTTGGGAACACCCAGAAGTAATAACCAGCCACATTCTTGCCATAGTCCGGTGATCCCTTCGGCAAGTCGAAGGTGAGTTCTCCTTCTTTTGCAATTCCAAGTTGGAGCGAGCTGTATTTACTCAACTCAATGGTATAGTTAGAGTAGTCAATAGCAGCATTGAGGCCAGCGTGCACGAACGGAATGTGAAACCCTTCCAGGTAATTTTCGCAATACAAGGCCCAACTCGAAGTCACGAGATAGTCTTTGGATAAATCAGGCCTGAAGTGAAACTTGTCAAAGTCCATCCAGCCGACCCGCTTCATCATAAAGTCCAGAAATGCAGATGCTGGTTCAAGAGGATTCAGCGAAGTGAAAAGCCATTGACCCCATGTGTACAACGGAAGAGCCGAAAGGTTGTCGTCTTCCGTAGGAAAATTTTCAACCTCTTTAAACTCCGGCATCGACATAAACTTTCCATCCAGTTGAAAACGTCTGCCATGATACTTGCAGCGTATGTCATTGAGTTTGCAAGGCTGCTCCACCATCAGGTTTCCTCGATGAGTACATACATTCGATAAGCAGTGAACCTCACCGTTTTGATCGCGGGAGAGGATAAGCGGTTCGTTAATCATGTGCTCGAGCATGTTGACAGGCGTCACCCAACCATTCTCCTTGATCTGTTCACGATCGCCAACCAACTGCCAGGTTTTTGAAAAAATCTTTTCTTTAGAAGCCTCGTAATAATCCCGGCTCAAATAGAACTCTGTAGAAAGCGTCTTGGCGGTAGCAATATTGGGGTCCATCTCGAGTTTCTGCATTGCCTGATCGGTTTGGTTAAGCTTTGTAAAAATAGCAATGATGGTCCGACCGGAGACATTTCGACAGCGAAATACTTTTGCTATTTTGTAGTATGAACAAATCAAAAATTCTTCACTGGGGAGCTCGTATAGTCGCTGCTATTATCCTCTTGCAAACTTTGTTTTTTAAATTCTCGGGAGCGGAGGAGTCTGTTTATATTTTTACTACTGTGGGAATGGAGCCTTGGGGGAGAATTGGAGTAGGAGTGATGGAGCTGATTGCATCGGTGCTGTTGTTGATTACCCCTGTTGCATGGATGGGCGGACTTATTGCTGTTGGGCTGATGGTGGGAGCAATAGGAATGCACCTGACGCTGTTGGGTATAGAAGTGCAGGGAGACGGTGGTTATCTTTTCATTCTCGCTGTAGTCGTTACAGCCTGTGGTGCGCTTGTTCTGTGGCAAGACCGCGACAAGGCTCTGGCATTTGTTAAAAAGTTGACTGGCTAACCTATAGCATGCTCAGGAGTTGATTTAATTGATCCTGCCAATCTTTTTCTTTGAGGTATTCTTTCAAGGCTTCAATTTGGTAACGGGGTACCAACTGGTTGCTCTCTATTTTAGAAAGCATATCATTCAAAATCTGAGTGATCTCGCCTTTATTGTCAATACTGCTGTCATCAATCTTTCGGATGAATTCCATGATGAACAGTCGTTTGTTGTCTCTCGAAATTTCGGCCTTGCCTGCATTAAATCTTGATTCGGTTTTGCCCTTCATGCAATCGTTAAACAGATCAACGATCAACGGTAGCTCATTCCGTCCCAACTCCTTTGATTTTACTTTCTCTGAAACATCGTAACATTCCGTTAAGAAGTTGACGAGCGCACCACGAAATGTTAGTGTAGGGACGTCAACGTATGAACCATCCAATTTACGCAACAATCTGCCGCCATAGTCTCGCTCTCGCTCTACTTTGTAGGCATATAAACTCATGAAGCCTGACTTAATGAGTTTCATAAATCTAATGCGTTCGCCAAGTTGAACGGGTTCGAAAACCTCCATGCCGATATTTACTTCCTTCACCTGCATGGCGGTGAGATTTACCTTTCCTGTTCCTGTGTTGATCTGCACACGATCAACTACACTCGTGGAATTCAACGTTACCTTGCCGGCAATAGAATCGCCTTGGAGTGTTAGCACATAGTCAATTTGTGCGCCTGCACAAATTGTCAAAAAGAAAAGAACAATCGAGAGAAACAACTTCACCATCTTGATAATCAACTATTAAAACTCAAATAAGGCGAATCTTATGCCATAAACTTAATAACGAACGAAGTTTTGATAAAAAGATTGACAAAATACCCCTTAATAAGTGCCACCTTTGCCTTTGGAAATAAAGTCGGTAGTATTTTTATTCGCACCTTAACCTAACTCATCTAAAATGATTGATTACAATCCGAAAAGTTGGTTCACATTAGTCTTTCATGCCTACAGCAGGCATGTGATGAAAACGCTGACGCCTGTAATCTTATTTATGGGTATTTTTTCGGCTTTATTCTGTTATATCGTTTTAGATGTCTTTGCCTGGCATGAGCAGGATCTTCACAGTACCACAGCCATGCACTCATTGGTGGGTATCGTTCTTGGTCTTTTCCTCGTGTTCCGTACCAACTCAGCTTACGACAGATGGTGGGAGGGTAGAAAGCACTGGGGGCTGATGGTAAATAACACCCGAAACCTTGCACACAAACTCAACGCATTTCTTGACAAGAATGATGAAGCAAATCGAAAATGGTTTTCCATCATGATTCCCAATTTTGTATTCTCTACAAAAGAACACTTGAGAAAAGGAACAAAGCTCGAAGAATTGGAGGCGGCCGATGATACATTCAATGACAGAATCAAAACCGCAAAGCATATCCCAAATAGAATCTCATCGATGATGTATGAACGTGTCAACGATTTGTACCAAACAAAAAAAGTTACCGGTGAGCAGCTTTACGTCCTGGACAAGGAACTAAAACAATTCTCTGATATTCTCGGTGCATGTGAGAGGATCAAGAATACACCCATCCCGTATTCATACACCATGTATATCAAGAAGTTCATCTTCATATATATACTCACATTACCTTTTGGTTTTGTCACCATTGCCGAATACATGACCGTTCCAATCGTTGTGCTCATCTCGTATGTATTACTCAGTGTCGAACTGATCGCAGAAGAAATTGAGGATCCGTTTGGAACTGACGTGAACGACCTGCCTACAGATGAGCTCTCCGTAAAGATAAGAGATAACGTGAAGGAGATTATTTTCCAGAGCTAGTGCGCTAGTCGGCCATCATCGTGTAGATAAAGAACAGGATAATCAGAAGTATCCAGACACCGTACATGATCAGGTCAGTACGAACGTACTCCCGATATTCATTGTACATCTTTTTGATCCATCTAAACACTCCTCAAGTTACTACTTTTAGTGAGGTGCCCCTTCGCATACCACAGATTAAGTGACTAAGAAAATTATTGAAAAGCCTGTGCAATTTAGGTGGACTAATGTAGTTTCATGGTTTGTACAAATTGAAATCTTTCATGGTCCGCGGGTGGGCAGGTTTTTTATTCTTGATGATGGTTGCCGTAAGCGGGTTGGCGCAGGAGTCGGTGACTGCCGAAACAAGTCCTGCTTCTATGAAGTGGTTCCAGATCAACACCAATCATTTTCGGGTTTTATATCCTGATGGCTTCGAAACTCAGGCACAGCGCGTTGCCAACACACTCGAGCATATTCGTGAGCCTGAGTCGAAAACGATAGGCACCGCTCCAAAGAAAATCTCAATACTCCTTCACAGCCAGTCGTCCGTTTCCAATGGATTTGTGACCCTCGCACCCAGACGCTCCGAGTATTACGCCATGCCTCCGCAGAACTATAATTTTGCGGGAACCAATGAATGGCTGAGCCTGCTGTCCTCACACGAGTATAGACACATGGCGCAATTTCAAAGCAGCATCACCGGCTTTAATAAAGCAGTGTATCTGCTCTTCGGCCAATTGGCGCAAGCCGGTATGTCGTTCGTGGCTGTGCCGCAATGGTTTTGGGAAGGAGATGCAGTGGCCACCGAAACAGCTTTCACCCAAAGCGGGAGAGGCCGAATACCAGAATTCAACCTGTTGATGCGAACCAATTTCCTCGAAGGAAGAAATTTTGGATACCATAAGCAGTATCTCCGGTCATACAAACACAACATCCCCGATCACTACGTGCTGGGCTACCACATGGTGTCATACCTTCGTCAAAAAACTGGCAATCCTGATGTGTGGCACGACATCACCAAACGAGCATGGAATGTTCCCTTCATTCCCTTTACCTTTTCAACCGCAATAAAAAAAGAAACAGGACTTCATGTAACTGACCTTTACAATGAGATGGCCGCTGACATCAAATCTAAATGGGAAAATGAACAAGCATCGCTCGAGCTCACAGACTTCGAAAAAATAAACGTAAGATCTTCCAATGCATACACCGACTATTCCTATCCGCAGCCATTAAGTGATGGACGCGTATTAGTGTTAAAGTCTGGGATCGGAGATATTTTTCAATTCGTCACACTGTCGAATGGCGAAGAACATCGGCAACACACACCCGGGCTGGTAAACGATGCAGGCATGCTCTCAGTAGGAGCAGATAAGATAGTATGGAACGAGTACCGATTCGATCCCCGCTGGCACACTCGCTCATATTCTATCATCAAAGGATATGATGTAGCTCGAAGCCAGCCACCCAGCGGTAGAAAAAGCGTAGTAGCAAAAACTTCGCGCTATGCAGGAGCAAGCATTTCTCCGGATGGCTCAACGGTAGTCACGGTCGAAACAGATGAAACATACAAGGTCAGCCTCGTAGTGCTGGATTACAACACAGGCGGTGTCATCGACAGGTTCGCAAACCCGAATAACGATTTAATCTCAATGCCTCGTTGGAGTACAGATGGAAAGTCAATCGTTTATATCCGGCTAACAAAAGATGGAAAAGTAATTTCAAGCGTTGAGGTTGCCACCGAAGAGACAAAAGATTTATACGATGCAAAAGATGAAAATGTAGGATACCCAGTCCTTTTCGGCAATGACCTGTTCTTCAACTCTCCATACAGCGGCATCGACAACATCTACTGCATTGACACATCTACCGGAAAACGCAAGCAGGTAACCTCAAGCAAATACGGAGCTTATAACCCTGCCATTTCCCCGGATGGTAAACACATCTATTATAATGATCAGTCGAAAGATGGACTTGACGTGGTAAGAATACCTTATCAAAAAAATACCTGGAAAGAAATTGAAAACGTTCACGTTACAAACGACCTGTTCAGCACTACACTCGCAGAACAGGAAAGCAATCCAAACCTGTTAAGCTCCGTTCCGAATGAAAAATTTGCGACAAAAAGATATCGAAGAAGTAGCGGCATGATAAATCCGCATTCGTGGGGTGTGTACGTGCTTAATTCGCTTAGTCAGGCAAACCTGGGTATTGTCTCGCGGGATATTCTCAGTACGACAGAAATTAGTGGAGGATATCAATTTGATATTAATGAAAGAACCGGCACATGGCGAGCTGGAATCAGCTACCAGGGTATGTACCCGATCTTTGATGGTGAGTTCACCTATGCAAAGAGGGAAGACGACACAGGAGCATTTGGAAGAGACGTATCTTTTGAGTGGACAGAAATTGGCGGAAATGCCGGATTGAGAATTCCTCTACTGCTCACGCATTCAAAGTTTCATCGAAGTATGTCAATCAGTAACTCAGTTGGCTATTCACAGGTCTCCGGATTTAAATACTCAGTCACAGAAAACGGTTCAAATGTTGGGTCCGGCTTCGGTAGATTGATTCCAGCTAATGATACTTTGTTTTTCAACTTCACAGACAAAGTGAGTAATGGCGACCTGCTTTACAATCATTTCTCTTTCAACGCGTCAAATTTGCTAAAACAAAGCAGACGGGATTTTAATCCGCGATTCGGTCAGGCCCTTGCCGCAGAGACATACTCGACAATACTGACCTCTGACTTTGAAGGACGAATGAACGTAGCTCGCGCCACATTATTTTTTCCCGGTCTGTTCAAACATCATTCCCTATACTTCAGAGGAGGTTTCCAGGAGTCATTGTCGGATCCGTCCCTGTCAACCTATCAGTTCAGGAATCGAATTTCCAAACCCAGAGGTTATAGCTACCCGAGAGACACAAAATTCATTAGCCTGTCAGCCAACTATGCACTGCCAATTTGGTATCCTGATATCAGTCTTGGTCCAGTCCTCAATCTGCAACGGATAAAGACAAATTTGTTTTTTGACTACGGCAAAAGTGAAGGCCTCGTTTACCTCTATCGCTTTCGGCCCGGCCAGCCAACCGAGCGCTACTTTATCAACAACGGAACCACCTATCAATCGATGGGTGCCGAACTCACCTTTGATATAAACGTGATGCGTTTCCTCCCGATAGTCGAAGTCGGTGTTCGGGCTTCCTACCTCACTGCCAACAAGTTCTTCAACAATGACCTCGTTGTCGAGTTTATCATCGGCAATATTCCGTTTTAACCTCCCACGACAGGATTTGAAAATAGACGTTTTAACCGCTATTTTTAGGCCTTCTAACCCGTAAAAAAGACCAAGCAATGGCAGAAATAGTGCGTATGCCCAAAATGAGCGACACCATGACTGAAGGGGTGATCGCCAAATGGCATAAGAAAGTTGGAGATACCGTAAAGTCGGGAGAACTCATGGCAGAAATTGAGACTGACAAAGCCACCATGGATTACGAGTCCTTCAACGATGGAGTAGTACTGCACCTTGGTGCAAAAGAAGGCGAAGCGGTGCAGGTGAATGGGGTATTGGCTGTAGTCGGTAAGAAAGGGGAGGATATCTCATCACTTCTTTCGGAAGCTAAGGCAGAAAATAAGAAATCAGCAAATGAAGGCGGAGGTTCGACATCTGCCCCTGAAAAGCAAACAGCTGTTGCAGAAGCAATAGATACATCAAACATTAAGGCTGAAGTGGTACCCATGCCGAAGATGAGTGATACGATGACAGAAGGCGTGATTGCCGCATGGCACAAAAAAGTAGGAGATACCGTGAAGTCGGGTGAGTTGATGGCAGAGGTCGAGACCGACAAGGCTACAATGGAGTATGAATCTTATCACAACGGCACGGTATTGTACATAGGTGCAAAAGAAAAAGAATCAATTCCAGTTAACGGAGTGCTCGCCATCGTGGGAGAGAAAGGCGCTGACTGGCAAACGTTGCTGAAAGCCTACCAGGCGCAAGATGGCAGTGAGGGCAAATCCGAACAATCAGCGTCAACACCTGCCGCATCGGCAACTACCACATCAACATCATCAACACCTGTAAGTACTGCAAGCAGCAACGGCAGCGCAAACGGCAGATTGAAAGCTTCCCCATTGGCTAAGAAGATGGCCAAAGACAAAGGCTACGATATTTCAAAAATCGAAGGCACCGGAGACCATGGAAGAATAACCAAGCGGGATATTGAGAACTACAAACCTTCTTCAGCTCCTTCAGCTAAAGGTGGCGATGCGAAGATCGTACTTCCATCAGTAGTAGGAGAAGAAAGCTACGAAGAAGTAGCGGTGTCTCAGATGCGTAAGACAATAGCACGCAGATTGTCTGAAAGTAAATTCACCGCTCCGCACTTCTACCTCACCATGGAGATCAACATGGATAAAGCGGTAGAAGCAAGAAAGAGCATCAACGAAGTTTCTCCGGCAAAGATTTCTTTCAACGACATCGTACTGAAAGCAACAGCAGCAGCATTGCGTCAACATCCCGATGTTAACGTGTCATGGCTGGGAGATAAAATGAGAAAGAATCGTCATATCCACATCGGTGTAGCCGTAGCGGTGAAGGACGGACTCGTTGTTCCAGTAGTGCGCTTTGCGGATAATAAGTCACTTGCTCACATCGCGACAGAGGTAAAAGAACTCGCACAAAAAGCTCACGATAAAAAATTACAACCTTCTGAATGGGAGGGAAGCACATTCACGATCTCTAATCTCGGAATGTTCGGTATCGAGGAGTTCACCGCGATCATCAACCCGCCTGACGCATGTATTCTGGCAGTCGGAGGGATCAAGGAAACACCAGTCGTGAAAAATGGACAAATCGTTCCGGGCAACGTAATGAAAGTGACCTTGTCCTGCGACCACCGTGCGGTGGACGGTGCAGTTGGGTCCGCATTCTTGAAAACGCTCAAAGGTCTGCTTGAAGATCCAGTGAGAATTCTGATTTAATAATCAATGGAAAAAATTCACGCGACAACCATTCTTGCGGTACTGCATAATGGCAAAGTCTCTATTGGCGGTGACGGCCAGGCGACCATGGGAAATACTGTGGCGAAAAGCAACGTCAGGAAGATCAGAAAACTACAAGACGGAAAGATATTAGTCGGATTTGCAGGCTCCACTGCCGATGCATTCACACTTTTGGACCGCTTCGATGAAAAACTGAATGCCTTCGGTGGCAATATGAAAAGAGCAGCGATCGAACTTGCCAAAGATTGGCGCATGGATCGCTACCTCAGACGGTTGGAAGCAATGATGATAGCAGCAAACAAAGACGAACTACTCGTGTTGTCGGGAACCGGAGACGTGCTTGAGCCGGACAATCAGGTAGCAGCTATTGGATCAGGCTCGATGTATGCTCAGGCTGCCGCTCTCGCGTTAAAAAAACACGCCCCTCAACTCAGTGCAGAAGATATGGTTCGCGATAGCCTGCACATCGCAGCTGACATTTGCATCTATACCAATCACAATCTGGTGATAGAAAACCTTGGCTAAAGCCTAAGACTTCTCAATTGCTTCGAGAATCACCTCACACGATTCATTGATCTCCTCGTCAGTGATGGTAAGCGGTGGAGCAATACGGAAACTCGCAGGACAGGAGAGAAACCAAAAACAAATCACTCCCTTCTCCAACGCATATTTTACAATTCGCTGAACCCTATCCTCAGATTCAAAGTCGATCGCGAAGAAGAACCCCGCACGTCTTATCTCTTTGATCGAGGAATGATGCAGCAGCTGTTCAAATAACTTTCCCTTTCTCTCTACATCATCCAAAAGACGTTCCTCCAATATTACTTTGATCGTGGCAAGTGCCGATGCACAGCAAACTGGATTCCCACCAAAAGTAGTAATGTGACCAAGCATCGGCTTGTGAATCAGCGATTGCATATTCTCATAAGACGAAATGAAAGCCCCGATTGGCAATCCACCACCAAAAGCCTTTCCGATGGTTAGAATGTCCGGCACGACATCAAACTGCTCGAAGGCAAATAAACTTCCAGCTCGCCCCATTCCGCATTGAATCTCATCAAAAATCAACAGCGTCCCGGTCTTGTTGCATCGTTCGCGCAGCGCCCTCAAATATTCTTTCGATGGAATCCGCACACCAGCATCGCCCTGAATAGTTTCAGCGATAACGCACGCTGTCTTGGAAGTGATTTTTTCCAGGTCACCTTGATTACCAAATTCAATAAACTTCACACCTGGCAGCAGAGGGCGAAACGCACTCTTCTTCGTCTCATTGCCCGACACACTTAACGACCCATGCGTGCTGCCATGATATGATTTTTTGAACGATATGATCTCACGCCTTCCCGTGATTCGTTTGGCAAGCTTTAATGCCCCCTCATTCGCCTCCGTTCCAGAGTTTACAAAATAGCAGCAGTTGAGTGATGGAGGAAGCAAAGACGTCAGCAGCTTTGCTAATTCATTGGGTGCCGATTGAATATATTCCCCATACACCATCACATGCAGATGTTTGTCCAGTTGACCTTTGATAGCCTCTACAACTTTTGGATGGCGATGGCCGATGTTGGTCACTCCAATGCCCGATATTAAGTCAGTATATCGCTTGCCTTCCGGTGTATACAGGTAAATGCCCTCAGCCTGCGAAACCGGGATCAAAAAAGGAAACGGACTCGTTTGAGCCAAATGCTTCAGAAATATCTCAGGGCTATATTCCATCGCGCAAATCTACACAACATCCCCCACAGTCGGTGATTTGCAACCTTTGCCAGCAAAGTCAGGAGTAGAATGTCAAGGCAGCGACTCTTTGTAACCATCAAATCCATCTATCTTAGTTTCAAACTAGAAAGAATGCGGAGACTAATTTTTGCAAGCCTGATTTTTACACAAGCCTGCATAGGTACTGATGTAGTGGATGACCCCATTGTAGGAGAGAAGCTGGAGATTATGCCCGATCGCCTCGGTCTGCTGGAAGGCACTACTGCAACGGCCACAGCTGTTTATTATAATCAGTTCGGAGTGGCGGAGGATGTCAGCGTTGTGTGGAGCTTATCAGCGATATCTTCAATTGCAACCGTAAGTACCGGAGGTGTGGTGACTGGGAATACTGCTGGCGGCCTGTTACTCTATGCTCGCTTCGGAACACTCGAAGACTTCGTGCGTGTTAGTGTAGTAAAGAACGCAACCGACCCCGCCTTCCTTGATATTTCTGCGCCAACTACAGCACTGGAGATTGATGAAACAGTAAGCCTTTCGGCCGCTGTCACAACAATAAATGGAACATTAATCACATCAGCATCACCATCATGGTCCTCCATGAATCCGTTGGTAGCTACTGTAGATGGAAATGGAGTCGTAACCGCAGTGGGCAACGGCACCACGTTTATTGACGCCACAGTCTCCGGAGCCTTCAGTGAAAGGATCATGATTACAGTGGGAGGCGCTGGTGAAAACCTGACTGGTACTTTCATGTCGGCCAACGGATACCACGCAAGTGGCATGGCTACCCTGGCTAATGATGGCGATGACCTGATACTCACTTTCAGCGATGACTTTATGACCAGTTTTGCGTTGGGTACTTTTATTTACCTGGCCAATAACAACACATCCGGCACCACCATTAAATCGCAGGGAATTGAGCTGGGTCAAATCACCAACAACGGGTCGCACACTTTTAATGTAACAGAGAAGTTCCCCGATGCCATGTCGTCTCAGTACCAATACGTCATCGTGCTATGTAAGCCCGCATCGGTTGTTTTTGGATTTGCAGAACTGAAAAATTGAGTAATGAGAAAATTCTTAATAACATTAACGCTTGCATCTATTGTATTAACAGCCCATGCCGGTGGAGGGTGGCCGCAACCAAAACGTGGAGGTTATTTTAAACTGGGTCAGAATTTTATCATAGCACCCAGCTTCTATGGCCCAACAGGAGACATTGTAGATATTACTACCATTAGCCTTTATACTACCAGCATTTATGGGGAATACGGATTTACCGATCGACTAACAGGTATCGGTTACTTTCCTCTCTTCGTAAGAAGCACGTTGAATGAAATTAAATTTCAGCAGAGCGGTAGCACGATACCAGGTGACGAACTCAATTCAATTGGTGACGCTGAGTTAGGATTGAAATACGCCATCATAACAAACAAACCCGTGGTTCTAAGTGCGACCGTCACCTTAGGATTGCCGCTTGGCGAAACCGCTGGAGGCGAAAGTCAGATTTTGCAAACCGGTGACGGTGAATTTAATCAGATGCTGCGACTGGATGTGAGTCACTCGTTTTACCCGAGCCCTTTTTACGTATCAGCCTATGGCGGCTTTAACAACCGAACAAAGAATTTTTCTGACGAAGCAAGATTTGGTTTTGAAGTAGGAGCAACGTTCAAAAAGTTCATTCCTATTTTTAAGCTAAACGTTGTTCAATCCTTAAATAATGGCGGAGCAGCCGTAGTCCAAAATGGTGTTTTCAGCAACAACACCGAGTACGTGTCGCCAACCATTGAATTAAATTATCAACTGAAGGACAAGCTCGGAGTGACAGCATCAGGTGGCTTCGCGTTTGCAGGGCAGAATATATTGGCAGCTCCCAACTGGGGCGTAGGCGTTTACCTTAAGCTATAAAACAAAAAGCGCTCTTGATGGAGCGCTTTTTTCTTTCTATTCTGTTTGTCTTAGAGTTTTGCCAACTCTTGAACCAGATCAATCAATTTGTTCGAATAGCCCCACTCGTTGTCATACCATGACACCACCTTCACAAAACTGTCATTCAGTGCGATTCCAGCCTTTGCATCGAAGATTGATGTGCGTGCATCACCTACAAAATCCTGTGACACCACGTCATCTTCAGTATAACCAAGGATACCCTTCAATTCGCCTTCAGAGGCATCCTTCATCGCCTTCTTGATGTCTTCATAAGTAGCAGGCTTCTCTAGTTTAACCGTAAGGTCAACTACGGACACATCAGCCACAGGAACACGGAATGACATACCAGTCAGTTTGCCCTTCAATTCAGGCAACACCAAACCGACAGCTTTTGCCGCACCGGTAGAAGATGGGATGATATTTGAAAATCCACCACGACCACCGCGCCAGTCTTTCACTGAAGGCCCGTCCACAGTTTTTTGAGTGGCAGTCACAGCATGCACCGTGCTCATCAGGCCTTCTGCGATCCCAAACTTGTCGTTAAGGACCTTGGCGACAGGAGCAAGACAGTTAGTTGTACATGATGCGTTAGAAACAATCGTATGCTCAGCTGTGAGTTTCTTATGGTTTACACCCATTACGAAAGTAGGGGTGTCGTCTTTTGCAGGAGCCGACATTACCACCTTTTTGGCGCCAGCGTCAATATGCTTTTTAGCATCCGCCTGCGTCAGGAACAATCCCGTTGATTCAATGACGATTTCAGCACCCACTGCAGACCACTTCAGGTTGGCCGGATCTTTCTCCGCAGTTACCCTGATTGTCTTCCCATTCACGATAAGATTTCCATCCTTCACGTCCACGGTACCCTTAAAGCGACCGTGCGTAGAGTCATACTTCAACATATAGGCCATGTAGTCTGGAGTAACCAGGTCATTGATGCCCACTACTTCAATGTCTTGGCGCTCAACAGCTGCCCTGAATGCAAGGCGGCCGATGCGACCAAATCCATTTATTCCGACTTTTGTCATTGATTGAAAGGTTAATTTTAAAGAAGGCCAAAAATAAAACTCAGCCAACCCAAAACCAATGAAAACGGCCGCAGGAACCCAAAAAAAGTAAAAGTGGTTTTTGTAAATCTGCACCCTAAGTCTATCTTTGCGACTCTTTTAGAGGACGGTCCGTTCGTCTAGGGGTTAGGACACCAGATTTTCATTCTGGCAACACGGGTTCGATTCCCGTACGGACTACAAAAAAGACCGGATTTCTCCGGTCTTTTTTTATTCCCCTCTACCAACCCCTCATTCAGGCTCGGACGAAACACCCCGTATCCATCAATTTGTTGCCCGATACCTGTTCAAAATTCTTACTTCAACAACTGAGCATAATGCTCTACGATATATTCGTTGATCGATTCGTAAAAATCTTCCAACTCCATCTCGTCCAGGTCAATTGTCACCGTATTGCCTCCCGACAACTCCACCTTCATCTTGTGCAACACATCTCGCTTATCTTTCACCAAATGTATTTGCTTGACCTCCGTAAGCTGGTACGTGCCCTCCAATTCATTGTTTTTGTATTGAATGGCACCACCAGTTAACTTCAGAAAGTCGTTGTAGTTTTTGATTCCCGACATCAGCTTCCCCACCACCGGCAGCCCTGCCACCACCACAGCCCATGCCAAAAAACGGAATGTATTCACGTTGAAGTTGAGATAAACAAAAACGATAATCACCGGAATGATCAGGTAGAACATCGCCTGAACTTTCAACTTGGTTCCATGATTTCGAAAGAGGAGACCATCGTCTACCGGTTTGATGTGTACATGAAAGAGAATCTCCTCCCACACAATCAGCACCATCACGATGACCGCCAAACTTACCAGCCCTTTCGCAAGATTGACATCCATCAGCTCATTGACATTAGGCTGATGTTTTTCAAACAATTGACCAGCAAGAAAAAAAACTACTGCGAAAACTATCACCATGAGACCAAAGCTGACATCTCTGCGATAGGTTCTCCGAACAACTTTCATATTGAAATAATACGGTTTAGATTAATTCTGATACATGCTCTTACTTCCATCCGCCACCAAGCGCCTGATAGATGTTAACCATTGCATTCATCTGCTGCTTTTTGGTCTCCACCAATTCAAACCTCGACTCCAGTGCGTCACGTTGCGTCAACAGTACCTCCATGTAGTCCGCACGTGCCGAACGGAACAAAACAGTTGAAATGTCAATTGACTCTGTCAATGCCTGCACCTGCTTCGACTTCAGATCGTAACTCTTCTCAAGGTTGCTGATCATCGACATCTGATTGACTACTTCAATGTAAGCGTTCAACAAACGCTGCTCGTATTCATACACAGCCTGCACTTGTTTTGCATTAGCGGTATTGAAGTTCGCGCGGATAGCATTCCTGTTCACAAGCGGAGCAAGCAACTCGCCCCCCAGTGAATACAACATCGACTCAGGAGTAACGAGATATTTGAGGTTGAATGACCGAAACCCAACGCCCGACTTTATCTCCAGCGAAGGATAGAATTCAGCGCGAGCCACATTGATATCCAATTTGGCAGCAGCCAATTCAAACTCAGCCTGCCTGATGTCCGGACGATTAGTCAAAAGCTGTGACGGGATACCCGAATACACCGTTGACGGTACCAGGTTATAGAAGTTGGAAGAGTTCCTTTGAATCGGCTGCGGATATCTTCCGATTAGGAAGTTGATCCGGTTTTCCATCTCCACAATCTTCTGACGGATCTCATACTGCAAGCTTTGGTTTTTCAACACCTCCGCCTGAAACCTGCGAACCGCAAGCTCAGTCACCCTGGCCGATGCCTTCTCTACTTTTACAATTTCAAGAGCATTCGTTTGGATGGTCAGGTTTTGTTGAACAATCTCAAGCTGGTTATCCAACGCCATCAACTCAAAGTATGAATTGGCAATCTCCGCAATGAGATGCGTCACCATAAAGTTTTTCCCTTCAATAGAAGACAAGTATCGGAATACTGCCGACTTTTTAGCGTTGTGCAATTTGTTCCAGATGTCCACTTCCCACGAAGCATAGGCACCCAACATGAAATCGGGGAGTGGGTCTGGAAACTCTTCACCAGCTTTGATTTCTGTATTGGCATCGTTAGCGCCTTGACTGGTGTATCGTCCGACTTTTTCAACCCCAGCGCCAGCACCTATATCAACAAAGGGAAGATACTCCCCCTTACGAGCCCTTACCTCATTTTGAGTAATCTGAATTTCTCTCAAAATGATATTCAGCTCCTGGTTATTATTAAGTGCAGTATCAATCAAAGCCACCAGATAAGGATCGGTGAAAAAATCCTTCCACTGAACCTTTGCTGAGTTGACTGTATCCTGTGAGTTGACAAATGCCTCAGGAGTATCGCTATTTTCTGTTTTCTGAACAGATGTTGGAATAGTGCAGGCACCAACGCCCAAACACAAACAAACAATACCGATGTTCTTAATTATTCTGTTTTTCATTCTTTCGTCAGTATTAGTTGTTGCTTCTACGGCTGCGTGACCGCATTCTTAATAGTCTCATAATGGCATTAATCCTTCGCGTGTTCTTTGCCAGTGTTCCTTCCTCACGTTTTCGCACGTATTCTTCTGAAAGTGATTCACTCGACTCATCCCTGATAAGCTGACGTCCGGAAACCATCTTGCCGAATGTGTAGTACAAACCCGGAATGATAATCACACCAAACACAGTCCCCAACAACATGCCACCCATCGCTGAACCACCAATGGTCCTGTTTCCGATGGCACCGGCACCACTCGCTAACACGAGAGGAATCAAACCCGCCACAAACGCAAACGAAGTCATTAGGATAGGTCTGAAACGAACCTTGGCACCTTCGATGGCAGCCGATAGAACCGGCATACCTTCCCGATGTTTCTGTACACCAAATTCCACGATCAACACAGCGTTCTTACCAAGCAATCCCACCAGCATGATGATCCCCACCTGGGCATACACGTCATTCGCCAGCCCCATGAATTTCAACAGCAGGAACGACCCAAACACCCCAACCGGTAGCGAAAGAATTACAGCCAACGGTAGGAGGAAGCTCTCGTATTGTGCCGCCAACACAAGGTAGACGAACACAAGCACGATGATGAAGATGTACAAAGCCTCACTTCCACGTCTCGATTCATCATAAGACAAATCCTCAAACGCAACATCATAACCCCTGGGCAGTGACTTCGCTACTTCACGAATGGCGGCAATAGCATCGCCCGTAGTGTAGCCCGGAGCTGGTTGGCCTCTGATGGAAGCAGAGTTGTACAAGTTAAATCGCGTGATCTCGTTCGGGCCTTGCCTTTTGGTTACCGTCATGAACGATGAGTAAGGCACCATTTCACCGTGATCATTTTTCACAAATAGATTACTAAGATCGGATGGATACCTTCTGTATTCTGGTGCAGCTTGTACATACACTTTAAAAAACTGACCGAAACGAATAAACCCTTGCTCATAGGTACTTCCGATCAGGATGTTCAAATTCTCCATCGCGTTGGCGATCGTCACACCCTTTTGCATCGCAATCTTGTTGTCGATCTTAAGCTCGTACTGAGGATAATTCGCAGCGAAGAAGGTAAACAGACCAGTGATCTCTTTGCGCTTACGTAAAGCATCCATGAAGTCGTTATTGATTTTCTCAAAAGCGTGATAGTCGGTCGAGTTGGTTTTATCCAACATCCTCATCGAGAATCCACCTGACGAACCAAAGCCCGGTACCGCTGGTGGTTCAAAAAATTCGATAATGGCCCCGAGATCTTTTGTCTTCTCCTCAAGCTCTTCCATGATCTCATGCACAGACTGCTTTCTGTCTGACCAATCTTTAAGGTTAATCAAACAGGTGCCCGCATTCGATCCGCGGCCCTCCGTCATGATTTCATAACCCGCAAGCGATGATACCGACTCAACGCCCTCTATCTCTTCACATATTTCCTGCAGCTCCCTGGAGACCTGATTTGTTCGCTCCAATGTAGCGCCCGGAGGTGTTTGAATGATCGCGTAAATCGTACCCTGGTCTTCACCGGGGATAAATCCCCCAGGCAAAACGCCATTCATATAAAGAATGCCAAGACAAAAGCCCATAAGAATAAGAAAAGTCAATGCACGCTTCCCGGCTATTCGCTGAAGCAAGGCGACATACTTGCCAGTGACCTTTTCAAAAATTCTGTTAAATCCATCAAGCAATCGAGTGATGATATTTCTCTTTTTAGAATGACTATGCGGACTCTTCAGAATGATCGCGCAAAGCACAGGTGTAAGCGTAAGAGCAACCAATCCCGAAATGATGATAGACGATGCCATGGTAATCGAAAACTGACGATAGAATACCCCAACCGGCCCCGACATGAAAGCAATCGGAACAAACACGGCCGTCATTACAAGAGTGATCGCGATAATAGCACCGCTGATCTCATGCATTACTTCTTGTGTTGCCTTATAAGGCGTCATCGCTTTTTCTTCCATTTTCGCGTGCACCGCCTCCACCACCACAATGGCGTTGTCCACCACAATACCAATGGCGAGCACAAGTGCAAACAACGTGATCAGGTTGATCGAAAGCCCGAATACCTGGATGACAAAGAATGCACCAACAAGCGAAACGGGTACCGCCAAAATCGGAATAAGAGTCGATCGCCAATCACCAAGAAATATGAACACCACCAGCGCCACAAGAATGAACGCATCCCGTAGCGTATGCAACACCTGTTCTATAGACGCATCAAGGAAGTTAGATACGTCATAGCTGATCTTGTAGTCCATCCCGGGAGGGAAGTCACCTTTCAGCTCAGCAATCAACGCCTTCACGTTTTCAATTACCTCAGATGCATTACTACCCACCGTTTGTTTCAATACAATAGAGGCAGACGGATGACCATCAAGGTTGGAGTAGATATCGAAGAACTGGCTGCCTAACTCAACATCGGCAATGTCTTTCAAGTGGATGATCTCACCATCCTCATTTGCACGAATGATGATCTCCTCATACTGCTCGGGTTTGTTAAACCTGTCCTGATAAGCCAAAACATACTCCAGTGATTGAGCCTGTTTACCAGAGCTCTGGCCTAGACGACCCGGCCTGGCAAGAATACTCTGCTCCATCATCGCTTCCATCACTTCCTCCGAAGAAATGCTGTACGCACGCATGCGATCTGGCTTCAGCCAAATCCTCATCGCGTAGATGCGGCTTCCAAGAATCTGAGCCCTCGCCACACCAGTGATCCGCTGAATTTCAGGGATGAGGTTTACGTTCGCGTAGTTGTAAAGAAATTTCTCATCCGCATGCTCATCTGTGCTGTACAGGTTCACATACATCAACATACTAGGTTGAATAGGAGTGATGATCACACCCTCTCGCTGTACGAGCTCAGGTAGCAATGGCATCACCTGGTCAACCCTCGTCTTCACCTGCACAACTGCAAGGTTAGGGTCAGTACCAGGTTCGAAAATAACCCTGATAGTTGCTTCACCCGCGCTCGTAGCATCAGACGAAATGTAACGCATCCCTTGCACACCGTTGATCGCGCGCTCCAAAGGAATGAGCGTAGAGTTTACCAACACCTCAGCATTCGATCCGGGATAATCCACAAATACGTTTACTGTAGTAGGAGCAATCTCTGGAAACTGCGAGATCGGTAATGTCTTTATGGCCAGACCACCGATAAACAGTATGACAACTGAAATAACGATGGCGAATACCGGCCTATGTAATATTCCGCTAAACATGATTTTTCTTTTTGCTTACAGGTTCTACTCTGTGAAGAGTTCCAGTTGATTGATAGCCTCAGATGGCTTGATAAACTTGAAATCTATCTTGGCGCCATCTCTTGTCTTCCTTAATCCTTCCAATAAGATTTGATCGCCTTCTTCCAGACCAGTTACCGCATAAAGGTGTGTGATCTCCGCCTCGATGTCCACCCTCCTTGAATGCACCACACCCTCTTTGTCCACAACGAAGACAAACTTCTTGTCCAACACTTCAAACGTACACTTCTGAGGAATCAGCATCGCGTTCTTGAGAGGAACCCTGATCAGAATATTTCCGGTTTCTCCATGTCTTAATAAAGCCTCCGGATTTGGGAAGGTAGCCCTGAATGCAATGTTTCCGGTCTCATTATTAAAGTCAGCTTCAATGGCCGAAACTTTACCTTCATGATTAAACAGTTTGTTGTTTGCCATCAGCAAACTCACCTTCATTGTACTATCCTTTTTTACGCGCGTCTTGTATTCAAGATATTCAGCCTCCGGCACGTTGAAGTATACCCAGATGTGACTGTTGTCTGATAGTTCGGTCAGCAATTCACCCTCGTCCACATAACTTCCCAGTCGCACGTGAAAGCGATCCATGATACCATCAAACGGAGCTCTGATTTCAGTAAACCCAAGATGAACTTGAGCTAGCGCTAGTTCAGCTTTAGCCTTGTCCAGTTTGGCTTTGGCAAGTGCCAGTTCATTGGGCGCCACAATGCTGCTATCAGCCAACACTTTTGTATTTCGATATTCAATTTCTGCAAACTCTGCCTCAGCCTGCGCCTTCTGCATTTCCGCGCGGTACACCAGCGGCATAATTTGAAACATAAGTTGACCCTTTCTTATCTGCTGACCTTCGTCTACAAATATTTTTTCGAGGTAACCCTTTTCCATGGCTCTCAACTCAATGTGCTGGATCGAGTGAACCTGGCAAACATATTCACGGTTGGTGACAGTATCTTTTTTCAGTGGGCTTGTAACCATGAATTCAATACTCTCTTCCCCGCCTTCTTTGTGTGACTCACAGCCTGCATACACCAGCATCGATATTAAGCATGTGATGATGTGAATTTTCTTCATTAGAATAATTGTCTAAAAACGATTAGTAAGATGATTTTAAAAAAGTTGAGAAATTCAAGAGATCAATACTTCTGACTGCCACACTGAGAGCAGGGAAGAGGGCTACCAGACGTTATTCTCCAGTAGTTTTGGAAGTAGGATCAAATCATATCCTGAACACGCGGAACAGGATATACCATTTAGGGAATGAATCGAGAGAATGGGCCAGCCAATGAAGTTGGTGGCGACCTTTGCGATAGATCAGAATTAAAGCAAGGGCAAAACTAATCAGGATGAAAAGTTGGCCGAACTGTGAGAATCTCTTTGAAGTCGACTTGTCGTCACTGTCTTGCTCTTCGTACACCTCAACCGTACCTTCCTTTTTCTGGTCTTTTTTGGCATGATCAGACTCCTTGGAAGTGACTGAAGAGGTATGTTGGTGGGCAATTACCAATGATGATGCAGGCTTTTTGCCCGTTAGGGAGGCGAAATCGATTTCGGTTGAAGTATTTGCCGCCAGGAATGTCGCTGCTAAGGTGATTAAACCCAGCGATAGAAAGAATCTATTTGACAACTTCCTCATTGGGGCGCAAACATATATAAACTTCATTTTCCAGACAAGGCATATTGTGCCTGTATAAGACAGCGGTTGGGGCTATTCCAATTGTTTTGTGGTGCTTTTGTCGAAGACTGATCTGAATACATCAACCTGGATAGGTGTAACCTATGCGCTGTTTAACATCTTCGGAGAAAAAAGGTTGCAATACGCTGAAGAAAATTCACCAACAGAGATAGGCGTACATTAATGGTAGATCACCAGCAATAGGGATATTGTTAGTAGCCATCAAATTTCACCTTTGAATCAAGGTCGCTTCTGCTCCGTTTGGGGGTGAAAGGTGCGCCAGCTGTGCCAAAACTCCTGGTAGGCCGGCACTCGTTTTAGGTCAGATACGCTGTCGGCCAAAGACCGACCACTAAGATCGAAAGCTTTACTATCAAGAAAGATAGTATCATTTGAGAGTCTGGCAGGTTCCGAACCATTTTGTTCAAAAACACCAAAACTTTGACCGTCAGAAGAAAGCACCACCAGCAGCGACTTGTTTGCAAAGGTGTCCTCGATTAAACCCTTTGCCTTCAAAGCATTCCAGTCATATGCTTTGGCCTTACCGCCAATATCAACACCTACCACCCATGACTTATCCAGCCACGAAAGCGTATCCGTGCGCGTAAGGTCACCTTCACTTTTTCCCCTTTCAAAACGAGCAAGCGAATCGTAGCTATCCATAAACTCCGTGTCTGCCTGCATTACCAGAGCCTGAGGATAAAGCTCAAAGAGTTTTCCAACCGTCAACTGCGTAGTCTCAATTTCCTCGAGCATGGTGCCTTTCAATTTTCCGGTAATCGCTTCTCCATTGGCCTGCCGCCACCAGCTTCCCGTTCTGCTATCCTCAAGCATGGCATTAAAGTGATCCATTCCCACAAGCCTGAAATGCTCAATCTCACCATTCACATAAGGCTCAAATGCCCTCCCGGTTCTGCACACGTTGCAGTAAGTGACCAGCACAGGTTGGCTTCCAATAGTATCCTGCACTTTATGATGATAGGCGATAAACTGAATAGGATAGGCTTTTACCTCGTTGGCAATCTTCACCGAAAGCACAAGGCTCGTGTCGCCAAGTTCATTTCCAGACTGAGGTTTGAATACAAGATTGGTCGGCTCCAAAAACATATGATCGGCCGTCATCTTGAAATTGAAATTGTAGATGATGAAAAGACACACCGCAGCAGTGATGGCCGGCCACAACTTCTTCTCCGATTGAAATGCCTTCATAGCGCCAGCAAGAGCAAGCGTAGTTAGAATAATTCGAAAGTGCCAGCGATAAGTATGAAGGAAGTAGGCAAAGTCAATAGAATTCATTCGCTGACTTCCCGGAAACGGCATGATGAAATACACTTTCAGGATCTCAAAAAGAGTTAAGCCGATGATTCCAATATAGAATAGTTTTTTCATGTGAGAACTTTATCTCTAAAGGAGCAAGTTAGAGACCCGTGCGAGGAATACCAATTCATATCTTATTTAGCCAAAAATGCCTTAATTCGCATCCGAAGGTAATTGAATGAAAGTACTCCTGGTTGAAGACGAAGAAAAGGTATCCTCCTTTATAAAGAGGGGGCTCGAAGAGAATGGTATGCAGGTCACCCAGGCATTTGACGGCCTTTCCGGTTTGAAGATGGCACAACGCAATAAGTTTGATGTCGTCATTCTCGACATCATCATGCCTGAAATGAACGGCCTCGAAGTGTGTCGCCAACTCAAACAGCAATTCGGATCCGACATCTCCATTTTAATGCTCACAGCCTCCGGCACCACAGATGATATTGTCGAAGGATTAAATACCGGAGCAGATGATTATCTCACCAAGCCATTTAAACTTCGTGAACTTCATGCACGCGTGATGGCCCTCGGCAGACGCAAGTCCGCAAGCGGACAAGTCCTGAAAGTGCAGGAGCTGGCGATGAACCGCGAAACAAAAGACGTAACCAGAGAAGGGAAAGTGATATCCCTCACTGCTCGTGAATACCGGCTGCTAGAGTACCTCATGCTGAATAAAAACAAAGTGGTGTCAAGAATCGATATCCTTGAGAATGTATGGGATGTCAATCACGACCTGGGTACCAACGTAGTCGAAGTCTATATAAACTACCTACGAAAAAAGATTGATCATGGATTTGATAACCAACTCATTAAAACAGTAGTGGGTATGGGATATACATTGAAGGAGTCCTGATGTCATTTACAATGAAGCTTCGCGAACGCCTTTCCCTTTCTTTTAGTATCGTGGCCTCACTCACGTTGCTGTTCTTCGGCTTTGCCATGTTCTTCTTCTTTTCACAGTATCGTAAGAATGAATTCAACAACAGACTAAAGCAACGAGTGGAGGTAACAGAGAAGATGTTTCTCGAGCGAGAGAATTTCTCCGATCAGGCCTTCCGCACAATACAGGAACAATTTTTAAATAAACTACCAGAGGAAACAGAGGAGGTAGTAGAGTTGACCCAAGACTTCAGAAGCCAGCTAGTGTTAGAGTACCCCGAATCGTTTCTGGAAAATGTTACCAACAACGAAGAAGCATTCTTTGAAAGAAATGATAGACAGGGATCGGGAAAAGTATTTCACGTGGGCGGAAAAGACTACCTGGTACTGCTCACCGCGAAAGATGACATTGGAGTGCGACTCATGGATCATTTCCTTACCATCATTTTTATTGGTCTTGCCATCTGTATCATCGCGATGGTACTCGTAAGCTATTTTGTATCAGGGTGGATCTTGAATCCCATCGTTCAAAAAATTAGCCAGGCAAATTCAATCAGCGCCACCAATCTTCACGAGCGACTTAATGTAGGTAATGCCGAAGACGAAATGGGTCAACTGGCAATTGCATTCAACAATTTACTTGACCGGGTAGCCGAAGCCTTCGACACGCAAAGGTCTTTTATCGATAGTGCATCTCACGAAATCCGAAACCCGCTCACCACCATTATCGGTGAGGCTGAATTTGCGTTGCAACGTGAACGTACACAAGAAGAGTACATCCACTCACTCAGTTCAATCTCAGAAGAAGCCGACCGACTAAATACACTCGTCAACAGCCTGCTCAAGTTGTCAGGGATAAATACACGGAAAGCGAGTTACCCCGAAGAGGTATTTTCGATTGCCAATGTCCTGGAATCTTCTATCAACAAGCTTCACTCTCTAAATCCTGATCAGAAGGTTATCGTTTCTGGAACCGAACTGCAATTGAAAGCAAAAGGAAATATCCATCTGATGGAAACAGCATTCATCAACCTGTTGGATAACGCCTGCAAATTCTCATTTAATAAACCCGTAGAGGTCAACGTTACTGACGGTCCCGATAATAACTTTACTGTTATCATTAAAGATCAAGGGATTGGAATTCCACCTGAAGATATTCCGAAAGTAACACAGCCATTTCACCGCGCACACAATGCCCGCAAGATTACCGGCATTGGTATCGGGATTCCTCTGACAGCCAAGATCATAGAGCTTCATAATGGCATGTTGGAATTTGACTCTGAATTGAGCGTGGGTACCGAAGTGAAGGTAATGCTGCCAAAATCTGCCTTTTGAGGCTGTCTCTCTAATCTCATTCTAATCTTGTTCTTATTTGAGTCTAATAACCTCGGTGTACTCTTGTAGCTTCTAAACAAGCGTACAATGAGCGAAGCGAATAAGTCCACAGGTTTTTTCTCCCATCTTAAAAATGACTTACCAGCCAGTGTGGTGGTGTTCTTTGTGGCGTTGCCGCTCTGTTTGGGGATAGCCCTGGCCAGCGGTGCTCCGCTCTTTTCCGGCATCATTGCTGGTGTTGTAGGAGGTATCGTAGTGGGGTTGCTCAGTAACTCATCTCTTGGTGTTAGTGGTCCCGCAGCCGGTCTTACCGTCATCGTCCTCAGCTCAATCGAACAACTTGGAACCTTCGAGGCTTTTCTGCTTGCAGTTGTCATCGCGGGTATTTTTCAAATCATTCTTGGTGTTTTGAAAGCTGGAATTATCGGATACTACTTCCCTTCGTCAGTCATCAAAGGCATGCTTACTGCCATAGGTGTAATCATCATACTCAAGCAGATACCCCACGCTTTTGGTTATGATGCAGACTACGAGGGCGACCTGTCATTTCTGCAAGCTGACGGTGAAAACTCTTTCTCCGAATTGGTCGCTATGCTTGATGCTGTATCTCCAGGCGCCATCTTTATCTCTTTGATTTCTATGGCAATCCTGTTGCTATGGGATATCGTGCTTTCGAAAAAGCATCAGTTCTTCAAGTTGATCCAGGGGCCACTGGTAGCTGTGGTGATTGGTATCGTCTATCAAATCATGATGAGCAACATGTTCCCCGAGCTTGCCATTGAGGAGAAGCATTTGGTAAGTGTACCAGTAGCTGATAATGTGACACAGTTTTTAGGGCAATTTCGATCGCCTGATTTCGGTATGATCATGAACTCACAAATCTGGATCGTTGCATTGACCATCGCCATTGTGGCCAGCCTTGAGTCTTTGCTTTCCGTGGAGGCCACAGATAACCTTGATCCCCACAAAAGGGTAACCGATACTAACCGTGAGTTGATAGCTCAAGGTTCCGGCAATCTGGTTTCGGGACTGATTGGCGGATTGCCTGTTACTCAGGTGATTATCAGAAGTACGGTAAATATCCAGTCTGGCGGAAAGACAAAGGCGTCTGCTGTTATTCATGGTGTTTTTCTTTTGATCTGTGTTGCAGTTATACCCTACGTTTTGAACATGATTCCCCTGGCTGTTCTTGCTTCAGTTCTTTTGGTGGTAGGCTTCAAATTGGTTAACCCCGATAACATCAAAGCCCTTTACAAAAAAGGATGGGGTCAGTTTCTGCCATTTGCTTTTACCGTAGTCGGAGTAGTGATGACTGATTTGCTGATGGGTATTCTTATGGGATTGTCAGTTTCGATAGTCATTATTCTTAGAAGAAGCCTTCAGAATTCCCACTTCCTCAACATGGAGAATCATGAAGGGAACAATCACATCAAGATGACCCTTGCGGAAGAAGTTTATTTTATGAACAAAGGAGCAATTTTAAGCGAGCTCAACAAAGTACCTGACAACAGCCAGTTGACGATCGATATGAGCCGATCTGTGAGCATCGATTACGATGTCCTCGAGATCATCAACAATTTCAAAGAGACGGCAAAGTCGAAAAATATTTCATTGACGGTGATCGAAGGTAATCCAAAACAAAAAGGGGAAGATAAAAAGCCAGTGAAAAAACTCCTTCAGGAGACAGCTTAACTTTTCACAATGATAAGGAACAGAGTTCATCAGGCAGGAGAAGTGAGGGACACACGGTCGGCTACCGTAGGTTCACTTAGTTTCCTGGTTCCTGTTGACTTTACTGACCGTTCCTACAATGCCCTTGCCTATGCCCTGCAGTTAGCAAAAATGTGCAACGGATCTCTCGAGTTGTCCCCTATGGCTGAGGATGTTCCATTGCCGCAATCCGAAAGCCCCCTCACGTTGCGACATGCATTGACAGCAGGTGAGTCGCAGATGAATAGGAAAATTGAGTCGTTGAAAGAGATAATTAGAGATAATGGGGTCGAGGTTTCTTCCAGTGAAATACAATATGGTGCGATAGCGTCAGCGTTAGCTGACCAGTTATCCATCACTCGATCGGATGTCGTTGTGGTAGGAGGTGGTACAACCTCGGGCGTATTTGCCAGAGTGGCGACTGAGGCGAAAATCGCTTTGTTGGTTGTGCCACCCACCCTCCAGGCCAGCGTGCCACACAAAGTGCTGTTACTCAGAGACGAAAGTGCAGTGAAGGAGGAGAGCCTCAGACCCTTGTTCTCGATTGTCCACAACGGCTCCAGGCAGCTGAGGGTGGTCGGTAAGAAAACGGGGAGTTTGAAGAAGATGATCTTTAAATACCTCCTTCCTGTTGATGAGTTCGAGATCGGAATCAATCGAAGTTTTGATGTGCAGTCTACATTGACTGACGATGTTGAAGCTTATCTGCAAAAAGAAAAACCTGACATGATCTGTCGCATCGTACGATCGCCTTCTCTTTGGCAGCGTATAATCTGGCCTTGGCGTGACACTATCATCTCTAGCAGGATAGAGGTGCCTACCTTGTTCATTACAGACTAGGGCAAATACAAAAGAGTGTAGCCTTCCGCAATCATTCCTGGAATGTTTGAGAAAAGCTACACTCATGGGCATGTTTTACGGTTTCACATGCCTAAAAGCTTGCTAGTAAAGTCCTTCTTATTTCTTGAAAGGCTTACCTTTTCCGAGGACCATCCAGTCTACGGAAACGTCTTTGAAAAACTTACAAAGTTTTACGATAGTGGACAGTTTCGGCTCCGTGTCGCCACGAAGAAAACTTCCGGTTTGTCCATGATACAATCCCGCTTTGGCATCAAGTGTCATCACGCGGATCTCGTAGTGGTCTAGTAGAAATGCTAGACGGTCTCTAAATGTGTTCTTTTTTGACATAATTTTGGCTCATTATATGATAAAAATAAACAAACTCTTAAAATAATTGTAAACCACACATATAATCTGTCAAAGAATTTCCCGCTATAGGGTTTCTCATCATCTCAGGTTTCTCAAACACTTCTTTAACTGCGTTGCACAACTCTGGTTGCGGTGGCGAAATTGGTCTTAAATCAGTAAAACACACTATTTCAGCATGTTAGCAAGACAGTTTAAACATCAATTCCCTATACTAACTAACGTTGATTCTTCACTTTAGGGACGAAATGTTTATCATACAGTTTTTTGCACGATGCCGCCAGTACCTCTGGTCGAACCATTTCCACGGTTAAACGATGCTGCCGACCATTGGTTGAGGCAGTTCAAGGCATCGATTTGCCAATCCTTAAATTAGGAGTTATGCAATCCTACCATTTTCTACGTAAGTATCTGTTTGTCCTTGCTCTTCCGCTCCTGGCTACTGGTGCGGTGATGGCTCAGTCGTTTGAGGAGTATGTGGCACAAGGCGATGAAAAAGCCTCCAACTTCAATTTTGAGTCTGCGCTCATTGACTATGACCGTGCGCTTGAGCTAAATCCCGAGTCGGTGGACGTGCTCATTAAAAGAGGAGTGGCCAGAGCTGAAGTAAAAGTCTTTGACCTGGCCATGGCCGACTTCAAGCGAGCGCTGGACATTACCCCAGGCAACGCAAAGGCCCTGGTTGCCCGGGCCGATGCAAAAGTTGATCAGTTGGATTATCACGGTGCGATGCAAGACTACAATCTGGCGATTGCGTCCGACAGCTTAAATTCACAAGCCTACAATGGCCGTGGTGATATCAAGCTAGATAGAAAAGACTACCTCGGTGCTATACTCGACTATGACAAAGCAATCTCAATTGATCCAAAAGACGCATTCTCTTTCTACGCTCGTGGGATCGCCAAAATCAAAGCGCATCGCCAGGAGGAAGGCTGCCTCGACCTGAGCAAGTCAGGAGAGCTTGGCTACGATCAGGCGTATACCGATATAAAGAAGATGTGTAAATAAGGCCGCTGAATTTCCATCCAGCCATTCCTGTAATTCGCATACGGGTTCCCGTAATTGACATATCGTTAACAAATAAAGCCTATGAAAACCCGGGTGAGGTCAGTAATTTAACTGACTTAAAACCAACCAACCCGCGTTCCTATGGCAGTTTTCAATCTTACTATCAATGGCAAGTCTCAGCAAGTGGATGTTGATCCTGACACACCGGTGCTGTGGGTGCTGAGAGATAATCTCGATCTTGTTGGAACCAAATACGGCTGCGGGATTGGACAATGCGGTGCTTGTACCATTCACCTGGACGGCACCGCTGTACGCTCTTGCTCGTTGCCAGTGTCGGCCGTTGGAGAAAAGAACGTGACAACCATTGAAGGCCTTTCGGCAAATGGTGATCATCCCGTACAGGAGGCGTGGAGAGAGCACGATGTTCCTCAATGCGGCTACTGTCAGGCAGGTCAGATCATGAATGCCGCGGCTTTGCTTAGCAAAAACCCTAAGCCTTCGGAGGAGCAAATTGAAAATGCCATGAATGGGAACCTTTGCCGCTGTGGCACCTACCTGAATATCAAAGCAGCGATCAAGTCAGCTTCCGCTAAACTCTAGTCCTCCAAAAAAATTGAAACACTATGTCAATCGTTAAGACTACATACAACAGAAGATCTTTTATCAAAGCTTCCCTTGCAGGAGGAGGTGGTTTGATGCTCAGCTTTAGCTGGCTCGCTGCCTGCAGCCCTGCGGGCGCCACCAAAGAAATGCCCTCGACCTGGTTTGATTTGAATGCGTACTTGTCAATCGCTGATAATGGAGAGGTCACCATTATGTCACCTAATCCGGAAGTAGGTCAGAATGTGAAAACGTCCATGCCGATGATCGTGGCCGATGAGCTTGATGTAGATTGGAAAAACGTGATCGTGAAGCAAGCACCACTCAATACAGAAAGCTTCACACGTCAGGTGGCTGGTGGTAGCCAATCTATACGCCAAAGTTGGCAGGGGCTGCGTACAGCCGGAGCAACAGCCAGGCAGATGCTAAAGAATGCTGCGGCAAAGCAGTGGAACGTAAGTCCGGAGGACTGTAAGACGGAGGCCGGTTATGTGATCAGCGGAGATAAGAAAATAAGTTACGGTGAGATCGCATCAGCGGCAGCTACCATGGAAGTGCCCGCAGAAGTGAAACTAAAAGATCCGTCAGAGTTCAGAATCATTGGAACAGATCAACGCAATGTCGATATCGATGCGATAGTCACCGGCAAATCCCTGTTTGGGCTCGATACAAAAAAGGAAGGGATGCAATATGCAGTGGTGATGCGCCCTCCAGCCTTTGGTTTAAAACTAAAATCATTTGACGACTCAGAAACGCGAAGTGTGAATGGAGTGAATGACGTGCTGCAATTCGGGAACAAACTAGCCGTATTAGCCACCTCCACCTGGGCAGCGATGAAGGGGCAGCGTGCCTTGAAGGCACAATGGGAAAAAGACACCATGCTGGAGAGCACCAGTTACCATGATAAGACCATGCGTGATCTGCTGAACAAGAAAGCAAACGAACCGAAACGGTCCGATGGAAATGCCCGCGCGCAGTTTGCCAAAGCCGATCACGTGATCGAGAAGATATACGAAGCGCCATTCCTCCCTCACAACGCAATGGAGCCGATGAACTTTTATGCCAACGTCACCGCAGAAAAAGCTGAATTCGTTGGACCCATTCAAACACCGGAAAGAACTCGAAAACAGATTGCTGAGTTGCTGGGTCGCCCTGAAAGCGACATCAGTATTGATATGACAAGAATCGGAGGTGGATTTGGGCGCAGATTGTATGGAGACTTCGCACTGGAGGCAGCCGAGATTTCCAACCTCGCGAAAACAGCTGTCAAAGTAGTGTACTCGCGGGAAGATGATATGACCGCAGGTATCTACCGCCCCGGATCGAAATATAAATTCAAAGCAGCCATAAAGGACGGAAAGATGGTCGCCTATCATCTCGTGGGCACAGGCGCGAACATGGGTAATGCCACCCGAGAAAATAACTTTCCTGCATGCACACTCGATCACTATCTCGTGGAGTCGCATGAACTGAAGAGCAACATCACTACAGGTGCATGGCGTGCGCCTATTACCAACTTTCTTGCTTACGCAGAACAAAGTTTTTTCGATGAAGTAGCAAGCGAACTAGGACAGGATCCCGTGCAGTTCAGACTCGACCTCTTCGCCAAAGCAAAAGAAAACCCCGTAGGCGATTTGCAATACGATGTAGATAAGTCAATAGGTGTTATCAAACTGGCTGCCGAAAAAGCCGGGTGGGGTAAAGCCCCAGAAGGTGTACACCAGGGATTCAGCACTTATTATTCTCATAATACCTATGTAGCGGAAGTAGCCGATGTAGTAATGCAAGGCAGCACACCCGTAGTAAAGAAAGTGACCTGCGCCATCGATTGTGGTATCGTAGTGAATCCAATAGCTGCGATCAACCAGGTGCAAGGAGGTGTGATTGATGGAATTGGTCACGCCATGTTCGGTGACTTTTCATTTGAAGAAGGACAGCCGCAGGCTCGCAACTTTGACAAGTATCGGTTGATCAGAATGAAAGAAGCTCCTGAAGTAGAGGTGCATTTTGTGAAGAGTAACAACGATCCCACTGGATTAGGAGAACCTGCGCTACCGCCTGCCGGTGGTGCGATAGCCAATGCCATTGCCAAAGCAACAGGTAAGCGCTTTTACCGTCAGCCTTTTGTAAAGGAACAAATTGTATTGGGCTAAAGCTGGTTTTATTATCTCTTAATTCTTTTTCTTGCGCTTCTTGGTGAAGAGCTTCTTATGGTTGTGCTTAGGTGCAGAAGATTTGTTAGTTACAATCGGCTTGCTTGAGTGCCTCGGCTCAAATCGCTTCTTAATCTGAATGATCCTGCAAATTCCGATTTCAACAGACAAGAACACCTCATGACGTGTGCCATATAGATCAGGTGCATCCGATGTTTGTTTTAATTGTTCAATGTAGTCTTTCTTCCTTGGGTCAAACAAGCCAAAGTTGGCGCGACCATCGAAGTTCAAGCTCCAGTCGTCATTAAGGTCAAAATCGGAACGAAGACCTACCGCAGCAAAGAGTTGAAAAGCATTGAACTTGTCTTTCGTCACGTACTCCTGATCGTTGATTTCAGGAACTAATACACCATCAAATACTTCTGTGTATCCAGGATCAGTAGGAATTCGCACACTCGAAGGATAATCTAACTTGGCAGCCGAGTGAGATATCGTTTCGCTTCCGCTAATCAGATAGTTGAAGTTCAATGCAGCAACTGCACTCAATCGAAAGAAAGCGAGATCATTGAGGTGAAGTTTGAGTGCAACAGGAACACTGAAGTAATTAAGTTGCACATCTCTCGATCCCACATCACCGCCAACTGTATTCTTGATCAAAAACTTTTGCCCAATCTGTGTATAGTTAGGGGAGAGCACGAAGCCAAAGCCTACATGATCATAACCATAGGTGAAGCCGACTGGTGTTGCCCTGAAAGTGACCTTACCCACAAAGCGAGGATCTTTGCTTAGACCTTCATCATAGGTGATGGGTACATTGAAACCGCCAAAGACCCCAAAAGACTCCACGTTTTGGCCGTGAACAGATTCGAAGGCCATCAGCATCATCATCCAGCAAAATAGCCTCGTCCTCAAGGGCTTAGGTGTTAGGTTTTTAGTATTAAAAAACAATATAAAAAGCCGCTTTTTAATATCCACAGAATTACAAAACTAAGACAAAAACTGAAACCATAATGCGGTTCCATAGGGTTGATTTGCCTTATTTTGCGCTGAATGACATGTCGAACGGAGGGTCGGTAAATGTGTTGGGATAACGGAAGATAAATGCAATCAATTCAGACATTTTTTGAGGGCGTAAGACTTAAGGGCAACATCTACTTCGGACTGATCAAGCGATTGACTTTGGTGATGGCTTTCTACACCATCGGTCGCATCAGTTTCTATCTGTTCAATGTCAGTTACTTCCCCGATATGACCTTCGATCGCATGGCAACGATCATGTTGGGTGGATTGAAGTTTGATCTCGCAGCAGTGCTTTACATCAATTCATTATTCATTTTATTGACGATCATTCCTCTGAAGATCAAATTCCATCCGATCTATCAGAATATACTTCATTATGTTTTCATCGTCACCAATGCCATTGGACTTGCAGTCAATTCGGCTGACAATATTTACTATCAATACACACTCAGGCGGACTACCGTCACCGTGTTCTCACAATTTGAAAACGAACAAAACTTTGGAGCGCTGCTGATTTCGTTTCTTCTCGACTACTGGTACGGCTTTGCTTTCTTTATCGTGTTGGTATTTCTGTTTATTAAACTGGCCAACCAGATAAAAATAGATGGACCACAAACTAAAAATCCCTGGTCATTCTACGGTGTGTCAACTGCTGTGATGCTGTTGATTGTTTACCTTTTTGTAGGTGGAGTAAGAGGAGGCTTCCGCCATAGTACTCGACCGATTACCATCAGCAATGCAGCCGAATATGCTAAAGTACCGAAAGACATCAACCTGGTTTTGAATACGCCTTTCGCACTCATGCGCACCGCCAAGGCAAACGTCATTGAAAAAGTAGATTACTTCTCCAGCGATGAGGAGGCTGCAAGGTATTATACACCCGTTCATCATCCTTCACCGAGGGAGCCTTTTAAGCCCGACAACGTGGTGATCATTATTCTTGAAAGCTTTTCGAAAGAATTTGTTGGAGCTTATAATAAGAATATGGGTATCGCAGACTACAAAGGTTACTCGCCTTTTGTCGACTCGCTTATTTCAAAAAGCAGAGCGTATCAATATTCGTTTTCTAACGGAAGGAAGTCTATCGATGCTATGCCATCAGTTATCTGCAGTATTCCTTCTATCGAAGTGCCCTACGTACTCTCTCACTATTCAGGTAATAAAGTCAACAGCCTGGCAAGTATCCTCAAAGAAAAAGGATACTACACTTCCTTTTTTCATGGCGCACCCAATGGCTCTATGGGCTTTCAGGCTTTCGCCAACCTTAGCGGCTTTGATGACTACTATGGAATGACCGAGTATGACAACGATGACGACTTCGATGGAATATGGGGAATATGGGACGAGAAGTTTCTTCAGTATTTCGCTCGCGAACTCAACACCTTCAAAGAACCGTTTTACTCAACATTATTTACCGTCACATCACACCCACCGCACATCCTGCCCGCAGAGTATCAGGACCGATTCAAAGGCGGCCCACTCGATATTCACAGAACAATCGAATACACAGACTACTCCCTCAAACGGTTTATGGAGACAGCAGAGAAAATGCCATGGTTCAACAACACATTGTTCGTCTTCACGGCCGACCATCCCACAGCCGCTATTCACTATCAAGAGTATAACTCAGCTTGGGGATATTATTCAGTGCCACTATTCTTTTACAAACCCGGAAGCGATTGGTCAAGCTTCACGCAAGAGATCATCCAGCAAATCGACATCATGCCAACGGTATTGGGTTATCTCAACTACGACAAACCATATGTCGGCTTCGGTCGTGATATTTTCGATCCCGAAACAGAACCTTTTGCTTTCAATTATTCCGATAATGTCTACCAGGTTTTTATGGGCGACTACCTCCTTCAATTCGATGGCACAAAGTCTATTGCCCTTTATGATTTCAGACGCGACCTTAGACTAAAGGAGAATTTGCTGGCCAGCCAACCTTTCATCGTGGAAAAAATGGAGCGCAAACTCAAGGCCTTCATCCAGCAATACAATAGCCGCATGGTGGACGATAACCTCACCATGGAAGGCCCGCAGTCAGGTGCGCTTGGGGCAGGCAAATAATTTTTTCATTTCGGGTAGGGGGATCACTGTCGCTGGTTGTCTTTAAGGCGAAAACAACCAAAAAACAGTGTTTATGAGCTTTATTAAGACTTTTAGCCCATTAATAGTAATAGCGTTCGCGTTCGTTATCGCCTCTTGTACCATCAATGAAGATCCGGGGCCCATCCAGTATAACGAACAGCCTTTTGCCGTAACGGACTTCGACCGGCTCGATATTGGCGATGCCATGTATGTCACAGTTACCCATAGCAGCTTGTACAGCGTGCAGGCTCGTGGCGACAGGAGAAACCTTGACGACCTGGAGGTATCAAAAGTAGGCAACACGCTGGTGGCTCGTTTCAGCAAGAACCGCAACCGGAAGCATACCACTTATATTAATATAACCATGCCCGAACTGGTGTCGGCCAACTTCTATGGTGCCACCACCTCAGCCATCAGCGGATTTGAAACCGAATCATTTTCGATGAACCTGTCAGGTGCGTCTGTGTCTCAATTAGACATCGTAGCGAATGAAAGTTCGTTCATATTGTCAGGCGCGTCAAACCTGAGTTTGTCTGGCGCATCTGTAAAAGTGTCCGTGAATATTTCGGGTGCCTCTTTATATAAAGCGTACAACCTGGAGGCGGAAGATGTGGACGTAAATGCATCTGGCGCAAGCCATGGATATGTGCGGGCAAGCAATACGCTCGTAGCAGAAGCCAGCGGTGCAAGTTCCATCCTCTATCGGGGCAACGCTACCGTATCAAGTAGCGTGTCGGGCGCCAGCACTATCATGAAAGACTAAATAAATAGGAGTGACCTGCTAGGCCAGGTTGTGATACACATTCTGTACATCATCGTCCTCTTCGAGGGCGGTGATGCACTCCATCACTTCATCCAGATCAGCTTCCGACAGTTCCTTTGTGGTCGTTGGAATGTATTGCAACTCCGAACTCTTCGCGTTGATCTCTTTGGTTTCGATGAACTTCTGCATGTTGCCGAAGTCATTGAACTTGGTGTACACCACGATCTCCTCCTCTTCCTGTTCTATATCTTCAGCACCGGCATCGATCAGATCCAGCTCCATTTCTTCAAGGTTCAGTGAGCCCGGTGCGAACTTGAACACTCCCTTACGCTCAAACATAAAAGCCACCGATCCGGAGTTACCCATGTTACCACCATTCTTTGAAAAGTGAAGCCTCACATTCGCCACGGTGCGGGTAGGATTGTCGGTAGCGCACTCAACAAGCACAGGTACGCCATGCGGAGCATAGCCCTCATAGGTAACTTCCTCAAAATCCTTTTCCTCACGCGAAGAGGCACGCTTGATAGCAGCATCCACCCTGTCTTTGGGCATGTTCGCACCCTTGGCATTCTGGATAGCAAGGCGAAGACGAGGATTGTTTTCAGGCAAGGGCCCCCCTTGCTTTACGGCAATGGCAATGTCCTTACCAATTCGCGTGAAAGCCTTGGCCATCCGGTCAAAGCGCGCAAACATCTTATGCTTTCTCTTTTCAAAAATACGTCCCATGACTACTGCGTATACAAGTTAGAAGGGGTCAAAATTAAAGGTATTGGTGAAAATTGAAAACCTCAAAACGCGGAAACCTCAGGCACTTTGTAACCAATTAGAATCCTGGTCACTCTACAGGGTTGAAACAAACCTAACATTATGCTCTATCTAACTATCGGATTATTTGCTCTGTCGGCTGTTTTAGGCCTGACCATGTTGCTGAGGTGGATTTCCAAAAATGATGCACCAAAAGCAGTCATCTACTCGCATGGCGGTGTTGCTGCAATCGCACTTGTACTATTAGCGATCTATGCAGTGCAAAATCCAGCAAGTTATCCTAAACTAAGCATTATACTTTTTACCATCGCGGCATTAGGTGGCTTCTATCTGTTTTTCACAAATCTTAAATCTGGAGCCAAACCTATTGGTGTTGCATTGATCCATGGTTCACTGGCGGTGGCTGCATTTCTTATGCTGCTTTTATTTGTGTTCGGATAAGTGAAAGTGCTAGGCCATCCTGTTCATTTAATATTGGTACACTTTCCAAGTGCGCTATTTCCAGTCGACTGGTTGCTTTGCGTGATGGGTATGGTCACGGGAACTACTTCATTTTATCCGGCAGCATTTTATGTCCTTGCCGTTGGTGTTGTGTCCGGTTGGTTCACCATACTGGCTGGGGTAGCAGATGCCGTTCGGTTGCAGGCGAATGAAAGGCTTTTTAAAAAGGCTATTGTTCACGGTGCAATCAATGCCACCATTGTGATGATTTATTCCGTATTGGTATTCAGACAAATGAAATTGTACCATGGACTAACAGCACCATCATGGTATTTGCTGGCATTTAAGTTCACATTGATTCTTGCATTGGCCTTCGGGAATTATTTGGGGGCTGAACTCGTATTAAGATATGGTGTGGGAACGATCAAAGACAAACATGACACAGCTGCCTGAGAATCTTGTTATTCGAAAAATACTGGAAGGGGAGGTTTCGATGTTTGAAATACTCATTCGAAGGTATAATCCTCTGTTGTACAAGGTAGGTAGATCCTATGGGTTCTGTCATGAGGATGTTCAGGATTTAATGCAGGAGTCATTTGTGAGTGTTTACCTGAACCTTTCCGGATTTCAAAATAGATCCTCCTTCAAAACCTGGGTGATCACCATTATGCTCAACAAATGCTATCACAAAACGCAACGTCTTCGCCATCAATTGGAAGTGTCATCAAACGGACACGAAAAAGAAAACTCAAAACCAATGTTTGCATCAGATCACACCCAAACCAATAGAGCAGTTGTTAATAATGAACTCAGTCGTGTGATCGAAGATGCGCTGCAATCTATCCCGCTTGAATACAGAATGGTATTTTCCTTACGTGAAGTGAATGGATTAAATACTGCCGAAACCGCTGAGGTGCTGAACCTTTCGGAATCAAATGTGAAAGTCAGGTTGAACCGCGCACGAAAGATGCTCCGAACCGAAATTGAGAAGATGTATTCAGCAGATGAAATATTTGAATTCAATCTGATTTATTGTGATCAGATCGTGGAAAGGGTGATGACAGAAATCGGTTGGCGAAATGTAGTCTAAACATCCACCCAACTCAATTCACCTAAATACTCGCTACAGAATATCCTCGATTGACATCAGGGAATGGCCGGTTCATCCATTCTGTTGGGCTCGAAGCTGTAATCTTATTTTATTGCCTTCAAAGCCAACCATATGATCAAGAGCATCCTTATCGCTTCGCTGCGAAACCTCCTTCGAAACCGCACTTTCAGCCTGATAAACCTTATCGGCCTCTCCATTAGCATGTCACTGAGCTTACTCATTATTATAATGGTAAGGGAGCAGTACACATATGACAATTTTCACGAGGATTCGGAGTTCATTTATCGTGTGAACACCCGGGCCCTGAGAAAGTCTGGGGAGACAGAGCCTTACGCATCGTCACCTATGCCATTGGGAACTGCGCTGAAAGAGAACTATACTTTCATTGACGAAGTGGTGAGTTTGAATTCCAGGTTGCGTGGTGATGTGAAGTATGAAGGTACCACTGTTCCCGCTTCTGGTTTTTTTGTTGATCCCAGTTTTCTTAGAGTATTCAATTTTCCATTTGCGAAGGGAAGCCCCAGTACTGCTTTACTGCAACCTAATGATCTTGTATTATCGCAAGCCTCTGTTAAGAAGATTTTTGGGGACGCAGACCCCATGGGGAAGTCGATTGAGATTACTGGGCTTGGTGAATTTATTGTCAAGGGAGTCTTGGCGGATTTACCCGGGCGAACGCATTTTGACTTTGACATGCTGGCTTCCACAACCTTGTTGCCCGTCCTGGAAAAGGAAGGAACAATTTCCAATCAAACAGAGAATTGGAACAACTACTACAGCGGCTACAATTACATCAAGCTCAAACGCGGAGTCTCAACTCTCGAAGTCAACAACGCCTTACAAGATATAGCAAAAGAGACATATGCAAACCTTGCCCTTGAGGTTAGAGATAAGGGTTATGAATTTTATCTCCATCCACTTTCTGAAATTACACCCGGCCCAATCCTTTCTAATCAGTTGGGCAAGGGGATGCCCGAGTTTCTTTTGATTTTCCTGGGTGTGCTGGCTGGACTCGTTATGGTCATGGCCTGTTTTAATTACACCAACCTGATGATTGCCAAGTCGCTGACACGTGCGCGGGAAATAGGAGTAAGGAAAATCAATGGGGCCACACGAATTCAGGTGTTCATGCAGTTTGTTGGTGAGTCAGTAATATTTGCAATATTGTGTTTGGGTGCTTCGTATCTGATGCTGCAGTGGATGAAGCCTGGTGTAATGCAGCTACATATAGCAGACGAATTCACCATCGCACTTCTGGAAGATGGTGTAGTGTATGCTGTTTTCTTTGTCTTTGCCGTTTTGATTGGAGTACTCGCAGGATTAATTCCTTCGCTGTACCTATCCTCTTTTCAACCATTGAAGGTGTTGAAGGGTGCTGGTGATCTTAAAGTTTCTTCCCGGCTTACCTTCAGAAAAATTCTCATCACGACCCAATTTACGCTCTCTGTCATCTTCGTGATTGTCGTGATTGTTATCAATAGTCAGGTGCGTTATGTGCTGGCAGCGGATTATGGATTTAACCAGGATCGGTTGATGAATTTGTTCCTCCAGGGAAATGACTATAATAAAGTGCAACCCATTTTATCTCGGCTGGCGGGAGTGGAGCAGGTAGGTGGTGTATCGCATAGCCTTGGTACATGGGCTGACGGCTCCGATGACTACAAAAGAAATGCTGAAGATGAGCTCTTCGAAATGCGAGACTTTTATGTCGATCCAAATTACATCTCAAATCTTCAATTGGAGTTTCTGGCGGGGAAGAATTTTCAGGATGCAGACGCAAGTCGAGGACATGTGATACTTAACCAAAAGGCATTGGTGAGTTTTGGTTTTAGTGACGCGCGAGATGCCATCGGTCAGAATATTTATGTGGGCGACACCACCCTGTTAACGGTGATCGGAGTAGTGAAAGACTTTCACTTTCGGCCTCTAAACTATCAGATCGGACCTCTGGCGTTTCGCTACGATCCATCACAGTTGTCGATTGCAACCATTAGTTACAATGGAGATCAGGCCGATATCGAACAAGCGATTGCGGATGTGTGGCCAACGATTGACGCAGATCATCCAGTGGAGATGAGCACGATGGAGAACGAAATTGATAATGCCTATATTGCTTCCGGCTTCTCAGACGTGATCACGATTATCAGTTACGTAGCCTTTCTTGCCGTTACCATTGCGTGTCTGGGAATGCTGGGCATGGCGATGTACACTACTCAAACCCGAATCAAAGAAATCGGCTTGCGCAAAGCACTGGGAGCTTCGGTTTCCGGAGCGGTTTTTTTGCTTAGCCGATCATTTCTTTTCCTGATTGGAATCGGAGTACTTATCGGAACGCCTATCGCGTTCTTCCTTTCCGATCTGTTCATCAGCAACTATGCCTACCGAGTTTCCATCACGCCATGGATGCTGTTATCCGGCATTGGATTGCTGGTGGTCTTGGGTGCGATCACGATCTCTTCTCAAACCATCGCAGCTGCCAGAAGAAGCCCTGTCAAGTCCTTACGACATGAATAGGATTTTTTTTGTTGGTCCAAAGTTGGGTAGGCATTCAATCAAATCTTAATTCCTTGTGAGTCTCAAGTGCGCTGGCTCGGCAAAAAAGCGGGGGTGCGATGGCAAGAGGGGAGAAGCATTTTTTTGCCTAGCGTTTTTGTGTCCTTTTTGGGCGATGCAAAAAGGACAAGCCCGTCCGGCTTGAGGACTAGAGAGCTTCAAATTATCTGGCCTTATACCATTGCCATGCTGAAAGCATGCAATCGGAAAACTAAGGAATGAAGACGGTCGGAAGATAAAGTATTTTCTAGTGGTCTCTGTTTTGACTAAGGAGACACCTCTCTTCGCTCGGTGTAGCAGTGCACTGATTTTGGGAGGCTCCCACCAACTTAAAACTCAACACTCAACACTTAAAACTCATCCCGATAGCTATCGGGACTAAAAACTACTTAAGCTTAAACGCCTCATCATACTCCTTCTCCACTTTACTACTCAAGGTTCTTCAAATTAACCATGGAATATTTTTGAGCTATTATTTCTTGGGAATAAGCTAATGTGATACTTTTAAGTAACCATTTCCTTATTTATGAGAATTCCTACCCGTTTGTTCTTGCTTTGCCTGGTGGCAACCGCAGATATTGCTGTTGCTCAATCCAAATTGCCCGAATTCAGCCAGGCTACCTTTTGGTTGCCTGACAGCTCCACTGTAACCGGGGTTGTAAACCAAAAACTACTATTGACAAGAAATACCCTGCAATTTCAGAGTGAGCCCAGTCAACGTCTTAGATTGGCTGACGTCCGCAGTTTTGTGATAGATTCTACCCAATACTTTGTTAAACAAATCAGCAATGCTGAGGATACCCTAAAGGTGATGGAGCGAATCATCGAAGGAAAGATTTCATTCTATGCATCTCCTAAGCTATCAACAACGGGTGAGATGTTTGCAGAAAAGGGGGATATCCTGTATGAACTCAAGACCGTCAAAAAAGATGTTAATGGGCGGACTTTTAAGGTGAAGGAGTATCGTTCTTATTTGTTAAACCTAATGGTCGATTGCGAAGCGATCGACAAAGTCAAATTAACAAATGACCTGGCCTATAATTTCCCAACTTTTGTGAAGTTAATAACTCAATACAACGAAAACTGTGGGTGGCAGTCAGAAATTATTGGCACAAGAGACCTTGAAGCTACATTGGAGCTTTCAGCCATAGCAGGCGTTTTCCTGGCCAATAATAAGCTGGATTATGTTCATACAACAAGAGTGTACTCGGGTAAGACGTCACTTGTGGGTTTTAGTGTTGGTGGATCTGCGGCAATATCTTTTCGTAAATTCAGGGATACTCGAGCTACTTTGGATTTAGTTCTCGATAAGGTATCAGGAGATGCTTATGCCACCGCCAATCGGCCTACACTCGACCAGATTCATTACTACGATATTATGAGATTGAAAACCATTATTGGTTTCGATGTCGCGGTGAAACATTGGGAGCATGCAAGCCTTCTCCTTGGAGCGGGGACGATCTTCCAATTTCAGCTAAGTAACAATTCTACCTGGAAGTATGAGCCGGTAAGAACCAACATTAATCCAATTCCATTTCAGACGGGTAAAGATAAGTTTAGTCTGATGCCTCAAGGGTTTGTTCAGTATGACACTCATAAATATGGCATTCGCTTTCAACTAGTGCCTTTGGCAGTGCAAATGAGATATACCGATGTTATAGGTTTTGAAAAACGTCTGGCCTTCTACTACCATTTTCGAAAGTAGAAACTGAACACTCACAACTGAACACTTAAAACTAAAAACTCAACACTAAAAACTAATAACTATTTAAGCTTAAACGCCTCATCATAGTCCTTCTCCACTTTATTATTTAATATCCTGTTCGCAACATAATCGCCCAGCGCGGGACCATGTTTGAAACCATGACCTGATCCGGCACACACAAACCATACGTTGCTCATGTCGGGATGCTGATCGATAATAAAGTGCTCGTCTTTGCTAAACGTAAGCTGACAAACACGTGTGGAGACAATCGGTTGATTTTTCAATCCCGGAAAACGGAAGTTCACATAGTCATGAACCTTCTTCGTGATGTAAGGATTCACCATCCGTTCATCCGTATCAGGATCAATCGTATTGTAGTCAGGGAAAGGAGCTACTTTCAAACCCTGTCCCCTTAAGTCAGGCATGCCATACATGTTGCCATCCAGCCAAACCGGAAAGTTGGGATAAGCATAACGATCATCACCCGAAGGAGATCCCACAAAGTATACCTCCCTACGATAGACCTTCAGTCTCGGAGCAAAGAGATCAGGAAAAACCTTAGCCATCCACGGGCCACAGGCGAAAATATATTTATCCGCTTTCAGCGCCTTGCCATTACCAAGATCAGCAAGCTCCATTTTGCCGGCAGACGATTTGCCAGGCATACCCGTGCCGATCACAAGTTTTCCTCCGCCCTTAACAAAAGCATCAGCCACCGCATGACACGACTCACGAGCCATCACCGTGCTACCGCCCGCGCCACCAGAGAAATACAATCCCGATTCTATCCCCTCCAGGTTGATCTGCGGCCATCGGTATTTCAATTCATCATAGCCCAACACTTCACCCTTCACACCAAAGGCCTCCAGGTCTTTCTTCACCTTCAGTGCCTCATCGCGATACTTTGCATCCCCGAGCGTCAGCCTGCCAGTAGAATAAATAAAAGGCTTGCCCCATTGCTTCTCCCACTTCAGCCAAAGGTCATGCGCCTTGTTGTTCATGCGAGTGTACATAAACTGTTCACCATACTCCGAGCGGATGATGCGAGACTCTCCACCCGAACTCCCACGCGGATTACCCGGACCATAAGCATCTACCAACGTCACGCGCGCACCCAGTTGTTGCATGTAGAAAGCAGACCACAATCCAAATACACCCGAACCAACCACCACGATATCCTGATCGATCGAGGCCAGATGAGGAGCCCCAGACTTAGACGATACAGCAGTTGAGAAAGGAGCGGCAGCAGTGGTGAGCAGGCTGGCTGTACTCAGTTGAACAAACTTTCTTCTTTTCATGGGTTACCGGTTTTTGAATTCAAGGATGTGCTCGTTTCATCTTCTGTGCAGGAACTCTTACTCAATGCACCACTAAGAAGCTCAAAGGCACACAGAGAATGAATCCTTTGTGATCCTCAGTGCTCCTTTGTGAACCTCTGTGGAACAGCATTTAACTTAACAACATCCGACTTTAAGATATAATAATTTCTTCCAGTCGAAAATGAATAATAATATCTCTGATCACTCATAAACGGAAGCGGTAAGAACTGTGTATCAGCAGTCAGATTTTTTGACTGGAGGTAGGCGGTTACTCAAATTTATCCTCACCTTTATTTATCGATTCACATGCACTAAACCCGCACCATTATGTTTATCGGTCATTTCGCTTTGGGGTTCGCTGCAAAGAAGGCCGAACCTAAAGTTTCTCTGGGCACTTACTTTCTCGCTGTACAATGGGCAGACCTGCTGTGGCCCACACTATTATTATTCAATGTAGAAACGGTTGAGATCTCACCAGGCATCACGCGGATGACGCCACTCGACTTCACCAGCTATCCCGTATCACACAGCCTGCTCATGATGGCAGTGTGGGGTGCTGTTCTTGGTGGAGTCTATTTTCTTTTTAAGAAGAATATACGAGGAGCAGCGATCATTGGTATTGCTGTAGTGAGCCATTGGATATTGGATTTCATCACCCATCGTCCCGACCTGCCGCTCTATCCCGGAGGCACTGCACGTGTGGGACTCGGACTCTGGAACTCCTTCTGGGGTACTATTATTACAGAGTTTGCACTCTATGCATTTTGCGTGTGGCTATACCTTAGTCAAACGAAGGCCAACAACAAACAAGGAGTCTGGGCATTTTGGTCGCTGGTAATTTTTCTATTGCTGATACATGTGATGAACATTACCGGACCACCACCACCCAACGTCATCGCCATCGCCTGGGCCGGACACCTTCAATGGCTCTTTGTCGCCTGGGGCTACTGGATCGATAACAATAGAACAGACCTTGAATCGTAACTTGAAATCTGAAACCCTGACTTATTACACGAAGACAAATTTGAATTCAGGAACGCTGGCGCGCTGGCCCGGCAAAATAGCGGGGGTGCGATGGCAAGCGCGGGGAAGCATTATTTTGCCTAGCGTTTGCATACTTTTTTGGTAATGAAAAAAGTATGAGCCCGCCCGGCTTGAGGGCAGAACAATTTTAATATCAACTGACGCTAATCTATTGCTGGCCCACGGCAAGCAATCTGAAATAAAAAAAGGAAGGTGAAGATAGACCTAGGACTAGCAAGCACCAACTTAAAATTCAAAACTTAAAATTCAACATTAAAAAAAGTGATCCGAATAATTACATTAACCCTCCT
>JAGQYM010000060.1 GCA_020436085.1 Cyclobacteriaceae bacterium
GGATTTTCTTTCGTAAGCATTCTGCTGGGAAATGGTAATGGTACGTTCCAAAGTTTTACAAGTGTGTCAGCAGGTTCGGCAGTCAGTCTGGTTGCTGCAGATTTCGATCGCAATGGTTTTATTGACTTAGCGACAGCCAATATCTTTGGCGACAATGTGACTGTACTTCTCAGCCAAGGGGATGGCACGTTTACTTCCGCAGGCAATTTCACGGTTGGCGATCAACCGGAGGGAATCATAGAAGGAGACTTTAATGGTGATGGCTATCCTGATGTCGCAACTTCAAATCTTTTTGGTAACAACGTAAGTGTGCTCATCAATAATGGTGACGGTACGTTTGCATCGGTAGTTAATTATGGCATAGGAGGACAGGGTAAGGAGATTATCGCTGCAGATTTTGATAATGATGGAGATGTAGACCTGGCAGCCGCGAGAGGTTCGTCTATTAGTGTTTTACTGGGAACAGGTTCCGGTACCTTCTCAGCAGCCATTAATTACAACGCTGGTGCCGTAGCCGAAGGACTGGCTCTTGGTGATTTCGATGGAGACGGGAATATTGACATTGCCACAGAAAACGTAGCGGTCCTGCCAGGGAATGGTGACGGGACTTTCGGAGCACCAACTTCACTGATGGTGGAAAGCAGTGCAGCAAGTGTCACCTTTTCCGATTTTAACAATGATGGATTATTGGATTTAGTGACTGCTAATTGGAACACGGACAACATAAGCGTGGTATTGGCCCAACCACCTCCCACGCTGATCGAAGTGTTGCCTACATCGGCCAAAGCAGGTGCAACAATAATATTGCGCGGACATCAATTTGGTGGAGTGCCCGTCAGCAACACAGTCACCATAGGAGGAGTCAATGCAACCGTAACTGGCGGAAATTCTACGACATTGAAAGTTGTCGTGCCAACAGGTGTGACAGGTTCATCCCCAATTGTAGTTTCAAATGCCAATGGCACTTCAACCGATCCACTTATTATAAACGTAGTAAACGCGGATGATGGTGGTGGGTTCAAACCGGTGGTTTACTATACCGGAAGTTCGATTCCATTTAGCTTGACACTTGCAGACTTTAACAACAACGGCACAACAGATGTTGCCACCGCAAATGATTTTATAGGAACCGGCTCGGTGGATGTAGCCCTGGGCAATGGTGACGGTACACTTACCATTTTCACAGATTTTCCTTCAGGAGATGCGACAAGAGGCATTATTCATGCGGACTTAAACAGTGACTTGAAAATTGATCTGGTTACATCAAATGATGACTCAGACGACATTAGTGTAATGCTTGGCAATGGTGATGGCACGTTTGCAAGTCCTATCAATTATTCAACTGGCGCTGGCCCCTCATACCTGGCTAAGGCAGATTTTAACAATGACGGTCTGATTGATATTATAACGGCCAACCGGAAAGGCTCCACTGTCAGTATACTGTTAGGTCTGGGTAGTGGTGGATTCACCAGCGCGACCAATGTGACAGTTGGAAGCGGACCGCAGGGAGTAATAGCTGCTGATTTTGACAATGACGGGAACACCGATATAGCTGTGAACCGGCAAGGCTTGGATCAGATCGGCATACTCCTCGGAAATGGTGATGGTAGTTTTGGAGCTCTTAACTCGTACAGCACAGGAGATCAACCTCAGGATCTTGTCATTGGTGATTTCAATAATGACGGGCTGCTTGATATTGTCAATGTTTATTTACCACTCGATCAACTGACTGTGCTGATGAATATCGGTAGCGGAGCTTTTGCCAGTCCTGTTTTTTTCGCAACTGGAGACGGTCCTTCTTCTGCCATAGTCGGTGATTTCAATGGAGATGCCAATCAGGACATCGCTACCGGAAACGTTTCAGACCTATCTGTCTTATTTGGAAATGGCGATGGCACCTTTCAGGCCTTCAAAACTTTTGGATCAGCAGGCACCGTGAGTGATCTGAATGTCGCAGATCTCGATAATGATGGATTGGCTGATCTCGTATTGACAGGCTCAAGTAATATGGCCAACATTCGAGTATTGCTTGGCGCCAATACTGACGCAGATATTCTCACATTTAGTTTCGCAGAACAGACAGGCGCTGCGACCATAAATGGCGTCAGTGCAACTGTTAATATTGAGGTGGCCGCAGGTACAAATACAGGCAGTCTCACGCCAACAATTAGCCTTTCACCTGATGCTTCAATCCTACCCAATTCAGGGGTTGCAAGAAATTTTACTAATCCGGTGAACTACTCAGTCACTGCTGATGATCAAACAACTTCCAGGTTATGGTCAGTGACGGTGGTGGCCGTGCCTGTCGGACCAACGTTGTTGTTGATCAACACTGAGCAAACAACAGCAGAGATTAACTGGAATGTGCCACCCTATACCGAAAGCTTTGAATTGCAACTTTCCACGCAAAGTAATTTCTCAACATTTGTTACAGGTTACAACCCTAAAGCACTTTCAAAGACAACGATGAGTGAAAGTTTTTCAGGATTGGCTCCCGGCACAACCTACTACGCAAGAGTAAGATCATTAAATATTAACAGCAGCCCATCAGTGTACTCTAATGTTGTCGAGTTTACCACAAAACCAAACACACCTATCCTTAACACCATTGCAGGGTCAAATATTGGGCAAACATCCGTTACGGCCAGTTGGACGGCAGTTGCTGGCTTGGTAGGCGACTATCAACTGGAGGTATCTTCAACTGATTTTTCAATTACAACCACGCTTCTCTCAGGATATCCCATCACTGTTACCGGCACGTCTGTAGATATTGGCACAGTAGCCGGCACCGATCCGCTAAGCCCGGGAACTGATTATTGGATTCGCATGCGCGCGCGAAACACAACTGGTGAGTCTCCAAATTCGAATGTTCTGCAAATACTTACTAAACCGGCAACGCCAACACTGAACGATGTTATGAATGTAACACAAAGTTCTGCGGTGATTTCGTGGGCAGCCGTGGCCGGAACTGTGGATAATTATCTGATCGACTTGTCGTCAACAGATTTTGCACTCGCCACTACGTTGCTGCCAGGTTATCCACTCTCCGTATCCAACTCTACATCCGAAATTACTTTCGGAGTAGACCCGGGAGCCGCGGCTCTCACATCTGGAACTGATTATTGGGTAAGACTGCGTAGCGAGAATACCAGCGGAGAATCAGTTAATTCAAATGTTGTTCAAATACTGACGATTCCCGGAAATCCAACTTCAACATCAGCCGCGAGCATAACTACAACGTCTTTTCAGGCAATATGGACAGCTGTGACTGGAGCCAGCTATTATCTGATCGACATCTCAGCAGACGATTTTGCAACTTTCATATTACAAGATCAAAATGTAACCGGGGCTTTATCCTTTGATGTTAGCGGCCTTCAGCCCAGCACGTTGTACAAATACAGAGTAAGGGCGGGTAATTTGGCTGGCCTCTCAGATTATTCGAATGTCATTGGTGTAACAACAACGGGCGGAAGCGCCTCGCCACTGAGCATTGGGTCAGTCACCTACAATTCCAAATTCAGTGATCCGCCCGGTACATCTGTGATTAACGTATCAGTCGTTGGGGGAACGGGTAGCTATTCTGCAGCACTACGGCATAAAGGCATCCTTGAAGATAACTATCAATCATTTGATATGACGTCCGTTTCGTCTGGTTCGTTCACAGCCACTTTGGAGGCTGCTATGTTGGATGAATTAGGAGTGGAGTTTGAAATCGTTGTTAACGATGGTATTAGCACAGTCACAGATCAGGACAATAAAATATTTAAATCATTTGATAACAATCAGAGTGAGCCGATTCCCTTTGCAAGTTTTGGCGGCCAGTTAGAAAACTGGAATCTGTTTTCCATACCCTATCAACTGGATGACAACCTGATTCAATCTGTGTTTGATGAAATGGGATCCAAACCTTATCTCACGCAGTGGCGCTTGATGCAATATAAAAGCAATGGTGATGAAGATGGTGACTATGTTGATTTTGGATCCGGGATCAACCGGATAGAAACAGGTCAGGGCTACTGGTTCAATGCAATTGAAGCGGTGAGTGTAAAAATCGGATCGGGTTCAGTTACCAGCGCTCTGCCGTTCTCACTAAACCTGCAACAAGGCTGGAATCAAATTGGTAACACATACAATGTGCCGATCAGTTGGAATCAGGTACTGGCTGACAATGGCAACCCGGCAGATGTTGGAAGTATTCAGGTTTTTACTGGGATCACTCAATCTACTGGTGACGTAGTTGATCCGTTTAAGGGAGGATTTGTTTGGGCCGACAACAACTCAACGATTATTATTGATCCGCGCACGGCCAGGTCCTCGGGTCGGTCTATGGTTGGCCCTTACCAGATCGAAGAGGAACATATTGATGAAGTGGCTTGGAAAATACCTATGTTCTTATCTTATAATCACACCAAAGAATTCATTGGTGGGTTTGGTATGCACCCGAAAGCCAGCTCTGATAAGGATCCATTCGACAGCCCTGCCCTCCCAAGATTTATCTTTTACAGTGACTTCTATTCGATACACTCAGGTAGCGCTACGTCATTCCTTTCTTCGGATATTGTAAAAACGTCTACTAAGCATGTATGGGAATTTAATCTGGTATCAAACAAGACAACTGGCCCTGCCTTTCTTGAATGGAATCCATCCTCATTTGCAGGCTCTTACTCTAACCTCTTTCTCGTAGATCAGTCGACAGGCGTAGTTGTAGATATGAAACATCAAGGAACATATCAGGTGCTGCCAAGCCACGCTTCTAAATTTGAAATCCATTTCTTTGCTGCAGGAGAAAATTTTGAGCCCACCAGCTTACTTATGGGTGATGTATACCCCAATCCTGCCACAATGGAAGTTACAATACCAATATTGCTTCCGACAGCCATTGGGGAGGCGGGAATCAAATTGACCATACACGATCAACTGGGCCGCGCAGTAGGCGTTATTGCTGAAGGCCAATTCCAACCTGGTGTACACAGATTTAATTGGATTATTCCCGACAACCTGACTCGTGGAATGTACATATGTCGCCTGGCCATTCAAGGTTCTGAGAAGTCATACTTCAGTAAAATCCTGGTACGATGAAAATGATTCAAATTGTAGTAGCCTCGATTTTTGTTATCACGACTGTCGCGAGCTATGCACAAGTAGTGGGTGACCGCACAAACAGAGTCCACTTGAATTTTAAGGAGTCGGGCGTCAACACAACCCTGCCGCATATTGAATGGATTACACCTCGCCTGGAGTATTCGAATAGTCCCGCCAATCGCATTGATATTGATGCGCAGATCACCAGCGCTGTTCCATTAAAAAGTTTGAAGCTTGTAGTAAGACAATCAATTGATTTGGAGCCGGTAGCGCTTAAGACAATCGAATTTGAAAACAAGCTCAGTGTCAATATAAGTCAACAGCTTTCGCTTTTAAACGGTCAGAACTACGTGGAGATCATCGCTGAAAATGAGCAAGGTGGTATTGTGAAAGATTATCGATCAGTGATAGTGGGTATGGATGCGATGAAAGACGCGCTGGCTATCGATCGCAAAGACTACGCCCTTCTATTTGCTACAGATCAATATGATTATTGGACTGACCTTGTCAACCCGATATTTGATGCCAAAGCCATAGCCAGTGAATTAGAACAACGCTATGGGTTCACTGTCGAAATTGTGGAGAATGCCGATCAGGATGCTGTATTTACTAAATTAAAAGAGTACGCACTTAAGAATTACAAACCCCAGGATCAGCTCCTTATATTTTTTGCAGGTCATGGTCAGTATGACGATACATTTGGTGAAGGATTTGTAGTGGCACGTAATTCTCTAAAAAACGATCCCGGGAAAAACTCTTATATCAGTCACAATCGCCTGCGCAACAACATTAACAACATTCGATGCGAACACATACTCCTTTCTATGGACGTGTGTTTTGGAGGTACATTCGATCCGGTGTTGGCTTCGTCAAGGAGCGCTGCCAATGAAATTGACGACCTGGAGTTTCTCGTAAAAAAGCTTGCCATAAAAACACGTAAATACCTGACCAGCGGAGGTAAAGAGTATGTGTCAGATGGTGTGCCCGGCAAACATTCACCCTTTACGGTTGGATTTCTGGAAGCGCTTAAGTCAAACGGAGGAGAGGACAGAGTACTGACTCTGTCAGAACTCAAGACGTTTATGGAACGACTTCGCACCACTCCACGGTTTGGTAAATTTGGTGACGATCAGGATGAAAGCGACTTTATTTTTATTGCGAAATAGTAAAGTCAGGAATTAAGGTGATAAATGCCTAAAGCATCCCAACCACCGTGACCGCAGCTTCCTCTCCCTTGTTTCCAAATTTTCCTCCCGCGCGGTCCATTGCCTGTTTTTTATCTAGGGTTGTTAACACACCAAAGGCTATTGGTTTTTCAAAGTCTAGATTAACGCGCATGATGCCGTTGGCTACTGCCTGACAGATGTAATCGAAGTGAGGAGTTTCTCCCTGAATCACACATCCAAGACAAATCACTGCATCTATATTTTTCTTTTTGGCAAGACGCTGGGCAGCTAGCGGAAGCTCGTAACTGCCGGGTACATTTACCCTAACGATGTTAGACTTCTTTACACCCATACTTAGCAACGAATTGTAAGCGCCCTCAAACAAGGCTTCTGTTACATCTTCATTCCATTCTGCCACCACGATCCCAAATTCTTTTCTTTCGAGATTGATTTTACTTTTCGTTGTCGCTGATTTCAAGGGTCCTGCCATAACCTAAAGATTTTGAAAATAAAAAAGGGGATAGTACCTATCCCCTTCAAATGTAGTTAAGAAATTCTAGGAGTTGGAATCCAAGCGCGCCTTGTATTTGCGGGCGTTTTGATATTCTGACGAATCCCAGAACTCATCTATGATTCTTTGATAAGCTTGTTTTGCTTTATCGTTTTGATTCAGTTTTTCGTAAGCCAACGCTTCCTTCATCAAATAAGTAGGTGTGAAGAATTTGTTCGGCTTGTAGTTCGATGCTTTGCTGTAGTACTTGGATGCAGACTCGTAGTCTTTCAATTCCATGTAAGCATCGCCCATCAGACTATACGCACGCGGCTGAATCAAAATGTCATCTGAATCGAAATCTTCGAAATAGTAAATAGCTAGTTGATACTTTCCTTGCTTAAGGCAGATCGCCCCGGCATAGAAGTTAGCGAGATTAGCTGCATCGGTCATTCCGAAGTCATCGATAATTTGCTCGAAGCCTAGGTTGTTGCCGTCACCTTTCAGGGCCAGATTTAGACTGTCCGCCTCAAAATAATAGACAGCCTGGAACATCTCTTTTTGGGCTACTTCCTCTTGTGTTCCAACATAATATCTGAACCCAAAGTACCCGCCAACGACTAGCAACAGCGCACCTACTACACCGAAGACAATCTTCGGATTATTTTCAATCCAGTGCTCAACGCCTTCTACTTTTTCGGCAATGACTTCAGGATTCTCGAGCAAATCCTTGTTTTCTTCTTTTTTGGCCATGATCAAAAAATATTGACACTATCCAACTGTAGTTTTGTGGATAGGGCTGCAAAACTAAGAATTAGCAAATACTAAACAAAAGCTTATCAGTCAGTGATGTACGGGTAGTCTGGCTGGGCATACACATCGCGCATGGCCTCGCTCGGATCGGGGTAGTTCGACTCCTCAGCAAATTTCACACTCTCCTCAACAATGCCATTGATTTTCTCATCAATTGCATCCAGATCTTTTTGAGAAGCCATTTTGCCATCCAGGATCGACTTCTTTACCACTTCGATAGGATCGCGTCTTTTGTAGTCTTCCACTTCCTCCTTCGAGCGATATTTTGCTGGATCAGACATCGAGTGGCCTTTGTATCGGTAAGTTCTAAATTCTAATAGCGTTGGGCCATCGCCTTTTCTCGCACGGTCAGCAGCCTTACTCACAGACTCGTGTACAGCCTCCGGACTCATACCATCAACTGGTTCGGCAGGCATGTCGTAAGAATCAGCAAGAGTATAAAGCTCCGTTACGTTTGAAGTACGCTTAACGGAAGTACCCATCGCGTAGCCGTTGTTTTCAATAACGAAGATCACAGGTAGTTTCCATAGCATTGCCAGATTCAGTGCTTCATGAAAAGCACCTTGCCGCACAGCACCGTCTCCCATATAGCAGATGCAAAGATTTTTGGTCTTGTTGTACTTTTCAGCAAAACCGATTCCTGCTCCGAGCGGGATTTGACCTCCAACAATTCCATGTCCACCAAAGAAGTTGTGCTCCTTATCAAACATGTGCATGGAGCCACCTTTTCCTTTTGATATGCCAGTCTCTTTTGCAAAGAGTTCGGCCATGACCGCCTTTGGGTCAGAACCGAGTATAAGTGGATGTGCGTGGTCGCGGTAAGCGGTGATCCATTTATCTCCTTTTTCAAGGGCTGTAAATGCTCCAGCAGCGCATGCCTCCTGACCTATATACAAATGGCAAAATCCGCGGATTTTTTGCTGACCGTAAAGCTGCCCAGCCTTCTCCTCAAATTTCCTCATCAGTTGCATGCTCTCATACCACAAAAGATAGGTTTCCTTTGAGAATTCGGACTTTCCACTCTTTTTGGCTGATTTGCTTTTCGCTTGGGTACTGGTAGCCATTATGTTAATTTTGAATGATAGTGAACTGCGAAAATACGGCAGCAGAGCTCAATCGCCAAACCCCTTTTATAAATCGGTGCGCCTCACAGAACTCATTCTTTTTGACTTTAAAAACTACTCCGAAGCCCACTTTAGCTTCGAGGGAAAAGTCAATTGTTTTTTGGGTAAAAACGGGGTAGGCAAAACCAACATACTGGACGCCATTTATTACCTGGCCTTCACCAAGAGCTCACTGCTTTCATCAGATGCGCAGAACGTGCGACATGGAGGCTCTCAGTTCATTGTAAAAGGTAAATTCAATAACGAGGACCGTATCACCGAGGTGGCCTGTAGTTATGCTCCCGGTATTAAGAAATCAATCATTGTAGACGGAAAAGAAACTTCGCGCCTTGCAGATCATATTGGTAAATATCCGATTGTACTTATTGCACCTAACGACATCGAGCTGATTTGGGGTGGAGGGGAGATGAGAAGGAAATTTTTCGATAGCCTCATTTCTCAATTAAATAGAAACTATCTCGAGCAGCTGATGAAATACAATCATCAGTTGAGACAAAGGAATAGTCTTCTTCGTCAGGCGGATAACGGTCGAGTGGATCGTGATTTGTTGGACGCGTACGATCAGAACCTGGCGGAGGCTGGTAAGATAATTCACGAAGTGCGAATGGGGTTTTTGAGCGAACTATTACCCTTGTTCAAAAAGCACTATTCATTCCTGTCGGGAAGTTCAGATGAAGATGTTGACATTACTTACAAATCCGACTGCAATGATGCAGATCTTGCGGACTTGCTTAAGGAATCATATCGAAGAGACCTTGTGCTACAAAGAACTTGTGTTGGCGTTCACCGCGATGATTTTGTGTTCACACTTAATGGTCACGAACTCAAACGCATTGGGTCGCAGGGGCAGCAAAAGTCATTTTTGATTGGGCTAAAGCTTGCCGAGTTTCAAAGCATCGAGAAAACAAAAGGCCTCAAGCCGCTTTTACTTTTGGATGACATCTTTGACAAGTTGGATGATGATCGAATTCACAAGCTGGTTTCGCTAGTCGTGCAGGGTACGTTTGGTCAGTTGTTTATTACAGATGCCCGGCCAGATAGAAGCCAGGGACTGCTCAAGGAGGCCAACGTGGAGGCAGAATTATTTCAGATTGATGGCGGTAAACTGGTAGAAGTAATATGAGCAGAAAGGATTCGGGTGATGCACAGCATATTGGGCAGGCAATCAGCCAGTTGCTAAGTTCCTACCACCTCAAAACCAAGTTTGACGAGGCTAACCTCATTGGCTCATGGGAAAAAGTAGTAGGCAAGCCCGTGGCCAGGCGTACGCGTAAAGTTTACATTCGAAACAAGGTGCTGTTTGTTCAACTGGATTCACCAGCCATGAAGCACGATATCACGCTTCACAAAAGCCAGATTCTTGAAATCTTCCACAAGGAGTTTGGTAAGGACGTTGTGACAGAAATCGTTCTTCTTTAACAAGACCCACAAACCACGCGGGGCATATTGATTAGGGTATGCCACAAATGTGAGCCCTTAGTTTGGCTATACCGAAAAACCGTATAATTTTGCACTCCTATTTTTCAGGAAAGTGCTGAAAATAGCAGTAAAAGCCCCTTTTCCAGAGGGGCTTTTGAATCGTTCTTAAATGGAAATGTGGAAAGAGTAGGGGAGATACTCAAGCGGCCAACGAGGACAGACTGTAAATCTGTTGACTTATGTCTTCGCAGGTTCGAATCCTGCTCTCCCCACAGTGTCCTCCAAGGCTTTGGGCTCAGGAGGATAAATTGCGGGAGTAGCTCAGTTGGTAGAGCGGCAGCCTTCCAAGCTGCAGGTCGCGGGTTCGAACCTCGTCTCCCGCTCTCAGCACCAAGAACGTTTGGTGCGAAGATTTTTTTGATGAAGTGTGGATTCGCGACCAAGGTCGCGCCTGCCTGCCGGCAGGCAGGGGTTCGAACCTCGTCTCCCGCTCGCAAAGTTGATGGTTATGCGTTGGTCGTTGGTCGATCCCCGACACAACGGATAACGAGCAGCCGTCAACGGCAAGTAGGCCGTTGTAGCTCAGGGGTAGAGCACTTCCTTGGTAAGGAAGAGGTCGTGAGTTCAACTCTCATCAACGGCTCAGAACAAAAGGCGACCTAGAGAGGTCGTGAGCCGAGACGATGGATGTCTCGAACTTTCATCATATCTGCCGAAGCTTTAGCGAAGGCAGATCAACGGCTCGGAGAATTTCAGTTTGACAGGCGGTCAGACTTAGTAACATATTGAAGATTTCCTTGCTGATAGGTGCGTAGCGAACATCTGAAAATCAGCGAGGGCGAATAACCCTTATTCGACAGGCTTATCATGTTTAGGGTGTGTCAACTTCTCAGACGGAGAGGTACTTGATTTGTAACACTTTAAACTAATATAAACTTTAAATTTTAACTGGGATTTTCAAATATGGCTAAAGAAACATTTGACCGTTCGAAACCTCACGTCAATATCGGAACCATTGGTCACGTTGACCACGGTAAGACTACATTGACTGCGGCAATCACTAAAGTATTAGCGTCTAAAGGTCTTGCATCGATGAGAGATTTCTCTTCTATCGACAACGCACCTGAAGAAAAAGAAAGAGGTATTACTATTAACACCTCACACGTTGAGTACGCTACAGAAAAACGTCACTATGCACACGTTGACTGTCCAGGTCACGCTGACTATGTGAAGAACATGGTTACTGGAGCTGCTCAGATGGACGGTGCTATCCTTGTGGTAGCTGCAACTGACGGACCTATGCCTCAAACTCGCGAGCACATCCTTTTGGCTCGTCAGGTAGGTGTGCCTGCTCTTGTAGTGTTCATGAACAAAGTTGACTTGGTTGACGATCCAGAATTGTTGGAGCTTGTTGAAATGGAAGTAAGAGAACTTCTTTCTTCTTACAGCTTCCCTGGCGATGATATTCCTGTAATTCAAGGTTCTGCTTTGGGTGCATTGAACGATGATCCAAAGTGGGTCGCTAAAGTTGAAGAACTGATGAATGCAGTGGACGAGTACATTCCTCTTCCTGAGCGTTTGATCGACAAAGACTTCTTGATGCCAGTTGAAGACGTGTTCTCAATCACTGGTCGTGGTACTGTAGCTACTGGCCGTATTGAGCGTGGTGTTATCAAAACCGGTGACCCTGTTCAAATTCTTGGAATGGGTGCAGCTGAAGGTTTGTCTTCTACTATCACTGGTGTGGAAATGTTCCGCAAAATTCTTGACAGAGGTGAAGCTGGTGACAACGTAGGTTTGTTGCTCCGCGGTATTGAAAAAGACCAAATCGCTCGTGGTATGGTTATTTGCAAGCCAGGATCAGTAACTCCTCACGCTAAGTTCAAAGCAGAGGTTTACGTGTTGAGCAAAGAGGAAGGTGGACGTCACACTCCATTCTTCAACAAATACCGCCCTCAGTTCTACTTCCGTACGACTGACGTTACAGGCGAAATCAAATTACCTGCAGGTGTAGAAATGGTTATGCCTGGCGATAACGTATCAATCGAAGTGGAGTTGATCAACAAGATTGCGATGGAGAAGGGTCTTCGCTTTGCGATACGCGAAGGAGGCCGTACAGTAGGGTCTGGACAGGTAACTGAAATCCTAGACTAACTAGCTGATAATCAATATAGAAACGTTCCTGAGATAATTCTCAGGAACGTTTTTGTTTTACTTGCTTTTTGTTCTACCTTTGCAGTCCTTTTGGGCTGAGTACACGGGTGCAGCTCAAGGGGTTGAGTGGGTGCCGCTAAAGGATAAGGTTCAATAAGCCCTGATTTAATAATAAAAACGGGTGTAGCTCAATTGGTAGAGTAGCGGTCTCCAAAACCGTTGGCTGGGAGTTCGAGTCTCTCCACCCGTGCTAAAAAGAAAGAAGTTAAGCGATGGAAAAGTTAAGGAACTACATACTTGACTCGATAGACGAGATTCGTAATAAGGTGTCTTGGCCAAAGTTTGCCGAGCTGCAAAGCAGTGCAATTTTGGTGCTTGTAGCTTCTTTGATTTTTGCCCTGGTGATTGGATTAATTGATCTGGGTTTTAAAAACGCCCTGGAATTTTTCTATAGAGAATTTTAATCTGGGGGGATGGGTGAGTTAAAATGGTTTGTGCTTCGCGTCATCAGCGGCCAGGAAAAGAAAGTAAAATCTTACCTGGAGACCGAGATTGAACGCTCTAAACTATCGGAATTCATCCCGCAGGTGTTGATACCTTCTGAGAAGGTGTATGAGATGCGCAACGGAAAGAAACGTGTGAGAGAACGCAACTTCTTCCCAGGTTACGTGCTCATCTCGGCAGACCTATCCAATGGGGAAGCATACCATATGGTAAATAGCATTCCTGGAGTGATAGGTTTTTTGGGTGGAAATGGCTCTAACGCATCTTCAAAAGAGCCGGTAGCGCTTCGCCAAAGTGAGGTCAACCGGATTTTGGGTAAGGTAGGAGAGATTGATGAGTTTGAAGAGAAGCTAGAGACTCCATTTATTAAAGGCGAATCTGTAAAAGTAATGGACGGACCATTTAGCGGATTCACCGGAACAGTGGAGGAGATATTTGAGGAGAAGAAAAAGCTTAACGTGATGGTTAAGATTTTCGGAAGAAACACTCCTGTAGAGTTGAACTACATGCAGGTGGAGAAATTGGACTAAAGATTTTGAGTTAACAATATCATGGCAAAGGAAGTTAGTGGTTTTTTGAAATTGCAAGTGAAAGGCGGACAGGCCAACCCTGCTCCTCCGATCGGTCCTGCCCTGGGTAGTAAGGGTTTGAACATCATGGACTTTTGTAAGCAGTTCAATGCGAGAACCCAGGATAAGCAAGGTCAGGTGCTACCCGTATTGATCACTATATATAATGACAAGTCTTTTGACTTTGTTATTAAGACGCCTCCGGCAGCTGTTCTGATATTGGAAGCGATGAAAAAACAAAAAGGGTCTGCTGAGCCTAACCGTAATAAGGTGGGTTCAATCAGCTGGGATCAGGTAAAGAAAATAGCTGAAACCAAAATGCCAGACCTTAACGCATTTAAAGTAGAGTCTGCCATGAAGATGGTAGCTGGTACTGCCCGAAGCATGGGTGTAACAGTAAGTGGAACTCCACCCTGGGAAAATTAATTAGAAAGAGATCATGGCAAGGATTAGCAAAAATAGAAAGGCAGCCACCTCCAAATTCAATTTGGAAAAGGAATACTCCCTTGCGGATGCTGCCGGCATGGTGAAAGAAATCACCTTCACCAAGTTTGATTCTTCAGTAGACATTGATGTGAGATTGGGTGTTGACCCTAAGAAATCAGATCAAATGGTGCGTGGAGTAGTGACATTGCCGCACGGTTTGGGTAAAGCAGTGAGAGTACTTGTATTGTGCACTCCAGATAAGGAGCAAGAAGCAAAAGATGCAGGTGCAGATCACGTAGGATTGGATGAATACATTCAGAAAATTGAAGGTGGTTGGACTGATATCGATGTAATCATCACAATGCCAACCGTAATGGCGAAAGTGGGTAGACTAGGTAAGGTTCTTGGTCCTCGTGGCTTGATGCCAAACCCTAAGTCTGGAACTGTAACACTTGAAGTAGGTAAGGCGGTGAAAGAAGTGAAGGCGGGTAAGGTTGACTTCAAAGTTGACAAGCAGGGAATTATTCATGCAAGTATTGGAAAGGTGTCATTCACACCTGATAAAATAAAAGATAACGCGGCCGAGTTGATCAACACGATTGCGAAACTTAAGCCGTCATCTGCGAAGGGTACATACTTTCAGAGTATTACAATGTCTTCTACGATGAGCCCTGGTATTCAAATTGACAAGACGTCCATCGAAGGGGTATAAAAATTACGACAATGACCAGAGAAGAAAAGGCAAATATCATTGAAGAGTTGTCTGAGAAGTTTAATCAGAACGACCACTTCTATATTACAGACGCTTCCGGGCTTACCGTTGAGCAGATCAACGCTTTTCGCAGGCTATGCTTCCACGCGGGTGTAGAGTATGGTGTTTACAAAAACACACTCATCCGTAAAGCCCTAGAAAAGAACGGAAGTGGAGATGAAGATTTATTCAAAGTGTTACATGGTTTCTCAGGAGTTATTTTCTCGAAAGAGGCTGGCAATGCCCCTGCCAAAGTCATTCGCGATTATAGAAAAGGTGCCGAAGGCAAACCTCTTCTGAAGGCCGCTTCCATCGATTCCGCCCTGTTTTTCGGGGAGGAGAACTTGAATATACTCAGTGAGCTGAAGTCGAAAAACGAGCTCATCGGGGAGATTATTTCCTTGTTGCAATCACCTGCCAAGAATGTTGTATCTGCTCTGTTGAGTGGAAAGAACACATTGGCCGGATTGGTTAAGACTTTGGAAGAGAGGGCAAATTAGAATGTTGAACTGAAATTAAACACTTACAAAAATGGCTGACATCAAAACGTTAGGCGATCAACTGGTAGAACTTACCGTGAAGGAGGTAAACGAATTAGCTTCTTACTTGAAAGAAACATATGGTATTGAGCCGGCAGCAGCTGCAGTAGCAGTAGCAGCGGGTCCTGCGGCAGGCGGATCTGATGCAGGTGCAGCTGAGAAGACCAATTTCGATGTAGTATTGAAATCACCTGGAGCTAACAAGCTTCAAATCGTGAAATTGGTGAAGGAACTTACTGGTCTTGGCTTGAAAGAAGCTAAAGAAGTAGTAGACTCGGCTCCTAAAACAATCAAAGAAGGTTTACCTAAAGACGAAGCTGAAAACCTCAAGAAGCAACTCATCGAGGCTGGTGCCGAAATCGAGTTGAAGTAATCTTTCTTGAAGACGAAGGGTACCGTCTTATAAAGGATTTAAAGACCCCAAATCCAGAAATTGGACTTGGGGTCTACTCCTATTTGTACCCATTGGTTTTTTCATCATCTGGTCCGGGAAATTTAAACACAAAGTACCTTGGCAAAGAAAAATAACAACGACAGGATTGACTTCTCATCGATCGAAAAAGTGCTGGAATATCCAGACTTCCTCGATGTACAATTGCAGTCTTTCAAAGACTTTTTGCAAATAGAGACTCCTGCCGAAAGACGTCAGAACGAAGGTCTCTTTAAAGTATTCGCTGAAAACTTTCCTATCTCAGACTCCCGCGAAAACTTCGTGTTGGAGTTTGTTGATTATACAATCGATCCTCCTAAGTACTCGGTAGACGAGTGCATTGATCGTGGTCTTACTTACTCAGTTCCTTTGAAAGCAAAGCTTCGTCTCACTTGTAATGATGAGGACAACGAAGACTTCGAAACGATCGAGCAGGAAGTTTTCCTTGGTAACATACCGTATATGACTGAGAAAGGCTCTTTTGTAATCAACGGAGCCGAACGCGTGATTGTATCACAGCTTCACAGATCACCTGGTGTGTTCTTCGCCATGAGCAAACACACTAACGGTACCAAGCTTTACTCTGCCAGAATCATTCCTTTCAAAGGATCATGGATTGAGTTTGCTACCGATGTAAACGCGGTGATGTATGCTTACATCGACAGAAAGAAAAAATTCCCCGTAACCACTTTGCTTCGTGCAATTGGATACGGTACTGATAAAGATATTCTTGACCTGTTCGGACTTTCCGAAGAGGTGGAGGCTACTAAGAACGCTCTTAAGAAAGTAACTGGTCGCAAATTGGCTGCCCGTGTTTTGAAAACATGGACTGAAGACTTTGTGGACGAAGATACTGGTGAGGTGGTTTCTATCGACAGAAACGAAGTATTGTTGGAGCGTGATCACGTGATCGAAGACGAGGACGTTGATACCATCGTAGAATCTGGTGCGAAGTCAATCATCCTTCACAGAGATGATGTGAACATCACAGACTACAACATCATCTTTAATACACTGGCGAAGGATAACTCAAACTCTGAAAAAGAGGCCGTTGAGCAGATCTACCGTCAATTGAGAAATACAGAAGCTCCTGATGAACAAACTGCTCGTGATATTATCCAGAGCTTGTTCTTCAGCGAAAAGCGTTATGACCTTGGTGAAGTTGGTCGTTACAGAATCAACAAGAAACTCGGTCTTGATCTAAGCTTTGATCAGCGCGTGTTGACCACTGAGGATATTATCCTCATTGTAAAATACCTCATCGGGTTGATCAACTCTAAAGCTGTGGTTGACGATATCGACCACTTGAGCAACAGAAGGGTAAGAACTGTAGGTGAGCAGCTTTACTCGCAGTTTGGTGTTGGTCTTGCGCGTATGGCAAGAACCATCAAAGAAAGAATGAACGTTCGCGACAATGAAGACTTCAAACCGGTTGATTTGATCAACGCGAGAACGTTGTCTTCTGTAATCAATTCATTCTTTGGAACGAATCAGTTATCTCAGTTCATGGATCAAACCAATCCACTCGCTGAGATCACACATAAAAGAAGAATGTCGGCACTCGGTCCAGGCGGTCTCTCAAGAGAGCGTGCAGGTTTCGAGGTTCGTGACGTACACTATACTCACTACGGTCGTCTTTGTACAATCGAAACCCCTGAAGGTCCGAACATCGGATTGATCTCATCACTTTGCGTTCATGCGAAAGTGAATAAGATGGGATTCATTGAAACACCTTACCGTAAAGTTGAAAACGGTAAAGTGAGATTGAAAGATGATGTAGTATTCCTTACCGCTGAGGAGGAGGATACGCACAACATTGCGCAGGCGAATGTAAAAATGTCGTCAAGTGGTGAAATCCAGGAGGAGAAGATCAAGGCGCGTTTCGAAGGAGACTTTCCTGTGGTAGAGCCAACTGAGGTTCGCTATATGGACATTGCTCCAAATCAAATCGTGTCGATCGCTGCATCAATGATTCCTTTCCTTGAGCATGACGATGCGAACCGTGCGTTGATGGGATCCAACATGCAGCGTCAGGCTGTACCTCTGGTAAGACCTGAAGCACCGATCGTGGGAACAGGATTGGAAGCAAAAATTGCAATCGACTCGAGAGCATTGATTTTGGCTGAAGGATCTGGTGTAGTTGACTATGTAGACTCAACCAAAATCGTGATCAAATACGATGTAACGGAGGAGCAAAGATTAGTTCGTTTTGAGGATGAATTTAAATCATATAGCCTGATTAAGTTCAGAAGGACTAACCAGGATACTTGTATCAACCTTACTCCGCTTGTGAAAAAAGGAGAGAAGGTGGTAAAAGGCCAGCCACTGTGTCAGGGATATGCAACGGCCAACGGTGAGCTTGCACTTGGAAGAAACTTGCTGGTGGCATACATGCCTTGGCAAGGATATAACTTCGAGGATGCGATTGTTATTTCTGAGCGCGTGGTTCGTGATGACGTTTACACTTCGATTCACATTGAAGAATTTGAGCTTGAAGTACGCGATACAAAACGTGGTGAAGAGGAATTGACTTCTGAGATTCCGAACGTAAGTGAAGAGGCCGTGAAACACCTGGATGAGAATGGTATCATTCGCATGGGTGCGGAGGTTAAAGAAGGAGACATTCTGATCGGTAAGATTACCCCTAAAGGAGAGTCTGATCCTACACCGGAAGAAAAACTCTTGAGAGCGATCTTCGGTGATAAGGCGGGCGATGTGAAAGATGCATCGCTTAAGGCGCCTCCCTCATTGCGTGGTGTAGTAATTGACACTAAACTCTTCTCAAGACCTAAGCGCGACAAGGATCTCCGCTCTAAGTCTAAGAAGGAATTGGACGCACTCAAGAACCGCTACAGCAAGCAGTTGACTGAGTTGCGCAATGATATGATCAAGAAGCTTACCTCGATTCTTACGGGTAAGTCAAGCCAAGGTGTGAAGCACAAGTTTGGTGATGAGCTGATTAGCAAAGGCGTGAAGTTTAGTGCTAAGGTGATTGAAAGTAATCTCTTTCCGGATAAGAATATCTATCGCGATGAGAGTAACTACAATGTCCCTGAAGAAGTAAACCTGATAGCTGACGTCAGTCTTGAAAACTGGACAACTGAAGATCATGCAAATGAACTCGTGTCTCAGGTAGTTAAGAATTACCTTAACAGAAGAAATATCATCGCTGGTGAGTTTAAGCGCGAGCGCTTCACACTTGAGGTTGGTGATGAATTACCTGCAGGTATCGTTCAGTTGGCGAAAGTATACGTGGCCAAGAAGAGGAAGTTGAAAG
>JAGQYM010000061.1 GCA_020436085.1 Cyclobacteriaceae bacterium
CAATTGACGCTTCGCATATCTTCGCGTATTTCTCTTGATCAGTCTTATAGCTTCTTCCAAGTTGTGCTTTCCCCCAAAGTAGTCAAACAGCTCCTGGTATCCCACGGTCTGTAAAGCGTTCTTGGTTTTGAACTGCTGCAGACCTTGAACTTCGTCAATAAGGCCTGCGTCAATCATCACATCTACGCGCTGATCGATTCTTTCATACAATTCTTCCCGATCCATCTCCAAGCCAATTTTTGCAATTGAAAATGGTCGGTCAACTCGTTTATTGACTCTGAAATTACTGGCGGGCAATCCGCTTGCTCTCACAATTTCTAGTGCCCGCATCAATCTGACAGGGTTCATTTGATCTACCAGTGCAAAATATTCTGGATCATTCTCCATCACCTCTTGCTGAAGCCATGACAATCCATTGGCTTCATAATCTCTAACAATTTCTGCCCTCACATTATCGGGTACTTCTGGCATTTCATCGAAACCTTCGCAAACGGCTTTCACATACATCCCAGAACCTCCGACCATTACAGCATTATCGTACTTTTGAAAAAGCTGGTCTAACAAAGCCAAACTATCCCGCTCGTATTTTCCAGCGTTGTAATCTTCCGCCACCGGCAAAAAATCAATAAAATGGTGGGGCACGCCCCGCTGTTCTTCTAAATCTGGTTTTGCCGTACCAATGCTCATCTCCTTAAAAAACTGCCGGGAATCCGCAGAAATCACCTCCGTGTGAAAGTGTTTGGCAAGTGAAATGCCCACCTTCGTTTTTCCAACAGCTGTTGGGCCAACCACAACGATCAATCTCTTGCCTTCTGACTTAGACATCGGGCCAAATTACAATCTTTCCTTTGCTAATTTTCCCATGTACCGATTTCAAATTACCTTGCGGACTTAAAACCACTACTTTAGTTGCTAATGATCAAGTACACTAATCAATTCCTCTCAAGGCTTGAAGATCTGGTCGCGGAGTCTGACTACATCCTCAGGTACGAAAAGGGAAATTTCAAGTCGGGATATTGCCTGCTACGGGAACAAAAGATCATGATTATCAACAAGTTTTATACTACAGAAGGGAAGATCAATACCCTTCTGGATATCTTAAAGTTGGTGACCCTTGACACTACCCGATTTTCAGAAAAGAGTAAAAAGCTGCACGAAGAGCTTTCCCAAACTGAAATCAATATTGATGGCTAAAAATTAGCCGTCCACAACGGATGAAAGTAACCTTCCTTGGCACAGGCACTTCTCAAGGAGTACCCGTAATTGGGTGTGACTGCGAAGTCTGTCAGTCTCTTGACTACCGGGATAAGAGGTTGCGAACTTCAGTTCATATTGAAATTGATGACCACAGTTTCGTGATAGACACGGGGCCGGACTTTCGCCAGCAAATGCTGAGAGAGCGGATTCAAAAACTTGATTTTGTTCTCTTTACACACAGTCACAAGGATCACACTGCAGGGTTAGACGATGTGCGAGCTTTCAATTTTAAGCAGAACATGGATATGCCCTTATATGGGATCGAACAGGTCTTAACCCAACTTAAAACGGAATACTACTACGCTTTCCTCGAGAAAAAATATCCTGGCACACCACAACTTCAACTTAATGAGATTGATGATGCTCCATTTAAAGTACACGGCCTGGAAATAACACCATTACCGGTTCAACACCTCCACATGCCGGTATTCGGTTTTAGAATCGGAGACTTCAGTTACATCACCGATGCCAACCACATGCCTGAAAACACGATGGAGCGACTGAAAGGAACGAAGGTACTGGTACTCAATGCTCTGCAAAAGGAACCTCACATTTCTCATTTCAATTTGGAAGAGGCGATTGAAATGGCCGGAAAGATCGGTGCATCAAAAACCTATTTTACACACATCAGTCATAAACTGGGATTGCACAAAGAAATATCAAATGAACTGCCAGCCAACATACAGCTTGCTTATGACGGCCTGACCGTATCTTTGTAGTTCGTGCACAACAACTATTACTTCTTAAGACAACTTAGCGCCAAGCTAGGGACAAGGCTTCAAGGCTATTCCGTTGTATCCTGCTTCAGTCAGAATAAGGACGAGTTGGTAATTGAGTTTAATAACAAGAGACAGTCCTTCTTCATAAAGGCCCACTTGCTCCCAGCGTTTAGCTGTCTCTCTTTTCCCGATCAATTTTCTCGCGCCAGAAAAAACAGCGTTGATCTGTTTGACGAAATTATCCTGAAAGAATTCACAGATGTCCGCCAATTTGAAAACGAAAGAAGTTTTGCTTTAAACTTCAAAGATGATCTTTCTCTGATCTTCAAACTTCACGGAAATCGATCCAATATCCTTCTGACAAAGGGCGATAATGTGATCAAGATTTTTAAAAATCAATTTTCCGATGATGCGACTTTGGATGTCTCTTCCCTCGATAAGCAAATTAATTGGAGTCAATCGAACTTTCAGAAACAACAGGACGACCTTCACAAAACTTACTACACGCTGGGGAGACCAGTTTGGGAGTATTTGGTGCAAATAGGATTTGAAAACTCAACCGTTGACAAACGCTGGGAAATATTCAACAGCACACTAAATCAACTTAAAACTCCAAAATACTTCGTTCAACAAAGCACAAAGCCGCGTCTTGTTCTTTTGCCTCTTGAGAATACCAGACCTCTCCCCTCCGACCCAATCGAGGCCATCACTGTATTCTTTTATGAATATACCAGCAGCGTGGCGTTGAGTAGAGAAAAGCAAAACTTAATAAATTCATTATCACAAAAAATACAAGGGTGTGAATCATACATCGAAAAGAACACAAAGAAATTACGTGAAGTAGCATACGATTCACATTTCAAACTCTGGGCGGATTTGCTGATGGCTAACATGCACTCGATCAAAAAAGGTGCTGCAACAGCTACACTGAAGGACTTCGAACAAAACGCGGTTACCATTAAGCTGAAGCCTGAATTGTCCGTTCAAAAAAACGCAGAGAATTACTATCGCAAAAGCAAAAATCAAGAAATTGAAATAAATAAACTCAAGGCTTCGATCGATCAAAAGAAAAACGAACTGGAACTGCTAAGTCAGCAACTCATCGATATCGATAACGCAACTACCGTTAAAGATTTAAAAAAATTTCACTCCCACTCGAACCTGCAGACAAAAGCTCCAAGGGAGGCATCTTTGCCATTTCATGCTTTCGAGTTTCAGGGATTTCAAATTTGGGTTGGAAAAAACGCGACCAATAACGATGAGCTTACGCAAAAATTTGCACACAAAGACGACCTGTGGCTTCACGCCAAGGACGTTGCAGGATCACACGTGGTTATTAAACACCGGTCTGGCAAACCTTTTCCAAAACTGGTGATCGAAAGAGCGGCCGAGCTTGCTGCTTATAATTCAAAGCGAAAAACAGAAACACTTTGCCCGGTAATCTTCACACCAAAAAAATTTGTAAGAAAAAGAAAGGGCGATCCTGCAGGTGCTGTAGTGGTAGACCGTGAAGAGGTGATAATGGTTACACCAAGACTCTAGTCAACCACGTTGATCTTCAGCATGTTTGTGCGATTACGCTCATGAATCGGCATGCTGGCAAGACTGATAAAGATATCACCCGGCTTAACGTGACCATCACGTTTCAGAATCTCTCCAACATCTTTAATGGTCTCATCTGTCGTAGTATGCTTATCATAATGGTAGGCACGCGTTCCCCACACCAAATTCATTGTGTTGAGTATTGATTTGTTTCCTGTGAAAACGAAAATGTTCGTATCAGGTCGGTGCGATGATGACTGAAACGCTGTGTACCCGGAAACAGTCATACCAACAATGGCTTTCGCGCCCACATCCTTAGCCAACTTGCAAGCCGCCAGGATCAAACTGTCGTGAATAAAGATCGGAGAATTCGGGTCAACCTCTCTGAACTTGTAATAAATGCTCGATTGCTTTTCGATAGAAGTAATGGTGCGTACCATACTTCTGATTACCTCTATCGGATATTTTCCAGCTGCTGTTTCTGCTGATAACATCAGGGCATCCGCGCCATCCATCACCGCGTTCGCCACGTCACTCGCCTCAGCACGTGTAGGTCTGGGGTTCTCTATCATACTCTCCATCATTTGTGTTGCCACAATGACGGGCTTGGAAGCTTTGTTACATTTTTCGATGAGCTTTTTCTGTATGATGGGCACCTCCTCCATCCACATCTCCACACCGAGGTCTCCACGAGCTACCATCACAGCATCAGTTGCGGAAATAATGGCGTCAATATTTTCAAGCGCTTCCGGCTTCTCAATTTTTGCAATTATCCGGGCTGTGGAATTATGTTTCTGCAACATCCCTCTCAGCACATGAATATCCTCTGCCTTTCTAACAAAGGAAAGTGCAACCCAGTTGACATCATTCTTTAAGCCAAATTCCAGATCTTCGATATCCTTCTCCGTAAGTGACGGAGCAGACACTCGGGTATTTGGCAGATTTATTCCTTTGCGCGAAGACAAAGGACCTCCATAGATCACTTTTGTGACGATGTCGATATCACGAACCTCGAGTACTTTCAATTCGATCTTACCATCATCGATCAGGATCATCTCTCCATTCTTCACATCCTTGGGCAGGTCTTTATATGATGTGCTCACTATCTCCTGATTACCAACAAGTTCTCGAGTAGTTATCACCAACTCCTGCCCTTGTGCCAATACCACTCCTTTTTCCACTTCATTCACGCGTATCTTTGGGCCTTGTAAGTCAATGAGCAAGGCCACGTGTGTGCCCATCTCCTCGTTGATCTCACGCACAAAGTCGATGATTTGCTTTTTGTCCTCATGTTTTCCGTGAGAGAAATTCAAACGGAATACATCCACCCCCTCTTTCACCAATGCCCTCAGCATTTCTTTCGAGTTTGATGCAGGGCCAATCGTAGCCACAATCTTTGTGCGGTTGTACGCAATACGTTCCATATCAGAAAATAAAGTAGTCTTTCGCTTTTAGCGCATCCAAAGGTATAAAAGCAACCATTTCAACTGAAGGAATAGCGCGCAAGTATTCTTGCAATCGATTGCTGTCTATTTTATCGGCACCTTGTGACATCACGATGTAGTCAAAGTGGGGAAATTCCTGTACCAGCAAATTTTTAATGGTGTCGGTCTCGTTGGGTCTGTTTTTAAAAAGCTTGATCCTGTTGAGAGGACTGTCGTGTGAAAAATGGGAGTAAGTGCCAGTGACCTGATTGGCAAATTGAATGGCCAAATCTTGCTGTTTGATAAGGCGAATTCCCAGGTGATTGTTCATGTCCCAGGCCAGCTTATAACCCTTGGCAGATGAAATGACTCCCAGCAACTCAAAATCATAGCTATAGTCAATTTCGAGCCTTTTTTTCTTCATTTTCAGCGGTTTTGACACCTGCTTTTGGAAGGTAAATAGTTTGACAATATTGCACTAAATCTCTTTCTTTGCACAGATTTTTGAATACTCTAAACTTAAAAAACATGTCTGAAATCGCACAAAAAGTAAAACAGATCATTATTGACAAACTGGGCGTAGAAGAATCTGAAGTTACCCCTGAGGCTTCCTTTACTAACGACCTCGGTGCCGACTCTTTGGATACCGTTGAATTGATCATGGAATTTGAAAAGGAATTCAACATTTCTATCCCGGATGATCAAGCTGAGAACATTGCCACTGTTGGACAGGCGATTTCTTATCTTGAGGAGAACGTGAAGAAGTAATCGGCATATCTCGCTCCCCAAATATTTTTTAGATGAGTTTTAGACGAGTAGTAATTACTGGTATTGGCGCTTTAACACCTATCGGAAACACCCGTGAAGAGTATTGGGACGGTTTACGAAAAGGCAAAAGTGGTGCTGCACCAATTACTAAGTTTGACGCCTCTCGTTTCAAAACAAAATTTGCATGCGAGGTAAAGGGCTTCGATGTGGGCAACTTTATCGACAGAAAAGAAGCTCGTAAAATGGACCCCTTTGCACAGTATGCGATGGTGGTAGCGGACGAAGCTATAAAAGATGCAAACCTTCCACTTGATCAATTAAATCCGGATCGCGTTGGTGTGATCTGGGGATCAGGAATCGGTGGTTTGTTAACATTTCAAGAAGAGGTTAAGTCGTTTGCAGCCGGTGATGGCACACCACGATTTAATCCCTTCTTTATCCCCAAAATGATTGCCGATCTAAGTGCAGGACATATTTCGATTAAATACGGTTTTAGAGGTCCTAATTTCACAACGGTTTCAGCATGTGCCTCTTCTACCAATTCAATCTATGATGCCTTCACCTACATTCGACTCGGCAAATCCGATGTGATCGTAACGGGAGGTTCTGAGATGGCAGTTTGTGAAGCTGGTGTTGGCGGATTTAATGCCATGAAAGCACTTTCGGAAAGAAACGATTCACCTGAGACGGCATCTCGTCCTTACGACAAAGATCGTGATGGCTTTGTGCTAGGTGAAGGTGCAGGCGGACTAATCTTGGAAGAATACGAGCACGCGAAAAAACGCGGTGCAAAAATTTATGCCGAAGTACTTGGTGGTGGCATGTCAGCGGATGCATATCACATCACGGCTCCGCATCCAGAGGGAGCTGGTATTGTGAAGGTAATGGAACACGCGTTGGAAGAGGCGGGAATCAACGCTTCAGATGTTGACTATATCAATACACACGGTACTTCTACTCCCCTTGGAGACATAGGTGAGATCAAAGCAATCCAAAAGGTGTTTGGTGAACACGCCTACAAGATGAACATCAGTTCCACCAAATCAATGACTGGTCACCTGCTTGGTGCCGCTGGTGCAATTGAATCCATTGCTTGCCTTCTTGCAATAAATGAAGGCATCATCCCTCCTACTATTAATCATTTTCAGGATGACGAGGGACTTGATCCAAAACTGAATCTCACATTCAACTCCGCCCAAAAACGTGATGTAAAAGTGACACTTAGCAATACCTTTGGCTTCGGAGGGCATAATTTTTCTATCATCTTCAAAAAGATCGAGTAAGGCACAACGATTGTGTGGGGCTTACTTAAATCCAAAGGCAGCAAAAAAGAGAATCAGAAGCTAGTTGTTGCTATACGCACTATCGCTGGCATTACTCCTTCCAATATTGAGCTGTATAGACTCGCTACACTACACAGTTCAAAAGCCAAAGAAATAGACGGCTTTCGCGAATCAAATGAACGGCTGGAATACCTTGGAGACGCGATTCTTGGTGCAGCAGTGGCAGATTACTTGTTCAAAAAGTATCCATTCAAAGACGAAGGTTTTTTGACAGAGATCCGATCCAGAATCGTCAACAGAGAATCATTGAACCTGCTGGCAAGGAAGATGGGTATTCATGACATCGTGCAGTCAGACAAAAACAATCAACAACTGCAGCAGGTGATACTTGGTAACACACTTGAAGCAATTGTAGGTGCAGTTTATCTCGACAAGGGATATCTCAGGTGCAAAAAATTTGTTATAGATAAACTCATTCAGCCTTACTTCAATTTGGAAGAAGTAGTGAATTCAAACACCAATTATAAAAGCAAGGTGATTGAGTGGTGTCAGCGGTCCGGAAAAAATATTCGTTTTGAAGTGACTACTGCAAAGCGAGGAAAAAATGGAAAAGAATTTATCGCGCAAATATTTCTTGACGATCAACCTTATGGTCAGGGTTTTGGTTATACAAAGAAAAAGGCGGAACAGGACGCTGCACAAAAGACCAATTTAATGCTTGGCATAGACTAGCCTCTGGGGACGATTTGACAATGACGAAGAAATTAAAAATTGCTGGTGCGACTGTTAATCAAACCCCAATCGATTGGCAACACAACACGCAAAACATCTTAAGCGCGCTGAAGGAAGCACAAGCCGAGAGTGTTGACTTACTTTGCTTTCCAGAACTATGCCTGACAGGTTACGGATGTGAAGATCTGTTCTTAACCGAATGGGTTTCAGCCAGGGCTTGGGATGAACTTCAGACAATCGTTCCTGAAGTGAAAAGCACCATGACCTGTATTGGAATGCCTGTGCGGATCGATGGGCATACCTACAATGGAGTTTGTGTTGTGCACCACGGAAAGGTGCTCGGAATAACGCTGAAGCAGAACCTTGCTCGTGACGGTGTGCATTACGAACCGAGATGGTTTGAGGCATGGAAACCTCACCTGATCAGGCAAATAAAACTGGGTGATCAGATCGTGAGTGTCGGTGACCTCACATTTGAATGCAAGGGTGTGTCTTTTGGTTTTGAAATTTGTGAAGATGCCTGGCGGTCAGTCCGCCCTGCCGATCACCTGGTTCATCGCAACGTTGATTTGATTCTCAATCCCAGCGCGAGTCACTTCGCGATGAGCAAAAGCCCATCGCGTGAAGAACTTGTAAAAGAGAGTTCCCGAAGGTATAACTGTGTTTATGGATACGTCAACCTTCTGGGCAATGAAGCAGGAAGAATGATTTACGATGGGGATATTCTCTTTGCGAGAAACGGTGAACTCATCTTGCGCAACCCAAGACTTTCATTTAAACCCTTTGTACTTCAAAGTTGTACGGTAGACTTTGACAATTCATCAAATGATAGCTATACCGTTCTTCCGGATATCCCAAATAAAAATCAGGAGTTTGCGCAATCTATCTCGTTGGCGCTGTTTGACTATCTGAGAAAAAGTAAATCAAAGGGATTTGTATTGAGCTTAAGTGGCGGTGCTGATTCGTCTTGCTGCGCAGTAGTTGTGGCGGAGATGCTCAATCGAGCGGTGAAAGAATTAGGTTGGGAGACCGTGAAAAAAATATTTTCTATCACAGGAGAGAACGTGAAGGATGCAACAAATCAGCTCCTCACTTGCGCCTATCAAGGAACCAGCAATTCAAGTAACACAACATTGAACGCTGCGCGCACCCTTGCTGAAAGTGTCGGTGCCGGTTTCTTTTCATGGACGATTGATGATGAGGTGAAGTCGTACAGTTCAAAAATGGAATCAGTACTGGAAAGGAAATTGACCTGGGAGAAAGACGACATCGCTCTGCAAAACATTCAAGCACGTGCACGTTCTCCTATCATCTGGATGTTGGCTAACATCAAAAACTCGCTTCTACTTACAACATCCAATCGAAGTGAAGGTGATGTGGGCTATGCTACAATGGATGGAGACACCAGCGGAAGTCTTGCACCTATTGCCGGAGTTGATAAGCCATTCATCATCCAGTGGCTCAAGTGGGCCGAAAAAGAACTTGGTTACACGGGCCTTTCGAAGGTTAACGCCCTTGAGCCGACCGCGGAGTTGCGACCAGAACATTCTGCACAAACGGATGAAAAGGACCTCATGCCGTATGATCTTCTCGTAAAAATTGAAAAGCTTGCCATTCGAGACAGAAAGTCTCCCAAACAAGTTTACGAACAGCTATTGACAGAGTATGAGGTCGCTCTACTCAAACCATCTATTATCAAGTTCTTTAAACTATGGGCAAGAAATCAGTGGAAACGAGAGCGAATCGCCCCTTCCTTCCATCTCGATGATCTCAATGTAGATCCTAGGAGCTGGTGCCGTTTCCCAATCCTTTCAGGGGGATTTGAGGCAGAATTGGCCCAATTGGAGCGCTAATTGGGTTTGGGCATTGGCCCTAAGCTAATATCTTTGCGCGGACTTATTTTCGCCATTCTAGACTCTCTTTTTGATGATCAGTTATATAATCTGGAACGCCAATCCTGAAATTCTGAACATTGGCTCTTTTTCGCTTCGTTGGTACGGACTTCTTTTTGCTCTTGGTTTCCTGCTAAGCCAACAAATACTCTATTATATCTATCGCAAGGAAGGCAAGCCAGAGAAGGATATAGACACACTGACGATCTATATGGTGATCGCAACTATTGTAGGTGCCAGACTAGGACATATTTTCTTCTACCAACCAGAGCTGCTTTGGGAAAATCCTTTGGGTGTTTTTTTGCCCTTCGAATTCTCGCCCGAGTTTAAATTTACCGGCCTTCAGGGACTAGCAAGCCATGGAGCTGCCATCGGTATTCTATTCGCGCTTTGGCTTTATAGTAGAAAAAAGAAACCAGGCCAAAACTATATTCAGGTTGTTGACCGGATTGTGATTGTCGTTGCACTCACAGGTTGCCTCATTCGTTTAGGAAACTTCTTTAACTCTGAAATAATTGGGAAGCCTACAGATTCGGCTATAGGCGTAGCCTTTCTCGGGAAGGTGACTGAGGCTATGAAACGAGAGGACTCAGGCTCAAGCCTAATTGAATCAGTTAGCGTTTCACGAAATGAAGATCTGCCAGAAGGATCCAACGGAAGGAAACCCATTTCCATATACCTCTTCTTCAAGGAAGGAACCAATAGAGTTTCAGTGGATCAATTTTGCCGATCCTATGCAAAATTTTATCTAACCAGGTTGGATGAATATGTAGATGAATCGGTATCTCATGATTTACGCTATGAGGTCATTGAAGAAAAGTCTGGCACGTTTGCAGCTAAGATCAGCACATTCGCTATCGCTCGACATCCAGCTCAACTTTACGAGTCGATTTCATGCTTACTTCTTTTCCTACTTTTGCTATGGGTATGGTCAAGGGAAAAGGAGCAGATCGCAACTGGAAAGATATTTGGCATCTTTATGATCGTACTTTGGAGCTTACGCTTTGTGTACGAATTCCTCAAAGAAAATCAGGTCCCGTTCGAGGATGATCTCCCTCTCAACATGGGCCAGATTTTAAGTATCCCCCTTGTTATGGTAGGTATTGGCATTCTCATTTGGTCAAAAAAGAACGCATCGCCAAAAACCTGAAAAATGTAATTTCTATTTGAGAATTTAGGGCATGAGCGCGCGGTGGGTAATTGTTACAATTGGAATCTTAATCCTGACAGGCTCAGGTGCGCAGGCTCAAAATGGTGGGGCCAATAGCAAGAGGTCAAAAGATGATACCGTTATCTCCGATACAACGAGTGTTGAACTGCTCACACTCAACAAGGTCATCATAGCCGGCAATAAAACTACGCGAGATCGGATAATCCTGAGAGAATTAAGCCTTATTCCGGGCGACACAGTCTCTAATGTCCTGCTTCCAGATATTTTACAGAAGGATAAAAACAAAATCTATAACCTCAGACTTTTCAATACGGTCGAGTTGAGGCCCATCACAGTATCGTCTGGTAGATTCGACTTGCTGGTGGAAGTTACCGAGCGGTGGTATACTTTTCCAGTTCCCATTTTTGAAATCTCTGACCGGAACTTCAATGAATGGTGGCAGACCTACGATCATGACCTGAGCCGTGTGAACTACGGTCTACGCCTATACCAATATAATTTTCGAGGGAGGAATGAGACACTGAGGTTGACGGCACAATTTGGTTTTTCGCGGAGATATGATCTAGCTTATCAGATTCCTAATCTTGACAAGAATCAAAAACAAGGTCTTTCATTTTTATTTTCCTTTGCTGAACCCAAAAACCTGTCATACTTTACGGAAGATCATAAGCTTCTGTTCCTTAAATCCCAGGAAGTCCTCAGAAAGAGTACCCTATTTGCCGTCAATTACTCTTACAGAAAATCATTTTATGAAACCCACAATCTGGGGCTTGAATACAGAACTTCTGAGATCGCAGATACTATCGCTACATTAAATCCAAACTATTACGCCAATGGTGAAAAGAATCAGCGCTTTGAAGCAATCACCTATTCATTCACTTCGGATCATCGAGATGTATTTGCCTATCCACTCAACGGCCACCATTCAAACATCTACCTGAAAAAGATTGGACTAGGTTTAAGCAGCGGGGTTGATCAATTTGAAATCAATCTTACGCATGCTCAATATGTCGACCTGAAGAGTGGCTTTTATTTTTCAAATTTTTCATCGTTGTATCTGAGTACCCCTCAATCGCAACCGTATTCATTATACAATGCTATCGGCTATCGAAAGCAGTTTTTGAGAGGATACGAAATCTATGTAATCGAAGGATCAAGATTCTTTTTGAACAAGGCCACATTGAAGAAGAGAATATTCACACGTGGCTGGCATCTTGCCAATATGCCACATGAACAGTTCAGCTATTTCCCTTTATCAATTTATTTGAAGGGCTACGTAGATATGGGCTATGTTGAAAATTTCTCCCGCTACCAGGAACTAGCCATTAATAATACTCTATCCAACAGGTTTTTGATCGGTGCAGGTGGAGGCCTTGATATCGTGACCGTATATGACGCAGTACTTAGGTTTGAGTACAGCTTCACGCGTGAAGGCACTCACGGTTTCTTCTTCAATGTGAAAAAGGAATTCTAGTATTTCTTATACACCTTTTGCTTTCCCTTCTTGTATTCGTACCAGATTCCCACCGGCTCACCCAAATCATAACTTCCGGTATATTGTAGTTCTCCCTTCTCGCTAAAAAATTCCCATGGGCCATCTTCCTTTCCCTCTCGATAGGAACCTTTTTGAATTAACACTCCCGCCTCACTAAAGATTTTGGTTGGTCCATTCGGCAGACCATTTTTATAAAAGAGTTCACGTTCCACTTCACCGTTTTCGAAGTAGTGTATCCATTTACCTTTATAGCTGCTTTCATGATAGACGCCTTTCTTGTCGATGACCCCATTTTCATGGTAATAGAATGCCGAGTCAGCAAGAGTACCCTCGTTCCAATGCTCTTTTGCCTGAATGCTTCCGGACGGGTAGTAGTACACAGCCTCCCCGTCAAGATTCCCACCCACATAGTGTTCGATTGAACTCAGGTTGCCATTAGGGTAATAGTACTTCCATTCCCCTGCCTTCTTACCCTTGTGAAAGACGCCAATAGCTTTTTTCTGCCCATTGGGGTATCGACTGTCATCTGTTTGAGCAAATCCTGAAAAGGAAATGCCGATTATTAGGTAGTAAAAAATAGGGTTTTTAACCATTAATATATACCTTTTCCCTAGTCTTGAACAAAAATGCGATTAGTCGTTGTAGCTTTAATTCTGCTCATCCCTCAAGTTACAAAACCTCAAAGCGTTTCCACGCTTATGGGAGCCAGAAGTGGGGCGCTGGCCAACGCATCGTCCGCTCTATCCGATAGCTGGTCATTTCACAATAATTTTGCAGGAATCGCAAACGGAACCCAAACCGCAGTCAACTTTGCCTATTCTGTTCCGCCTGCCTTGCCTGGGGCCAACCGTGCCGCCTTTTCGCTAGTGACGCCAGCAAAATCATTTGGTTTTGGTGTAGGCCTGTTTCGCTTTGGTGATGAAATGTATAGTGAACAAATTTTGTCAACGAGCATAAGCAATAGATTTGGGCTGGCAGCACTGGGAGTTAAATTAAACTACGTACAATACAATGCAGAAGGTTTTGGCACCAGAAATGCGCTGACATTAGACTTTGGTGGCATTGCTGAACTGTCAGATAAAGTTTCCGTGGGAGCGATGATTACCAATATTTCTCAATCCAAACTGAAATCCAATTCTGAGGAGAAGCTTCCAACTCGGATGACCACTGGTGTCCAGTTCCGACCTGAATCCAATCTAATTCTACTTATTGAAGTGGAGAAAGATTTGATATACGATCCAATACTCAAGGGTGGAATAGAATATGAATTTTATAGCAAGTTCTTCGTAAGAACAGGATTCAATCTCAACCCCAATTTGATCTGTGGTGGACTGGGATACCGATCATCCAAACTGAGCATCGACTATTCAATGCAGTATGCTGCCTCAATCCAAACACAATTTCAACTCTCCGTTTCTTATCGAGTTTCCAAACCCTCAAAGTCATGAGGTGGCTGATTCCTGTGTGTATTGGCTCTATCATTTTAATTCATGCCAGTGCCCAGGATATACCAACAAGAGAGTATGACTTGGAAAAATTGGCAGAAGCCATATTTCCAATTCAGGATCTTGATATAGACTATAGTCAGCTGTACGAGAACCTGGCCCAAATCCTTTCGAACCCACTAGACCTCAATACCGCTTCAGCCGAAGAGCTAAGGTCACTGTATGCACTAAACGAAAAACAGATCAACTCATTGATCAATTACAGAAAGGCAAACGGGTCATTGGTTTCGATTTATGAACTCCAAATATTAGATGATTTCGATCCGGCAGTTTTAGAGTTAATTATCCCATTTGTCACCATAAGGTCAGGTAACGAACAAATAAAGTCACTACCACGCAGAATTCTTGACGAAAAGAATAGCTACTGGCTTACTCGGTTCAACAAAACGCTGGAAACACGCAGAGGATATACCGAATACAATGGAGGGAGAGCCTACGCAGGCTCACCTTATAGGTTATATACACGGTATCGCACAGCACGCGCTTCGGATTTCAGTTTTGGCTTCACCGCAGAAAAGGACCCAGGCGAACAACTTAAGTGGTCTTCATCTGAAAAGAACTATGGATTTGACTACCTATCAGCCCACGCACAGTTGCTCAACAAGGGGAAATTAGAAAATCTTGTCATCGGAGATTTTCAATCCCAGTTTGGTCAAGGGTTAATCTTTGGAGGTGGTTTTGGAGGTGGCAAAGGTGCTGAAACAATAACAACACTGCGAAGAACAAACATTGGGTTTCTGCCTTATACCTCCCTTAACGAATCTGGATTTTTTCGGGGAGCAGCTGTTAGCATAAAGGCAGCCAACAGATGGAAAGTCCACGCGTTCGCCTCATCACTTCTTCGGGATGGATCACTCGCAGGTGATAGTACGTCATTATTTCTGTCTTCAGTACCAACAACAGGTCTTCACAGAACCCAAACCGAGATTAGAAATAGAAAGTCACTTCGAGAAACTAACTTGGGTGCCGTGCTAAGCTATGACACGAGAGCGCTACAGTCGGGAATAGTCTATCATTACACACATTACGGATTCCCAATTCTCTCTCCTCAAAATATTTACAATGGTTTTTATTTCCGGGGAAGTGAGAACACCAACGTTGGTGCCTACCTCAATTACAATTTTTATAACACGACCTTCTTCAGTGAATTCGCACAAATCTACGGAAGTGGAAAAGCTGTCGTTGCCGGCCTGTTAACAAGTCTCACTTCCAAGTTTGACGTGTCGTTTTTGTATCGACATTATGACAGAGACTTTCATTCGTTGTACGGAAATGCAGTATCAGAAAATATAGCCATAAGAAATGAAAAGGGTTACTACCTCGGATGGAAATACAAATTCAACAAAAGAAATATGTTAGCTGGGTATACCGATTTTTTCAAATTTCCATGGATCAGATATAGAGGATATGCGCCTTCTGATGGTCACGAGTACTTGTTACGATACTCGTATCAACCCCGAAAAGATCTATTGATCTACTTCCAAGTGAGGGAAGAGTCAAAAATTCGAAATATAAGCTCAGAAAACCTGTATGAGGTGGCTAATGGTCTCAAGAGAAACTATTGGATCAATGCCGACTACTCCGTCACTAAAAATTTAAGTCTCAAAACCAGAGTGCAATTCAGCAACTACACACTCATGATCAACAAAACGCATGGATTTGCAATCATTCAGGATTTAAACCTCTCGATTCGAAGACTGTCTGTTTCTGGCCGGTTCGCTTTGTTCGATACTGACGACTTCGATAATCGCCAATACATCTATGAAAAAGATGTCTGGTTGGCATACTCATTTCCTTTTTACCAGGGAGTCGGTGTACGTCAATATGTTCTTCTGCAATACTCAATTAGTAAAAAAATAGACTTTTGGATCAAGTGGTCGCGATTCGCGTATGAGAATATTGACACAATCAGTTCTGGGAATGAAAGCATTGAAGGAAATTCAATCAATGACATTAAATTGCAGATGAGAGTTAAGTTGTAGTTATGCATGCCATTGACCTTGTTTCGCCTGGTGTTATTGTCGCGATGATTATTGGCCTCATCGTTTTTAGCCTTATCTACAGGGCTATTTTCAAGTCCAAAAAGTAATTCAACAGATTACTTAACCCCGATAAAGTTTTCTTGCCGAACTATTTCGCCACTGGCCTTTTTCAAATTTCAAAGTAGGGTTTAGTTGCCTTCCTTGCAGTTGCATAAAAACTAATTTTACCATGAGACACGTAACTATTGCACTCTTATTAATATCTACTTGCTCTTTTGCACAAGTTTCTAAAAAATCATTCGACCTTCCGGAGTTTCAAGGTGTATATGTAAATTCCAACTATACGATATACCTAAAGCAAACCAATAAACAGGAGGTAAGAGTTGAGGCGCTGGCTGAGATACTGGAGGCTACGGAAATAAAAGTTGAAGGTGGCATCCTGATGATCAATGTCGAACGAAAGCCAGACCCGGCCAATAAGAGTCTATGGGCTAAGATTGACGATATAAAGCTGAACCCAACCATGAAGGTATATGTGAGCGTAAAAGATGTGAATACCTTGCAGGTCAATGGTGGAGGAAAGATTGTCTCAGAGAACTCAATCGCATCCGATGATCTTAAAGTGAGCCTGACCGGTAGCGGGTCGATGGACATTGACATCAAAGGAAAGAAGATATCCACTGAAGTGGCAGGCTCTGGAACGGTCACGTTAAAAGGTTATGCAACATCGAATGATATTCTGATGAGCGGAAGCGGAAATCTAAATGCCTTCAACTGCGAACTGGAATATGCGAATGTAAAAATTGGAGGCAGTGGCTCAGCAGATATTACCGTGAGCGAAAACCTGGAAGCCACCGTGATGGGAAGCGGAAACCTAAAACACAAAGGCAACACAAAAAAAGTCACCAAGAAGGTCTACGGGTCAGGAAGTGTAGAACGAGCGTTTTAAGAAATTTTCGATCGTTGTTTTCAGAGCGAACCTGCTTATCTTGAAGCAAAACAGGTTTGCATATGTACAGTTACAAGGCGGCCGTTGTGCAGGCGGCACCGGTACTTTTCGATAAAGCTAAAACAGTTAGTAAGATTGGCAAGCTGGTTGAAGAGGCTGCAGCTCAGGGTGCTGAGTTAATCGTTTTTCCCGAAGTTTTTATTCCAGGGTATCCGCGCGGGCTCTCTTTTGGAACAGTTGTGGGAAGTCGGTCAACGGAGGGACGAGAATTATTTCTGGAATACTGGAACAACGCAATTGAAGTCCCAGGACCTGAAACCGAAACACTGGGCAAGTTTGCGAAAGATTCAAAGGTCATGTTGGCCATCGGTGTCACCGAGCGGGATTCAACTAGCGATACGCTGTATTGCACTTTGATTTATTTCTCGAAAGAAGGCAAACTCATTGGTAAACACAGGAAGATCAAACCTACCGCGGCAGAACGAATTCTATGGGGCGAAGGTGATGGCCAGGATCTCACGGTACACAAGACAGAACTAGGCAGTGTCGGTGGACTCGTATGCTGGGAAAACTACATGCCGCTCGCCCGAACAGCACTCTATCAACAGGGAATTGAAGTATACGTGGCTCCTACTGCAGACTGTCGCGATAGTTGGCAGTCTACACTCTCGCATATTGCATGCGAAGGCAGATGTTATGTATTGGGTTGCAATCAGTATGTGACTAAAGATCAATATCCAGAATCACTACAGAAAGAACTCGGTAATCAGCCTGACCTGATGTGTAGTGGAGGTAGTGTAATTGTTTCTCCAATGGGTAATGTGATTGCTGGGCCACTCTTCGGCAAAGAAGGCATTCTGTACGCTGATATCTCTCACCGCGAGGTGGTAAAGGCAAAGATGGACTTTGACGTAATTGGTCACTACGCACGACCAGACATCTTTGAGTTTAAAATAAAGAAACCATGAACAACGCTCAACTCATAGAAAAATTCTACACCTCTTTTCGCCATAAAGATTGGAACGGCATGCAAAGCTGTTATGCTGACGATATCACTTTTTCGGACCCGGTTTTTCCTTTGTTAAAAGGCAAAGAAGCTAAGGCAATGTGGCATATGTTGGTTTCCGCGTCAAAGGACTTAGAAATTTCATTCAACAACATTGTGGCAGACGACAAACAAGGATCATGTCACTGGGAGGCGATTTATACCTTTTCCAAAACGGGGCGAAAAGTTCACAATAAGATTGATGCTCAGTTTAGATTTAAAGACGGCTTGATCATTCAACATACGGACAGCTTTGATCTTTGGCGATGGAGTAGAATGGCCTTAGGTACTTCAGGCATTTTCCTTGGCTGGAGCCCCCTGGTAAAGAATAAGATAAGGTCCATGGCCTCCAAAAACCTGGAATCGTTTATCGGAAAAAACAGCGATTATCAATAACAAAACCCCTATTTCTACCCCATTTTGGTCACTTTTTTGTCAAAAAAGAATTCACAAAATTTATTATAACTTTGTTTAGTTAACCCAGAATTCAAATTTAGGTAAAGACTCCGGTCCTTCATTTAGTCTGTTGTTAGCTTAAACTTTATGTAACTTAATTACTCAACAATGAACATTTATGTAGCCAACATCCCTTGGAAGGCATCAGAAGAAGAACTGAAGACGTTATTTTCACAATACGGTGACGTAGATTCAGCAAAAATCATCACCGATAAGTTCACACAAAGAAGCAGAGGTTTCGGCTTCGTTGAAATGAAAGATGACAGTGCAGCTAAGCAAGCAATTGCTGAGCTAAACGGAAAAGACTTTATGGGTAAGAATCTTGTAGTTAACGAAGCACGCCCTCGCGAAGATCGCGGTGGTAGCAGAGGCGGATACAACAGAAGAGACTAATACATTAGGCACTTTAATTAAAAGCCCCGCAATGTGGGGCTTTTTTATTTTAAGCT
>JAGQYM010000062.1 GCA_020436085.1 Cyclobacteriaceae bacterium
TCTTTCTGAGTGAGATCTCGCGTGAGCGGGGAGCGATCGAAGAATCTCAACACATAGGCTATAGATGCTTCTCCCCAAAAGTTTTCCAAACGACAACTATAGCAATCAGTTGAATTATCTGTTCTGCGATCACGGCATCTTAATTAATTTGATCGCGTTTTTTAAAGACGGACTAATTCATCTCATCATGCGTCCTCACTTAATTTTATTCTTAGCTGTGATAGCAATAAGTTGCAATCGTCAACCCGACAAGAGCGGATGGAAGTTGATTTACAAGACCGACAAGGCCGGAGTGAGGGTATCTGGAGATAAAGGCAAGCTCATTGAACTTGTCCGCAAAGGTAATCCCGTCCGGGTAGGGTGGATGTCGCGCAGGCCAAGTGATACAACAAAATCTGTGGAGCACATCGTGGATGGTGACTTCCTGACTATCGCCAACGGGAAAGAGCTTTTCGTTCAAATAACTCCGTTTCTGGCCCAACGCCCCGACCTCACCAGCGATACAATCAGTATGACTCTGATGCCAACCCAACTCAACTGGGTTTTGGGAACCAACGGCATCATTAGCACTATCAACATTGACTACCAAACTGACTCGGTGAGTACGGGTTCTCCAAGACTTTTTGGTTATGAGTTGAGTTGGTTTGTTGATGCTTCGGAGTGAGTGTCCACAGCTTAGTAGCCTGGAGACGCTGCTGCGACAGGAAGCTTGCTGCATACCAGTTGGGAGTACGGTGCAGGATTTTGGAACCTTGTACCACACCAGTTGGGAATGCGGAGCAGGATTTTGAGACTGTGCACTACACTAGTTGCAACCTCGTATGTCAGTAAATGAGAGTGCGCATAATTATTTTGATACCTCGTACCCTGGCAGATAGCACATCGAATGTCACCACTTGCAACAGCGCATGTACCCAAATGAGACCGCATAGGACACCAGATGACAATTCACTCCCTTATTTTGCGACCGAGCACTACATCAGTTGCAACCTCGCATGTCAGTAATTGAGAGTGCGCATAATTATTTTGACACCGCGTACCGTACCAGTTGCAACCTCGAATGTTGGTAGATGAGAGTGCGCATAATTATTTTGATACCTCACACCATAGTAGTTGCAACCCCGGATACCGGTAGATGTTACAGCGCACCGCCATGATGTGACCTCGAAGGGTAGCTGAAAAAAGTCTGCAATATATTTGTGTAATCGAACGATTACATATAATTTAGGTAATCGATTGATTACATATAATGAGACGAGATGTTTTTCAGGCTATAGCCGACCCGGTAAGGAGGGATATTATTGACTTGCTATCCCAACAACCTCACACCGTGAACGAGGTAGTCGAGCAATTTGACATTAGTCGTCCAGCTATCTCCAACCACCTAAAGATTTTACGTGAGTGCGGATTGGTAAAAATGGCTACCATCGGACGTGAACGCCATTGCGTCATCATACCCAAAGAGCTTAGACGTGTATCTGACTGGGCGCAATGCTACCAGCGGTTGTGGGAGGACAAACTCGACTCCTTTGAACGATACCTCAGCGAACTGAAACTAAAACACAAGAACCCATGAAAACCACCGATGACATTGAGAAAAGGACCCTAACCATCACCCGCACCTTTGACGTTCCGCGTGCCCTTGCGTGGGATGCATGGACCCAGCCGGAACATATCGCCAAGTGGTGGGGGCCTAAAGGTATGAAGGTGAGCATTAGAAAACATGACTTCCGGGAAGGCGGGGAGTGGGAGTACAGCATGCCCATGCCCAACGGACAGGAGTTTATGAGCTTCGGCAAGTACTCGCGTATCGTGAAGCCGGAACTGATCGAGACGTCAGCCAATTTTGTTCCCATGACAGAAGGGGTAACCATAGTGGCAACTTTTGCCGACAAAGGAGATAAGACCGACTTTGTCTTCAAAGTAATCCATCCGACAGAAGCCTACTGTAAGCAGCAAGAGGACATGGGCTTCTTCAATGGCTGGGGTTCAGTGTTTGAAGGGCTTAGCAAGTATTTGCTGACGTTGGTATAGCCGTTTGAAATAATTAAGGCCAGGCAGAGTCTCCCGGAGTGACAGGTTTAGCGCGGGATGGATTAGTAAACGCAGTGTCCCTGCTTCTCAGAGGACATTGCTGTGACTTCTGGTGACTGGGTGTGGGGTGTGGTTCGTGTGGACACGAACCCTTGCTGGGGAGTGACTTGGTTGCCGTTAAGAAAAACGTCATTGCGAACTGACGGGGTAGTATGTGCGCATGCGTGAAGCAATCTCATATTGGCCGGTCCAGCTTCGAACAGGAGATTACTTCGCTCCATTACACTGCCCAGGCCTTCGGCTCGCAATGACGTTTTCTAATCAGACTTTTGAGAAATCTCAGGTGATCGAAGAATAAGATTTTACCAATCCGAAAAATATTTTAAAAATATTTTACAAAACTGAAACCTTTTATTAGGAAAATTCCGTAATTAAGACATGTATCAACTTTAAAACTTTTATGTTTTATGACACATGTTAAAAACGTAGAGGCCTTCGAGGGATTCGTAGGCAGCTGCACCGGGTTCGGAGACAAGTACAACCCCGGTTTGCCCAAGCTCCGGTTAGATGCATTGAGTGTACTTCTTGTCAATGCACGAAAGGCGCTCGCCAGCGTCCATGAGAAAAAGACGGACTACGACCGCGTGACCAATGAGCGCGAGGTCTTCTTCCGGGATATTCCCAGGCTGGCAGCCAGTGTCATCCTTACGTTAGACGCATCAGGCGTAAAGGCAGAGACACTACATGATGCGAAAGGGTTCTATCGTTTGTTGCTAGGTAGACGCGCGAAGGTGAAGGCTCTTGAGCCAACACCCGAAGGCGAGATGCCAGCCAGAAGCCCACGGGTAGCCCAGCTGAGCTATGAAAGCAAAACTGATCACTTTGCACGATTGGTTCAACTGGTAAGCACAAGCCCCAACTATGCTGTCAACGAACCCGAGTTGTCTGTACCTGGCCTGAAGGCCACCGTGAAGAAAATGTACAGCCTCAACTCCGCAGTAGTAAAAGCAAGAGTGGCGCTGGGCAATGCCCGCATTACCCGAAACGAAACCTTGTACTCAACGGACGAAGCTATCTATATGGTAGGTCGCTCAGCAAGGAAGTACGTAAGGGCAATCTTCGGCCAGAACAGCGAGGAGTTCCGTCAGGTTAGGAGATTTGTTTTCACAAAACCCCGCGCAAGATGAAAAGCCCCGTTAACTAAAACCCCGACAGCGATGTCGGGGTTTTTTTGTTTATAAACCTGTCGAGACCTCAATTCTCAGAGCCCACAATATTTCTGTTATCTTTGAAACTGATGAGAGTGCTCTTATTCATTTTTGCTGTTGGCTTTCTGGCATTGGCCATCACACCTTGCAGCGGTGAGCATGTTACAGAAGCGATAGAATGTGAGAGCAGTTGCGACACGGGTTGTGAAGGCGAAGAGACCTGCACACCGTTTTGTACCAGCGCCTGCTGCACCACCCATTTTGTTACCGCACCCCTGGCAGACACTTATCAACAAGCCGATCCCCTGACTGTTGCGCAGTCTCCCTATCAGGCCGGACTTCCATCTCAATTCATCAGCCGTTTCTGGCAACCTCCTAAAAAGGGATAGTCAATCACTTGCCCGTCATCCCCGGTAATAGATATCGGCAGGGGCGCGGGTTGTTCTATCTCTTAATTATTAAAATCATTATGCAATGCGTATACTATGCGCCATTACACTATTACTATTAAGTCAGGGTGTACTTGCCCAACACCAATTCAGAGCTGAGGTAAAAGACAGCCATAGCAGCCAACCCTTGCCGGGAGCTACAGCCCAGGTTCTAGGCACTTCTCTTGGAGCCAGTGCCGATGCCAATGGACTGCTGGTGATCGATAACATACCGGACGGTGACCACACTATAGAAATCAGGTTCGTGGGTTATGAAACTCAACAGTTGCCATTTACTTTTCCGCTTCCGGCTGGACCAGCGATTCAGATAAGCCTCGACCCCTCGGATGAAGAGCTCGAGGAGATCATTGTTGCTTCTACCCGCAGCAGTCGCACCATTGCCGACATACCGACACGCGTGGAATTCATTGCCGGTGAGGAGCTGGAGGAAAAGGGAAACATGAAACCAGGTGACATTCGGATGTTGCTCAATGAGAGCACCGGTATTCAAACTCAGCAAACCTCCGCCACTTCGGCCAATGCATCGATTCGTATCCAGGGACTCGATGGGCGGTACACCCAGATACTAAAGGATGGGTTTCCCTTATATGCTGGTTTTTCCGGTGGGCTGGGTCTGCTGCAAACACCACCTCTCGACCTGAAGCAGGTGGAAGTGATCAAAGGTTCGTCTTCCACATTGTATGGAGGTGGTGCGATAGCCGGGCTGGTGAACCTGGTGAGCAAGCGTCCAGGTGATGAACGCGAACTGCGTTTGTTTGCCAATGGTACTTCTGCCAAAGGATTGGATCTAAGCACTTATTATAGTGAGCAACTCAAGGGAGTTGGGATCACGCTCTTTGCTTCGCGCAACAGCAGTGAACCTTATGATCCGGCAGACATTGGTCTGTCAGCGATCCCTGCCTACACCCGCTATTCGGTCAACCCAAAACTCTTCTTCGGTTTTGGTGACAATGACAAGTTGGAGGTGGGCGTGAGTGCCACCACGGAAGAACGCATAGGAGGGGATATGCTTTACCTTGACGGAAAGGGTGACGCTGTGCATAGCTACTTTGAGAAAAATGATTCAAGGAGGATGTCAACCCAACTTGTTTACCAACACCGATTTGATGGAAAGACCGAACTGAATGTGAGAAACAGCTTCAATGTGTTCGATCGCGATCTCAGTGGTCCCTCGTATCGATTTGAAGGTTTGCAAAAGGCCTCATTTACAGAATTGAATGTGGTTCACAACAGAGGTGGGTCAGAATGGATTGGTGGTGCTAACCTTTGGACCGATCAGTTTTCGGAGGAACAGCTAACGACCACTCCTGTCCGTGATTACTCTTTAACCACGTTGGGTGGGTTTTTGCAAAACAATATTGCGCTGTCTGACCGGTGGAGACTGGAGTCTGGTTTGAGAGGTGACTACGTGGTGGACTACGGGTTCGCCTTGTTGCCAAGATTGTCTTTGATGTACAGTCCAAGCGAAACATTTTCCTCCCGACTGGGTGGAGGACTGGGCTACAAGGCGCCTACCATATTTACTGAAGAAAGTGAACGCCTGCAATATCGGAATGTATTACCTGTTTCGGCTGCCGCCAACGAGCTGGAGCGGTCGTACGGTACCAATTGGGATTTTAACTTCCGAACATCGGTGGCCAATGATGCCATAGGTATCAATGTGAACCAGCTGTTCTTTTACACTTATCTCGACAGCCCGCTGATGCTCAACAGCCTTACATCAGGTGATAATGTGTTTTCGAACCTGGCCGGACATATCGATACGGGAGGGATGGAGACCAACGTGAAAGTGGAGTATGCTGATTTCAAACTATTCCTGGGGTATACTTATACAGACACACAGGTGCACAGCGGGGGAATGAAACAGCAGAATCCACTCACGGCCAAACATCGGTTGAACAACGTGTTGATGTACGAAAAGGAGGAGAGCTGGAAGGTAGGATTGGAGGCCTACTATTTCAGTCAGCAGCGGCTGGGTGACGGAACGTTAGGAAAAGACTATTGGATTTTTGGATTGATGATGGAGAAGATCTGGGAGCGAGTGTCGTTGTATCTGAATTTTGAAAACTTCACTGACACACGACAAACCCGGTTCGATTCAATTTATACAGGCAGCATTACCAACCCAATGTTCCGCGACATTTACGCACCAGTGGATGGCTTTGTTGTGAATGGTGGTTTCAAGCTGACGTTGTAGCTGTCAGGCGAGACCCAGACTTCAAGTGTTTAATTCCCCTTCGGAGGGGTAATCATAATATGCGCGCGGTGTGTCCCTGGATCCATAATCCACGGCATACCTGGTGCAGCTGGTTTTAGAGGAAGTCCTGTGCTTTCTGATGTTTCAAAAGGGATGTATACCACAGAGCGAAGGCTTGCACCGGTCACTTCACCTGTTGCTGTGTTCAGTACTTCATCAGGCCCGTATAATACAAAGAGGCTTGAGCCGTGCGGTATTTTTAGTTTGCCTGCCTTCACCTCTTCTTCTCGCATATCGAATATCTCCTTAAAGTTCTTGCCCTCTTTCTTCAACTCACGACCCCTCGCCATAAATGGATCAAGGTCCTTGTGATAGCAGGCTGCGTTAAAACCTTTTTGATTGGGATCATCCGCCAGGCAGATCAGTCCATTGGTTCCTTCTCTCAGCGTAATGAATTCACCTTTTTCTGAAAACCCGTACACTTTAGCGCTATCGCGCATGCCCTCAGGTGCAGCCATGAGGGCCGACTTGATTTGAACTTCTGCGGAAGGAACTGTTTGCGCAAACAGGGGTAAAATGATCATTACTGCCAGTACAGAGAATAGAAGAGGTTTTACCATGACTTTTTTGTTTTCAAATTACGGCTAATGGCTATCCATTTCAAGCCGGTCGGTCGTTGAATTTTCACCTACAAATATCCGGCATTCACCTACAAGTGGCCTGTCGTGGCCTATTAGGCATTGTTGCCAGCATAGTGTTACTATACTTTTGAGCCATAATCAATCGGGAAATCATGGAAACAAACAACAAAAGAGACGACTACTCAAATATATCAGGTGCAGGGAAAGTACTGTCCGGTATCATCGTGGTAATTGTGGGAAGTGTGTTGCTCGCCAAGAAGGCAGGCGCGGATATCCCCAACTGGATCATTAGCTGGGAGATGTTGTTGATCACCATTGGTATTTACATCGGTGTGAAACATGGTTTCAGAACCTGGGGTTGGATGATCCCCGTATTCATCGGTTCGATCTTCCTGGTTGACCGGGTTGTTCCTGATCTTGAGTTCAGACCTTACCTGTGGCCAGTCGCCATTATCGTGGTGGGGTTGTTTATGATCTTTAATCCGAGAAGTTGTAATCCGAGAAGACGATGGAAACATGGGGACTTGAATATGCACTCAAAGAATTCCGAAGACGGAAACCCTGTAAGACGTCCAGGTGATGCCGAAGATTATCTCGATTCAGTTTCCATTTTTGGAGGCATTGAAAAGAATATCGTGACGAAGGATTTTAAGGGCGGAGATGTAACAACTTTCTTCGGAGGGTCGTCCATTAATTTGAGTCAGGCTGACATTAAAGACAAGGCTGTGCTTAACCTCACGCAGGTCTTTGGTGGTGCGCAACTGGTTATTCCATCCAACTGGAAATTACACTCTGAAGTGGTGTCGGTGTTTGGTGGTGTGGAAGATAAAAGAACATTCCAAAAAGATGCGCCTGAGGCGAGCAAGACGTTGGTATTGAGAGGCACGTCTGTATTTGGAGGTATTGAGATCAAAAGTTATTAAGAATTAGAAGTGATTAAATATAGAGTTATGAATTGGTACATCGCTAAAGTAGTCTTTAACATCATAAGCGGATCAGGCAACCACACTCCGCAGTTTGACGAGCAATACCGTTTGATCAAAGCTGAAAGTATGGAAGAAGCATTCGACAAGGCGATGAGGATTGGGATGGGAGAGGAAGAAATGCTGCTGAATAGTCAAAATGAAATTGTACGTTGGGAATTCGTGAACATCGCTGAACTATATCCGATCGATGAGCTGAGGGATGGCATGGAGTTGTTCTCTAGTATTCAGGAGATGCCGAACCGAAAGGATTACATTGAAACGATTCACCTTAAGGCGGCTTACGTGCAGAGTAAATTTCAAGCTGAGGAAGAGCAGGTGGGATGACGGAGAGTCGCAAGATCATGTTGCTGGAATTTGGGTGGTGGCTTGTCTGGGTGCAATTCCAGGCAGCCGCCATTCGTTTTGCAGGTTTCGATTGGCAACTTGCTATCACCGATGCAGGTATCTCCAACTTCATATTGGGATGGGAAGGCTACGTGATCGTGATCATGTTGCGCTACTACCAGCCCAAGCAATCGAGAATATATTACCTGCTGCTTTGGAGTGCTGCACTGGCGATCATCTGCGTACTCATGATCGAGTTTCTCCTCGGAATCATCTACGATGAAAATGCAGAGTATCTCCGCTTCCTTGACAATACGTTTGTAATGCGTTTTGGATTCTCATTCCTTATGCTAGCCTTCATTTCAGTTATTGGCTGGATGTGGTACTACTTACAAACACAACAAAAGGATGAAACACGCAAAGCAGACGTAGAGAAGATGTCGCGTGATGCGGAGTTGTACAGCCTGAGGCAGCAGCTGCAACCACACTTTTTGTTTAATAGTTTGAATTCCATCAACGCGCTGATTGCAGTTGAGCCGGAAAAGGCACGCACGATGGTGCAACAGCTTTCGGATTTCTTCAGAGGTACACTTAAAAGGCAAGAGTCGCACAAGGTGACGCTTTCAGAAGAGTTGGTACAACTGAAACTCTACCTCGACATTGAAAAGGTGCGGTTTGGTCATAGACTAAAGACTGAGATCATTCACGATGAAGAGTGCGACAAGATGACAATACCTTCACTGCTGATGCAGCCGGTGGTGGAGAATGCTATTAAGTTTGGTTTGTATGATGTAACCGGAGACGTGTTGCTCACCATACGGGCAGAGATCAAAGACAAAATGCTTCGTGTGTGCGTGGAGAATCCGTTTGATCCGGAGACTGCCGTTCCGCAAAAGGGAACAGGATTCGGACTAAGATCAATTGAAAGAAGACTGTATTTACTATACGGCAGAAATGATTTACTCTCCACGGAAAAAGAAGGAGATATTTTTAGAACTTGTATCCTCATTCCTCAGACGACATGAAGGTGATAATCATAGATGATGAGCCATTGGCAAGGAGTATCGTGAAGGAATACCTGGCGAATTATCCTGAGGTAGAAGTGGTGCAGGAGTGTGGTGATGGATTTGAGGGGGTAAAAGCAATTGCGCAGCATCAACCTGATCTCATATTTCTGGATATACAAATGCCAAAGATCACCGGCTTTGAAATGTTGGAGTTGATTGACAATCCTCCGGATGTGATTTTTACCACTGCCTTCGATGAATACGCCATGCAAGCGTTCGATGCACACGCAGTAGATTATTTGTTAAAACCTTTTGGTAGAGATCGGTTCGACAAGGCCATTCAAAAGTGGAAAAGCCAGGCTAACAAATCTGCTGTGCGACCGCTGATGGAAGATAGCGTGAAGCAACCCGAAGAGCATAACCGGGTGGTAGTGAAGAGCGGTAATGCGATCAAGATATTGCCAACTTCCGAAATACACTACATCGAGGCGTATGATGACTACGTGAAGATTCACACCAAAGACGGGTTTCATCTCAAGAAGAAGACCATGAACTTCTTTGAAAAGGCACTGGATGTGTCACAGTTTGTGAGAGTACACCGGTCTTACATTATTGCCCTCTCTCAACTCACCAAAATTGAGATGAAAGAAAAGGATACACATCTGGCAAAAATGCAAAGCGGCAATCTTATCCCTATGAGCAAGACGGGATACCTGAAGCTTAAGGAAGTGCTGGGAATTTAAGACTTACACCAAGAGTACTACGAGGAACGGAAATTCCTAAATTGGGGTTTGAGTATTGACAACCGAAGATGACAATCGAGGAAGTAAATACAAGAACCAGGGAATCAGATTTTATAAATCTCCCGGATAAAATTTATAGCGGATATCCGAATTGGATTAGGCCGTTAAGTTACGATATCAGGGCTGTTTTTAACCCTAAACAGAATCCCTACTTCAGCCACGGTGAATGTGTTCGATGGATAGTTAGGGAAGGGCCGGAGGTGAGGGGAAGAATCGCTGCATTCATCGATCATAAAACTGCGTTAAAGAATGACCAACCTACTGGTGGAATTGGGTTTTTTGAGGCTGTTGATGATCTAAAGGTGTCTACTATTCTCTTCGAAAAAGCCAGGCACTGGCTAAAGGCGAGGAAAATGGAAGCCATGGACGGGCCGGTCAATTTCGGTGAGCGCGACAAATGGTGGGGGCTGTTGGTTGACGGGTATGATCACGAACCCAACTATTGTGTCAATTATAACCCTCCGTATTATAAGCGTTTGTTTGAACATTATGGTTTTCAGGAATACTATAAACAATTTACTTACTATAGGACCTTATCTGGTGATATTGATGAAATCATCAAGGAAAGGGCCGACCGTCTAACGAGGAAAGGGAACTACTCATTCACACACATTGAAAAAATGCCTTTGAAAAAGGTGGCTAAAGATTTTCAGGAGGTATATAACAAAGCATGGTCATCTTATCCGGACGTTGTGCCGATGGACAAGCAGCAAGTTGATGCGTTACTAAAGCAAATAAAACCTATCATGGATAGGAAGTTGATTTGGTTTGGCTACTATCGGGACCTGCCCATTGCATTTGCCATTATGCTGCCCGAGGTTAACCAGGTGTTCAAATACATGAATGGCAAATTTGGCTGGTTTCAACAATTGAAATTCGCGTGGCTTCTGCGGCAGGGTATTTGTACGAAAATCCTTGGGGTGGCCTTCGGTATCGTACCCAGATTTCAAAGAAAGGGAGTAGAGTCGGCACTGATTGGAGCAATTAGTAAATTGGCCTTCAGTGAAGAGAAGACGTTTCGATATAAGGATATTGAACATAACTGGGTCGGTGATTTCAATCCGCAAATGATGCATGTACATGAAATGATGGGAGGGGCGATCCGAAAGACCCACGCTACGTATCGCTACCTATTTGATCAGACAAAACCGTTTAAACGCGCCCCTGAAGTGGGAATGAAATGAAAGCACTAAACTATATCATCGTTTTGATTGTGTTGACAGCTTCATGCCGTAGCACAAAGACAACTACCACACCACCACCTCCATCGCTGCCGGAAGGAGAAGTTGAAATTATTGTGCCTTGCTCGGGGCCTGAATTCTTTACAGACAATGAAGTCTTCCGTGCCAACAGCGTAGGGGAGAGTATTGATCTTTCAGTATCAAAGCGCAAGGCAATGACTAATGCCCGGTCGCAATTGGCTGCCAGCATTCAAACAACTGTAAAGGCTGTAACAGATAACTACGTAAACTCTACCGAGAGTAACAACGTGGAGCAGATAGAGGAGCGATTTGAAAGCATGAACAGGGAAGTGGTTAGTCAGGAGCTTCGCGGTATTCGCAAAATATGCGAGCGTTACTATCGGACACCAGAAGGGAAGTATAAAACCTATGTGGCCATCGAGTTGAGTGCCGGCCAGTTGGTGGATGCTTACCACCAGCGACTTTCAACCATTCAAGGTCTGAAAATTGACTACGATTACGAGAAGTTCAAGGAGACCTTCGAGCAGGAGATGCTCAGGAACAAACCTGAATAAATCTTTCCTTTAATTCTCTGACAAAGCTAATTGATAACAAGTCAGTTATCTTCGATTCAGTATTTTTCATCCCGCTGTTCACTTTAATTATTGAACTATTCATTTGTGATGTATGTAGGATAAGAAGATATTAAAGTGTCGAACGCAAAAGGTACGTCCAATTTTTAGAGTAAAATCATGCATGAAACTTCAACAATATCAGCAGAGGAAGTTCCAAACAATATTTCGCAACGTTTGCTAGACAAATACAATGAAGTTCGTAATCATACATTGACAATATGTGCCCCTTTGCGCACTGAGGATTTTGTTGTGCAGCCAATCGTTGATGTCAGTCCACCCAAGTGGCACATGGCACACACGACTTGGTTCTTCGAAGAGTTCTTCTTGTCTCCTCACTATAAAAACTATAAAAGATTTCACCCACGATATGCTTTTCTCTTCAATAGCTATTACGAAACGGTGGGAGAGCGCGTACTTCGCCCCAACAGAGGCAACATGTCGCGACCCACAGTGGATGAGATCGTGGAGTACCGAAAATATGTGGATGCACACATGCGCGAGATCATTCCGACACTCAGCAATGAGTTGTTAAAGTTGTTGGAGTTAGGACTCAACCACGAGCAGCAGCATCAAGAGCTTTTGCTCACGGACATTAAATACATTCTGGGACACAATCCGCTGTTCCCACCATATGATGAGAGCTTTTCGGAAGTGTTGGATTCAGAAAGGTCTTCAGATTTTGTTGCAATAAACGTGGGCATTTATGAGGTAGGTCACGAAGGCGATGATTTTAATTTTGATAATGAACGGAATCGGCACAAAGTATATCTGCAAGCGTTCGAAATTCAAAAGCGACTGGTGACGAATGAGGAGTTCATGCGGTTCATTGACGCAGGTGCCTATCAGGCTTCAAAGTATTGGCACAGTGACGGTTGGGCTTGGGTGAAAGAGAACGATATCTACGCTCCATTGTATTGGCATAAGATTGAGGGAAAATGGTATCGATATGCTATGGCGGGATTGGAAGTGATAGACCCGAATGCACCCGTTACGCATGTCAGTATGTATGAGGCCTTCGCTTATGCGGAATGGGCTGGCATGAGACTGCCAACTGAGTTTGAGTGGGAAGTAGCTAGCGAGCACTTTCAATGGGGCGAGCGATGGGAGCATACTAATAGTGCTTACCTGCCATATCCTGGCTTTCAAAAAGCAGATGGAGCCATTGGAGAATACAATGGCAAGTTCATGGTCAACCAAATGGTGCTTCGTGGCGCATCGGTAGCTACTCCTGTTGGACATTCACGACCAACCTACAGGAACTTCTTTCAACCAAATCTCAGGTGGCAATTCACCGGGATCAGACTTTGCAAGCGATAATGATTCAAACCAATACCTACAGCGCAGAAGTATTAAAGGCAGTTGACATTGGGCTGTCTCGTTCACCTAAGAGGCTCCCCAGTTGGCTTTTCTATGACGAGATTGGCGACAAGATATTTCAGGCGATCATGCGAATGCCTGAGTATTACCTGACGGGTTGTGAGTTTGAAATTCTCCGCACAAAGAAAGATCAAATTTTGCAACACGTCTCTTCTCAAGATAGACCTTTTCAGTTAGTAGAGCTTGGTGCAGGAGACGGTACAAAGACGGAGGTATTGCTAAAGCACTTTCTAAACCAACAGAAGGAATTCACGTATGTGCCGGTTGATATCTCAGAGGCAGTTCTTCATCAATTGGTTTCCAGATTAGGTCGGACTGTACCTGATCTTCAAGTGCAGCCGCAGAATACGTTGTACCACCAGGCGTTGAAGTTGCTAAGTGACCGTGAAGAAAGAAAGCTAATTCTCTTCATGGGAGCCAACATTGGCAATATGTCTGTTGATGAAGCAAGGCAGTTTGTGAAGCAGATTGCGGAGCACATGAATCCCGATGATCTATTGATGGTTGGATTTGACTTGAAAAAAGATCCGCGATTGATCCAGGCTGCTTATGATGATGCGGGTGGCATTACACGCGAGTTTAACTTAAACCTTCTGGCGCGAATAAACCGGGAGTTGGGTGGAGAGTTTGATTTGGACTACTTCAACCACTATCCCTACTATGATCCGGAGAGCGGTATCACCAAGAGCTACCTGGTGAGCACGGTCAAACAGCAGGTATATATCGAAGCACTGGATAAGTCAGTGAGTTTTGAGCCTTGGGAGATCATCCATACAGAAGTGTCACAGAAGTATGATATGACGATGGTCAATACGCTTGCCAGGCATGCGGGTTTGGAGGTTGTTGATAAACTGTATGACAATAAGAAGTATTTCTGCGATGTGATCTTCAGAGTGGCAGACTACTGATACATCTTCTCGATCTCTTTCTCATAGTGACTTTCCAAAACTACACGCACAGGCTTGAGTGTAGCTGTTAATTCACCTGCCTCGGTGCTCCACTCCGTTGGACACAACACAAAGTTTCGAATTCGTTGAAAGTTGGAGAGTGGCTGATTCAGTTTTTCTATTTCTTCTTTCAACAATTGCATGACCTTGATATTGTGAACCATAAATTCCGGTGCAGTCCAGTGTACGCCATGGGTGATGCACCAAGACTCCAGAATTTCGAAGTGAGGTACGATCAAAGCAGTAACAAACGGTCGCTGAAAGCCGATGACCATACATCGTTGGATAAAAGGTGATTGAGCGAAATGGTTTTGTAAGAAAAGAGGAGCGATGTACTTTCCGCTGGAGGTTTTAAAGATTTCCTTCTTTCTGTCAGTAATCTTTAGAAAACCACGGCCGACAAACTGCCCAATGTCACCGGTATGCAGCCAGCCCTCTCCGTCTATTGCGTCACGGGTTGCATCCGGTTTTTGATAGTATCCTATCATCACGTTGGGACCTTTTACCAGTATTTCACCTTCTTCACTGCCTTCCATCTTTTCTATCTTCACCTCGATGCCCGGAATTACATGTCCAACGGTGCCAAACCGATTCATTCCAGGCTCGAACCTATTGATGCTTACCAGTGGCGCTGTTTCTGTAAGACCATAACCTTCTACAACTTGTACACCCGATGCTGAAAGCAATCTTCCAATTTCCGGACGCAAGGCTGCTGCGCCAACAGCCATATATCGCATTTGTCCGCCAAGCTTTTTTCGCCAGTGGCGAAGTACCAGTAGCCGAGCGAGCAATAGTTTGAAACGATAGGTCAGCGGCAATCGGTGTCGTTCCTTGTATTCCTTGCCAACAGACATCGCCCATCTGATTGTTGTTCGCTTTAGCCAATGTCGCGAGAGTAACTGTGCTTGCAGATAGTCATGCATCTTTTCCAGCACGCGCGGCACGCTTGTGCAGAAGTAGGGTCGAACCTCCAGGAAATCTTGTGTGAACGTCTCTCGATTTTGACTAAAGTATATCGAGCTACTGAATGCGAGGTATGCGTATGTCATGGCTCGCTCCAGTATGTGGCTAAAGGGAAGAAAACTTAAAACACGTTGACCGGGTTCCAAAGGAAAACAAGCTAGTATTGACTTGATGTTGTGTACAATGTTTCGATGCGATAGCATGACACCTTTAGGTTCACCCAAGCTGCCGCTGGTATACATGATGGTGACTAAGTCAGAATCATTTACCTCAGCACGAAGTTGATGCAGTCGCTCACGTAACGCAGGACTCGATTCCCGATAGGTGAATGCTGGAAAAGAATCAAGTCTATTTCGTTCGATTGAATACACTTCCAGATTGCCGAGTGCATCCGCTATTTCTTTTATGTTCGCATGCTGCGAATCAACCGTGATGCACAACCTCGCTTTCGTTTCGTTTGCGATAGTACTCAGTTCCTCAGAGGTGAGTGTTGCGTGCACTGGTACTGTCACCACTCCAATTTGCTGACAGGCAAAGTCAATGGCCATCCAATCTGGGCTGCCGATGACTGGTATGAGCATGACTTTTTCTTCCTTTTGATAACCATTGTCCAACAGCCACTCTGAAATAAGATCAACTTGTTCCTCAAAATGCTGAATAGATATGTTGACCCATCGTCCGTCAAGTTTGTAGTTAAAAGCAGAAGCGTTTGGATACTTATTTCTCTGGTACGAAATCAGATCGAACAGGCGCGAGAAGTCATTGAACCGTGATGTAGTAATCTCCATCAATGGTGATTCATGGGTTTGACGTAGAGCACATCATAGATCACCTCGAAGAATTCCGGAAACTCGGGAAGATTGTTGTGTTTGCCACCTGAGATTGGATGCAAGGACACCTTTTCAGGATACAGATCGCGTAGCATTTCACTTTGATGAAAATTGATCAGTCTGTCGGAGGTGCCGTGAATGATGTGAACCGGGCAACTAACATCTTTCAAGTATTGATCAGTGCGCATGTCGTATTTCAATATCCACTTTAGTGGGGTGAAGAACAGGTATCTTTTCGTGTTGTAATAAAAACTAAAATAGGGAGAATCGAGGATCAGCATTCGCGGTGTATTCCATGAGGCTATTCTGGCAGCAATACCGCTGCCTAACGATCGACCATAGATCACAATCTTATCTTCTGGATACTGTTCCTTCAACCATTTATAAATGTATTGCGCATCGTTAAAAACTCTCTCCTGACTTCGTTTGCCTCGACTCTTGCCAAACCCGCGATAGTCCATCATAAAGAAATCATATCCATTACTAAGGAAGTCTTTCGCGAACTTCCCCCAACCCTTGATACTTTTTGAATTTCCTTTTAGGTAATAGACCACACCTCTAGTATTGGGTACTTTGAAATGTATGGCATTGATCTTCCCACCATCTTCCATGTCGAAGTTCAACTCCTGGAAAGGGAAGGGGTATTTGTAGGTGAAAGTAGGGGCAAGTTTTTCAGGACGAAAAAAAGCGAAGTGTTGGAAAAAATAGAAGGCGACACAGATGCCTGTGTAGATGATAACCAGAATGACGAAAGCCGAGACCATTGCTTCCCTTAAGTTATAAAGAAAGTATAAATGTCTACAGCCTAGTCATTGAGGACTTCCGCAAGTTTTTCGTGATACAGTTGATACTTGCTGATGTTGCGATGCCCGGCTTCAGGTATCACGTAAAACCGATCGTTTTCACCAAGCAAAGGTTTCAACTTCTCTGCCGATGATAGTGGCACTATCCAATCGCTGGTACCATGAAAAATAACTTTACGACAAGCCACCCGTGGCAGGGTTTTTAGATTTGAAAATTTAATATCGAAAGGAAACAACCACAACGCTGGTTTGAGGGGAAATGGAATGACATCGGCAAAATCCGCAAACGGTGTTTCCAATATCAACATATTCGGCTGTGCTTTGATGGCTAATTGGCTGGCTACACCAGAACCCAGAGAGCGACCATATATTATAGTGCGATCGGATTTGATGTTGGTAGCCACCCAATTGAAGACGAATGAAGCATCCTGATGAAGTTTTTCTTCTTTTGGATGTCCCGTGCTCTTGCCATAACCACGATAGTCCATCATGAATACGTCATAACCAAGTGAGGTGAAGTCTTTGGCGAATTTTCCCCACCTGCGAAGGTCATCCGCATTGCCGTGTAGGTAGAAGATAAGTCCCTTTGACTGCGTGGGGGACGAAAAATGCAACGCGTTGATGGTGATGTTATCTGGAGTGGTGATAAAGTATTCCTGAAATGGAATATCAAACTCAAAAGTGTATGCCCTGTTGATTGTTGTTCTCTGAAATATCAGACTGTCGCGAAAGAGGTAAAAGGTAAAGAGTATAATGACATAAAAACAAAACGCGGATGCCACAATGATCTTTCCTTTTCTTGACCGTAAAAAGTCAATGCCTTTCATTCTCTCACCTGGCCTGACAAAACACTTACTTTACTGTTAAACGGATTACCAGAGCTTCTCCTGAATGTCACCACCTGCCCGACATGCCATAGACAGTCAGAAATCGGACCATTAACGAGGTTCCAGAATGGATACTCTGCTGAGCCAGAATTGCTTTCAAAGATCATAGGATGTTGCGCAAGGTCATCAAGATTCGCCTTTGCAATGATAGCACTTGCTTTTTGGATATTACGCAAAGTGGTTTCTCTGATTTGGGCGAAAGACAAGTTTTCATCAGGTTGTGGAAAGTGGGTAGGTTTCTTTTCGGCCACATTCAAAATGATGTACGACATACCAAAGATGTGTTGGATAGTTTCAAGTGAAGTTCTGGCATCCTCACCTGGCTTGAAAGCGAGGTCACTTTCCCGTAACCCCTCGGTTGCCCAATAAAATCTGAAACCCAGGCCATCTAACATTCTTGCAGCAACAGTACCTGAGTTGTAGTGTTCCGGTGGTTTGGGTAACTCTTTATACGGTAGTGATGATCCGCTCGATTGAGCAAAGGATGCTGTTATTGATACGAAGTAGAAAAACAGTATAAGTCTCATAAATAACTGGTTTGATTAAATTTCAATATAGAAAACGGCAATAGCAAAAAATGCTTTGCACAAACATGTTTACCATTGATCATGAAAATCTTCCCATAGGAAGATAGTTTTTGATGACGCATGAATACTTTCTCAATTTTATGCCGTGATTAAAGCATTTCGATTTCTTTCCCTGAGTTTTATGTTGGTTGGTTCATCGCTGTTTGCGCAGGAGACAGGTGAAGATAAGCTTGGAGCCTGGTGGATGTATTTTGGCACAACCAAGGTATCGAACAAGTTGAGCATCCACAGTGAGCTGCAATTGAGGATGTACGAACCGGTTTCTACATTCAATCAACTGCTGCCACGTGTAGGACTCAACTATCATATCAGTAGCAATGCAATGGCTACTGCGGGCTACGCTTATATTCCTACGGAATCCTATGAGAAGGGCAGCGCATTATCGAGTTCAAAGGAAAGCAGGATTTGGGAACAATTTATTCTTAGAAATACTGTCGGCAAATTTTCGTTCGAACATCGCTATCGCCTGGAACAGCGCTGGATTTCGTCAAGCGGAAGTACACGCTACCGGGATCGCGCACGTTATCGGCTGATGATCACCGTTCCGCTGAGCAAGCCTGCCATGGAAGACAAGACTATTTTTCTGGCGGTGTATGATGAGTTATTCATGAATATTGATAATTCGCCTTTTGATCAAAACCGTTTGTATGGAGCGCTTGGCTATCGGCTAAACAAAAATCTCAGCTTTCAAGGGGGCTATCTCCGGCATAGGTTGGGTGCACTTTCATATGACAGGCTCCAATTCGGAGTATTTCTCAGC
>JAGQYM010000063.1 GCA_020436085.1 Cyclobacteriaceae bacterium
AGAGGTAGAAGCTTCTCCATTCCTGGCTTTGGACAACAAGACACTTTACTTTTCTTCTGATGGGCATCTGGGATATGGAGAGGAAGATATTTTCGTTTCACGCAGACTCGATGACACATGGACTAACTGGTCGGAGCCGGAAAATTTAGGCCCAAGTGTAAACTCACGCGAGGATGATATTTTCTTTAACCTGGCGCCCGACCAGCGGTCTGCTTACTTTTCCCGGGGAGATAAAATGAACACGGACATCTACAGGTCTGAGTTACCCATGTTTCTGCTTCCCGAGCCGGTGCTGGTGGTGAGGGGACAAGTGCTCAACGGAGAAACGAAGGAACCCGTTCCCAATGCGTTGATCCAATTCAGGGACACCAAGCAGGAGCTCATCGTTCAGCAATTGAGATCCGACACGCTGATGGGTCGTTACCAGGTCATTTTACCTACCGGAACTAACTACGACATCTTTGCTTACCACGACAATCTGGTTTCATCAAAAGGAGAACATATCAACGCAGAGTATATTTATAGAACTGATACGATTACCAAAAACATTTTACTGTACCCGACTGCTGATGGCAAACCGATTTTGTTGGATGCCGTGTTGATGGGCAAAGTTACCAATGGAAAAACTGGACTACCCATTGCAAACACTGAAATTGACTTTATTGACAATCGTCATAACACCCGGATAGCAAAAGTAAAGACAGGGGAAGATGGCAGTTATTCTTTCAAACTCCCCATAGGCAGTCGTTACAACCTCAACCTGGAGAGCGAAGGCTATGTGTCGGTAGAGAATGAGGAAGTGAATCTACTCTATTCACTTGAAAATGATACGATCAACAAGGACTTCAAACTTTATCCTATTGAATTGGGCGTACGTATTTCATTGGATAACATATACTTTGACTTTGATAAAGCGGAGTTAAGGCCCGAGTCAAGAACTCAAATGGAGCAGGTGTTAAAGTTTCTGGTTGATAATCCCAAGGTCAAAGTTGAGTTTGATGGGCATACTTGTTCGATAGGGCGCTCGGATTACAATCAAAAATTATCCGAAGAACGAGCGCTGGCGGTTTATCAATATTTGAGCGATAGAGGTATCTCCAAAAAGCGGATCTCCTCGTTCGGCTTTGGCGAAACCAGGCCCCTTCAATCCAACGACACGGAGTCATCGCGACAGCAAAATCGTAGAGTTGAATTTGTTATTGTGGATAAGTAGCCAGTCTGCTACTCTTTCGCTTTGACTTCGGATTGTTATTCCACCTTGCCCTAAAGGGAGTCGAGCTTATTCAGTCGCAAAATATTTCGTAGATCAATACCCGCTGTTGGTTGATACCGATTGCTTGCTCACTTAGCAAATTCAACAGTCATAGCCATATTCCCTATATTGGCCCGCTTTCACTCGTATGACAAGACTATTCCCTCTCCTCCTGATTCTGGCCACATCAATCTGCCAGGCACAAGATTCCCTACTCACCAGGTTTATCAAAACAAACAAACATTCATTCAACCCAAAAGGGGAGACCTTTGAAGGAAGAGGATGGATGGTTATAGATTCCGCGGTTCAAGCAAGTAATCAAGTGCTAATCGGAGAAGATCATTTCTTTAATGAGATCCCTCACTTCATTTCAGCCATTGCCACCAGCACTACCTTTCAAAACTTCATTGTAGAGATAGATCCCTTCACTGCCAGCCTTCTCCAGGAAAAGATTTCGAAACTCTCCACTTCCGATTTCAATAGTTTCAACAAGCAGTGGCAGGAATCCTTTTCCTTCTATGCATTAAAGCCAGAGATGGAGCTGATGAAACAAATGGTAAAGAAAGGTGCTAAACTTGGAGGCACAGATCAAATCATATTGATGTCGGATGGATTGATTGCAAATACTTTGAAACAAAAGTCAAAAAACAAGGAGGCTATCAAACGCTATGAACAAATTGAAAGTCAATCTGCCCGCCATCTAAAGGAATTTCTGAAAGACCAGACCAAGCCATTCTACTTATTAACGCCTGCCTTTGATTCGACACTCAACAAGCTTTTAACACTTCCGCTAAGCCCGAATGAACAGCAGCAACTTCAGGATTTACAACTCAGTAAAAGAATCTACGCTGAGGGAAGTCATTGGCTACGCCTTCAGTTGATGAAGAATAACTTCTATAAATACTACTACCCCATAGTCACCAAAGAGAAAACGCTCTATAAATTCGGTGCAGTGCACATGACAAAAGGTGAGGGCCTGTTGGGTGGATACGACATTGGAAACATAGTATACAATATTGCAGATAGCCGCTATGAAAAATCGCTCCATATCATGATCGTTGGGAAGAATGGAACACAGGGCTCGCCCTTCAAAGGCTTTCCAGCTCAGCAACTGGACCCCATTAACGGAGAGTTGAAATCATTGAAGCCATTCTTCGATGAAGTGAACAAAGAGTGGGTCTGTTTTGACCTGACCAAAATGCATCGGCCCCTTCGCCTGGGAGAGCTAAAAACAGACGACTTGTTTCTCAGAAGAATACTTCAGGGCTATGATTACCTGGTGGTGATACCGGAGGTGACGGCAGCCACCATGGATTGATTACCCTTTGCGGATGTGAATTCTCTCCAACCTCTGCGATACTGAACGTAGTGCCTGCCCGTCCGCTGGCGGGAAGTATCTCCTCAAGGTCAACGCGTACAAGACAGGATACTCTTCCACCATCGGACCCTGCTTGTTTTTCATAATCCTTCGTGAACCTCTGTGCCTTCTTTGTGGTCCTTTGTGGAAAAGCTGCATTTCTTTCTCCCCGAAAATTGATTTACTTACCAACCAAATCTAACCTGCACCACCACCATGTCACAACCAACCTCCAAACGCGACAACATTATCTTCTGGGTTTCAACCGGACTCTTCAGTGCATTTATATTATCCGGTGCCATCCCCAACATCATGTCAACACCCGAGTGGGTTGAAATCTTCGAACAACTGGGATATCCGCTTTACATGTTGCCTGTTATCGGAACAGCAAAACTGCTGGGCATCATCGCACTTCTCGTTCCAGGTTACCCTCGCATCAAGGAGTGGGCCTATGCCGGATTCTTCTTCGACCTTAGCGGAGCAGTCTACTCCGGCCTTGTAGTAGGCGGTTTCAATCCACTCATGCTCATCATGCTATTCCCCTATATCACAGGTGGCCTTTCCTATGTATACCATCATAAGAGACTAGGGAAGTAAATAACAAAGTACTCGAACAATATCCTTTGACCTTCGAAGCCAAAATAAAAATCATCGGCATCAATCCTTTTGTCTTCGTGCCCGCGAAGATACTCGCAGCTTTATTCAAGACACACGGCAAAGACAAGGGGCCCATTCCCATCAAAGGGAAGATCAATGGAGCAGGGTATAGGCAGACCCTTGTGAAATACCGTGGCGACTGGAGACTCTACATCAACACCACCATGCTCAAGAACTCACCCGAGCGCATCGGTGAACCGGTGAAGATATCCATAGACTACGACCCGGCCGACCGCACCATCGCACCCCATCCCAAACTGATCGAAGCACTCCCAAAGCAAAGAAGAAGTTTGAATCCCTGACACCATCCCTGCAGAAGGAAATCATCCGCTACATCTCTCATCTCAAAACAGAAGCCAGCATCGACCGCAATGTGACCAAAGCCATAAACTTCCTGCTGGGAAAGGAGCGGTTCACCGGGAGGGAGTTGTAGGATCACAATCGTATTGATCACGAATCCTGGTCATTGAAGTTCGATAAAGAAAAACCGTCTCTACTGATCGCTGTGCGGCATTTCTTATTCAGTATGTGGAATTAACTCCACAGAACATGGGATTCTGGCGGTGCAAAACGCTCATTTAGTAGTGGCATTATTTTCTCATTTCTATTTGATGAATTATAAACTAATACGACAATGAGAAAAATATTATTAATTCTGGTGTGTTCGATGTCGTCATTCATGACTACCCATGCTACACCAGTACCAACCGACCCTAAAGACAAAAAGCCAGAAACCGTTGCTGCTGAAGTTCAGCAAATGACCTCACGACTTGAGGAAATTCGGGATATGGACAGGAGCCAACTTTCAAGAGCTGAACGGAAGGCACTGCGAGGTGAAGTCCGTGAAATCAAAAAGAGAGTGGCTGAGGTTCATTCCACCGGAGGAGGAATCTACATTTCCGCAGGTGCGATTATTTTAATCTTGCTGTTGATTATCATCCTTTAATTCATACGATCACAAAGATTACATAAAGGCACCGCGTACAAGGTGCCTTTTCATTTCACTTTCGAAAAGTTACACTCACTTCCTTGTTTGAAAAAGATACTATTGATAGGTCTTCTTTTACAGATTTTCTCTGCGCAGGTCTCCGGTCAGGATCAGCCCGCCATGAAGAAGATCAAAGTAAAAAAGGGTCAGCAGGTGATCCTGAAGGATACTGTGTTTGTAACAAAGAACGACACTACTTTCAGGATTAGCGAGGAAGAGATAGAACAACTGAAAATAAAGGAGGACCCCCAGGAGAAGGCCGATGAGTTTTACGAAGAACTGGAAGAGAAGTCTTCCAAAAGCAAATTGGCAGAAGAGATTTTTGATTTCGTGGTCCGGGAAAAGGGACGGAAGGAACAGTTGATAAGCCGCATAATAAAAAGTGAAAGGGTATTCGAACCTTATGACGGCTACACCATTCGATCAATTGTTTTTAAAAGTGTAGATCTTCTGGAGGGCTCGGTAGTAGACACCTTGCGCAAAGCCACCACCAAACTGGGAAAGCTGGTGAACCGGCTGCACGCGGATACCCGGGCAGCTATTGTTGAACAAAACCTTCTGTTCGATGAAGGTGATAAAGTGGACCCCTATCAGTTGGCAGACAACGAACGACTACTTCGAGAGTTTAAGACTCTGCGTGATGCGAGAATCTACCTGGCACCCGCAAAAGACGAACCCGAAACCGTAGACGTAGTAGTGGTAACGCAAGACGTGACCTCGATCGGTGCATCCGGGAGTTATTCATCGGGCAAAAAATTTCGACTTGATGTGTATGACATCAACATTCTCGGATATGCGAAGCAACTTCAGGTATCCTATTTTAAAAACGCTCTTGAAAGCCCCCGACATGGCTATGAGATCACCCTTAGGGACCAAAACTTCTTCCGCAGTTTTCTGCAGACCGAGCTGCAATACACAAACAACTATTTGCGCAAGCGGAGTAGAATCACCGTGGGCCGCGACTTCTTCACTCCCGGGATAAAGTATGCAGGCGGCATAGACCTGTATGATACGCAGGAAAAATTCTACCATGAGGAATATGATACGTTGGAAACACCGTACAGAGAACGAAATATTGACGTGTGGGCAGGCCGCTCATTTAAGCTTCAGAGAAGATTGAACTTCATCGCATCAGCCCGGATAAATAACAAAAACCTCACTGAACGTCCTTTTGTAGCCGCAGATTCAAATTCATTCTTTTTCAACAGAACACTCGCCCTTTTCAATTTCACTCTTACGAAAAGAAACTTCTTAAAAAGTAATCGGATCAATGGATTCGGGAAAACCGAAGACATCCCGATCGGAGGATCAATAAACCTTACTACAGGCCGGCAGTTCAGGGAGTTCTCGAGCCGTAACTATCTTGAGGTGGGCGGTACCTTTCAAAAGTATTACTCAGAGCTGGGCTACATCGATATCAACGTTACAGCAGGTAGCTTCTTCAACGGATCCCGGCCGGAGGATGGCGTGATTAGAATCTCCGGACTCTACTTCAGCGACCTGTTCAAGATCAGAAAAATGCAGGTTCGTCAATTTGTGTATTATAACTATACACGGGGCATCAACCGGATCTTAGATAAGTCAGTAAGCCTGGACGGCAAGTGGGAGACAAGCGATGAAGTGATTCCCTTTGGAAAAGAGCGAATGTCGGTGAGCTTCGAAACGGTTTACTTTCTGCCATGGAACGCTTATCGATTTCAGTTCGCAGTCTTCCATCGTTTTGACTTTAATCTACTGACAAGAAATGAGCTCTTCTCAAGAGAATCGATTTTTCCAGCGGCCCGACTGGGGATAAGAACACTGAACGAAAGCCTGGTGCTACCCACACTTTCCCTTGAAGTCGGTTACTATGGTCGCAACTCAAACTATCTCTCTGCATGGGAGATAAAAATTTCGACAACGTTACCGAGGCTTTTTGGAACAGCGCAGTTTTTCAAACCCAGAGTAACTTCATTTAATTAACAGTATCATGTCAAGAAAGTAGCTGTGACTCAGCCCTTCACTTCTTCACACTTCTTCATAATCTCTCCAACCAAAGGATTAGCATAAATGCCATAGGCATCCAACACCACACCTCTGCGCCCATCTTCAGTTTCAATGAAATACGCGATGGAGTTGTTGTTAGGATCTGAGTCTGCTTCAAAACGAAAAACTGCTTTCAACACCAATTCATCCGGTGCATAGATGTGATTTGACTGATGGGATTTAAGGCCTTCCTTAGTGGCCTCAAAATCTTCCGTGTATCCCTTTGTTCTCATGGTGTCGAGACAAGCGGGGAGGGTCGTCTGCAAATGATTTCGATCTGTGATATTCATAGCTCAAGTGATTTAAATGACTCTTGGGTATTTTGTTCTCAATGTTCTTTGAAGATCACCATAGGCTGTCACCAGCAAACTGCATTGGTAAATCGAATTTCTCTGATCAGCGAGGACTTCTACAATTCCCGGGGCAGTGTCTTCAAAAAGTGTAATCGCCCGATCATATTCCGTAAGGGATCTTCCATCAACTCGCAGCATTCTATCCAAAATTTCATGATATGGATATTTTAAAAGAGTATAATAAAAATACCGGAGCTTGTCAACCACGGTTGTCAATAGGCTACTCAGCCGATCTGGTCCTGACTGAAACTTTCGAAGGAAGCCCGCAATCTCGTTGACGTTTTTCCTCGCATCAGCGATGATCTGGTTTGCGAGGTAGGTCGAGCCTAACTGCAAGCTGCCTTTCGTTTCCAGTCGCTCGAGATGTTCGCATAAGGTCAGTCTCCGCTGATTGAGAATGGTCAGTCTGCGTAGACTCTTAATCTGAAGTAATTGATAGTCGCCTTCCATAATGGTTTCCTTTACCTGGCTGAATGCTAATAATTGTACCACATTGATAACAGGCCCTACGCGCACGGAAGTGTGACATAAAAGTGTGACCTGGGTAAAATATTCCACAGTAGAGCAGTAAAAAGGCGACATTTTATGCGTGCCTGAGGGCTTATTGCAAAGGGTATGATTTTGTATGATGTATAGGTAATGACAACCAAATACCCATACCACGAGCGCCTTGCGTTCAATTTGCTCAGCATATGCCTCATTGGCCTTATCATCTATCTCGGACAAGATATTTTGCTTCCACTGTTTTTCTCCGTGCTGCTTTCGTCACTGCTGCTACCTGTCGTCAGCTTCCTGGAACGCAAGCGGATGATGAAATCGATTGCCATCTTCATTACTGTGGCAGCAGCGGTACTGATCGGATTGGCTACGATCTATTTCCTGGCCAATCAAGCCGCGCATTTTTTTGGCGACTTCAAAGAGATCAAACAGCAGCTGGCCAGTCTCTTTAGTAAAATACAACGTTGGCTATCCAGCACACTGAACATTGGCATCAGAACCCAAAACCAATACATCGCAGAGACCACAGGACAAATGAAGGAATCAAGTCCGCAACTGGTGGGCAGCACGTTCCTGTCGCTCACCCAGGTGCTTACTTACCTCGGGTTGGTCCCCATCTACACGTTTCTGTTGCTCTACTACAAGCCTCTAATCGGCAAGTTCATCACGAGCCTGTTTCCCAACGGATCAAAATCAAGTGTGCTTAAGATTGTCACCGAGTGCCAGGTGATTTCCCGAAGCTACCTTTCCGGGCTCTTCTTTGATTTTGTAATCGTATTCGCACTCAACACGCTGGGGTTTGTGATCCTCGGCATCAAGTACGCAGTCTTCCTTGCGCTGGTAGCCGCCTTACTCAACCTGGTTCCTTACGTGGGCATGTTGATAGCCAACGTCTTTTGTATGGCCATCACGCTGATTACATCGCAGTTCAGCAGATGTATTGTGGGTAGCAGCTATTCTCGCCATCGTGCAGCTGATCGACAACAACATACTCATCCCATGGGTAGTCGGTAGAAAGGTGCGCATCAACGCGATCACCACCATCGTAGCCGTACTGGTGGGAGGGGCGATGTGCGGTGTGCCCGGGATGTTCCTCGCCATCCCCGGAGTGGCTGTACTCAAAGTTGTGTTCGACAACGTAGAGTCGCTCAAGCCCTGGGGCCTGATCATGGGCCACAGCAAAGACTAAAACTTTTAACGCTTAAATTCAACAGGATGCTAAAGCTGACCAACAGAATGATGGGTCCCTCTTCAGGAATGGAAAACAACATTCACCGCTATTTCTTTTCGGTCGGGTGCTCAGGGATGATAATCACCTTTGGCTCTGATTTCTCCAGCACAATTACACGTCCACAACCTGATAGCGCAACCATGACAATTAAGATAAACCATTTCATAGCACTTAATCGATGTTTCACAGCCTACTGAAAAAATCATGCCTACCCATAAACAGCCTAAAAACCTTTGCTCACCACTATTGACAGGAATGATTTTCCACATCGTTGCCATTTGGAAACATAGAACAATACCCGGGAAGACACTGAGCTATGCGCAAGCGCAATAAGATCATATGGATTGGACTGATACTCCTTTTGCTGATAGGGACAGTGATGGGGGCGCGTGTTTATGTCAACTGGAAAATCAAAAACTCTTTGCGTTCCAAGCTTGCCCTGCTCCGCGAGAGCGGTATCACCGTTGACTACACGAAAGTGAAAGTCAACCTGTGGACGGGAAAGGTGTCGGCTGATGAGGTGATGGTAAAAGTGAATGACAAGATCGGGCCCTACCTGAGTGTGAGCATCCCTCTGCTGGAACTTCAGGCAGTGCGACTCGTACCTTTTGTGACACACCGCAATCTCTCGATAAAAGAAGTTACGGTGTCGAACCCGCAGATCACCCTTTACCGAACGACTTCCTTTGTCAAAATCCATACGTCTACACTGGGTAATAAGAAAGTGCTCGAGGGGGTAGAGATTGACAAAATAGAAATCCCCAATTTAAATCTTTCCGTCCTGCGCCAGGATCACCCTGAGGATACACTCACCGCCACGCGACTCGACCTTCAGGTTTTCGATTTTCAATATTATAAAGAGAGTCAACCGGGCGAGTTTGCCGTTCCCGGTTTCATCATCTCTGATGCGGAGACCGATATTTCGAAGGGTGAGTATCAGGTGGCCATAGAAAAGATTACGTATGACGAACGCCAACTGCGAATTGATTCGGTTGACATCCATTCGGCACTAAGTGAAAGACTGTTTATGAAAAACGCAGGTGTTGAAAAAGATCGCTTCGACCTTTTTGTCAACTACATCACCGCAACACATGCCGGAGTAGAAGGAGGAGAGGAAGCCTTCTTCAAACTGGTGGATGCAAATATCCAGTTCGATATGGAAGTGTTCAGAGACAAGCGATATCCCAATGTGAGGAGAAAGGACACCCAACTGCCCATTAAGATGCTGCGACAGATTCCGTTTAAGTTTCAACTGGACACCTTACAAATCCTCGACAGCCGGGTGCAATACAAGGAGTTTCCTGAAGCCGGTGACTCTGTTGGGTCCGTTACGTTTGAAAAGCTCAATGCCTCCGTTGCCTCACTGGACAATACACCACGGTGGACGGGTGCCACGACTGTCGATGTGAATACGCGATTGATGGGAGGTGGCTACTTGCAAAGCAAGATGACCATGCCCGGAGATTCGACATTGCCCTACACAGTAGAGGGCTACCTGAGAGACATGGACTTGCGATTGGTGAACAAGATGATGGAGCCGGCCGCGGGCATCAGGATAGAATCCGGAGACGTGAAGGAAATCAAGTTTTCTTTTTACTACAACGACTACAGATCCGATGGGAAGTTGGAGATGGACTATGAGAACCTGAAGGTGGTGGCCCTGAAGAACGACAGGAAAAACGAGGCCGATGTCAATAAGTTCAAGACACTTGTCATCAACACCTTTTTGGTCAAAAAGAACAGCCACCAAAAAGGGATGCCACGGCTGTCCGGTGACATTCTATTTGTCAGGGACAGGAAGAAATCCATTTTCAACTACTGGTGGAAGTCGATCTACTCAGGCATCAAGTCCGTCTATTGCGAACGGTGCGGGGAGGACAATTAACCCCCAAGCCAGCATCGACCGAAAATGTGCCAAAAGCGATAAATTTCCTACTGTGGATAAGAGGTTTGTTGGCGGTGATGGGATGCTACGGAGAGGCAAGCCGTGAATAAATGAACGGTTTAGACATCTTTGAAAATACTGCAATTAGGTAAAATATAAATGGGTAACTTTATGCTACAAGCGTAACGCTAACTAGAAAACAAAACTAAAAAATATGGATTGCTTGATCCCAAATTGTCACAATGAGGGCGTGCACAATATTAGTATTCGATGTAGACGACCAGATACATCGGCAATATGGGCACCAAATACTCATGCATACCTGTGTGATCACCATGCTGGAGTCGGTTACACAATCGAAATTACCTTGCGACCAAATGGAACTAATGCCATTACAACCAATGTGTCCTCGGGAAACAAAGTGGAAACCAGAACCACCGCCATTGTTAACGAGCCATAAATTTTATTAATATTTTGCCTTAAACTTTAAGTATACACATGGCATCGCTTAACATTGATGACGTAAGGAAATATGTTGAAACCAACATTGCAACGTTTCATAGTAAAAGGATTGATAGCTTAACCAAGCTTAAGCTCACTGGTGTTTTGAAACGTAAAAACCCATACCTTTTCAAAGCCAAGTATGTAATGAGTGCAAGTGAGATTGTTAAGGGAATTGTTGACGCTCACATTTCATCCAATGAAGAAACAATTTTTGGCGATTGGATTGAGGGGCTAGCCATTTTTATCAACGGTAAAGTTTATGGCGGTTGGAAGTCAGGAATTTATGGAGTGGATTTAGAGTTTGATAGAGATGGGACAAGGTTTCTAGTCAACATTAAATCGGGACCAAATTGGGGTAATTCCAGTGCGCAAAAAAAAATGATCTTAGACTTCAAAAGTGCTGCACGGACACTACGAACAAGCAATTCAGGATTGAGTACAGTATTTGTGAATGGGATTTGCTACGGGCAGGAAAGTGTTCCCGACAAAGGACATTACTTTAAGTATTGCGGACAGGATTTTTGGACTTTTATTTCTGGGGATAGCTCCCTCTACATAAATATCATTGAGCCACTCGGCCATTTAGCAAAAGAACGTAACGATGATTTTCTCGTTGCATATAATAACATGCTAAACAAGTTTACGCTTGAGTTTAGTCAGATATTTTGCGACTCAAACGGTTCAATTAATTGGAATAAACTAGTTGAGTTTAATTCAGGCAAAAGACAGCCAAACGCCACTGTGGCGAAAAAAACTAGTTCAAAAAAAACCATACCTGTAGCGAAGAGGAGGAAATGATAGGTTTTTTTTTTAACGCGATGCATAACTTCGTTTCGCGTGAGTTTTTCGCTTTTCATATTTAACCTTCGGTTCTAACAGATACAGTTCGACAGACTTTATTTGATTTTTTACCATCTTGAAGTATTCCGGCTTTAACTCTATCCCGATAGAATTTCTTTTCATTCGATTGGCAACCACTAATGTCGTTCCAGATCCCATAAATGGATCTAACACTGTGTCCGCTTCTTTGGTAAAAAGCTTAATGAACCATTCTGGTAGCTCCTCGGGAAAGGCAGCACTATGATTTTTATTACCACACTCAGTGGCCAAATGCAAAACATTTGAAGGATATGCCTTGTCTCGACTAATCCAATTTGAAATATTCTTACCAAATCCGCTACCAACCTTTGAATTGTCTCGTCTCTTATCCGTTTCACTCAAGTTTTTCAAACGAGACTTTGCCCAATCACCCATAGGTACCATTACTTCATCTTGGTACATATTAAACTTCTTTTCCTTGTTAAACTGGAGCAGGCGCTCCCATGAATCACGAAAGCGATTTGGCCACTTCCCTGGATACGAATTCTTTTTGTGCCAAATAAACTCTTCAGTCCAAAGCCAACCCTGTTTCTTCATTTCGAGGATCAGCTCCATTACGTAAGTACTACGTTCTCCATCGACAACTTTTTCCTTAATATTCAGTACAAATGTTCCCGTTGGCTTCAGAACACGAAAAAGTTCCTTTGAAATTGGAAGGAACCACTCAACATATTTGCTTGGATGTATTCCTCCGTACGTACCATTTCTCTGATCAGCGTAAGGTGGTGACGTTACAATCAGGTCAATTGAATTGTCGGCTACCTTACCAAGTTCCTTCTTACAATCTCCTAAAAATAATTCGGTCTTAATCTCCATGAAACTCGTTTAAAAAATTTGTGCCCTTAATCTTCGCTAATGTAAACTGTTTTTGCAATAATTTATCTTATAACAAGATAGAGTTAAAAATTTCCCTTATTTAGGTCATACCATTGAGCAACCATTATATAAAGGACGATCTGAAGTTATTGTAATAACAATATCATTTAACTCTCTAGTAATGTGTGTTCTATTCATCGTTATTTCAAGTTAATAGAAAGCATGTCTCTAGCAATTCCATACATACACCTTGGAGGAAGTTGTTCCCCGAACAACCGGCAAAGTTATCTACCTGCTTCTGCCATCGCTTGATGCAGCCCTTCCGACCTGGCACAAGTGGATTCCCTCAATCCCCAACTCATATCTACTCCGCAGCCTTCGGAGAACCCAACCCCGCCCTTAGCATTACAAACGAAGTATACAACACCACCACAATCACAACCCACCTCAGCGCATCCATCGGCAAGGACTTCACGATGAAGGCAGCAATAAGGACCGCGATAGCTCCGGGAATAGCCATACCAATAGCAGCCTTCCGGTTGTAAGCTCCTCTCTTGATAAACTTAGCCGATGCAGGTGGCATGAGAAAAGCGCAGGAGCCCATCATAATGGGAAATGCCACCTTGGGTGACATACCCAACGCGAATATTAACGCCATGCACGGAGCGTACAATCCTATGCCCGCAGTCATTAACGCTCCCAGGATGAAATTGATGGCAACAGCGAAAACAAGTTTCCCTCCGGTCAACCCAATCGCATCGCCACCTCCTGGGATCCATTCAAATTTTCCCGCTAACATAAACATCGCTGTGACGGCTAATGCCAACCCCATCGTAAGTCGGATTTTCTTCTCCGACATTTTTGAAACGATGTCCGCACCCAGTATGGCACCGGCAGCTGCCGACAGGAGCATAAGAATAAGCGTTAGCGGCTCGACTTCAACAATAGTGATAAAGATGATCGCTTGTAAAAGGACCGGAACGGTATTAGCCACATTTAAGGTTCCGGGAATAATTCTGTCTTCGGTTTGCTTTGTGAATTTGAGAAGAGCGGTCTGGGGAGCGAATGCCCCTATACCCAGCACATCAAAAAAGTTAACGACAAAGCCAATCAAGGCAGTCTTAAGCCAGCTGACCTTTTCAAGGTTATGCTTATGCTTGATGTAGTCCCTGGCGAGCATGGTGATGAACCAAATGGCGAGTAGAACTAAACTGATCCAAATTATTTTTACCATCATAGCAGCCTATTGATTGGGTAGAGAACCTTAAAGTAAAGAGAAAGTGTGAGAAATTGGCAGGAGGGATGAACTTCAGTTGAGGTAGGTCATAGCGAGACGCTACGACCAGTGGGGATGAAGTCAGTTCTAATTCTCCGCAGAGTCTCCCATGGGGGAGGTAGGCGGTGTGGCAGGGGACTCTGTCGGAATAGAATTGTGGTGGGAATAAACGCAGAGTCCTCCGCTACGCGCAGAGACTCTGCTGAGAAGGGAGGGAGGGACGGATTTAAAGGCGCATATATCCTACACCGAACGACCCGACCCCGGAAACATCCAAATAGGGAAAACGGACATGCCCAATGGGAAATTCTAAAATTTAGATATACCTGATTAGCAAATTCCCGAAATAAGTCTATTTTGGAGGGAATTTAAACCCAACCCATGCTCGTCAAATACACATCAATATTACTTATTGGAGTAATAACCCTGTCCTCATGTGCCTCCGGCTATAGGCCAATGCTCCCACGACAAATGTCATTCTCATCTTTGGAAGGTGAGGGGATTAAGTACTCCTACCGCTACAACGTGCTGTCGGAAACACGAAATAAGAAATATGCCAATAAAGAACTGAAACACGGGGTAAAGCTTATCGCTCTCCAGGTTCAGAATACCACAGACGAAGAGGTTATTCTAAGGGAACATGCCCGTTTCTACACGGGTGACAAGCAGGTGCTACCGCTGGACCCGAAGCAAATGCAGCAACAAGTAAAGCAACCTGGAGGCTTGTACATGCTTTGGAGCCTGTTGTGGCTTTACTATACAAAATGTGAAGGGTTCGAATGTAACACAATCCCTATACCGATCGGTGTCGTTATTGGACTGCTCAATTTGAGTACTGCCAGCAGAGCAAACAAGGACCTTTTAAGTGAGCTGATATCCAATAATATCCTGGACAAGCGAATTGCGCCAGGGGAGACGGTCACGGGCCTCCTGGGAATTTCATCGGATGGATCCCTGCCTCTTGAAATCCGATTGAGTAGGTAGGCAAAGCAAGAGCTGGCTACCTCACCGGATGTTATGCCTGTCCATACCTTACGGATAGCCTCTGCATTTTTACACCCTGGCTGTGTACAAACAACAATTGCCTGCCGCACTTTATGACATGCCTGTGTACAAACAACAATTGTGTGGGTACACTTTAGGGGTAGCCTCTGTCTCTTTACACCCTGGCTGTCTGCAAACAACAATTGTCTGCCGCACTTTATGACATGCCTGTGTACAAACAACAATTGCATGGGTATACTTTAGGGGTAGCCTCTGTCACTTTACACCCTGGCTGTCTCACTTTTACCCCTGGCACCACTCACTACAATACTCGTGACCGTACAACTTCCCCCCTGATAGGGTATATGTCACACCTTGATACCATTTTTTTTAGGGTTGATACCATTCACTACAAGATATGGTACCATACACAATCACCCCTGGTTGCGTATAGAACAAGATATGCCAGCGTCAACTTTAACCTTGGTACCATACACTTTCAGATACGCCACCGGATAGCCAGGACCTGGTACCCTATGTTGCTTGACATCGCACCAAATTTTTCTGACATGCCGGGAAAAAGAATTATTTCGGATTTCAAATTCCAAATTCAAGGTTTCGGGCGTGGGCTGGTGAGGCGCCCCGGCTATGTAGGTACACGTCATTCAGAGGGAAGTTACCGATAGGTGACTGACCGAAGAATCTAATGTGGGTAAGCGCAGATTCTTCAGTTAGCTTACAGGATATGTAACTTCAATTTAGGGATTTCATGCTTTCAGCATTGCAATGGAATCGACTCAATATGATTTGAAAGTTCTTTTGTCCTCAGGCCGGACGGGCCAGTCCTTTTTGCATCGCCCAAAAAGGACACAACCTGCCCGCCAACAATATTAAATCGGTTGGCAGGCGGGAAACGCTAGGCAAAAAAATGCTTCTCCCCGCCACCCAGCACACCCCCGCTTTTTGCCGGGCCAGCGCACTCGAAACTCCCAACAAAGATTTGATGTAACGCCTAAGACTTGGCTATTGGGTACTCCACTTGAACGATAACCAGCCTTTGTGTACCTCTGCGACTTCTTTGTGGTTCTTTGCGGAACAACAGGAGTGGGCTCGTTCATTGAACAGGCAGCGGTCAACCGCCAACAGCCAACCAACTCTACGCAGGCTTTTTCTTACCGCTCCGAGCTAGCTTGAATGAACTGGCAACGATGAAAGTATTGTACCCTTTGAGTTTTACATACTGGCCTTCCCGGGTAGGCGAACCGTTTGTATGGGTAATCTTATTCGGTTTGTTGGTCAGCCCCTGCGTGGTGGCAAATTGACTCCGCTTGGCTACGACCATATCGCCAACCTTAAACGGAGGCTTGTGCTGTTTTCTTCGAAGATCGATAGGGGCATCACGCTGGAATAGCTTGCGGGACACCAGTTGGTCCACGCCTTTCAATTTGAGATAGGGAGCACGCCTTCCCTTTACGTAAACCACCTTTTCGACTTTGCACTGCTGCCGGTATTCGATGCCCATCTTTTTCAGCTTCCGGGAGTATGCCGCTTCGACAACGTCTCCTGCTTTGATAGTCTGATCACGTAGTTCTTTTGTCGTCATAGCACAATATTCGAAAATTTTCGGAAACTATCAGCCTGTTAAGCCGTGATTCAGGCGTGGGAGAGGGGTTAAAGCTTGTGGCCGGGCTCGCGCGGTTCTGCCTCAACGCAAATAGGGACGACCCTTTGCGTATCGGGTAGCGCCCAGCCGGGCAGCCAGCGAGGCAGTCAACGATGGTGTGGCCGCGGTCACCGATAGGCATCCAGATCTCAGGTCCAGGTACTGCCTCAGGGTTCCGGCACCAGACAACCGCCAACTAACAACCGAAAAATTCTGTCCCGAAAAAAAAGTTAAAATATTTTATAAGTTTTTTCAAAATATTGAAACTAAATAGATAGGATATTTCGTATTAGCAGTATATTAACTTAAATAACTTATCAGTTATGTCAACAGTTAAAAATGCAGACAGATACTCTAGGTTAGTGGACGTTTGCACCGGGTATGGAGGTAGATTCAACCCCGGCCATTTGACCCTCCAGCTTAAAGCGATGAGAGCTTTGCTCAAAGAAGCACAAAGTTCATTGCAAGATGTTTCACAAAAAAGGGTTGCCCTTACCGGCATCACCAACGAACGGGCCAAGGCTTATCATGAGCTCGAGAGACTGGTCGGCCAGATCCTCGGCACCATGAAGGCATCACGTGTACCAGCTGACAAACTTGCCAGCGCCCGCTACTACACCCGACTGATCATCGGAGTGTTGAAGAGCAGGACGGACAGACAACCGGTACCCAGTGAGGATAACGAAGAACAACCAGCGGTCACCCGTGGGATCAAGCAGCAAAGCTATGTAGCGAAAGCCCATAACTTCATGCAGCTGGCTCACATGATCAACCAGGAAGTTCCGAGTTACATGACCACCTTAGCACACCTGCAGCCAGCCGCGTTGCTGGAAAAAGCAGAGGCGCTGAAGGCACTCAACGAGTCCTGGTCTCAGGCGAAGGTAGCTTTAACCAATGCACGTGTACACCGCGACACGCTGTTCTACAGAGGACCGGAATCTGTACTCAGCATCGCCAATGCCGTGAAGAGTTACATTCGTGTGGAGTTTGGCTCCCGTAGCGAGGAAGTCGCCCAGTTGTCAGAACTAAGTTTCACCAAACAAAAAGTAAGATGACAAAGCAAGCAATCCCTTAAAACCCCGGCTGATGAAGTCGGGGTTTTTTGTTGGTGGGCATTCAC
>JAGQYM010000064.1 GCA_020436085.1 Cyclobacteriaceae bacterium
CCTTCCTCCAACCAACTCTACATCAAAAGTTTGTACAAAGTCGTGGTCGGTAAAAAGTCCAGGCAGGTCCTGCGGGTCATCATAACCTTGTATTCCAAAAGGACGGTTAGGCACATCCTGACCCAGGATATCAGAAATAGCACAAGCCGCAACGACTTGCGAATTCTTCTTCAGTTCATTTTTAAAGTCGGTTCGCTTTTGTTTGATCGTTGTTCCCTGGATTGGGATCATCACAATTTCATCTTTTGCAAAACCAAGGCTTTTCTCGGTAAGGAATTGATGCTGTTGGAAGATGATGATCGTACAAATCACGAGAACCACAGAAATTGTAAACTGCAACACAACCAATGACTTCCGGAAAAGCGCGGCAAATCCACCTGTGGTACTGGTACCAGTCGACTTCAATATTTTCACAGGTTGATAAGCCGAAAGAAGTATCGCGGGATAGAGGCCGGCAACAACACCAAGTGCCAGCACACACAGTAAAACAATAAGAACAAAATCGGGTTTGATGAGCTGCTCGAGATTCAGTTGCGTATCTACTAATCCTTCAAACGCTGGAAGACAAAGTGCAATAAGGCCCAGGGCAAGGATGAACGACAAAAAACACAGGAGTATCGACTCGCTGAAAAACTGGGCAATCAGCTTTGAGCGGGTGGAGCCCATTACTTTGCGCAAGCCCACTTCCTTCGCACGCTGCGTGGATTGGGCAGTAGTAAGGTTAACAAAGTTGATCGAAGCAATCAGTAAAATGAATGCAGCAATAGAAATCGCAATTTGAATTGAGCTTTCGCTTCGACCTGGTTCTATTTCCTGATAGAGGTTAGAACGCAAATGAATATCCGCAAGCCGCTGCGTATGTAACTCATTTTCGTCAGCCAGACCTTGTGGAAAATTTTTAGCTACAAAATTTCTGAGTTCATCATTGAACGTTGCCTCCGTGTATCGCTCCGGCAGCAACACGTAAGTATGCACCGGGTTCCAATACCAACCTGTCCAACCCCACTGATTGCCAGTGGCTTTAAAAATGTCTCCGATATTGAGCAGTGGAATTAAAAAGTCAAAATGAAAGTGTGAATTGGAGGGCACGTCTTTCGCCACACCGGTCACCGTCAGGTCAAGATTATTCTCCAACTCTAGCGTCTTTCCCATGGGATCAGCATCTCCAAAGTACTTAGTGGCTATTGATTCTGTAATAACCACAGACTGAGGATTCATGAGGGCCGTCTCTGGATTGCCCTTAACGAGCGGAAATGAAAAAATTCGGAAGAAAGTAGTGTCCACAAAAAATACTTCCTTTTCATAAAATCCTTTCTCCAATTCCTCATAGTTGATCAAAGGAGACTTTTGCCATGCCTTGTACATGCGCACGTTTACGACATCAGGGTAATCCGTTTGCAGCGCAGGTCCCACCGCCCAGGGTAAACTGGCAGAGTGTTCAATAACAGTACCATCTCCTCCCGTTAGCTTCTGTGCGACCCTGTAAATCCGATCTGCATTAGAATGGAATCGATCATAATCATTCTCATTGATCACAAACATGGTGAGCAATAAAACACACGCAATACCCAGCGCCAGTCCGAAAACATTGATGAAGCTATACAGCTTATGCTTCGAGAAATTTCTCAGTGCAATCTTGATGTAGTTATTCCACATGGTGAAAGAATTGGATGATTGAATTTGGTATCGTTTTCGGTTTCGCCACTTCAGCGAAAAAAGAACTTCATAAATAAAAAGCAGCTGTGCCTTTAAATAGCCCTCATGTTCTTGTCGCGCGAAAAATGCTTCATGCAAATCTCCCTGTACTTCGTCAAGTACGGAAGGATCGCAATACAACTCGAGGAGCCTATCTGCCCATCGAGGTGGCGCACTGTGTTTTCTTTCTCTCATTTTAAAATGCTGGTGGCGGGAACCATATTCCACAACATCATTCTTGACTCCTTCGATTCATTCAGCGCACTCAGCCCAAGTTTGCTCACTGTGTATATGCGTTTCCGCTTACCTCCACGCACAGGAGAAGCATCGCCCAACACGGATTTCACCAGTCCCTTGTCTTCCAAACGTTTAAGTACTGTATGCACCGCGGGAATTGAAATGGTTTTATTCATCTTCTCGAGGTAGGCATCGGCAATAGAAACGCCATAAGCATCATCATCCTTTAGTATAAGTATTAGTAAGAGAATGGTTTCTTCAAGGTTACCCAGTTGCGCACTCATTTTATTAATATTTGTAGATAATATACGCAAATTACTTGCAAATGTTATCTTAACGGCCGAACGCTCGAATCTCGCAATAGAAGACAAATGACTCATCTCGAAATTGTGGACAGACTGCAACTGAAACCTCATCCCGAAGGTGGGTTTTACAGGGAAACATATCGAAGTGAAGGCGTTATCCCTCAGGACGCGTTGGGTCTGTCTTTCTCAGGTGATCGAAACTATTGTACTGGAATTTACTTTTTGCTCACACATGAAAATTTCTCCGCCTTTCATCGAATAAAACAGGATGAGCTTTGGCACTTTTATGCCGGTGATCCGTTGGAAGTACATGTGATCGACAAAAGCGGAAAATATGTGTGCCATGAAATAGGCACTGATATTTCTACAACACAGGAACCGCAGTTAACGGTGCCAGCAGGTTGTTGGTTCGCTTCTGGTGTAAAGTCGGGAGGAAAGTTTTCGTTGGTGGGTTGTACAGTTGCACCCGGCTTCGACTTTTCAGACTTCGAACTTGCCGACAGAAATGAATTGCTCCTGAGCTATCCACAACATCGCGGTGTAATCGAAAGGTTTACAAGCGTTGGCTAATGAGAAGTTCTCCTGATATCCGTCAGTCGCTGAGACAAAACCCCTACCGATGGTCGGTAAAAAAAACATTGATAACGCTTATTGGCGGGTTACTGATTGCTACAGTTTTAGGAGTGATTAAAGTTTCGTTGAGATATGACTCAAATGAATCGGAGCGATGGTGGTTGTATTATTTTAATGAGCAACTAGTCTCCTGGGGACAATGGGTCGTATGGATTCCAGTTCTCATCACCGTTACTAATTGGTCAAATAAAAGAATTCGCTCTTCGATCGTCTTTTACGCAGCGATTTTTATTTCGTCTATTTTGATAGCGGCCGCAGCAGCGACCATTGAAGGTTTGGCATGGCACACATTCGTAAACCAATCGGTTGACTGGCCGTGGTTTCGCGTGTGGAAAGCTTTTTTATCCAATCAACTTGGCTTCCATTTTCTGATTGCGGCAACACTGCTACTGCTACTCGTCATTCGACAAATATGGTGGCTGCTGGACCAGAAAAAAGTTAAGGTGATGGTGCGGGAAAGTAGCACAAATTCAGGGAGTCTTGTATTGAATCACAGGGGCTACACAGAATTCATCCCGTTCAGTGACATCACACACCTTCGCGCATCCGGCTCCTATGTTGAAATCCACACGCATCAATCGAAAAAAGTAATCACAGGCTCGCTAAAACAATTTACTACCCAACTCCCCGACTCATTCGTGAGAATACATCGATCCTACATTGTGAAGGTAGATGCAATTGAAAGTCTCACCCCCCTCTCCAATGATGACTATCGGGTCATCACAGCAGGTGGACATGAGCTACGACTTAGCCGCAGTTATAAGGATTCCTTACCCAAATTGCGGGGCGAGTAATTATCCACTCACCAATTAAACCCATTCGTTCTGCAAAGATGGACTAGCTGATAGTCTGTCTTTGTCAGGCAGTTCTGTTAAAATTGGTTTGAAACTGATATAAAAATGCGAAATCTAAAATTTCTGACTCCAGTGTTATTCCTTTTAGTTCTTTTCACCTCGCTGTCGTCAATGCAGTCACCAACAGCAAAAGGAGAAGTCCAAAAGGATTCGTTAGCCGCAGATCGGGCAATGCACATTGCCAGAGTGAAGGATGTGATCACAGGCAAGGAGAATATGCCGGCTGACTCTGTATTCTCCAACATAAAAATATTCAAGGGAGTACCTGCCGGCAGAATATTAGCGATTATGGACATCGGATACAGCCAGTCCTTGGGTGTAAGCTGCGGCCACTGTCACGACACGAATGATTTTGCCTCGGAAATCAAACCGGAAAAACAAATTACCCGTGAGATGTGGGCTTTCGCTGCAAAGACGCGAAGTATGCTTAAGGACATCAAAGGTTTAAAATCCGAAACCCCAATGGTCAATTGCACTACCTGCCATCGGGGTCAAGTCAAACCCGCATTAAGTTTGAATTAGCCTGATTATTCAAATTTTACAATCCAGACTCGCATTGCTTCTTTGAGAAATTCATAGTCTTCTCTTGACACAACCTGCCACGGTTGATAGAAGGATGCATCTGCCAATGCTTGAGCCTCCTCAATATAGACCACACCCGAAGAAGTAGCCTTTATACTCCTCTCATTAACTTCTATCAATTCCTTGCGAACAAGATCGTCTAGCGCATTTTTAAAAGCCTCCTCACTAAGTCTCCAAAACGGATTATCTAAATAATAGTCCAACTGTCTCGTACGCTGGCCTGATAGGGACTCCATGATCTCGCGATGCAGGGGCGGAAGGGAAACTCCTTTGTCACCAAGCCAATCGAACCTGCCCATAGCATTGTCATTGCGAAACGCAATGAGTTGCCCGAAGCTTTCCATCAACCCATCTGCTGTTGAGACAGAAAGGCGTTGCCGAAGAGCAAAAGAGTGCGTGGTGGTAGCGGCTTTGTTTAGTACTTTTTTAAAAATTTGCTGAACCAGCTCCGCGGTGTCAATCGAAATAGAGATACACTTTCTCATCTGGTCTCTCCTCAGTTGCACTGATTGCCTCGTTAGTCGTTTTCCCGTGCTAGTTTGAAAGAACCCTTGTCCAGACTTTCTCATCAATCCAGCTTCAATAAAACTCTCCCACTGCTCTTGATGTGCCTCTTTATTAATAAATGGATATCGCTTCAAAAATTTGTCGAGGGAGTATGGCTCTGGAAAGTTAGTGGTCAGCCGCAGAAAGTCCTGTAGATACTGGCTTTCCAAATCATGCTCTTCTGCAACTTTCTGGAGATACGAGCCACCCGCACACCTGCTCACACTTCCCTGCATCTTTACTCCCATCGCCTCCCAAATCAATGACCAGAGTCTATCTTCTTTGAATTCATCTACGGGAATTGTAGAGGATGGCTGCCCGGAGGTTGTCAATGAAGCAAACCCGCAAAAACAAATCAGGCAAAACAATAAGTATCTTCTCATAAGGTGATTACTGAATGACAAGGATACGAGAAGTGAACTAAATGAAATGACAGTCCTGATAAGAACAGCACCTAATTTAATTAATCACAAAGGGAACAAATGGAATCAATCGCAATTCAAACCTGTACAATCGAGCAGCTGGGTCAACACGGAACCTTCCAACCTTTTCCTAAAGCGATAGTCCCCTCTTCTATTTTGGTGAGAATCTGTGCTTTGGTATACCGGCACCCGATGTCCGTAAAATTATACTTCACACCTTCAATCTTGAAATTGTAGTAGCAGGTGTTTCTCGACTTGTGGTTCTTAATGCAAATCAGCTCGGGTTTTACGTCTTGTAGTGAAGGGGTTCCGGTGAAAAGGCAGATAAGTAAAATAAAAAATTTCGTCATCGGTAGTAAAACAAAAAGCCCATGCAAGTTACAATTGCATGGGCTCCATTAAAAGTCAAATGATTATTAATAACGATAGTAATCTGGCTTGAATGGACCTTTCACTTCCACACCAATATATTTGGCTTGCTCTGAACTCAAAGTATCCAACTCAACACCGATCTTCTTCAAGTGGAATGCTGCTACCTTCTCATCAAGATGTTTAGGCAACATGTACACTTTGTTCTCATACTTATCAGCATTCAACCACAGTTCAAGCTGAGCCAATGTTTGGTTGCTGAATGAGTTTGACATCACAAACGAAGGGTGCCCCATCGCACAACCAAGATTTACAAGACGTCCTTCTGCCAACAGTATTATTTGGCTGCCGCTATCAAGTGTATAAATATCGACTTGCGGTTTAATTGTGTCTTTCTTAGCGTTTTTGTTTAACCAGGCTACATCAATTTCATTATCGAAATGGCCAATGTTGCAAACAATAGCCTTGTCCTTCATTGCTTTGAAGTGCTTGTCTACGATGATGTTGAAGTTTCCTGTCGCAGTTACTACGATATCTGCCTCTTTCACTGCGTCATCCATACGCTTCACGGCATAACCGTCCATGGCAGCCTGCAATGCACAGATAGGATCGATCTCCGTTACAATCACACGCGCTCCTGCTCCGCGAAGTGAAGCAGCAGATCCTTTACCTACATCTCCGTATCCGGCAACAACTGCCACCTTACCAGCAATCATCACGTCCGTTGCTCTGCGGATCGCATCCACACACGATTCTTTACATCCGTACTTGTTATCAAACTTTGATTTCGTAACGGAGTCATTCACATTGATAGCTGGCAATGGCAACTTACCGTTGTTCATGCGCTCGATAAGGCGGTGAACACCAGTTGTAGTTTCTTCAGAGATGCCCTTGATGTTAGGAACCAACTCGGGATAGCGATCCAATACCATATTGGTAAGATCTCCTCCATCATCAAGAATCATGTTCAAAGGCTGACCGCCTTCAAATGCATGGAGTGTTTGCTCGATGCACCAGTCAAACTCCTGCTCATTCATTCCTTTCCACGCGTAAACCGGAATTCCAGCTTTCGCAATGGCCGCAGCAGCGTGATCTTGTGTTGAGAAAATATTACATGAAGACCAAGACACTTCTGCACCCAAGTCAACGAGCGTTTCGATAAGTACAGCCGTCTGAATAGTCATGTGAAGGCAGCCCGCAATGCGCGCTCCTTTCAATGGCTTCTTTGCACCATATTCTTCACGAATGGCCATCAAACCGGGCATTTCCGCCTCGGCCAACTCGATCTCCTTACGGCCCCAATCAGCCAGATTAATGTCTTTTACCTTAAATTTCACCTTTTCTTCAACCATTTTGTTTGTGATTTTTCAATTTGGAAGCCCAAAAATACGACAAAGGTTAATAAATCCCCAGTTGTCTTTCCAATGAACTAAACACCTCCCAGGACAGTTTGTTTAGCAAATTGTATATGCAAAAGATAACGATCGATATAGTATCTGATGTAGTGTGCCCTTGGTGCTACATTGGAAAGAGAAGAGTTGAAAGAGCTATGAAGGAGCTTGATGGAGAGTTCCAATTTGAAGTCAATTATTTGCCTTTTGAACTCAACCCGCAAATGCCGGCCGAAGGCAGAAACCAAAAGGAATACCTTACTGAGAAATTTGGTGGCGATGAAAGATATCAGAAGCTAACTGATAATGTAACACAAATTGCCAAAGGTGAGGGGCTCATTTTTAATTATGATAAACAGCTTAAATCTCCGAATACCAGAAATGCTCATCGATTGATTTGGTTTGCCAAGACAGTGGGCAAACAGACAGCCATGAAGGAAGCACTTATGAAAGCTTACTTTGAACAAGGACTAGACTTGACTCAAAATTCAACATTGATTGAAATTGCCACTAGTGTTGGCGTTGATCCCAAGCGTGTTGAAGCTTTGCTTAGCTCAGATGAAGGGCTAGTTGAGGTGCAGTATCTAGAACAGATGAACCATCAACGAGGTATTAGTGGTGTGCCTTTCTATATCGTCAACGGGAAATACGGCATCTCTGGCGCGCAGCCTTCCGAGACTTTCATAAATGCATTCAGAGATATCAGCGTGAAGACTCAGGTAGAGTAATCACTTCTTTTTTGTTGGTGCCGCTTCCTTCTTGATACCTAGGTCACCTTCTTTAATAATGGCCGTCCAAATGCTTGTCTTGCCGTTGTCCATACGTGCCCAAATCGGTGCAATGATGCCTCCGTGCGCTGAGATATTTGTGTAGTCTCCAAAGAAATGGTCCTCAGTTGGAGTAAATGGCGACTCACTGATTTTCACTTCAGTAAAGTCATATCCACCGTCTGTGGAGTAGGCCAGATACACATCAGTCTGGTTGTCTGAATAGGCTCTTCTGTCATAGTACACAACGTAGATGTAGCCTGTAGTTTGATCAACCGTCATCCAAGGAAGGAACTGATGTGACTTAGAATCTTCTTTGTTCACACGAGCAGGTGCTGACCAATTGTCGCCCCAGTTGGTAGATCGCATAAACCACACATCAGTATCATCTTCACCATTTCCCTGATCGGCCCAAAGCACGTAAAGGGCATTGTGAAATTTACTGGTACTGTTATCCACTTTGATAATTGGCATTCCGTTGGCACGACCAAGTCCTGGAATTTTCATATTCCATCCTCCCTCCTGCTTTGCTATTGGAATATCATTGCGCAGCCACATCTTTCCATCATCGTAAGAGCGGTCGAGATAGAGTGTACCTGCATTGGACCACACCACAAAAATTTTTCCATCATTTGATATCGCAGGCACAGCTCCTTCAGTAGTATTATCATCATCTATACAGTCACCTGGATTTTGACTGAGCTGAATAGCATCGCTCCACTTCTTTCCGTTGGAACTCGAACTGATGAGTATGTTTGATTGACAGGCTGGGTCCTGAAGTCCGTATTTGTCAAATTGTGTCCACGCGACTACTAAATTTCCTTTTTTCGGATGTATTGCAGCCCAAGGCTTATCCTGATCTTTCGGAGGATTGTGCCCGATAGATCTCCCCTCGTCCCATGTTTTACCACCATCATCAGATCGATGACTTACGATTCGGTCCAACCATGCTTCATCACTTCTTCCTTTGCCACTGGGATCTGAGAGATGGAAAAAATAAACGGTTCCCTTTGGATCAGACTCCAACACAACGTCACCAAAAACACCAAAGGGTGAAGTTACAGTCACCTCCTCCCAAGTGTTGCCTTCATCTTTTGTAAACTTGATCCTGTCCAGGCTATAGGCAGCAATAATATTCTTCGGATCCTTTGGGTTTACGGTGATACTTGGCTCCACCATTGAGCGATCCCCTTCTTTCTCCTCCGCGAGTTTTATGTTTTTGATTTGGGCTATTGCCTGAATTTGAAGCAAAACCAGCAGCAGCACGGTGAGTCTCTTCCTCATTTCCAACCTGATATTTATAGTGTACGACCAAATTTAAGCCAAAAAACGGTGCCTGGGTGTTGAAAGTCCAGATTCTACATAGCTTCATTTTTTAGATTAGCCTAAATATTTATTTTTAATAATCTAATTTATTAGCTTTGTGGGTCTAAAAATATTCATAGGCACAAATGCGACTGATCCTATCCATATTGGCGGTGTTGACATCTCTAGAGCTTCTGGCTCAGAATACAGGGGCTATTGGAGGAACTGTGACGTCAGCCGGTCAGCCGGTCGAGTTCCTGAATGTGGCCATCCCAGGTACTACTATCGGGGCAATCACTAATGCAGAGGGCGAGTATCTGATCACAAATGTTCCTGCCGGAAAAAACGAGTTTCAGTTTTCGGGTGTAGGTTATATATCCAAGAAGGTAAACGTAGTCGTTGTTGCTGGACAAAAGGTCACTGTCAACGTGAACCTTGACGAAGATGTATCGCAGTTGGATGAAATCGTGATCACTGGCACGATGAAAGAAGTTTCCAAAATGGACAGCCCAATCCCCGTGGAGGTTTTTTCACCAACCTTTTTCAGGATGAATCCCACGCCTAACATTTTTGAATCGCTGACGATGATTAACGGTGTGCAGCCACAAATCAATTGCAACGTGTGTAGCACGGGAGACATTCACATTAATGGACTTGAGGGGCCTTACACTATGATTCTGATTGACGGTATGCCTATCGTCAGCAGTTTGTCAACGGTGTATGGACTTGCTGGCATTCCCAACAGTATGGTAAAAAGAATTGAAGTTGCAAAAGGGCCTGCGTCCACTCTCTATGGCTCGGAGGCCGTTGGCGGTGTAGTTAACATCATCACAAAAAATCCGACCTCGACACCCCGACTCAGTGTTGATGCTTTTGGTACATCAGTTGGCGAGTTTAACATGGACGTCTCTTCGGGCTTCAAAACAAAAGCCGCTGATGGGCTGATCGGTGTAAACTACTTCAACTATACCAACAGGCGGGATATCAACGATGATAATTTCACTGATGTGACACTGCAGGACCGCGTATCTATATTCAACAAGTGGAGTTTCAAACGTCCATCAAGTAAAAATGGATCACTGGCACTACGCTACATCTATGAAAACAGGTATGGTGGTGAAATGCAATGGACACACGACTTCCGCGGAACGGACATCTATTATGGTGAATCAATTTTTACCAATCGCGTGGAGGTAATCGGAAACCATGAATTCAATTCACCTTCTAACATAAATCTCGATTATTCATACAATTACCATCTCCAGGATTCTTACTATGGTGTGGTTAAATATCTGGCAAAGCAACATGTAGGATTCACTCAACTGAGATGGAATACAGAAATAGGAAATCATGAACTTTTAGTGGGAGCACCCCTTCGATACATTTTCTATGATGATAACACACCAGGAACCGGCAACGAATTCGAAAATGACCCGAACATTACTCTCCTTCCAGGAATATTTGTGCAAGACGAGTACAAAATCTCCTCGCAGTTAACTACGCTGATGGGCGCACGATATGATCACCACAATATTCACGGTTCGATTTTCACACCGCGAGTCAGTCTAAAGTACTCTCCCAATTCATTCAGCACCCTCAGGCTGACTTCAGGTAGTGGGTTTCGTGTGGTCAACTTGTTTACTGAAGAACACGCAGCGCTCACTGGTTCGAGAGAAGTAGTACTAAGAAATGATCTGAACCCAGAGCAAAGTTGGAACGTCAATCTCAACTACGCCAGAACACAAGTAATTCAAAATGGATTCTTCAATTTTGATCTAAGTCTATTCTATACCTATTTCAAAAACAAGATTATCGGTGACTTCATCTCAGACCCCAATGCAATCATCTATGATAATCTTGCTGGTCATGCGGTGTCGCGGGGCGTAACGCTAAACACCGATGTGATGTTGAACAATGGGATCAAACTAATCAGTGGCGTCACTATTCAGGATGTGTTTAGTATTAATGATATGGAAGGCCCTGGCAAAATTCCACAAGTTCACGCTCCTTTGTTTTCAGGCACATTTACAGCCAGTTATCCTATAACAAAGGCTGGACTTACGATCGACTTAAATGGAAAAGTTAACGGGCCAATGTATCTGCCTGTGGTTCCAAATGATTTTCGGCCTGCAAAAAGTCCGTGGTTTGCCTTAGCAAATGTTCAGATTACGAAAAAAATTAAAAACAATTTCGAAGTGTACGGAGGTGTGAAAAATATTTTGAATTTCATTCCAAAAGATCCGCTACTGAGACCTTTTGATCCATTCGACAAAAATATCAATCAGGACAATCCTTACGGATACACTTTCGACACTTCATACAATTACGCTCCATTACAAGGCGCAAAAGGTTTTCTGGGTGTGCGGTGGACGATAGATTAGTTACTTCAACATGAGAGCAACACGTCTCATGGTCTCTTCGGGATCCTGCCCGTGTTTGATATTTCCCTGGATAGCGACAATGAGATCATTCACCTTGTCTTTTGGGTAACCAAATTTGATAGCAAACAAATTGCAAAGCTTCGTTTCCTCATGGTGAACTTCGTTATCAATGGTCATCATATGCACAAGGTCATACAGCTGGCTAAACTTTTCGCCTTCATCCGTAGGCACTTCAAATTTTACCCCTGCTGGATTCGCTTGTATTGACTTCAGCTGGCCCTCAGAAATGTTATTTCTTTTCGCAATCACTTTCAGTAAGTCATATTCCGATTCATCAAAATGACCATCTGCCGCTGCCATTTCTATTAGATTTTTCATATGACTTTTCGCTCCAGTCTTTCCCTGTTTGAACAGATTTAATATTTCAGAGAAGTTCATACTGACATTTTAGTTTTAGATATCGGCCAAATTGATAACTGTCGAAAACGGCATTGAATTTAAGTCGTTTTTGCCGACAATTATAATTTGAGCAGATGATTTTACAATTCAATTCCCGACCGTTCCACTAAATCTTTCTAACGGCATTTTTTGGCCTTCGTTGACTATTAATAGATGTGATTTTGTGCCAAATTGTAATCCCACTTTACCAAAAACCTAAATGCAACAGTTGAGATTTGTAATTCTGGCCCTTGTTTTAGTCGCAGTCGTTTCATCATGCAAAAAGAGCGGACCTACTGCGGATCTGATTGTTCATAACGCCACCATCTGGACTGGAAACCAGGCAGCCCCAACCGCAGAAGCAATCGCTGTTAGAGGTGACGTAATCCTGGCAGTCGGTTCGAATAAAGAAGTACTCAGATTGCAGGGCGACAGCACAGAAACAATTGATGCCAGCGGCCAATTCATCACACCCGGATTCATCGACTGTCATGTGCATTTTCTTACCGGTGGCTTCAACCTTTCATCGGTGCAGCTACGAGATGCTAAAACTCCAGAGGAATTCACCAAGAGAATAGCAGACTTCGCGCAGACGCAAGAGCCTGGCACGTGGATATTGGGAGGCGACTGGGATCATGAAAACTGGGGTGGAGAACTTCCAACGCGTGAGTGGATTGATCAATACACGCCTGACCATCCTGTGTGGGTGACGAGGCTTGACGGTCATATGTCGTTGGCGAACACTGCGGCATTGAAAGCCGCAGGTGTTACTGATGCAGTCAAGCCGATTGCAGGAGGTACGATCGTGAGAGACGCTAAGGGAAAGCTAACAGGAGTGTTTAAGGACAAAGCAAAGCGACTAGTCGATGAAAAAATTCCACCGCCCACTGATCAGCAGGTTGACAACGCCCTTCAGGCTGCGATGAATTACGTTGCTTCGAATGGAGTTACTTCCGTTCATCACATGGTTGGATTTATGGATGCGTTGGAGCGCGCACGTGCTAACAATACTTTGATCACAAGGATATATGCCATGATGGCCATCAATCAGTGGCAAGAGCTTGAGGAAAAAATCAAACAGGAGGGCAAAGGTGATGAATGGTTAAAGATCGGAGGCCTGAAGGGTTTCGTTGACGGATCATTGGGTTCACATACCGCAGCTTTCTTTGCACCCTATGCAGACGCGCCAATGGATTCTGGATTCTTTGTTAACAGTCGCGATCAACTTTACGAATGGGCTTCCAATGCCGATAAGGCCAATTTGCAGTTGGTGATTCATGCAATTGGCGACAAGGCTATCAATACACTTCTAAATATTTATGAGCAAGTCGAAAAAGAAAATGGAGTAAAAGACAGACGTTATCGGATTGAGCATGCGCAACATATCAGGCCGGATGACTTTAATCGATTCAAATTATTAAATGTGATTCCAAGTGTGCAGCCTTATCACGCTATCGATGATGGACGATGGGCAGAGAAAGTAATAGGCGACCGAATTCAAACCACTTATGCGTTCAAGTCACTGTTTGATGCCGGTGCAAAAGTTGCATTTGGCAGCGACTGGTTTGTGGCACCACCTACTCCGTTAGATGGAATTTATGCTGCTGTAACCCGAAGGACTTTAGACGGACAAAATCCGGAGGGATGGGTACCAGAACAAAAGGTAACAGTAGAACAAGCATTGACAGCCTACACCACCAATGCGGCTTATGCATCTTTTGATGAAAACATTAAAGGGTCGTTGGAGGCTGGCAAACTTGCAGACTTTGTGATCATCAGCGAAGACCTCACGAAAATTGCACCTGAAAAGATTCGCGAGGCGAAGATCATGCAAACCTTCGTTGGAGGCAAGGCTGTTTATAAAAGATAAATCTGAAATCTTTTACTTAAAGTAACATAATCACCAGCAGGTCGTTAACCATTAGATCGAACTCTTTTGGCTTTAATGATCGCGGATAAAACTGCATTTCAGAAAATATTTCTTGAACACTACGCTCGTCTCTTTCAAACTGCATTTCGACTGCTGAGGGATAGAATGAGTGCAGAAGATGTAGTGCAGGAAGTATTTGCGAAGTTGTGGATAAATCGCGATCAACTCACCGTTCACACAAACCTCGGTGGCTATCTACGTAAGTCAGTTGTAAACGCCTGTTTGAACTACCTTGATAAACAAAGTCGGCTAACGATTTCATCTGAAACTACGGACTTCACCAGTGAAGGTCCCACTAAAATTGAACACGAGGAATTGAGCACAATGCTCGACAATGCCATCGGCAAACTTCCTCCGCAATGTCGGATAATCTTTACCCTTAGTAGAAAAGAAGGGCTCGGAAATCAGGAGATAGCCGATCAGTTGGGATTATCGAAGCGTACCGTTGAAAATCAACTTGCGATCGCGCTTATCAAGCTCCGTGAGATGTTAAAGCCGTTTCTGGCGGCTACAGTACTTGTAGCATCTTTATTATAAAAAAATTTCACAGCCTTTGAGTAAATCTCCAGAATCTGCTGTCATGTAGATATGGATGAGAAAATCGGGGAAATAATAGCACGACACTTTTCGGGTACCGCCACAGCAGACGAAGACGCATGGCTAAGTCAATGGAGAAAGTCACCCTCCAATGAGGCTCTATTTCAAGAGTATGCACAACTATGGAAACTGGCAGCAGGACACAATGAAGTGCCAGATGCAAATCCGGCAACAGCCTGGTCTCGTTTTGAATCCACCCATCTTGAGAAAACAACTTCGATACGATGGAGTAGAGTCTTGATGAAGGCTGCTGCGGTTTTTCTATTTGGATTGATTGCAATCGGTCTATACAATCAAATCGGTAAACCAAGTCAGCTGCTTGTAAAGTCCGAGGAAACAGTGACCGAGATAATTCTTCCTGATAGTTCACACGTGCTATTAGCTGCAAATTCAAGTCTGTCGTACCCAGAAATATTTTCCACCAGCCGAATCGTGACACTGACAGGCAAAGCATTTTTTGATGTCACCAGGAATGAAGAAGCCCCCTTTATTATTGAGTCGGGAAGTGAGCAAGTAAAAGTACTGGGAACTAGTTTCACAGTTGATACAAATGAGGAGGGCACGGAGGTGATAGTGGCAACCGGCCGAGTTCAGCTGTCTACTCAGAACAATAACAAATTACTAACGCTTTCACCGGGTGAAGTTGGAAATTGGAATAATGGGTCTGGCTCATTCAGCCATACTAATAATTCTGACAAGAATTTCATGTCATGGGCAACGGGTCGATTTGATTTCGAAAGCACCAGTCTTCCTGACGTACTCGAGAGGTTAAATGAGTTTTATCCTGATTCGATTGAAACGGAGTTGAATGTCAAGGCATGTTCCCTCACAGCCACGTTCAATAAACAACCTTTGTCTGAAGTTATGGAGGAACTGTCAATTGCGCTGGGTGTAAAATACAAGAAAACAAACTCTGGTTATCAAATTACTGAGACGGCATGCTCAAGCAAATAAAATTGATAACACTGCTATTGTTGACTGGGTTGATAGCACATGCCCAAACCATTGATGTTTCTATTGGCAACAAGAAACAAACTGTAGAACAATGGCTTTCTGAGTTGAACGTGAAAAGCGGTGTTTCCATGACTTACAACGCTCAACTTGCTGATCTGTCCATCGAAGTTGAACTCACCAAACAAACTGCTCCGGTCGAACAGATTATTGAAAAACTTTTGAACACCACAACCTTGACCTTCACACAGCCAATGGTAAGATTATTATTTACCAGAAGGAGAAGGAAAAAGAAGATAACGCGGTAACGTTAAGCGGATATATAAAAGACGAATCGACTGGTGAATCGCTTATCGGAGCTACTCTCATCTTAAAAACAAACGATGACCAAGGCAAAAATCTAACTGGCGTTGCTGCCAATGCGTATGGATTTTATTCCATCACCGTGCCAACAGGAAACTACAGTTTAATCTATTCTTACATAGGCTACGAATCTCAAGTTTACAACCAGGAGCTTACAAACTCGATAAAAAAAGACATCGCACTTTTAGCAACCTCAACGCAACTGGATGAAATCGTTATCCAGGCGACCACGGAAGATCCCCTGCATCACATCTACTCACCCGATATTGGAGTAAGCAGCCTTGATATATCTGAAATTGTAAAAATGCCGGCACTGCTTGGAGAGGTTGATGTCATTAAATCAATTCAAACTTTGCCTGGTGTAAAAATCGCGGGCGAAGGGTCTACTAATTTTTTCGTACGTGGCGGCAGCGCAGATCAAAATTTGATTTTGCTGGATGAAGCGCCAGTATACAACGCCTCTCATTTGATGGGTTTCTTGTCTGTCTTCAATCCTGACGCGATAAATCAAGTTCAGTTCTACCGATCGGGTATGCCAGCTCGATATGGCGGGCGGCTATCATCGCTCCTGGATGTCAGGATGAAGGAAGGAAATAAAAAACAATTCCAGGCTTCGGGTGGTGTGGGGTTAACAGCATCACGGCTCACACTAGAGGGCCCTATTGAAAAGGAAACGAGATCATTCATTGTGTCAGCTCGGAGAACTTATGCTGACCTATTTCTGAAATTTTCCAGTGACGAATTCACAAGAAAGTCTTCGATTTATTTCTATGACCTGAATGCAAAATTAAACTGGCGACTGAGTGATAAAGACAAGGTTTATCTCTCCGGTTACTTTGGGCGTGATCTTAATAAGTTCCTAACACTTCAGTATGTGATCGATTGGGGCAATGCCACGGGCACACTTCGATGGAATCACTTGTTTAATGATCGGATGTTTTCTAACACAACACTTCTGTATTCAAACTACGACTATGCCTTTGACTTGTCGAATGAAGGTGATCAATTCAACTGGAACTCTCAAATACAGGACTATTCATTGAAGTCAGACTTCACGTACTATTTGAATCCGAAGAATCAAATCTCATTTGGGCTCAGTAGTACACTCCATCAATTTAATCCCGGATACAAAAAAGGTTTTGAAAATCAGGGTGTGCCTAATATCAAAGCCTTTGAACATGGAATATATGTCGGCAATGAACAATCCCTCTCCGAAAGGCTGTCACTCGAATATGGTTTGAGGTACTCCATGTATCAACTGATTGGCCCATCGACTTCTTTGAGTTTTGATGCCAACTACCAGTTAACATCCGAGGCAAAGCAAAGTGGTGTGTATAAGACTTATGGTGGACTTGAACCTCGCATCATGGCCCGATATCTCGTTACTCCCACGAGTTCAGTTAAAGTCAGCTATAACCGCAATCGGCAATACATGCAGTTACTTTCCAACCTTAGTCTAGGGTTAAATGTATTCGACATCTGGTTCCCAAGTACTGCACATACCAAACCTCAAACGTCCGATTTGTATTCTCTTGGCTTTTTTAAAGATGTTAACTCGAACACTTATGAGCTTTCCGCGGAAGCATATTACAAATCAATGACCCGGCAAGTGGACTATAAGAATCACGCACAGCTGATCATGAACAGATACCTGGAGGG
>JAGQYM010000065.1 GCA_020436085.1 Cyclobacteriaceae bacterium
AGGACTATTCAAGAGACTAAAAAAAAAATAGTTTTTTTTCAAGACTGTGTGCCTTTGTTCTTTGCCCTACATTTGTATTAATAATTACCCACTCGGATTTGGGACACGTTTTTGGAACCTAACATTAAAAACAATACCGAGTGAAGTCCTTGATCAAAACCAGGCCTCACCCCAACTTAGTTGGGTCCTCATCACACGAGCAATCGTGAGTTAGGATAACAGTGGAAGGTTGCGATTTGAGGGCAGCTCAAAACTTGTCATTTTAGGGGTTCCTAAACACCTCTCCGAGTCCAGTGGGTTTTTATTTTCTTAATTCAACCGATGCCCGCAATACTTGCAAAAGCCGGCATCCCTGTCGTGTCCCTCTTTTAGACACCCGGGACAAACCTCAGACGTGATCTCCTTTCTTTTTTGAAACGCCATCTCAGCCGTTACAATGCCCGTAGGTATTGCAATAATGCCATATCCTAATATCATGATAACAGACGCAACAGCCTGACCCAACGGAGTGGAGGGAGAGATGTCCCCGTAGCCAACCGTAGTGAGTGTCACGATAGCCCAGTAAATGCTGATCGGAATATTGGTGAACCCATTTTCCTTTCCCTCAATGATATACATCAGCGTTCCCGCAATGATGACCGAGGTAATGACTGTTACCAGAAACACAGTGATTTTATGCCTGCTTGCCTTTAGCGCGGCAAACAAGGCCTGGCCTTCGCCAACGAACTGGGCTAACTTAAGCACGCGGAAGATGCGAAGTAATCGAATGCTTCTGATTACCAGCGACACATTCGCGCCCGTGAGTACCACACTAAGGTAGGTGGGAAGAATCGAAATCAAATCCACCACGCCATAGAAACTCAGCACGTACTTCATTTTCTTTTTCACCACCCATATTCCAACAAATACTCGATGGTAAATATAGCGGTGAAAAGCCATTCAAGAGTGATGAGCACTCTTCCGGTAGACATGCGGATGGACTCTACGCTTTCGAGCATAATCACCACGATGCTCAATAAGATGCATACAATGAGGGCAACATCGAATGATTTGCCAGCCGGGGTCTCAGCTTCAAAAATGATATTATAAAGACGTGATCTGAAAGATGAACTCTCAGTTGGAGATTGCATGCCCTAATATAACACGCGAAACTTAATCGTGTGCTCGATAGAACGCATCTCTTTGATTAAATCCTTGTCGTAGTCTTTGTTGATATCTGTAATCACGTAGCCGATGTGCTCTGTAGTTTTCAGGTACTGACCAGCGATGTTGATCCCATGGCTCGCCAGTGCAGAGTTGATCTTCGCGAGAATGCCTGGAACGTTGTCGTGGATGTGAATCAGGCGGTGTGCGTTTTCCAAAGTAGGCAAAACGAGATTGGGGAAGTTCACACTCTGACTGGTGCTTCCCGTGTTGATATACTCGGTGAGCTTTCCAGGTACAAAATGAGCGATGTTTTCCTGAGCTTCAAGTGTACTTCCACCGATATGCGGAGTGAGAATGGTGTTAGGCAAGCCTCTCAGCTCCGAGATAAACTCATCATTATTGCTTAAAGGCTCTTCTTCAAAGACATCGATACCACACCCTCTAACTTTTCCATTGAGTATGTTATCACGCAACGCCTTGGGATCAACAATATGTCCTCGGCTGAGGTTAACGAGGATGACCCCATCCTTCATCAGTTTGAATTCACCCTCACCAATCATGTGGTGATTGGTAGGACGCCCATCTACGTGAAGCGTCACCACATCCGAGAGGGTCAAAATTTCTCTCAGACTTTTGCACTTCGTGGCATTGCCTAATGCAAGCTTCTCGTCAGTATCATAATAGAATACCTTCATCCCTAAACTCTCGGCAAGCACAGAAAGCTGTGATCCTATACTCCCGTAACCTATGATTCCAAGGTTCTTGCCTCTGATTTCAAAACTATTGTTGGCCGACTTTTCCCATTTCCCCTCGTGCATCCGGGCAAATTTGTCAGGCAGGTTGCGCATCAGCATGATGATCTCTGCAATAGCCAGTTCTACAACCGATCTGGTGTTACTGTAAGGCGCGTTGAAAACAGCGATCCCTTTTTTTGATGCGGCTTCAAGGTCAATTTGGTTCGTGCCTATGCAAAACGCACCGATTGCCATTAGCCGATTTGCATTTTCGATTACTCTGGCTGTTACTTGTGTCTTTGAACGAATCCCCAGGATAGAAACATTCTTTATTTTTTCGCAAAGCTCATCTTCTGTAAGCCCTGCCGGATATACCTCTACGTTAAATCCTTCTTCCTTCATTAACTTCACAGCTGCCGGATGGACATTTTCAAGCAGCAATACATTGATTCTATTCTTAGGGTAGGAGATGGCAGAATTCAGGTTATTGAGGAATAGAAACTCATCAAGACTTGGCGTGATGTGATCGGCTTTACTTAGAATATTATTTCTCTCCACGTTTTCAGTGAAAGCAAAAAACTTGTTGGCCAGTCCTGAGTGTTTGATTTCGTAGTCAGTGTAGCCGTCACCAATTACATACACATCACCGGGTAGGTTCAATCGCTTCAGTTGTTCAACCTTACCATTATTTGCTGACAAGGGATTTTCTTCGTCAAACCCAACCACTTCTCCTTTTTCATTGAACAGGAAAAGATTAGCAAAGATGTTTTCCTTCTTTACACCATACTCTGTTACTATTGGATCAATGAAGGCATGGAAACCGTTGGAGATAATAAAGATGTTATCCGTGTTCTCTTCAAAAAAGGTTCTGTTTCGTTTGAATGATTCCGAGACCTTCCCCTTGAGCACGGTCACCAATTGCTCGAGATGCCGCTTGTTTGGTGCCAGTAATTGAAGTCTTTGCTTCAGCGATTCTCGAACGGAGAGGGCACCTTCCATTCCCTGATTCGTCAGGTCTTCAATCTTTTTCTTGATAGCCACACGTTCCGGATGATCCTTTAACGATATGTCAGCCAACGCATCAAAGGCTTCAACCTTAGTAAAAGTGCTATCGAAATCGATTACGAAATACTTATTGGACTTCATCGCTCAAAAAGTAAGTCGCAAAGGTAACTAAACAACCAATATTCGCTTGAAAAGCGATGTTATTTAAACGTATTGGCTACCAAGTCACGAGAGTACTCCTTGATGAGATCTCTCGTACTACGGAAAGAGTTTAGAATTTGCTCCTCATTTCCTGTCGCCTTTGCTGGGTCAGGGAAGTTGTGATGCAAGCGCTTTACATCGCCAGGAAAGTAAGGACAGTTTTCTTTAGCATTGTCACAAACAGTGATCACCCAATCAAACTTGATATCTCCATACTCATCTACGTGATTGGATGTGTGTCTGGAAATATCAACACCATCTTCTTTCATTACCTGAATGGCTCTTGGATTAACACCATGAGTTTCGATTCCTGCGCTATAAACTTCAAGATCACCTTTTCCGAAATGTCGGAGATAACCCTCTGCTATTTGACTTCGACATGAGTTGCCTGTGCAGAGTACAAGTACTTTCAACATTTTGGATTCAGGTTAAGATGCATGCATACTGCGCTGTCCGGACAAACGTGACTAAACTCTGCCGACTTTTTTACGTCCTCGCTCGCCTCAGCTCTGGAAATAATTCTGAAACCCATTTTCAGGAAGAAATCTTTAGCCGTTTCCGTTAGCAGATACAGATCCGTGAGATGGTTCTCCTTTGCGGTGTCGATGAGGTGCAAAGTGATTTTCGTTCCCCATTGTTTGCCTCTCAGACTTTCATCTACTGAAACAGATCTGATCAAACCACTCTTGCCGTAAATTTCCAGACCTCCTGTGCCATTCATTTCATTTTGATTGTAATAACCGAATAACAAGTGATGATTGAGCGCCAAGTCCTCATGTGGCAACTTTGATGAGCCTAGTCGATCCTTGAATTCGACAAAAGCAGTTTCGGTGTTAATTGACTTTGGTGTCATGGAAGGTCACATTAGTTGCAGCAGTCCGGGCCACAGCAAGTTTTATCAGATTGTTTTTCGGCATATACAGTGATGCTAAAAATCCCCATCCCGCCTTCACGATATTCCTGTAGTTCTTTTTCGCTAAGGTAGTTAGTGAGAATTTCATCTGGTAAACTAATCTTCTTCTCCTTCTGTAGAACAATGTTACCAAAGCCCGCCTTTCTGATCACATCAAGATATTCATCTTTTTGAATTGCACCCGCAACGCAACCTGCATACATCTCAGCGCTCTCTCTAAGAGGGTGGGGGAGGTCGCCCACGATTACGATATCCGAAATACTGAAATGACCGCCTTGCTTCAATACTCTATAAGTTTCTTCAAAGGCTTTGACTTTGTCAGGCACCAAATTCATTACACAGTTACTAACGACAACGTCAGCGGTGTTGCCTGCGATAGGAAGATTTTCGATGTCACCAAGCCTGAATTCAACGTTAGACAATCCTAACTTCTTGGCATTCTCTCTTGCTTTGTCAATCATTTTCTCAGTCAGGTCCACACCAATAACCTTTCCTTTTTCACCAACGACCGAACGTGCAACAAATGCATCGTTACCAGCTCCCGAACCCAAATCTATTACCACATCGCCTTCCTTGATTTGCGCAAATTCAGTTGGCAGTCCACAACCCAATCCAAGGTCCGCATCTTTCACATAGCCCTCCAACTTGCCATAGTCCTCAGCCATGATGGCCTCGTCAATCGTTGAGCATCCACAAGTTGCTCCGCAGCAGCTAGATGCATTTTGTTCGCGACTTTGGTCGGCAATGTTGCCATAGGTTTCTTTGACGATTTCTTTTAGGTGTTCACTGGTTTTCATTGTTATCTGTATTTAGTGTTATCGTAATATTGCGATAGGCGAGGGTAAATTTTTTTAGCAGCAGCTTGGGTCCTTCAATGACTCAAAAAATGTCGACAGCTTTTCTTTGGCATTCTGCCATGCAGCGATGTCAATGCAATAGCATATGCTTGGCCCTTCTATATTTCCCTTTATCAAACCTGCGTTCTTCAATTCTTTCAAATGTTGGGATACAGTAGACTGGGAGAGGGGAAGCTCTTCAACAATGTCACCACACATGCATGACTTCTGACTGGCAAGGAATTGGAGTATCGCAATTCTGGCAGGGTGGCCCAACGCCTTGGCCAACGCTGCAAGGTCGTTTTGCTTTTTAGTGAACTCCTGTGTCTTGGTCAGCCCCATAATTCCTTTATCGTAAAATTACGATAAAGGTTGGGACTGAGAAACAAAAATTCTAGTTCTTTCCGAAAGGGAGCCTTTTTACAGCCATTTGGCCATTGCTCATAACCAGAATTACATCCTGAAGAGCATTTATATCTTCCAGGGGATTGCCCGGCACCAAAATCAAATCCGCCTCAAAGCCGGGTACTATTCGTCCGGTTTGCTTCTCCAGTCTTAGCAGTTCAGCCGAGGTGATTGTGGCAGCCTGAATGGCTTCAAAGTTTGTCATGCCCATTCTTGCAAAGTGTGCCGCCTCAAGTGATATGCGGCTCGTGGAACTGGCAGAATAATCATTGTCTGCCCCGGTAGCAATCTTCACGCCCATGGCGTGTGCCTTCTTAAATACTTTTTCAGCCAGAGGCATCATAAACTTCCCTCGGAGTTCAAGCACTGGGTTGTCATAATCGCCACCAGGTTTAGTCAAGTCCTCAAGCGTAATGAAAGTCAGCACAAGGTAGGTTCCCTTTTCTTTCATCAACTTCAGTGTTCGTTCACTCAGAAACGTTCCGTGTTCAATACTTCTTGCGCCAGCCTTTACAGCAGCGTATGCGCCTTCATCGCCATGCGCATGCACCATCACAGGCACATCTCTTTTGGCGGCTTCGTCAACAATCACTTTTAGTTGATGCTCGGTGTACGTTTGTTGGCGCGGGTCAGTATCAGGTAGTCCCGCTCGTTCTGTACCTCTGGTTTTAATCACATTTACACCTCGATCGATATTCACGTTGACGAGTTTCTTGAGCTCGTCATCTGTATTGACACCACCGGCAAGGTCTACAAGTCGCGGGTCAGCAAGGATGGTTTCACCAAGCTTTGGTGTTACAAACACGCCAGCTGCTACCATATCAGGACCTGCAAGCTTGCCGCTCTTGACGAATTCTCGAAGCGTTACATCTTGGTAAGCGCCCACGCTTGCGCTCCTTACTGTAGTCACGCCTGACTCAAGCGCCCTTTTTGCGGAAGCAAGATTGTCAATGTGAGTATGTGCATCGATCATCCCAGGCAGCAGGAAGTTCCCTTCGCAATCAACGACCGTGTATGAAGATGGAATTGCATCTCCTTGCTTCCCGATTTTTTCAATCTTACCTCCCTTGACGAAAACTACGGAGTTGGGAATAATCTTGTTGTCTACTCCGTTAAAGAGGTTGGCGTTAGTTAATGCATAGTCATTTTGCTGAGCAACGCCACTGAAGGCGTAAATACACAGGAACAGAACGCATACTTGTTTCATAAACTGATTTTTTGTGATGAAAAGACACTGGATACTTGAACTTGGACTAGCTGCCAGGATCAAGTATCCAGAATCCGGTTCTACCGCATTTTTAACACAGCTGCAGCTGCATCAATCTGCTTGGTATAGTTGGTTAGATTTTTCGCAACGATTTCAATTTGCTCTTGCGCTTCTTTCCAATTCCTTTGCTCTATCGCCTCCCTGATTCCTGGCAATGTTTTTACACCATAACCTGTGTAGTAACCAGGCGCATAAATCGAGTGACGGAACCATGGCCTGCGTGGAAGACCTGCATCAATCATCAACGTCTGCTCTGCCTGATACAAGGTCTTGTTGAGTTTGTCAAGATTTGTATTCGGGCTGGGGTTTGCTTTCACAAGATCCGCGTAGGTTTTTGCACTGGCTTCCAGACTTGCAACAGCATTTTGAAGATTGCTGAAGTTCAAGTAAGGAACAGGATCTTTAGCTTTTGGCTGAACAAAAGTCTTGGTTGGATCACTCGCAAGCTTGTACCTGTTCTCTTTGACCATCTGATTCTCCACTTCAGTTGACTCACGCAGGTCATTCAATAATCCGGTTACTTCATTCACGTATCCGTTCACAGTCTTGTGGAATCCTTTAAAGTCGAATGGCAACACAGTGGCATTCACCAGCCTGAGGGTGGTACGTCCTGCAGTTTTAGCGAGCACTACGCCATATTCGAATTTGGGATCCTTGAATCGCTTGAAGTGATCATATGAATCATAGATCGAATGGTATTCACCACCTTCGTTTTCACCACCAAATCCTATGTTTAGCGCTGGAATCCCAAGGTGTTGAATAAAGGGTGTGTAGTCAGACCCAGAACCCAATGCGCTGATCGTCATCGATGGAGAGTTGATAATTTCTTTCTTTGCTTTTGTAGAAGAAGTATTTGCAGCCAAAGCAGATTTTCTTCTTTCTAAAATGCTAACACCCGTCTGCGGATCAGTTACATCTCTCGCCACATCGCTCACCAATTGTTCAAGTGTGTGAGAGCCTTGCGCATAGAGAAATCCTCTACCATTGCCGTCAGAGTTAATGTAAGCCACCGTTTTCTGTTGTAGTTCCTGCGCATGATGCTCTGCCCATTCGGTCGAGCCAATCAAGCCTGGTTCTTCACCATCCCAGCCACAGTAGATGATCGTGCGCTTTGGCTTCCAGCCCGTCTTCACCAATTCACTCACCGCTCTTGCTTCTTCCATCAGCGCAACCATTCCGCTGATCGGATCACTGGCTCCATTCACCCATGCATCGTGGTGATTACCTCTGATCACCCATTCGTCAGGCAATTCACTGCCTTTCATTTTTGCAATCACATTATGACAATCCACCAGCTTCCAGTCGAAAGCAAGGTTTAGATGAACTCGAGCTGGGCCAGGACCTACATGATAAGTCAGCGGCATACTTCCTCTCATATATTCAGGAGCAACAGGTCCACCTAATGCTTTCAACAATGGCTCAGCGTCATCGTAGCCAATAGGAAGTACCGGTATGCTGATCAGATTGTCAGCTTGTGCTCTTTCAATTCTCTTTGCTTCTTCAGTAGCTCCGATATTTGGTGTCAACGGATCGCCAGGTCTCACCGGAAGGTCAAGCACCGAGCCACGCTGTGCACCTAATCCCGGTCTGAACGGCCCCTTCGGATATACATCTCCTTGGAAGTAGCCGTCATCTTCAGGGTCAGAATAGATAATACATCCGATAGCTCCCTTCTCCTGAGCAACTTTTGGTTTGATACCTCTCCATGATCCGCCATACTTTGCAATCACAATCTTTCCCTTCACATCAATGCCGAGCTTCTCCAACTCATCGTAGTCACTCGGTACGCCATATCCTACAAAAACCAACTCAGCAGTAACATCTCCGTCAGCAGAGAAGCCATGATAAGTTGGCAACTGTTCTTTAAGCTGTCCGCTAGTTCCATCTTCTTTCAAGGCTGGCTCTACCAGCTTCGCTTTAAATCGGGTAGGGCCCACCATTTCAAGAACCCTAACCTTTGGAGTTGGAAATAATACCTTGTAAGTCTCAACTTCCGCTTCGTATCCCCAGCTTCTGAACTGATCTCTCATCCACTCAGCATATTGCTTGCCCATCGCTGAGCCGAGGTGGTGCGGACGACCAGTGAGATGTTTCATCCACTGATCAATATTGGATGTCTTTAAGTAGCTATCGAATTTTTCCTCCAGGGCAAATTCAGCTTTGGCGCCTTCATCTGTAAACCCGAGAATTGACTTTTGTGAAAATCCCAGGTTCGCGATCAGGATCATCAGCAACACTAATAGATTCTTCATAGTATGGACAAATAGAATTTTACGTTCTGTCAAATATTGGTAGCCTATGGCAGATTTACCAATAATGTTTTACAGTCGGCTCCAATGAAATAAAAAAGGCGCCCCTGTGAGCGCCTTCATATATAACTTATTTCAGGTTATTTCCTTTTCATCACTTTTTCAACCGCATCCACAATATTGGAAGGGGCCAAACCATACTTTTTAAGCAGGTCAGTAGGGGTTCCGCTTTCTCCAAACGAGTCATTTACTGCGACCATCTCAAGTGGCGCGGGATTGAAACGGGAAAGCACTTGAGCCACGCTGTCGCCAAGCCCACCATTGATCTGATGTTCCTCACATGTTACCGCGCGGCCTGTTTTCGAAACCGATTTGATGATGGCTTCAACATCAAGTGGTTTTACCGTATGAAGGTTAATTAGCTCTACGCTGATACCTTTGTCTGCAAGGATCGCTTCCGCTTCTATGGCCTGCCACACCATGTGGCCGTTCGCGAAGATCGTAACGTCTTTTCCTTCAATCATGAGGTCAGCTTTTCCAATCTCGAAGGGCTTATCTGCTTGAGTAAAGATCGGCCAGCTCGGACGGCCAAAACGCAAGTAAGTAGGACCGATATGTTTGCCCAAAGCGATAGTAGCAGCCTTGGTTTGGTTGAAGTCGCAAGGCACAATCACAGTCATGCCAGGAAGCATTTTCATCATGCCAACATCTTCAAGAATCTGATGCGTTGCACCATCTTCACCAAGCGTTAAGCCAGCATGTGAAGCACATATTTTCACGTTCTTACCAGAGTAGGCAATGGATTGGCGGATTTGATCGTAAACCCTGCCAGTAGAGAAATTGGCAAACGTTCCGGTAAAAGGAATTTTGCCCCCGATGGTCATGCCCGCAGCTATGCCCATCATGTTTGCTTCAGCAATCCCGACCTGAAAAAACCTGTTCGGAAACTCTTTTTGAAAAGCGTCCATTTTCAGTGAGCCAATAAGGTCCGCGCACAGCCCAACCACGTTTTCGTTGGTGCGCCCCAGTTCCAGGAAGCCTGCTCCAAAACCTGAACGAGTGTCTTTCTTTTCGGTGAAGGTAAACTTGGTCATTACAAAGGATTTTCAGGCGCAATAATACCACATCCAGACCAAAAGGCCGAGAATGTTAATGAGTTGTTAAGGCAGGAATTTTAACATTGATTAACCAACCTGTGATCGCAATGCCCGTTCAAACGGAAAACGAATACCCGAATGACACTATCACGCTCAGACAGAAGATTGCTAATATGGTTTTTGGCCGCCTTAATCATTGCCATGCTCCCTTGGGTAGTGCTGGCTCAGGCACCTGCGAAAGAAAAATTCCACTCGCACAAGCCCTCAGAAGATATGTTCGGCTACACGCAAACGGTGAAAGTGGGCAATACTCTATACCTGTCAGGCATCACCGGCAGAGGGCCGATGAATGAGTCTATTCAGGGAGTGTACGAAAGAATCGGGAAAGCGCTCGAAGCAGCAGGCGCAAACTTCAGCCATGTAGTAAAAGAAAATCTTTATACCACCAATCTGGATGAAGTAAAGAAATACAATGCAGTGAGGATGAAATTCTATAATGGAGATCATCCATCGGCCACCTGGGTTCAAGTCGATAGGCTATTCAATGCCGATTACAACCTCGAGGTAGAGGTGATTGCGATTATTGACCCGAAGTGATTTGTCTGAAAAAATGCCGCGACACGTCTGCGGAACTTCTCCCTTTAGTCCTTGATCCGCAACCTCTTCTCAGTAAGTACAGAATACTTGTTTTGAAGCATGTCGTAGTACTCGGAAATATTTTTGACCGATATTTCCACAGAATCCTTAGCTCCAAGCCGCAGCAGTAGTATCCCCGTATGATTTTGCTGGAATCGGAATACAAGTTCTCCAAAGTCTTTGTCCTCAGTGATCAGTAACGCATTATTGCTAACCGCTATTCTGAGCACTTCCTCGTCAGATACCGATGCATTATTTTCGATAATTGAGAGAACTGAGAAACCGGCCACTCGCAAGCCTTTGACGATTCTGTAATCAACGCTCTCGTCCGCTACAATTTGGAATGGCATCTAGCTACAGGGCAAAAATACGCTCGTGCTTTGCGTTTTCGGAAGCATAGGCAAGACATGCCCGAATGGCATCAGGCGATAGTTTTGGGTACGCGGCAAGCAAATCTTCAAAGGAATAGTCAGTTGCGAGTTTCTCCAAAATCAGATCAACTGGGATTCGTGTTCCCTTTACTACTTGTTTCCCAAAAAGGACTGACGGGTCTGAGGTAAGGTAGTTCTTCCAATCAATCATAACTCCTAAAGTTAAACAAATTGAAATTAATAATCCCCCAGCGTCTCTTCCAACTGCCCCAGCGCCTGAGCGAGTTGCTCATCATTCGGTGCTACACCATGCCATTTGTGAGAGCCTACCATAAAGTCTACACCATGACCCATTTCGGTAGTCATCAGGTTCATGATAGGCTTGCCTTTGCCGGTGAGTGACTTGGCATGCTTCAAAGTCTTGATCACTTCATCGAGATCGTTGCCATTGCTTTCAATCACTTCCCAGCCAAATGCTTTCCATTTTGCTTTCAGATCCAGCAAAGACAATACTTTGTCTACGGGACCATCGATCTGCTGGCCATTGTAGTCAATGGTAGCGATGAGATTATCAACTTTATTGTGAGCCGCATACATGGCGGCTTCCCATACCTGGCCTTCCTGCTGCTCACCATCACCCATTAAAACATAAATGAGGTGATTGTCATCGTTCAGTTTTTTCGTTTGAGCTGCGCCTATTGCTACCGAAAGCCCCTGACCCAACGAACCCGATGCTACCCGAATACCCGGCAAATGCTCATGGGTAGCCGGGTGTCCTTGCAATCTTGTGTTCAGCTTTCTGAAAGTGGCAAGCTCCTTTACATCGAAGTAACCAGAGCGGGCAAGGGTGGAATACCAAACCGGTGAGATGTGGCCATTGGAGAGAAAGAAAAGATCCTCACCAATTCCGTCCATCGAAAACTCCTTGTTGTGGCGAAGCACATCAAAATACAGGGCTACAAAAAATTCAGTACAGCCAAGAGACCCTCCCGGATGACCTGATTGACAGCCATGAACCATGCGAACGATATCTCGTCTGATTTGAGAACATACTTTCTGAAGATGAGTCACGTCTGGTTGAGCCATTGAGAATCAGGTTATTTTGGCGCGAAGATGCTTTAAATTTGAGTTACCTGCAAAACAAATTAGCCCGCAGTGTCCTACTTCTTCCTTGATGATTTGCTCGCTGGCTTTTTCGCTTTTTTTGCAGGCGTTTTCTTGGCCTTGGCAGCCTTCTTTGGTGCGGTATTTTTAGCGGGTTTCGCGTCTCCCAAAATCTGGTTGGTGTGGTTCTTTGTATCAACCTTTTCGATAATCTCTTCGATCACACCCTTCTCATCAATCACAAATGTGACACGCGCTGTGCCCATGTACTTCCTTCCGTACATCGACTTCTCTACCCACGTTCCATATTTTTCATGGAGCTTTTTTTCCGTGTCAGCCAGCAAGCTGAAAGGAAGCTGTTGCTTCGCAATAAACTTCTGATGCGATTTCTCATTGTCGGTGCTTACACCTAAAATTTCGTAACCTTTCTTTTGCAACACCTTGTAGTTATCTCTCAGGTTGCATGCCTCTACTGTGCATCCAGGTGTTTGATCTTTTGGATAAAAGTACAGTACCACTTTTTTGCCTTTGAATTGAGAAAGTGAAATCGGATTTCCATCCTGATCGTTCACCTTAAAATCAGGTGCTTTCTGACCGACTTTTAGACTCATAGGTTAGGGAATTTTTTGTTGATAAATGTTTTCATTACCGGCATTGTCAACCACCTTCAGCTTGAAGTCACCTTGCAGTGGCTTTGAACCGTCAAGACGCTCCGCCCAAATGGTGCTGATCTTCGGATCGTAATTCATCAACAGCCATTCGCCATTTATGTTTGCCTCAAAGTACGAAATACCCGAGAGGTCATCCTTGATACGAAATCTGGCTGCCGCTGAATTCACCGAAATCTTTGTGATAGTAGGTGCGTTTGTGTCTTCCAACAATATGAAATCTCCAAACTCTCGGGCCGTGAACGAAACTCTTCCATTCGCCCAGCTACCACCCATGTATTGATAATATCTGCCTGATAATTTGTAAACAGAAAACTTCTCGGAATAGCTAAGAGTAGGTTTTAATGTGATTGTAATGTTTCTGTCCATTGGATATCGGGAATCACCAATCGAGAATATTTCACGGTCATCCAGTTTGTGATTTACCGTCAGAAACACACTGTCATACAGACTCCCTTTTGGAAAGGTGATATCAACTGGATCCGAGTAATACTTATAAGAAAGGCCGGATGGAACGAAGTCCTTAAAATGAGTAACCAATGTCTGTCCATTAATCTTAACCGAATCAGGTAATGTCTTCCTCAAGTCAATGAGATAAACGTTAGCCCGGTCGTTACCATAAGTAGGAGTCAGGCGGCTGGCAGTTTTACCGGAAAAAACTTCCAAAGTATCGCCCATATTTTTTTGCACGTCAACCTCGAGTATGTTTTCCATGATCTGATATGACAATGGCTGCTTGGGTGCCGAAAGAATATTGACCTTCTCCGTGACGTTACTGGGTTGAAGAGTAAGATTGATTTGGCTCTGATTTCCATACGTGTCACGCAACATTATGCGCAACGGCACATTGGCATCCTTCACACTAATAATGCCCCTACCCAATGATCGATCATAGTAGGGCAAATCATTTCCGTCATCGATAAACAGCTTGTTAAATCGCTCACCACTTTCTTGCAGTGTTGGATAGTCCATCAAAGTCAAAATGTTCCGCGTCTCACCAAAATTCACTTTGTCGATAATCTGACGAAAAATAATATTTCCGTTCGCTGCCATCTCAATGTGGTTGATGCCGCACTTTGCCCTGGAGTTGTCCAGCCTGTCGTATCCGAGAAACTCAACCGCAATATTTCCTGAAGCCAGGATAGGATAAGGCAGCTTATAGTTGTCACCATCATTCACAACATAAAACTCAAACCGACCGAACTGATCATTAATCCGCGAGTTGATGTCAACGGTACGCAGCGCCACCTTCTGCACAATAGGCGGAGTTTTGTCGATCACCTCAGAAAAATTGAAGACCAGCGGATTGAGCGCATCATTGTTGCGATCGCGTATATCGAAGTGCAGGTGAGGCCCCGCAGAACTTCCCGAGTTGCCAGAGAACGCTATCGTGTCCCCTCTGCCCACAGGAAATTGCCCAGGTGAGGGATAAAGGTTGAGACTGAATGTCTTCTTACGGTATTGTTCCTTACGTGTAAAGTCTGCAATTTTTTCAGAAAACCGATCGAGGTGGCCGTAGACAGTTGTTTGTCCGTTAGGATGTGTTACATATAGCGCATTGCCATACCCACCTGCACTGATGTTGATGCGTGATACGTATCCCTTTTGTGATGAAAGTACAGGTAATCCGATTCTACCATTCGTTCTCACATCAATGCCAGAATGAAAATGATTGCTTCTCAGTTCACCCATTGTGCCCGCCAGCAGATTGTTGTTGCCCGGCTCCACAGGAAATAGATATCCTTCTTCGGTAGTAGCTTTTGTCAGCTCACTTTCAGGAGCCGAAAACTGGCCCCATACCGAATGTGTAACAATAGCAAAAAGAAAAAATCCGAACTTACTTAACTTCAAACTCCAACAACTTTTCATTCTCGATATAGCCGGATAACCGATTCCCGATCGCAACAGCGCCAACGCCTTTGGGTGTACCGGTAAAAATCAAGTCTCCGGTTTTAAGTGTAAAAAATCTGGACAAATATGAGATGATGTAACTAAAATCAAAAAGCATCATACTGGTGTTTCCCTCTTGCCTCACTTTTCCATCAACCTCCAGCTTGAAGTTGATATTTTTCAAATCTGAAAAGTGACCAACAGGCAAGAACGTGTCAGAAATCGGAGCCGATCCATTGAACCCCTTCGCAATATCCCATGGCAATCCTTTTTCCTTGGCCTTCTGCTGAAGATCGCGCGCAGTAAAATCTATTCCGATACCAATGCTGTCAAAGTACTTGTTCGCAAACGAAGGTTCTATTGACTTTCCCTCTTTGCAAACTCGCAATACCAACTCAACTTCAAAATGAATGTCCTTTGAAATATCAGGATAGTAGAAGGGAGCATTCTTTCTGATGACTGCCGTATCCGGTTTTGTAAAGATGACCGGCTCGGTTGGTCGCTCATTTTTCAACTCCTCAATGTGCTCAGCATAGTTGCGGCCAATGGCGAAAATCCTCATCAGTTTAAACGGTTTAATACAAATCTATAAACAATAAATAGGCTCAAACGGTTTTTATTGCCCTTTTTTATCATTTTTTGATTTGTGGCAGTAACTTTGCTTTTCATCCTTCATAATATGATAAAATCCATAAGCGCAATCCTGAGTATTCTTTTGTTGGCTGCATGTGCTACCGTTCCTGTTACCGGTAGGAGGCAGGTGAGTCTGGTCTCCAATGCTGAGATCATACAGATGTCAGCTGATCAATACCAGCAAGTGTTGAGAGAAAACAAACTCTCTACCAACCAGGAGCAAGTGGCAATGGTAAAACGTGTAGGCAGCAACATCAAGACTGCCGTGGAACAATACATGGCGAGCAAAGGCGCATCAGCCGAGCTCGCTGGCTTCAATTGGGAATTTAATCTCATACAGGATGATCAAACTGTCAACGCCTGGTGTATGCCCGGTGGAAAGGTTGCGTTCTATACCGCCATTATGCCTATTTGCAAAGATGAGTTAGGCGTAGCCGTGGTAATGGGTCATGAAGTGGCGCATGCCATTGCCAACCACGGAAGAGAACGCATGAGCCAGGGATTGATCGCACAATTTGGATTGGGAACCCTGGGCGCAGCGATGGGACAAAACCCAACTGCAACTCAAAATATTTTCATGCAAGCTGTCGGTATGGGTACCAATATCGGAATGTTGAAGTTTTCTCGTAGCCACGAATCAGAAGCAGATCACATCGGCTTGATCTTTATGGCAATGGCGGGTTACGACCCAAATGAAGCTCCCAAATTCTGGGAAAGAATGACTGAGCTTAGTGGAGGACAGCAACCGCCTGAATTCCTTTCAACTCACCCTTCACATGAAACGAGGATTCAGGATCTAAACGGTTGGATTCCCGAGGCCATGCAGTACTACAAGAAGTAGTCTAAGCCGCGACAGGATTGGGTAAGTGAAGTCCACACTCTTTGTGTGAGTTCTCCCACCACCATCTACCAGCTCTTTCATTTTCGCCTTCACTGACAGCGCGCGTGCACGGCTGACATCCGATGCTCACAAAACCTTGCTTGTGCAAAGTGTTCACTGGAATGCGATGTCTCTCGATCAACGACCAAACTTCTTCGGAAGTCCAATTCACAAGTGGATTGTATTTGATCAACCTGTGGCGCTCATTCCATTCAACCATTTTCATATGCTGACGAGAATGGGATTGATCTGCGCGTATCCCCGTTATCCAAACTTTGGCGCCCTCTAGTGCTTGGGTCAGAGGATCAACTTTTCGGACTTTGCAACACTCAATCCTGTTCTCTACAGAATGATAAAATGAGTTAGGACCTTTTTCCGTTACCAGTTGACCAATGGTTTGGTGGTCGGGATAAAAAACCTTGATGGACATATCGAACAACTGATTGGTAAGCTCGATAAGATCGTGTGTCTCTTGAAACAACCTGCCCGTATCAATGGTGAAAATTTCAGCGTTCAGTTTCTGCTTCGCTATCCAG
>JAGQYM010000066.1 GCA_020436085.1 Cyclobacteriaceae bacterium
TGTATTGAAAATAACCATTAATCGTCAAAATAAGAAAGGGGCCCTTTCGGAACCCCCTTTGCACAATATAACGCTGTGGTGATTACTAGAACGAATACCGGATACCCAATTGCGCCTGCCACCTTGAACTCACCAAACCTGAGTCATCAATGTTCTTGTTGGTAGTCGGCTTATTAAACTGGAAGTTGGGAATATTGTCAGCACCAAGTGACACATAATCGATCAGTCTGAAGTTGTTGTTGGTTTGGAAATAAATCCGACCCCAGTCTTTGTTCAACATGTTGGTGAAATTGAATACATCGAAACTGATTTGCAATGTATGACGCCTTGAACCTGTCTGAATGTAGAAATCTTGCAGCAACCTCAAGTCCAACGTATTGGTGAACGGTAAGCGTGAGCCATTTCTTTCAGCATAGCGACCTCGTCTTGTGCTCAGGTAGTCGTCATTCTCAATATACTCGTTCAAATCCAACCATTGTTGCTCAGGTGTAACTGCATTAGATCCGGTGATCGGCAATAGTCTGATCTCGCCAGCAGCCAGCGCTTCTGCATACGTTGCATAACTTCTTGGTACGTAGATAAGATCAGCTTCAGTACTTCCTGAGCCCGGATCATCATTTGCAAGTTGACCTCTGTAAATGTAGCTGAAGCGTTCACCCGACTGTCCGTTGTAGAAAAGAGAAATTGTAGTGGCAAAGTGACCACCGTATTCTTTGCGATAATTAACTCCAGCTATAATTCGTGAGCCCAGGTCAAAGTCAGAGTAAGTCAAGTCCAATCGGTTCTTACCATTAACATTTTCAATAAATCTCCATTGAGATGAGTTCTGAGAAGAGGTATTGTCGTTGACCACCATCGATTTTCCAAAAGTGTACCCAACATTGGCTGAGAATCCTGAGTTGAATGTCTTACTAAGCTGCGCTGTAATGTTATAGCTGTAACCTTCGTTGGTGTTTGTGCCGAGAATAATTCTATTATAGGTGTTGTCGATGCGCGTTCCTCGGTCCCACCTCGGTCTGTTATCTTGGCCCGCCAGATTTACCGTTGGCTCGAAGATGTTAAGCTGTTGATAGTTTACGTTGTTAAGCGTCTTGGTGTAAATACCTTCCAATGATCCAACGATATTTCCGGGTAGCTTCTTGTCCACACCAAGTGACGCTCTGAATATTTGCGGGAACTTGAATTTCTTTTCGAAGAAGTTGATATCACCGGAAGGGGAAGCGATAGTAGCTCCGAGATCAGATCCTACATACTGATTGAACGGATCGGGTCTGAAGGGAACAGTAGGGTTCGGGAATCCCGGGATCTGCCCTACCAAAATTCCATTGTTGTTGTAGCTGGCACCCGGCCAAACAAACGGAATGCGGCTGGTGAACAATCCAACGCCTCCACGCAACTGAGTTGTCCTGTCACCTTTCAAGTCATAGTTGAAACCAAGACGTGGCGAAAACATAATTTGAGGATCCGGCATCTCACCTACTCTCGCTCCCTTGAGATCGTAGCCCGCTGCTTCCAACAATGGGATGGTCGTGTTGTTGAAATACGTATCTTCTTGCGGCTTGTTCAGGTACATTGGAATATCGAGGCGAAGACCAGCTGTGACTTTGAGTCGATCGTTCACTTGAATTTCATCTTGTGCATAAACGCCAAGTTGCAACGTTTCAAACTCGGCAGCGGCAGCGGTTCCATCACCCGTTTTTGCATCTACCAGAGAGTAGCTGCGTTCATAGTCAATGGAATTTCCTTCAGCAAGGAAGGTAGCCAGATCACCGAAAGTATATGTTCCGTAGTTGTTACCGATAAAGGCATTGTAGAAAGAGGAGTATTCGTTGTGAGTTCCAAATGTCCAGGTGTGCTTGTTGCCGTAGATCGTGTAATTATCCGTAACAGTGAAAATCTTCGACTTCAACTGATTGGTAGTTGAAAATGGTTCCGTCCCAAAAATGATGTTGTTGGAACCATCTCTGATTGTAACACGCGGAAAATCTTGTCCGATAGCTCCACGATCATCCAGCACATTTGTAAAGCCAAGAATTAAGTTGTTTGATCTGTTATTTGAAAATGAGCTCTTTAATTCCAATGCTGTAGAATTCGTGGTGCTTGGAAAGAACTCACTATTGTTAGCAAAGTTGATTGTAGAATTTGAAGAACGAGTTCTTTTGAACGCCTCACCTTTTGTATAGCTATGACGGAAAGTCAATTTGTGAATGTCGCTTAGGTTGTAATCAAGACGCACGAGAAATTTATCACTTTTGGTCTCAGACGCATTGTCGATGTATCCACCTGGGTCGTAGCCATATTGTGTCTTCAGAAAATTCGACAGGTTATCCAGATCGGCCTGTGTTGCACTTCCATTATAGGATGAAAACTGAAATGGTTGAGGCGTTTTATCTCTTTGAATTTCCCCGTTGAGGAAGAAGAACAATTTGTTCTTCATAATTGGTCCACCAATTCTGAATCCTGTAGTCTGAGCCGTGAAGTCTGCAAGTTTTTCGCGGGTCACCGTTGGATCGTCCGTTGGAGTTTTTCCAGCAAGACCCTCATTGCGCATAAACGTATATACCGACCCTTCCACATTGTTGCTTCCACTTCTTGTTACCGCATTGATTCCACCACCAGCAAAGCCACCAAGTTTCACATCGTAGGGCGCGATTACTACTTGAAACTCTTCAATTGCATCAATGCTAATTGGGCTGATGCTGTTTGCCTGCCCTCCGTTGGTTCCGGTCTCTGAAAGGCCAAACACATCGTTGTTAACGGCACCATCAATGAAAATTGAATTGTAACGGTTGTTAGCTCCGGCAATTGAGATACCTTGATTGGTTGTCACTGACGCCTGAGGAGTAACGCGAACAAAATCCGTGATGTTTCTTCCAACGGTGGGTAGCACATTGATTTGTTCCACCGAGATATTCGTTGCAGCACCCGTTCTCTCTCCATTGAATAGATCATCCCGGTTTGACTGCACGATGAGTTCACTGAGTTCTGTAGCTGCTTCCGACAGTTGAACGTTCAGTTCAAAAGTTTGCCCAAGACTTAGGTAAACGTTTTCTCTTTTTGATTCTTGATATCCCACGAATGAGAATGTGACCGTATAAGGCCCACCTACTCTTGCATTCGGAAATACATACTTCCCATCAGTTCTTGTAGAAGTACCGTACTGTGTTCCAGAAGGCTGGTGAACAGCAATCACATTTGCACCTGGCAATTCCGAGCCAGTTGCGTCCGTCACTTTACCACTGAGTGTGGCGGTAGTTACTCCCTGTCCGAACACTGCATTGGCCGCAGCGAACATAAGGATAAACATACCTGGTAAAAGTTTTTTCATGTGTTAGTTTTTTTAAGTTAAGCTTGCGGAGTGACCTCACAGATAGAACAGTTGATACAAAGCCGCCCCAATTCATATTATTTTTATTCATCGCAAAAATATTTCCCATTGAAAGAGCTATCTGAAAACGATGTTTATGGATTTTAGAATTATCTATTGACGACTTTAAAGATTTAATAACCTGACTCCTTTCTTTCGTTTCAAAAACCCTATTTTGACTATCTCAACCCTGCTATGGTTAACAATTCGATAAAAGATGAACGGCAGTGATTAACTGATTTTTAATAGCGATGAAACTCAGGTCTTTTCTTGGCCACTCGCGCAATGTGGCGTCAATTAAGCTTAGTGCTTAACTTTGGCACCAGTGGCGCGATTTCTGGTTCTCCTGTGGGCTTTTTTAAGTACAATCGGTGTGGCGGTAGCTCAAAAGGCGGACTCAAGCCGCCACAATGGTGTTCTGGACAAACTGAAAAATAATAACCTTGCCGATAAGGCAATCCGGTCGGTAGTTCGAAAACCTGAAGCAGATACGGTTTTCAATTTCAAAAGCGAAGATGCTTTTATTCCGTATGAGGGGAAGGTAATACGCAAGATCCAAGTCCGAACTATTCACTTCAACAAAGTAATTCAGGACACAAGCAAGATCTTCCGAAACAAGCTGGTTCGAATTGGAGAGGCGGTCCATACCGATACGCGCACTCATGTAATAAGGGATAACCTTTTCATCCACGAAGGCGAACGATTAAATCCTTATCGCCTTGCTGACAACGAGAGATATCTGCGCGATCTCAACTTCATTAAAGATTCTCGAATACTTGTGGTGCCTTACGATGAAGATGCTGACTCAGTTGACTTACTAGTGATGACCCGGGACGTCTTTAGTTACGGAGTCTCATTGGATCCATCTAGTCCTACCCGGGCCAACTGGATTTTTCAAAACGCAAACATCGCTGGGCAGGGATTACGATTTGCATACACTGGCGTCTATGATTCAGATCGAAGGCCGCAAATCGGATCATCATATGCTCTGAGTCAAAATTCAATCAACGGCACATTTGTCACAGCTACGGTCGGGTATACGGATATAGACAACGGCCGAGGCGTAGGCAATGAAAATGAGAGTGCCGTTTACCTGCGTTTAGATCGACCACTGTTCATGCCTTATGCGAGATGGGCAGGGGGCATTGAATTTAGTCGCAACTGGTCGCGAAATGTTTTCGTTAAACCTGATTCGGTTTTCGCGCGCTACGCCTACAGCGTGCAAGACTATTGGGGTGGTTTTACTTTTGGTGAGACACGGGCCACAAGATTGGGAAGGGAAAATCGACACAGGCGGTTTTTGGCGGCTCGGGTGCTGGATCAGCATTTTATTTCTCTACCCGACATCGAACTAAACGCACGCGAAAATTTGCTTTATAGCAATCGCCTTTTGGTTCTTGGACAATTCACTCTATTCAAGCAAAATTTTTACAAAACAAAATATGTTTTTGGTTTCGGTCGAACAGAAGACGTCCCCTATGGATACTCCGCCTCATTCACTGCCGGTTGGGAAAAACAATTCGGAGTAACACGTCCCTATTGGGGTGGCGAACTTCAAAAGTCAATCACACGAGGTGGCAATATCCTCACCTTAGATACACAGGTTGGTGGTTACTTCCACTTCTCGAAAGGGGAAGATATGATTACAAACATCACGTTTTCATATTTCAGCAAGGTATACGATAAGAGCAAGTATAAGGTCAGGCATTTTTCCGAAGTTGGATACAGCAAATATTTTAATCGGAGCATCAAATTACCTTTTGACATCAATAATGAGAGGGGTGTACAGGGATTTGTGGCTGATAGCCTTGCTGGTGATGCAAGATTACGAGCCAGGTTCCAGGCTTTAGTATTCACCAACTGGAAGCTTCTCGGGTTTAATTTCGCAGTTGTTCCCCAAATAGATTTTGCGCTCTTGTCTCAACGAAATCAATCTGTACTGAAAGGTCGTTTGTTTCAGGGATACTCTGTTGGGCTACGGACCCGCAACGAAAACCTGATCTTCAATACTGTTGAGGTGAGAGGTTATTTCTATCCAGTTGTCGTAGAGGACCTCAATCATTTTAGGATCAACATTACGGCAAGCCTTCGCATCAAATATCCGACAACGCTGGTCAAACCACCGGACACGTTTTTCAACTAGCCAACATGCTGATTTTCAAAGTTTTTCTTAATTTTGTGAAACCATCGTTCCAGCGTGATTCGCAAATTTTTTCCTCTGGACAAGAACTACCTGCTCGAAGAAGCTCAGCTTTCATTGCAAGATCATCTCCTTTATGAACTGGTAGAGAAAGTTAAATCAGCTTACCTAGCTCTTCATAATCCCTTAGGCTTGATGGATGATCACAGCTTGAAAGTGGCGAGGTACAAGCCCAAACATGTCAAACAACTATACGCCTTCTACCAAAACATGGCAGCAGTCTACCGCTTTAAACATGGAGACAATCAACTTGAATTTATTTGGGATGGCACCGACCATCAGTCGAAATACCGAGAAGACTGGACTGACACATTTCACGCGTGGACAACCAACTTTTGCCAACAACGCAACTTTCTGCTTGCTGTAATGGATCTGACTGTCTTCCTCCCCACTAATCGAAAAGCGCATCTGGCGGAGAACCGCATGAACTCATTTATCACCCAATTTTTTGAGTTGAAAATCCACAAAAGCCGGGGAATTGTGGAGATGAATGTGGCCTGATTAAAGCATTTTTTATTCCATAAAAGACTTGTGATAGCCCTTTTCAGAATTATTATATTTGTTCTACCACCTGTCTAAGCTACCCTATGAACGTACGAAGAATCTTCATCCTTAGCTCAATCATTATTTCATCTATCATCATCATCTGGTCTTACTTCTGGATCGATGTATTGCTTCTTTTTGTGATTGTCGCTCCTCTGATTTATATGGGAATCAGCGATATGCTGCAGAGAAGGCAGTCCATCAAAAGAAATTTTCCAGTTATCGGTCGTCTCCGATACTTTTTTGAAATGATAAGACCTGAGATTCAACAGTACTTTATTGAATCAGATACAGACGGTGCTCCCATCAACAGAAATGATCGCTCTGTAATCTATCAGCGAGCCAAGAAACAAATTGATACTACTCCCTTCGGAACCCAGTTGAATACCTATGCCGAAGGATATGAATGGATTACTCATTCCATTTCTCCAAAAGATTTTCATACCATGAATCACAGCCCGCGTGTCAGGGTTGGTGAAGGCCGATGCAAGCAACCTTACGATGCCAGCGTGCTGAACATATCAGCAATGAGCTTTGGTTCCCTTAGCAGCAATGCAGTGGAAGCACTCAACTGGGGAGCACACTTGGGAGGATTTGCACACAATACGGGTGAGGGGGGAATTAGCACATACCACTTAAAACATGGTGGCGACTTAATCTGGCAGATTGGTACTGGTTACTTTGGTGCACGCGATGAGGAAGGTCGGTTTAATGCTGAGGCGTTCAAGAAAAATGCCGGGCAGGAAAATGTAAAGATGATTGAGGTAAAACTCTCTCAAGGTGCAAAGCCTGGTCACGGTGGAATCTTGCCAGGAAAAAAGAACACGCCAGAGATTGCCGCAATCCGTTTGGTGAAACCGGGAGTTACTGTCTTCTCTCCTCCCTTTCACAGTGCCTTCTCTAATCCGGAAGGGTTGATAAAATTTGTTGAGCAGTTGCGCGAGCTCTCAGGGGGCAAACCCGTTGGGTTCAAACTTTGTATCGGACGCAAGAGTGAGTTCCTTTCCATATGCAAGGCGATGGTGAAGCTGAACAGCTATCCTGATTTTATCACCGTAGACGGTGGTGAGGGAGGTACCGGGGCTGCACCTCCTGAGTTTTCCAACTTTGTAGGAATGCCGTTACTCGATGCGCTCGCGTTTGTTGACAATGCATTGAGAGGGTTTGGTATTAGAAACCAGATGAAATTAGTAGTGGGAGGAAAAATTCTTACCGGCTTCCATATGATAAGGGCGATGGCTTTAGGCGCTGATATGTGCAACAGTGCAAGAGCGATGATGATGGCTGCAGGATGTATTCAAGCGTTGCGTTGCAATGCAAACGACTGCCCGGCTGGAGTCGCCACACAAAACAAAGCGCTGATGAAAGGTCTTGTGGTGGAAGACAAAAAAGTGCGCGTGGCAAATTTTCATAAAAATACCGTAGAAAGTTTCGTAGAGCTGCTGGGCGCATGCGGACTTGATCATCCTCGTCAACTCAATCGCACACATGTATACAGGAGAGTATTTATGAACCTGGTAAAAACCTACGAGGAAATCTATCCAACTATACCGGATGGGTGTCTGCTTGACGGTGGTGACGTGCCCTTTGACTATGAATCATACATGAAACGCGCCACAAGTGACGCGTTTGAGCTGGCCTAGAATAGAGTCAGGACTTTTTTCTGAGTGCGAAGCGATAATACAACCGCGTTCCATTCTTGAGGTTGGTATGTAGTTTAGAACCAACGACTCCAGCAAAGTCCGCAAATAGTTTTTGCCACTTGGCAGGAACTAATCGTTTAATTCGCGCCTGCTTGGTGTCGTCTTCCTCCTCCATGGCGTTAATCACATTTTGGCTGATGTTCTCCTCCTCAAGCAACTCCAGTCCGCTTTTCGCAAGTTGTGACTTGAGCAAGTCCATATTCTCCACACTTCTGAAATCAACAAGCAAAAGATAACCTCCCGGTTTTAGCACCCTTTTTACCTCGCTGAAAAATTTGTCAACGGAACCATAGGCATGACACGACTCAACATTTAATACAACATCTATTGAGTTGTCAGGTAGTGGAATTGACTCAGCACTTCCCTGGATAAAACTAAGATTCGGAACCTTGTGAAGTCTCTTAGCAAGGTCTACCGCACTTTGCGCCAGGTCCATACCAATATAACTAGCAGGTTGTAAAGCACTCGCCACATGTTTAGCTCCGCCTCCTCTACCACTTCCAACCTCTAAAATATCTTTTCCTTGAACGTCTGTCTTTAACGCGAGATAGTGATACATCTGCAACGAATGCCGTTGCACTTCCGGACCTAACGGAATGTCAAATGGTTTTTCGCTCGCATTTGGCACGTAGCCATAGTTCATAAACTGCCATTCTTCTGCAGGAATTTTTTTTGCGAGCAGTTCGTATGTCACCTTTGCATTGAGGCGCTTAAACCAAGGGTAGCGTTTAAACACGCGAATAATAAAATTGACCATCTTCAGGGTTTGTCGGACAATATAAAAAGATAAGCCGAACAATCCCCGTTTCGTTTTTAGTCATTTAATTTGATAGTTTTAGCACTTTAAGATTATTGATCTTCAATCTTTACGTTAAGAATCAACTAACCCTTCGAAACTATGAGTGGTGCTTCACGTGGTGAGTTTTCGTCATCTTTCGGTTTTATCATGGCGGCAGCCGGCTCGGCTATAGGGCTGGGCAACATCTGGGGCTTCCCCACTCAAACTGCACAGAATGGAGGCGCAGCTTTTGTAATACTCTACCTGATCATGGCGTTCCTTGTGGGATATCCAATCCTTCTGGCAGAGTTTACGATAGGGAGGCATTCGCAATCAAATCCTGTTGGCGCTTACAAAAGCATTAAAGGAGGAAGTCGATTTGTGCCTGTAGGTTTTCTCGGATTGTTTACTGTCGGTCTCATCCTCAGTTTTTATTCCATCATTGCAGGAACAATGGTGGCTTATTTCATTTCTCCATTCTTAAGTCTAGTTGGTGCAAATGATGCAGCCGCTTGGGTTATCTCACAAGGCGTTGGTGCCAATATGTTATTTGCTTCTCTGTTTTTCTTCCTCACCATATTAATAGTCGCTGCCGGAGTAAAAAACGGAATCGAGAAATGGTCATCACGATTAATGCCCACACTTCTACTCATTCTTGTGTTACTTGTCATTTACGTACTTACACTTGACGGAGCAATGGAAGGATTGAAGGTTTATTTGCTACCGGACTTTAGCAAAGTATTAAGCGCGGGTCTTTTTACCAGTGCATTGGGGCAAGCTTTCTTCTCTCTATCCCTTGGAGTTGGCAGTATGTTGGTACTTGCCTCCTACACTAGCAAAAAGGAAAACCTGGTGAGGCTAGGTCGATTGGTGACACTAAGCGATGTGGGTATTGCTTTTCTGGCAGGTTTGTTGATCATCCCAGCCATGTATGCTGCATCAGCATCTGGCACTCAAATCTTTGACGAAGCGGGCAACCTAATCTCAGGTCCCAATTTGATTTTTCAAGTGCTGCCCGCGTTATTCAATTCCATGGGTTCCATCGGTGTTGCTTTGTCAATTGTATTTTTCTTTTTGATGATTATAGCAGCGCTTACTTCAACCATTTCAATGCTGGAGGTGCCTGTTGCCTATGCAGTGGACAACAGGAACGTTGCAAGGTCAAAAGCGAGCATCGCCATTGGTGTTTTCTTTTGGGCTGTAAGCATGACCATCGCACTCAATTTCGACCTCCTTTTCAACTTAGTCGTTACAATGACGACACAATACATCCAACCTCTTCTTGGATTGTTCATTTGTATTTTTGTCGGATGGGTAATGAGTCGCAACACTCTAATTGAGGAATTAAAACAAGGCAATCCAGAAATTGAAAATTCGTTCTTTATGAAAATCTGGCCGCTGTTTGTTCGGTATGTTTCGCCTATTCTTATTCTAATTATCCTGATTCAGGCCTTTTAGGATTTGACACAAAAAGTAAAGCCCCGCAATGCGGGGCTTTTTTTGCAACCAACTTTATGAACCTTATTGAAAAGAAACTACGAGGTTGCTTGTCTCTGATGGATTAAATGGACTCAGGTCGTCTAGTCTTGCCTCATACACATCCCATGCTGAGCCAGGTGATTCTCCACCTGCGATAAATCCAATCTTGTTACTGAAATATCCTGGTGCTTGTGTATTCACCAAAAAGTTGGCAACTAATACTGGATCAAGTGTTGGCCATACCGTGTTGATCTCATTTGTAAACACGGCTTCAATTGAATAGTCTTTGAGCAACACATTACGATCAGATTCATTCAAGGCGCTAGGTGGCAATCCAACTTCTGCTACGCCAAGTTCTTTTGGGTCTGATCCAGATGCCACAAACGCCCAGTTGAATCCAACATCGCCTGAGATAAACACAGCGTTAGGATGATTTGAATTTCCGGTCACGTCTACGATATCTCCTTTTTTACCTGCCCACATGTGAATAGTGCTGATTGAATAAGGATCATCAAGTGGATTAGCCAATGGTAGTCCCGACATCCGCACTTCCATTTCAGCATCATATCCTTTGTCACTCACTTCTGTGTAATCAATTCTGAATATTGCCTCTCCTGCATCGAAGGGTCCATTGCGATCAATGTTATAAGGCTTTAGGATGGCAATACCTTCAAACGGCCTGCGGTGATTCCAAAAAACCTGCATCGCTTTACCTCCGTCATCGTTGACTTCAGATTCAGCATCGGTTACAATCAACATGTACTCCCAGGTCTTTCCATCAAGTTCTACATTCGAACTTACGTTAAGGTTTTTCACTCTTTGGTCATCGTCACTGATGTAACTCAAAGAAATGACCCGGTTGATGTTGTGTTTCTTAAGCCCGATGATAATATCTTCCACAATTTCAGCAGCTCCATCACCAATCGCGATAAAGGTTCCCAAATTCTGATAGATGTCATTTCCATCCAGGGTATCCTCATTGGTTCTCCCTGCTTGTCTGCCATTTTGTGCCACTACTGCACTACTGATTGCGGACGGAATATCCACACGAAACTCGTCCGGCAAAATATTTTCTTGTGCAGGAACCTCCTGATTTTCTTCACACGCGGAGAAGACCATTGACAGCACCGATGCCGTCACCAACAAATAGACTATTGACGTTAACTTTTTCATTTTTCTCTTGGTTTGTTTTTCGATCAAAGTATTTCGCTTTGATTCTAAAACACGGACAGCGGCAGTGACCCCTATTTGGCTTCGCGTAATTTTCAAAAAACCTGCTTTTAACTCTATTTTAAGGCTTATCCACTATAAAAGTAGTGTCGATCTGTACTGAGGAAACAGCAAAAAAACCTAGGGCACCGCTCACATTACCGCTCGCATTGGCTCGTTGAATATCAAAGATTCCACCCCTCCATTCGGTCTCCGAAAGAACTGACCTGAGAAAATCACGGTATTCCGGAGCGACTGAATACTTCCTGCGGATAACACGCGTACCTACTGGAAATAAGAAATCTTTCTTGTCGGGTTTAAATAAATCCTGAACATCAACATTCTTGAGATCATAATAGGTGACAAGCCCCAAACAGTTCGTACCCGGGTTGCATACTGGTGTATCAGCCCACGACAATTCGTATTCAATGTAATTTGATTCCGAGCCGGATTCGTTAAGCATAAGCCTGTACTGATCGTTGCCCGCATTTTCATATGTCAGAGGTGAAAGGGGTTCAACAGGAACAGACCTGGCTTGAGCGACAAACTCACCTCCCTGATGTCGAATGACGAGTGTATATACGCGACCAAATACAGCTATCATATTGGATGTGAAGTATTCACCTGACCCGGCTGGCGTTTCCACTAATGGATAAAATGTGTCAGCACCCTCAACTACTACCACAGTTGCTCCAGAGACAGGCACTACACTGCCATTTTGCTCGAGGTAAGGCTTAGTAAGTTTAACTAGTTGATTTTTATTTTCATTGGTGAAATGAGCCTCCACTACTATCGATCCCGTCTCGACAGAAGAAAGTGGCTGATCAATTCTGTCTTCACATCCGCAGCACAGAAGTACGATCAGCAAAAATAGTTTTAGTAACTTCTTCATCGCCATCTGAAGTTGTAAGTGAATGACGGAGTGAATTGGAAAAGATAAAACTGAGTTGTTACACGTTGCCCATCCAGTTGATTAAATGGCACTTTAAATGTGCCGTCTGCTGTTTCGGTTTTATTGTAGTTAATGAAGAGGGTGTTCTTCCGGGCGTAAGCATTGTACACTGAAAAAGTGAGATCATGCTGAAAACGACTTTCAGAATTCTTATTCAGCTGTAGTGTTGCTGATAAGTCTAACCTGTGATAATCCGGCAGTCGTGAGTTATTTTTTTGACCATAGACTGGAACCTCAAGTCCATTGTGCAGGTAGAAACTAATGGGAGATGAATAGGGTGCACCTGTATAATAAGTCCAGTTTAGGCCTAAAGTCCATCTTTGGTTTACATTATAGTTTGCCACGATATTAACTTGATGCGGTCGATCATAAAAAGCATTAAACGTTCTGCCTTCATTGATTTCACTAAAGGTCCGCTTGGCCCTTGAATAAGTATACCCGAGAAGACCCTGAAGCTTACCTGTATTCTTCCTCAGCAAAAACTCTGCGCCATATGATACTCCTTTCCCGAATCGTAACTCCCGTTCGAAAAGTGGATTGAGTAACGTTTCTGCATGCGCCTCATAATCAATTTGGTTTCGCATTCGCTTAAAAAAGCCTTCAACCTCAAATGATAAGCCTTCTAAAATGTTTTTGTAGTAACCTAGTTCAAACTGCAAAGCACTTTGTGGTCGAATATTAACGCTACTTGGCAGCCAAACTTCAAACGAAGTAAATGGACTGATGGAGTTGGAGATCAGGTGAATATTCTGAATGTTTCGTGAAACACCAGCCGTTAACACATCATTTCCGTTGACCTTGTAGGTGAGAGATAATCTAGGTTCAGCTCTCGCATATTGCTGATACTTGTCTCCTTTTTGGAAAAAAAGTGTGTCAACCGGAATTCGATTCTCATCAAAGACAAACTCAAAGGAGCCGCCCTCATTTGTCCAGGTGGACAGTCGCAAACCGTAGTTGAGCAGCCACCTCTTTCCAAGTTCAACTTCGTGATTGCCATAAAGTACCAACTCACTTGAATTTCTGACTGATACAGCTGGAGCTCGGAAAGCAGTTGTTGAAAAGTTTCCAGGATTAAAATTATATCCCGTCAAGGCCAGACCAAAATCAATTTTCTGAATAGGAGAATGAAAATAGGTGAAGTCTGTCTTTAATGTAATGTTTGAAAGGTGCGAGTGCCACTTTGCATTGTTCTGAAAATTCGTATGCAAGTAATAGTCATAAACCCCACCCGCTAAAGTGGTATTTAAAAAAACTCTCTTGTTGATCAAATGATTCCATCTGAACGAGGCCGCATTGTTAGACCAGTTGACTCCATTATTGATCGCAAAGTATTCGTCCCCACCATTGTAAAAAGAAAAATAGATTTTGTTCTTTTCATTTAGGCTGAAATTCAACTTTCCGGTAAGATCATAGAAGTGAAACTTGGTGATGTTGTCTTCCAAGGCTTTGAAAAACCACTTTACTCTTGAAAATCTTCCGGAGAGCAGAAACGAACTTTTATCCTTAGTCAACGGACCTTCAACCGTCAACCTTGTTGTCAACAGCCCCACTCCACCAGACGCCTCAAAATTCTGATCATTTCCCTTTTTGGTACGAACATCCATCATAGAGGACAACCTTCCGCCAAGCCACGCGGGCATATTTCCTTTGTACAATTGAATATCATTTACAGCTTCTGGGATTATCGTAGAAAAGAGCCCCAGCAAATGATTTGGGTTGTAGACAGGAGCATCATCAATCATGATTAGATTTTGATCTCGATCACCTCCACGCACATAGTAAAATGTTGATCCATCTGAATGTAGTTTGATGCCAGGAATCATTTCCAAAGACTTCACGGCATCTGCCTCTCCGAACAATGAGGGCTTTTCACTTACGGTTTCAGGTTTTAATTGTGTTCGCCCCTCGGAAACGACATGTGCAACATCCTCGGTGTTGGAGGCGGTCACCACAATTTCTTCAAGGAGAGGCGATTGGGAATTTAACTTGACGCTGTGTGTATCCGATTGCTTGAGATTAAGTCGCATCGATTTACGCTCAAAACCGAGGTATGAAAACGATATCTCGTATTCTCCCGGTTCGACTGTAATTGAATAAAAGCCATACGCATTTGTTACCACGCCAAGTTGTGGGGATAACAGAACTGTGGCTCCGATCAATGCCTCTCCATTGGCTGCATCAAATATGTAGCCACTTAGTGTAACTAACTTTTTCTTGATCTCGGGGGAATTTGTTCGTGGTTTTAGAATTACGGTGCCTTCCACCACTTCGAGTGACACATCAACGAGAGATGAAATTTCACGAAGGACTTCATCTACCCTCTTAGCAGTCGCCTGGTATGTCAATTTCTGACTGAGATCAATTCGATTGGGATTAAACGAAAAGGATAGTCCGGTTTGTTCTTCAAGGACATGAATTACCTCCTCAAAGGCTAGGTTGTCAAACGTAACTGAGATTTGTTGAGAAAGACGATCTTGCTGAGCGTGCACACGGAGAGACGCCAGCATTCCCACCAAACAGCAGAAGGCAATCTGCCGCCAACTCAAATGCTTGAAGTATATCAGCATCCGGCCTTTACGATCTCAATCTTATTTTTCTCCCTTTTATAGGTAAGGTTTAACGTAGATTCCAATACGGCAAGAACAGCATCCAATGATTGATTGTCAAACATCACAGTCACTTCACATTCCGGGGACACATCAATACTGATCACAACATCAATCCCGTACACCTTTTCAATCACTTCAGCTACTCGCTCTAGCCCCGCGTTTTCAAAAATAATCTTCTTGGTCTTCCACGCGAGATAGTTAACATCCTCATTGGACTCCTTTTTTATAGTACCGGTCTCGCCTCTAAATGAACCCCTATCGCCCGGCTCAAGATCAACTGACTTGGAGTTATCTGCAGCACTCAATCTGACTAATCCTGTTTCAACAATAACTTCGACCTCGTTAGTACCGCCTTTCACGTTGAATGATGTTCCCAGCACTCTGACTTGTGCACCATTGGTGGAGATCACAAAGGGCTTTTGTTTGTTTGGAGTTACATTAAAAAAAGCTTCACCCTTCAAAGAAACCCTTCGATCCTCATCGCCAAAAGATCTGGTGTAACTCAACGATGAGTTTCTATTGAGTGACACCTGCGATCCATCCGGAAGAGACACCACAATAGGAACTGCTTCGGCTTTGAATTCAAATGCCTGATTTTGCTGAGTGAAATAATTGACAACCAAACCCGAAGCAACAACCAACAACACAGCGGCCGCTATTTTCCAAACAATGTTTATTGATCTCTGCTTAGAGTCGTCTTCTAACTTTTCTGTTTTTCTCGCTATCTCGTTTTGGAAACGACTCCACTCAGCATTCACATCAATATCTAACTCCTCTTCATTTCTTGACAACCGCCCCGAGAGGTCGTACGATTTCTTCATTTGCTGAAAAAACTTCGCATGGGAAGGATCTTCAGAAATCCACTGCTCCAGCTCTGCCTTCTGTGAGCTGGTTATTTCTCCCGTCAGAGATTTGGTGATCAGGTTTTCGATTTCGCTATTTGGTTCTTTTTCATTCACTGTTGTCTATCTCATTTAGATAACACCTAATTATTCCAATACCCTTACGGCATAAGT
>JAGQYM010000067.1 GCA_020436085.1 Cyclobacteriaceae bacterium
GCTTTTGGGTTCTTTGATAATTGTTGTGCTCGGATTGCGAGCATTGGGTGGGTGGAATGAAATGATCGGCATCGTGAGTGCTGTTAAGGTGAATGAATTTGGTGACACCATGACAAACCTGGTGAGGAGCAACAACGACCCCGATTTTCCTTGGCTGGGTGTGTTGATTGGGTCCTCTGTCATTGGCTTTTGGTATTGGTGCACCGACCAGTACATCGTTCAGCGTGTGCTTTCGGGAAAAAACGAGACAGAGTCGAGGAGGGGAGCAATTTTTGGTGCCTATCTGAAACTGACTCCGGTTTTTCTTTTTATGATACCCGGCATGATCGCTTTTGCTCTGGCGCAAAAAAGTGTCGTTGTAAATGGTTCTGTGTTCATGCTCACCAGCTCAGATGCGGCATTCCCGACATTGGTGGCCACGCTCTTGCCTGCAGGCGTCAAAGGCCTCGTAGTGTGCGGCATACTCGCGGCACTAATGAGTTCCCTGGCATCGCTCTTCAATTCGTCCTCGATGCTCTTCACCATCGACTTCTACAAAAAATACAGACCACAGGCCAGTGAGGAACGACTCCTTCATGTAGGCCGAATAGCAACAGTAGTGGTTATAGTCTTGGGGATACTTTGGATTCCGATCATGAGAAGCATTGGTGATGTATTATATACTTACTTGCAAGATGTTCAGTCTGTGCTCGCTCCTGGTATTGCCGCTGCATTTCTGCTCGGCATTATTTCAACCAGGCCAACACCTTTAGGCGGAATGTGGGGGATGATTACAGGATTCATCATCGGATTGATGCGACTAGGAGCGAAGGTGCTCTATACTACCAAAGCTTCAGCTGACGGCTATAGCAGCGTAAGCCAGTGGGCGGCTGAAAACAATATCGATAATCTGTTTTATAATTTGTTTTATGAAACGAACTGGCTTTTTTTCAGTGGAGGTATGCTTGTGTTTTGTATCGCTGTTATTTTAATAGTCAGTCGATTTACGCCAGCGGCCACTAAGGAACAGGTGTCTGGGTTGACTTTCAAATCCGTTTCTCTGGAACAGAAGAGTGCCTCGAGATCAAGCTGGAATCACTGGGATATCATACACACGGTGATTATCCTGGTAATCACTGTCATTTTTTATATCGCCTTTTGGTAGAGATAATTTAGATTCCGAAAGTGAATCCATTCTCTGACTTTCGGTTGTATTTCGTCTTATCGAATTTGTAGAGGAAAGATCCCTTTTTCGATGAGTTCTTATCTTTTTCGTTTTGTTTTATTAGCAAATCCATCGAGTTGATTTTCTTTACAAAATTCCTCTTGTCGATTTTTCTTCCGTGGATCGCCTCATAAAGTTTTTGAAGTTGACGCATGGTGAACTTCTCGGGTAGCAATTCAAAACCTACGGGTTTCACCGAGGCCTTGTATCGCAACCTTGAAATTGCCTCTTGTACCATATCCATATGATCGAAGATGAGGTGGGGGAGATCCTCCACATCAAACCACTTGGCACCGAAATCATTAGACAATTCATGATTGTGCTCCTGAATATTGATCAACGCGTAGTAAGCGATCGACACCGTTCTTTCAACAGGATCTCTGTTTACACCTCCGAACGCGCTTAACTGCTCCATATAAACGTGAGATAGTCCAGTTAAACTATGAAGGACACGAACAGCTGCTTCATCGAGACTCTCTTTCGCTTTAAGAAATCCCCCCATTAATGACCACTTGCCTTTTTCCGGCTCGAAGTCACGTTTGATCAAAAGAAGTTTCAACTGTTCCTGATCAAAACCGAAAATGATACAGTCAAGTGCTACTTGTATTTTGGTTTCGTTGTATTCGGTGATCTTCAAAGCAGGGGAGTTGGGAGTTAATTGTTAGTTTGTCTAAGCTAGCAAATTACGCATTTATGATTCGTTCACAGGTAATTGTTCACACGCAAATGGCCCCGTGAAATGATTAAATAAATCCATTTGTTATGTTCACATAGTTTTTACTACATTCATAAATGTATTTATTACATTTATTTTCATAAAGTCTTTTGCAATAAATTAAATGAGACTCCCCTTGTCCTTCTTAGTAATGGTGATTGTTACCTGTGCGTATGCACAAGACTATCCTATTGCACCGGTTCCATTTTCCAAGGTCACGATTACTGATCAGTTCTGGTCGAAGAAGATCAAGACTAACCATGATGTTACCATTCCGATTGCAATACAAAAGAGTGAAGAGTCTGGCAGGATAGATAACTTCAAGAAAGCCGCTGGTTTGATGTCGGGCCCTTTTGGTACTGAATATCCATTTGATGATAGCGATGTTTTTAAAATTATAGAGGCAGCCAGCTATTCGCTGCAAGTGTACCCGGATACAAAATTGGAAGCGACCATTGACACACTTATAGATTACATCACTAGAGCACAAGAGCCCGATGGCTATCTGTACACCAATCGCACTATCAAAGAAGGAACTGTGCATCCATGGGCAGGCGACAAGCGATGGATGAATGTTAACGAGCTTAGCCATGAGTTGTATAATCTTGGACACATGTATGAAGCGGCAGCCGCACACTACACTGCGACAGGAAAGCGCACGTTTCTGGATGTAGCGATCAAAAGTGCAGACCTGGTGTGCAATACATTTGGCCCTGGAAAGATTCAGAACTATCCGGGCCATCAGGAAATTGAAATTGGCCTGGTGAAACTCTATCGCATCACAAAAAACACCGACTATCTTGACGCAGCAAAATATTTTCTTGATGCACGAGGTAAAGAGGGAGTGGGGCGCCCTGATAAATACAATCAATCACATTTACCCGTTACGCAACAGACGGAGGCAGTTGGCCATTCTGTTCGCGCTTCGTACATGTGGACCGCCATGGCAGATGTAGCAGCCATCACTGGCAATCAGGATTATGTTAAAGCAATCAACACGCTTTGGCACGATGTGGTGGACACGAAGTACTATATCAACGGAGGTATCGGCTCCACCGGCAGCCACGAGGGATTTGGTGCTCAATACGAACTTCCGAACCTTACCGCCTACAATGAAACTTGCGCAGGTGTCGGTAATGCAACCTGGAATCATCGCATGTTTTTGATGACGGGTGATGCGAAGTATATGGATGTGCTGGAAAGAACAATGTTTAATAACATACTGACGGGCGTCTCTTTTGAAGGCAACACATTTTTTTATCCAAATCCACTCGCCTCCATGGGGCAATATGAAAGAAGTGAATGGTTCGGTTGTGCATGTTGTCCGCCCAATGTCGCTCGCTTTCTTCCATCAATGCCAGGATACATCTATGCTCAAAAAGGAGATGAGGTTTTTGTTAACCTCTATATTTCCAATCAATCCACTTTGCAACTCCCCGGTGGTAATCTCACAATCCAACAGCAGAGTACACTACCATGGCAAGGACATGTAGCCTTGTCGATAGCCAATGATAACATGGTAAATGCAAAACTTAAATTGAGAATTCCAGGGTGGGCACGAAATGAACCATCGCCTGGAGGCCTTTATGAATATCTTGATCAGTCGAAAAAACCAACGATAGTTAAGCTAAATGGTGAAGTTCAGAATGTAGAAATAGACGACAGTGGTTATGTAACGCTGAATAGAACCTGGAAAAAGAATGATCAGGTGACACTTGAATTTCCTTTTGAGGTACGAAAAGTGAAAGCGCGCAGCGAGGTTACAGAGGATAGAGGCAAAATTGCCATCGAACGCGGCCCAATACTTTACTGTGCAGAAGAACCGGATAATGGCTCTGTTCAAAATCTGATTCTCAACGAGAATGCTACACTGAAAGCGGAGTTTGACAAAGATCTATTTGGCGGAACGATGATCATAAAAACCACAGCCCGAAAGGCAAGTCGTGATCGAAGCGGTAAAGTAAATTTGTCAGAGGAGGTTCCGCTGAAATTGATACCCTATCACCTTTGGAGCAATCGTGGACCAGGCGAAATGACGGTTTGGATTCCGACATCACTTGAGACAACAAGGCCATCACCGGCACCAACGATCGCTACCAATAGCAAAATCACAACCTCTCGGGGATCACGAGCATTGTATACTATAGTTGATCAGCAGACTCCAATGAATTCAGCAGACAAATCTCAACCGGTGTACGACTGGTGGCCCAAGAAGGGATCGTGGGAATGGGTTGACTTTGCTTTCGATAAGAATCAAAAAGTATCAAAAGTGAAAGTGTATTGGTTAGTTGACGCGCCAGAGGGAGAAGTCGCCCTTCCGGATCAGTGGGAAGTTCAATACAGAACTAACGCAGCAAATCCACAGGCAGATAACGTTTGGAAATCTGTGAAGACAAAAAAGAAACACGATGTGACAAAAGATGGTTGGAATGAGATCACCTTTAGCGAGGTACATGCTCTGGGACTTCGTGTAAAAGTCAAACTGAAGGATGAGTATTCCGCAGGTGTTCATGAAATTGTAATTGAGTAAACATATCTGAAATGAAAGGTATAAACCTTGTAGGTCTTGTAGTGGTGATCCTATTGGCTTCATGTCAAAAAAAGGAGGAAAGCAGAATGGCAGTTGAGCAGTTTGAACTTAGCCAGGTCAAACTTCTGGATGGCCCATTTCTACATGCGACACAACTGAATATTGAAACGCTGCTCAACTACGAACCTGACAGGCTTTTAGCAAAATTCAGAACTGAAGCAGGTCTCGAACCAAAGGCAGAGCATTATCACGGATGGGAAGACAATACGATCGCGGGTCATAGCCTCGGTCACTACCTAAGCGCCTGTGCGATGATGTACCAGACAACGGGAGACGAGCGTTTTTTGCAAAGAGTGCAATACATGGTCGATGAATTAGAGGCTGTGCAGAATGCAAATGGAGATGGATACATAGGGGCCTTTCCTGACGGGAAAAGAATCTTGATGGAAGAAGTGGCGAAAGGAGATATCAGATCGCAAGGCTTTGATCTTAATGGGATTTGGGTTCCATTCTACACGCAGCACAAAGTAATGGGAGGCTTGCGCGATGCCTATCATTTGTGTGGTGTCTCCAAAGCACTTGAGGTTGAAAAGAAATTTGCTGACTGGCTTGAGAAGGTGGTAACTCCGTTGAATAATGATCAGGTGCAAAAAATGTTGCACTGCGAGCACGGGGGAATCAATGAAGTTTTGGTTGAACTGTACAATGATACAGGTGACAAGCGCTACCTTAATATGTCGTATATCTTTCATCATAAAGCCGTACTTGACTCACTTGCGGCTGGTCAGGATATACTTCCCGGTATTCACGCCAACACACAAATTCCAAAGCTAGTCGGCCTTGCAAGAAGGTATGAAGTTACTGGAGATCAAAAAGACTATAAAACTGCAACCTTCTTTTGGGATCGGGTCGTCAATCATCATTCGTATGTCACCGGAGGCAATAGCAACCACGAATATTTTGGAGATCCAGACAAGCTTCGCAATCGCCTCAGTGACGGGACTACAGAGACTTGTAATGTTTACAACATGCTTAGGCTTTCTTCTCACATCTTTCAATGGGAACCAGATGCAAAAGTCGCGGACTATTATGAGCGAGCACTCTTTAATCATATTCTTTCTTCGCAGCATCCTGAAACGGGCCGCGTGATTTACAACTTATCGCTCGATATGGGCGGTAAGAAATCTTATCAGGATCCAATGTGGTTCACATGCTGCGTTGGATCTGGAATGGAGACACATTCAAAGTATGGTCGAAACATATTTTATCACAACGATGAAGAATTTTATGTAAGTCAGTTTATTGCTGCTGAGGTTGATTGGAGAGAAAAAGGATTGATGATTCGCCAGATCACGAAATATCCTGAAGAGCAGAGCACCACGCTCGAATTCTCTGCCGAAAGACCGACAAAACTGAGCGTTAAGATTCGATACCCTTACTGGGCTGACAACGGTGTAGAAATAAGAGTAAATGGTGCTCCGTTTGCAATTCAGCAAAGTAAAGGCGAGTTCATTAGTCTCGACAGAGAGTGGGAAGATGGAGACAAGGTGGAAGTGAGTTTTCCATTTTCTCTTCGACTGGAAACAATGCCTGACGACCAGCAGCGTGTAGCGGTAATGTATGGACCTATGGTATTGGCCGCTGATCTTGGCCCTGATGATGACCCAACTGCCAATAAACCAGACTATGTGCCAGTGATCTTAACAGAAAACAGAAACCCATCAGAATGGTTAGAAGGAGAAGAAAAGAATGTGTTCAAAACTATAAATGTTGGCAATCCAAGAGACGTTGTGCTCAAGCCGTTCTATGCAACTCACAATCGCAGATATACTATTTATCTCGACATGTTTAACAACGCACAGTGGGAACAGCACAAACAGGATTATAAGGACGAGTTAGAAAAGAAGAAGAGATTAGAGGAGATGACATACGACTTGTTCAGCCCTGGAGAAATGCAATCTGAGCGTGATCACAATTTCCAAGGCGACAGTGTTTATGTGGAGGAGTTTAAGGGCAAGAAAGCGCGTGCCGCGAATAGGGGAGGTTGGTTGTCGTTTGAGATGAAAGTAATGACAGGACAACCGATGGCTTTGGTAGCGGAGTATTGGGGAGGATTCACAGGATCAAAGACATTTGATATTCTTGTCAACGATCAGAAGATTGCAACTGAGAATATCTCGGGAATAAAAGATGGGGAATTCATTGATGTTAAATACGAAATTCCAGATGAGCTTACCGCGACCAATAATCGCATTACTGTAAGGTTTCAACCTCATGTGGGCCATCGAGCAGGGCCGGTGTTCAAGCTTAGGACCATAAAAAGATAGATGGTTTAGAATAGCACTTGTGGCTAATAGTCTGCCGACCATTTTGTATTTTTGGTATCTATGGTTCGAAGGGGAAAGTCACAACGAGGGGTTCGGCTACTTAGTTTAAGTATTGCCTCGATTCTTTCATTTGTTATTTTCTTTGCGAATGCAAACAACTCACCGACCGATGACTTTAGAACCATCAGCAAACCAGTAGGTCAGTCAGTTTCTTTTGTCAGATCACTTAAGATAAAACCTGTTTCGGTTAATAAGGCAGCTGTTACCCATCAAGTCATTTTGGAGGTGGCTTTCAGAGATCAGATTTGTTTCTTGAAAGAGGTTAAGACTTTTTCTGTCAAGGACAAATCATTTTACATTAACACAACCATTAACGCTCCCTAGACACCATCATACCGGACACTCATGAAGTGAGGTCTGTTATTCTCGTTTGTTGGTTTCATTTTCTATTTGTTTTAATTTTTCAAGTGTCTCTTTCTTCCGAAAACATATTGTTACTGGGTTCGATACTATTGTTTATCAGTATTGTTGCCAGCAAAACTTCGTTCAAGTTTGGGATACCTACGCTGATTTTATTTCTCATTGTGGGAATGCTGGCAGGATCAGACGGACCTGGTGGCATTTACTTTGACGATCCCAAGATCGCCCAGTTTTTGGGTGTGGTCTCGCTTACGTTTATACTTTTCTCTGGTGGTTTAGATACCAAATGGGAAAGTGTCAAACCAATTTTAAGAAGCGGTATTGCACTTTCGACTCTCGGAGTTCTCATTACAGCGTTGTCCGTGGGAATTTTCAGCTCTTACTTACTCGATATTACGTTGCCTCAGGGCCTCCTGATTGGTGCCATTGTTTCATCTACTGATGCGGCCGCTGTCTTTTCAATTCTCAGAACCAGAAACATTGGACTGAAGGGAACGCTGAGGCCTTTGCTTGAGTTTGAAAGTGGAAGCAACGATCCAATGGCTTTCTTTTTGACCGTCAGCTTTATTGATCTCGTCCTTCACCCCGAGATTTCAATTCTTCTTTGGATACCAAAATTTCTCCAGGGAATGATCATCGGTGCTGCCTGTGGATATCTTTTTGGCAAGGCGATGATCTGGTTAGTAAACCGAATTAATCTGGATGTGCAGGGTTTATATCCTGTGCTGGTTCTTTCGTTCGTATTTTTTACTTATTCATTTACTGATACGATTGGAGGAAATGGATTTCTAGCTGTCTACGTAGCTGCAATCATTTTAGGCAATAGCAACTTTATTCATAAAAAGAGTCTTATTAAATTCTATGATGGGCTGGCGTGGTTGATGCAAATAGTGATGTTCCTCGCGTTAGGTTTGCTCGTTTTTCCAACCAAGATCACACCGATTATTGGAGAGGGGTTGCTGATTGCATTGTTTATCATTTTCATTGGTCGACCTTTATCAGTGTATGTTTCTTTACTTTTTTCAAAAGGGTTGAACAATCGTAAAAAACTCTTTGTGTCCTGGGTGGGGCTCAGAGGTGCTGCTCCGATTGTTTTTGCTACATATCCTCTGCTGGCTGGTATTGATTACGCGGATACAATTTTCAACCTCGTGTTTTTTATCTCTGTTTCTTCAGTAGTAGTGCAAGGCTCAACACTTTCGATTGTTGCTAAGTGGCTCCACGTTTCCGTACCTGAAAAAGTAAAACGAAAGTTTCCTCTTGATATCGAGTTGCGTGAAGATTCGAAGTCTGAACTGGTAGAGTTGGATATCCCGGAAGACGCTGAAGCGGTGGGTAAGGCAATAGTTCAACTCAACTTGCCGAAATCCTCTTTGATTGCTTTGATTCATAGGGACAACAAATACCTCACACCCAGTGGGGATACGACAATTCTGGCTGGAGATCACCTTTTGGTAATTGCTGATAGTAAGGATGTGATCAACGAGGTGTATCAGAGATTTGGTATGTCAAGTGATTCTTGAGGTTTAAAATATAATGATGAAATAACTTAGATAATTAAATAGGCTGGATCTATGATGGTTGCTACACTACTTCTGCTTTCCGGATTTGTTATTTTGATTAAAGGTGCAGATTTTCTGGTTAGCGGAGCTTCGTCAGTAGCCAGAAGATATGGCATATCCAATCTTGCTATCGGTCTCACGGTGGTCGCGTTTGGTACTTCTATGCCTGAGTTGATTGTGAGTTTGCTGGCAGCCATCAATGGACAAAGTGATGCTTCCTTTGGAAACGTAATCGGTAGCAACAATTTTAATATACTTTGTACTCTCGGTGTTGCCGGTATTATTTTTCCTCTGGTTGTTCAACGTAATACGATCAAGTTTGAGGTGCCCATTTCGATTTTAGCTACGCTCATTCTTTTTTTACTGGTCAACGACAGGTTGCTATGGAATTCAGGAGACAATCTTTTGAGCCGATCCGATAGTGTGATCTTGCTGCTCTGTTTCGGTGGCTTCATGCTCTACGTTTACAGAACGATGTCACGATCAAATGATCTGGAGCAAGGGACACCGGCAAAAGTTTACAAGGTTTCAACTTCTATCGCCTTGATAACTTTAGGTTTGACGATGCTGATTGGTGGAGGCAAACTGGTGGTGGATAATGCAATTGAGATAGCCCATCATTTTGGTTTGAGCGAGCGGCTTATCGGTTTGACTATCCTTGCTGCTGGCACATCATTTCCGGAGTTGGCAACCTCTGCCGTGGCGGCCTATCGAAGGAACACCGACATTGCGATTGGCAATGTGATAGGATCAAACATTTTTAACATTTTCATCATTCTCGGCATCACTGGTGTTGTTAGCCCGATTCCTTATGGTGAGGCTCTGAATTTCGATGTATACGTATTGTTTGCAGCGTCTTTCGCATTGTTGATTTTTATGTTCACTCTCGGTCAGCGCAAATTGGATCGCTGGGAGGCTTTCATGCTATTCGCAGGCTACATCGCCTATACCATCGTTCTTGTAAGTCTGGAAGGGTGAGATATTTGCGAGTAAAAGTTAGATAACAACTTCTCGAAGCTTTTTCGCGAATGCTTTGTTGTTCGTTTTCAATACTGAGATCGACCAGCATTCATTGAACTTTGCAAAAGACCTGATAGCTTCAATCAGTTTTTCTTCTGTAACCTTACTCAGGTTACACGGCTCAAAGTGAAGGTTGTGTATAATGAGATTTCTTTCTTTGCGATCAGCTTTCGAATCCATTCGAGCGATAAACGTATCACCCGCTAATATCGGCAACGAGAAATAACCATACTTTCTCTTGGGTTGAGGAATGAAGCATTCGATTTGATAATCAAAATCGAAGAAGTCACGTAGTCGATGCCGAAAGACATTAAGGCTGTCGAAAGGAGAGAGGATAAACACATCGCCCGACAAACCAAACTTTTTCGACTTGTAGTTTGGGTGCATATAAAGCGGGCCCTTTAGATCTTCCACTTCAACTTCCAAGATCGCTCCTTGTTCAACCATTTTCTTTAACTCCGCCTTTACGTTGTGCTTTACCAGTCTGCCGTTCCATGCAATCTCCTTTGCGTAAGCGATCCCCATGTTTTTAAGTGAGCGAAGAATAAGGTGTCGCGTAAACTCCTCAATGGACGGTTTTGTTCTGTCAATATCAGAGGGAATTAGATTGTCCGTAAGATCATATACTTTGTGAAAGTCCTTTTTGCGGGATGTCAGGAGTTTTCCTGAAAAGTGAAGTCGTTCTAATGCGACTTTGGATGGACGCCAATCCCACCATCCGGAACTCTTTTTAACGCGATCATTTTCAAAATCTTTGGCCTGCAACGGACCCTCTCGGCCGATCCGATCCAGGACTTTATTCATCAGGTTGATGTCTGGTCGCGATAGGCTTTTGTATTTTTCCAGGAAGGTATCATGAACTGGTAGTGAATACCGGAAGTCCTGAACGGGCATGAAGCCGGAATCGCGGGTCCAGAACTCGTAAATTCTGCCTTCATCCTGAAGTTCCAGCAACCATTCGGTTTTGTAGTTGGGGACCCGGGAAGCAAGAGCGTGGTGGTGCGCACGTTCAACGACATAAATTGTGTCTACCTGAATAAAGCCAAGGTGGTCTATAGCTTTAAATACAGCCTCCTTGCCTTTGCCAAACTGGGCATGCTTTGCCAACCCTGCAGCATGAAGGATAATTTTTCGGGCCTCTGTTTTGGTGAGTTTTGTGTTTGCCAAGATTTCTACTTCTTCAAAATAATTTCAATCTTCGGATGGAATGTCTGGGGCTGGATCTTTGTCGAATGGACCAATGCCAGGAGGATTGAATAGTCCCCAGCGATCTATGATATAATCCCACTTATCGAAGTTGTTAACCCAGTCAATAAACAATAGGCGATACTCTTCGATAAGGTTTCTTACAATGTTGAAGTAATAGACCTCCTTGAATCCAAGCATTTCCAAACTGTGATTTGACACCATCAGGTCCCTCGCTGCTTTTCTGATAATTGCAGCTGCCTCCATCTTCAGGTCATATAAACCAGCGGAAGACGCGCCTGATACCTTCACCGTTAATTGCGCTGCATCCACCAGCATTTGAGCCTTAATAACCTGCAGTCTCTCATTATCTTCCGGTATTAATTGCGTTAGTCGGTGCACTACATCAAATATCTCTTTCCCTTTTTTATATATAGGAAGCTCTTCCGGATCAATGTATTCTTCATCTTCTTCCATTTCTAAATAGAATTTTGATCCAGGTCTTATTTACCGATACAGAACTTCCCGAAGATATTTGCCAAAAGATCCTCGGAAGAAATTGTTCCTGTGATTTCTCCAAGATAATGCAACGCCTGACGAATGTCCATTGCGAGGAAGTCCCCGGTAATACTATTATCCATGCCTTCAAGCACACGCGTTAGCGATTCATTGGTTTGAATTAAGTTTTGATAATGACGTAAGTTCGTCACCATAACGTCTCCCGACTTCACGTCATTGACTTCGAATAGAGAAACGATTTTTTGCTTCAGTTCTTCAACATGCTCGCCTTGTTTGGCTGAGATGAGAATGAATCCTTTTTGCTTCAATTGATCAGCCAGTGTCGGGTCTGCCTTGTCAAGTTTGTTACCCACCTTGATGTGCGGGATGCTCAGTTGTTTAAGTTCCTCCAGCTCCGTCTCAATTGTGTCAATGGAGGAATTAGAGAGATCAACAATGTAAATGATAAGCGAAGCTTTTTTCATTCGATCTCTCGTACGCTCTACGCCCATTGCTTCTATAACATCCTGTGTATCTCGCAACCCGGCAGTATCGATAAAGCGAAAGTTGATTCCACCAAGAACGATTTCATCTTCTATGACATCACGTGTCGTACCTGCGATATCGGACACGATCGCCTTTTCTTCGTTTAGTAAAAGATTCAATAGAGTTGACTTACCAGCATTGGGCTTTCCAGCGATGACAGTCGGAACGCCATTTTTGATTACGTTACCCTGATCAAATGATTTGATCAGCGAAGTGAGGTAACCCTGAATTTGGTAGATGAGCTTTTTTAGATCACTGCGCTTGGCGAACTCCACATCTTCTTCACCAAAATCAAGCTCTAACTCAATTAAGGATGCAAAGTGAATCAACTCCTCGCGCAACCTATTGATCTCTTTTGAAAAGCCGCCACGCATTTGATTGAGAGCAGCTTGACGAGCATTATCGGTTTCTGCATTGATCAGGTCAGCAACGGCTTCAGCTTGTGCCAGGTCAAGTCGACCATGCATGAACGCTCTTTTGGTAAATTCCCCCGGCTCAGCCAGCCGTGCTCCGTGTTTCAGCAAAGCTTTGATAATCTCCTTGACAATTAGTGGAGAGCCGTGACATGATATCTCAACTGAGTTTTCGGTGGTAAAGGAGCGAGGAGCTTTGAAGATCGAAACCAGAACTTCATCCAGTACACTTTCACTATCTTGTAAGGTTCCATAGTGTAGGGTGTGAGACGGTTCCTGTGTTAGATCTTTGCCTTTAAATAGCCTGTTAACCAATGAGATAGAATCCTCACCAGAGAGCCGAATTACGGCAATTGCGCTTATGCCCTGCGCAGTTGCCAGTGCAACGATGGTATCGGCTGGGGTGGGATTCGCCATGCGCAAAAATAAGGTGGAACTTCGATAAATATTTATTTTTGAACGACTGTATCAATTTAAAAAGTGATGGTAAAATATTCTTGTGTTGCTACTTGCTGTGCAATGCTCGTTTTCGGATGTTGTTCAGGGTCAAAGACTGATCTTACTGAGGCAGCTTTAATACCTAAGCCATTGTCAGTGGAGGCGAGTGGCGAAGCTTTTTTGTTGAATGAAAGCACCATCGCTTATGTTGAGGCTGGTCATACCGATCTGGTTTCTGTTGCTCAAAGATTCGTATCACAGGCTAACCTCGCGACTGGATTTACGAATGAAATTCAGGCAGTTGATGAGGCACCAGAGTCGGGGATATATTTTGAAATACCGGACAACAGGAGATGGATGAATGAAGATGCCTATTCCATCACCGTAACCAAAGAATTGATTACAATCAGCGCACCAGGAGCAGTTGGCGCGTTCAATGCAGTTCAAACCCTCGCTCAGCTCGTGCCTTTTGAAAAAACTGACGAATATATAATACCAACTGGCGTGATCGGTGACTCTCCATTGTTTGGTTGGCGCGGTGCGATGCTGGATGTTGCCAGACACTTTTTTTCAGTCGAGGATGTGAAGCGATACATTGACTTAATCAGCTATTACAAAATCAACAAGCTCCACCTTCATCTCACGGACGACCAGGGTTGGAGAATAGAAATCAGATCGTGGCCTAACCTTGCCTTGCATGGAGGTAGCACGGAAGTTGGTGGAGGAGATGGAGGTTACTATACTCAGGAGCAGTACAAAGACATCGTTGCTTACGCACAAAGTAGATTTGTCACGATCATTCCGGAAATTGATCTGCCAGGTCACATCAATTCCGCGCTTGCATCCTATGGTGAACTGAATGGAGGAACAATCGTGCCGGAAGAAGGACGAGTAGTTATGAGTAATCCGGTGCTCGGGGGAAAAGCAAAACCAACAGAGCTCTATACTGGAATCGAGGTAGGTTGGAGCACTTTAAGGTTAGAAAAACCTGAAACATTTCGTTTTGTGGAAGATGTGATTCGGGAACTCAGTGAAATGACTCCCGGTCCTTACATTCATATCGGTGGAGACGAAGCACATGTGACTAAGAAAGAAGACTACATCGAGTTTATTAACCGCTTCAGTGACATCGTGAAAGCGAATGGCAAAATCATGATTGGCTGGGAGGAGATAGGTCAGGCATCGATTGACGGTGAATCCATAGCACAATACTGGAACAATGATGAATATGCTACGATGGCTTCCAGCAAAGGAGCGAAGATTATAATGTCACCGGCAAAGAAGGTCTATCTCGATATGAAATACGATTCCACAACGGAGCTTGGGTTGAACTGGGCGAATTACGTTGAAGTTGACACAGCATATCTATGGGATCCGTTCAAATATGCTTATGAACTCGAACCGGAAAGGATTGTTGGTGTTGAGGCACCCCTCTGGTCGGAGACTATAGAAAACATGAATGATATTGAATTTCTCGCATTCCCTCGAATAATAGCGGTGGCTGAAGTGGCATGGACCCCATTCGAAAGCAGATCATGGGATTCGTTTAATAGGAGGCTGGCGAAGCATGGTTCACGAATGCAATCGCTTGGAATCGACTATTACAAATCACCAAGAATTAGCTGGAGCGAAATAAAGTAGTCTCTATCTTTCTCTAACGATCAAAACCGGAATTGCAACGCGGTGCCTCACGGTATCGACCGTAGTACCAAAGATTAAGTCTTTGATCAGGTTATGACCATGCGCACCCATCACGAGCAGGTCAGCATCGAATTCTTTTACCATTGATGGAATCTTGCGCTTTGGGTTTCCATAACCCACTTTCATTTCCACATCATACCCCTTCTCATTTAGCTGAGTCGTATAGTTTTTCAAAGCTTCTTTATCGATGGACGATTCCTTATCGGCAATTGTACTTCCGTACACCATGGCACCTGCCGTTTCAACAATATGAATTAGCAGATACTTTGATTTCTGACCACCTTGTGCAAGAGCGTTCTGGATAGCCAAAGTATCTACACTGGTAAAGTCAATGGCAATCGCAACTCTTCGGTATTCTGGTTTTTCAAAATCACTGAGTTGTAAAGCAGTACCATGAGGAACACGAGAAGTTTTGCCCAACGCTTGCTTGTCGAGTACCGGCTTTAATGTGATGTAAACAAGTAATAGTGCTGCTGCAACACACAATGGAATAACAGTTACCCACAGTATCCACGCGCTCTTTCCGGCCGCGTCCAGCCACCCAGTCAATTCCTGAATTACCAGCTGCACATTTAGTCCAACGATAATTAGCGCGATTACCCAGGCCGCAATTTGAACCCACATTTTGTTGACAAACACACCCATCTTGCGCTTGTCGCTGGTGAAATGGATGAGAGGAATGATTGCAAATCCGAGTTGAAGACTTAATACAACCTGACTCAGCACAAGAAG
>JAGQYM010000068.1 GCA_020436085.1 Cyclobacteriaceae bacterium
TATCCAAATCGATATCACCACCTGGGAAGGCAACCTGAGCAACGCGCTCTGGTGTTCTACTGATGACTTTTCTCGCGCCATCAGCGTCTTCGATTTTTAGCAATTCCGCGAAGACATTTTTTAGAAATATTGATGGAACTCCTGTGTTGCCACCATAAAGAGACGCAGAAATTGAAAACTCACCGCGGAGGGCTGAAGCCAGTTTTACTAAGTGTTCGGAAGTCAGGTGTGGCTGATCGCAAACGCTGATCAATACACCCTCAGCTTCCGGGTAGTGTTTATCAATGTATTGAATTCCTTTTTTTATGGATGTTCCCATTCCCCTTTGCCATGACGGGTTCGACACTATTTCGATAGGCAGGATTTGAATCGCAGCTTCATGCTTTTGCTCTTCACTCCCCAGCACCACAATGACCGGGCCCATTTCAGATCTCAGCAAGGTCTTGACCGTTTTTTGGATGAGCAGTTCACCGTTAACATTGAGCAATTGCTTTGACTGCCCCATGCGCGAAGAAGAGCCTGCCGCTAGTAATAATAAAGGAATGTTACGGCCCACAAGCAACTAGTCGATCAACGTCATCACGAGTTGTTGGACCATCGGATCTTTCTCTGGTGTCAATGTGAAGAACACCTCGATGTTTTTCTTCTCACACTTGATCACGAATGTTCCTCTTAATTGATTTTCAGGAGAGATTTCCCCCACTTCGGTGATGGTGCCTGCCTGAGCAAAAATTTCCTTTACTTCATTAGTACGAATATCCAGCGCCTTGTCCATATAAAAATTTTCAGCAAATAGCTCAGGCTTTTCTTTCCAGTCGGGAAGGTTTGCCATCAAAGCATTCTTTTTATTTTTCAAAATATCTGACGCTGGCAATTCGCGTGGTTTGAGATTTGCAAGATTTACAAGTGTGTCTATCACTTTAGCATTTGCGTTACTTGGTGCTCCATATCTTCTGTTGCTAAAGGAGACCACACCGACTCCATATTCCGGATAAATTCTCCACTCCGAACCATAGCCGGGAAGTCCGCCACTGTGCGCGACACGAACCATACCTCTCGCATCTTTTCTCCAATTCAAACCATAGGCATAGCCGATTACAAGCGGACCATAGTCATCGGTAGTGGGTGAGGATGGATTAATACGCCAAAGCTGATGCATTTCCCGGACGGTGCTACGATTTACAGGACCGGTTTCGGGATCGTTTCTCGGAGGCCATGCACTGAGATGAAATGCCACGTATTTGCTAAAGTCTTCGATCGAACATATCAGGCCGCCCATAGCTCCAAATGATCCATCATGAAGAATCGGCTCCTCTACCCATTCTCCATTAAGCCAATGATAGCCAAGTGCTAATCTATCTTCTGGAATTTCAGTGTATTCCCATTTGCTATCATTCATCTGCAAAGGTTTTAAGATATTCTCCGTGATGTATTGCTGATATGATTGCCCTGATATTGACTTGATGATATTTCCAAGAATTGCAAACCCAAGGTTGCTGTATTCATACTCAAGCCCCGGAGCATTTGAGAATGAGAGGTCCTTAGAAATGAGGTCAATTAATTCCTGGTCAGTATCCGCGAGTTGACGGTCTCCCCAAGGATTATCCTCAGGGAATCCAGCGGACATGGTTAACAAATCCTGAATGGTGATGCGATGAGCGTCACTGGTGAGGTAAGTGATATCATCCAAGGCACTGACATATTTTGCAGCTGGGTCCTGTAAATTTAATTTGCCCTCATCCCGAAGCTTCAATATTGCCATAGCCGTAAAACTTTTCGTCATAGACGCAATTCGATAGAGCGTTTTGATATCGCTTTTTTGTTTTGTTTCCAGGTTGGCCTCACCTGATACTCCTGAATGCACCAACTGCCCATCGACAATCACCCCATAGGTGATCGATGGAAAATTATTTTGCTCCGCGTAGTTCTGGTAGATCGCATCAACGACTGGTGCTGCATTTTTAATTTTTGCAACGCGGTCAGGATCGGTAAATTTTGGTGATAGGTAGTTGTCCGTTCCCCTGACTGCTTTTAAAGGTTGGTTCTTGGACACGGGAGTGCAACTCGCTACAACGATAGCGAGCAAAAAGAGGAAGAGTAATCTCATCGGTGTTAGAGCTTGGTTTCTTCGGTCAAGTTAACCGGTAATTTCCGAACTCTTTTACCTGTTGCTGCAAAAATGGCATTGCAAAGGGCAGCACTGACCGTTGGAAGCGACATTTCACCTAACCCCTCCGGGCTTTCAGTACTTTCAACCAGGTGTACTTCGATGGATGGAGCTTCATTCATGCGCATCAGTTTATACCCATCGAAGTTTCCTTCTTTCACCTTTCCATTTTCAATGTGAATAGCACCATTCAATGTCGCACTAAGCCCGTCAATGATGCCTCCTTGGATTTGATTAAGGGCACCGCTTCTGTTGATCACTGTTCCACAATCACATGCTGCCACCACATTTTCAACTTTGATGGTGTTTGAATCTTTCATGTATATGCTAACCACTTCTGCAACGTAGGCACCAAACATAAAATGCGCTGCGAACCCACGGAACACTCCTTTCGGAGGTGGTGTTTTCCAATTTGATTTTTCAGCAGCTAGTTTGATTACGTTTTTAAGCCGGCTTGTTTTGTAGAATGGACCTCCATGATCTTCGTACGGCATTTCTTTGTCTTCATCACCTAGCAGCTCTAAACGAAACTCGATTGGATCTTTGGCCGCAAGATGTGCCATCTCATCAATGAAAGACTGGTCTAGCCAGGCTGTGATGTTGTGACCAGGCGCGCGCCATGCTCCGCGCGGAACCTTACTAGCCACCGGTAGATATTCCATTTTAAAATTTGGTACGAAGCCAGCAGGAAATCCGTCAGGGAAAACTTCGGTCTTGTATGACGGGTCACTTGATCCTCGGAAAGCGTAGCGTGACGTAGTGGAGGCTTTGATGTGCCATGCAGCTAGCTTGTTTGAAGCATCCAGGCCGGCCTTCATCTTGAACATACCATTAGGCCTATAGAAGTCATGTTGCATGTCGTCCTCTCGTGTCCAAACGACTTGTACTGGTTTGCCCAGTTCCTTTGACAAGTAAATTGCTTCGCAGGCGTAATCTGCCATCAGGCGTCTGCCAAACCCTCCACCCACGCGCGTCATTCTCACTTTGATTTTGTCCGGAGTGAGTCCGGTGATGGCAGCGGCCAGTCCCATTGCGGAGCCAGGGACTTGCGTTGGTCCCCATAAATCAGCGCCATCTGCACGTACATCTGCAATGTAGTTCATGGGTTCCATGGGAGCATGCGCGAGGAATGGAGCTTCGTAAACTGCCTCGTGTACTTTTTTGCAATTAGACCAGGCTGCATCCACATCTCCGTCATTTCTTAGAATTTCTCCATTAGAGTTTATATTTTTTTCAAAATGACTTTGAAGTGTTTCATCGGTTTCCGCTGCACCTTCGGGTAGTTCCCATTCGATTTTGAGAGCACGTCTTCCCTTCATTGCGGTCCACGTGTTTTTAGCAATCACTGCAACGCCCGCAACCAATCGTGTGGGGTCGGGGGTAGGTTCTATCTTGATTACTTTTTCTACTCCGGCAATTTTCAAAGCAGCAGAGTCGTCAATTGATTTTACCTTTCCTCCAAATACAGGGCAGCGCTCGACACTTGCTACTAGCATTCCCTTGGGTCGAGCATCCAAACCAAACTCTGCTTTGCCAGAAACTATTTTTTGATTGTCCACGCCACCAATAGCCTTGCCGATCAGCGTAAAATCCTTCGGATCTTTTAGAGGAGGGTTTTCTCGAAGTTCAAGGTGAGAAGCAGTTTCTGCAAGCTCATTGTAAGTAAACTTCAGCTGAGTGTCACGTTGATAAACAACACCTTCTTTTGCAAAGCATTTGTTCAGCGGCACATTCCATTTTCTCGCAGCAGCTTCGATAAGCATTTCGCGTGCTCCAGCTCCCGCTTGTCTTAGTGTGGTATAGTTAGTTTTTACAGCGGTGCTTCCTCCTGCGAATTGAGCGCCAAACCTTCTGTCCAGTGGCGCTTGCTCCACTTGAATTTGATCCCATCGCAATTCAAGTTCTTCGGCAATTATTTGAGGCAAAGATGTTTTGACTCCCTGGCCTATCTCAGGATTCTTGGCCATGATCGTGATCTTTCCTTCTTTGGGAATAGAAATGAACACGCTTGGACCGAATGAATCGGCCAGAAGAGCATTGCCTTTGGCAAGTTTTCCTGTGACCAAATTGGCGCCAACAAATAAACCGAGGCTTGCCAAACTACTTAGTTTTACAAAATCTCTTCTAGACAGTTGAACATCTGCGTTCGATTCCTGCTTCAATGGGTCAAAATTGATCATGACTTACCTCCTTTCTTTGCGGCAAGCTTGATGGCTTCCCTGATTCTGACATAAGTACCACACCGACACAAGTTTCCTGACATCGCTGAATTGATATCATCGTCAGTTGGATTCTTTTTGCGCTGTAAAAGTGCTGCCGCTGACATGATTTGGCCCACTTGACAATATCCACATTGTGGCACGTCCAGCTCAACCCAGGCTTGCTGCAGAGGATGCGATCCGTCTGAGGACAATCCTTCAATAGTAGTGATCTTGCCCTTAGTGGCGGCAGATACTGGCAGGCTGCATGAGCGCACTGCGTTTCCGTTGAAGTGTACCGTACAAGCTCCGCACAAAGCTTTGCCGCAGCCAAATTTTGTTCCTTTCAGCTCGAGCTCATCCCTCAGCACCCAAAGCAGCGGTGTGTCGGGGTCGACATCTACTTTGAGCGACTGGTTGTTTACGTCTAGAGTAAAATTCGCCATGCCGTATTAATTAAGATTGTAAAATTTGATCGTAGATATGCTTCACCTGAAGGTCACCAAATCCGTAGATGCCTTCTTGCTCGCAGAACTCACGAAAGACTTTATGAAAGGATTGACCCTGTGATTCAATAATTTTTCTGATTACTCTTTCTGGTCGACCCGGGCGACCTGTTTTTAACTCGCGTTCAATATGAGCCTCGCATACTTCTTTCAGATAAGGAAATGAAGTAGCTGGCGTTTGTGAGAGTGATCGAAGTGATGAAGTGTCTTCATTCGCGTAAGCAACCCAAAGATTTTTACCCAGCTCAACTTCCTGAGTTGAGAGCGGCTGTCTTTCTTCAAAACAAGTAGCCAGTTCATCTTTTGACAACGCTCCAAATCCGTACCACAAGTATTCCTGCTCTTCGATAATCGGAGATACCCGATACACTTTAACATTGCTGGGAATAAGTGTGATGGTAAACCATAGATTGGTCTGACAGAAGAGGTCATGCTCAAACCAAAGGTTAACCTCATCTCCATCCTTTAGCTGTTGAAGCTGTGTCAGTTCGGCCATAACTTCCGATCTGTAGTCGATATCACTATCGGAGTAAGTTTGTGATAGGTACTGTTCTCTTTCTTTCCAAAATTGATCAGAGGCCTCGGACGTCACGGGTCCTTCAATCAAGCACTCGCGGTTGACAATTAATGTTCCTGTTATCTTTTCTTTCGGAAAATTTTCCAATAGTGCATCACCGGTTAAAACATGATAGACGTTACTCATCGTTGTGCTTTTACTTCCGATGGTTTCACCGGCTCTCCTTTGTTGCCCCAGGAATTTCGGATGTAGTTAAGAACATCACTTACTTCAGTATCGCTTAGTGGGAATCCGGTCATGAATCCAAAGTATTTTTCTCCATTCACAACCATTTCCCCATTGGCTCCTTCAAGCACTTGTTTGATCGCTCTGGTTTTATCAGCCATCAGGTAATCTGATTTGGCAAGTGGTGGATAAACGCCCTGTATTCCCTCACCTTTTTCCATATGACATGTGAAGCACTGCGTATTGTATATCTGTTTTCCACGTTCTATGCTTTTCACAAGATCAAATCCCTGTTGAGAGGAAATTAAAGAGAAACTTATGAGCAAAATCGTGGCGGAATAAAGAAAGTACTTCATAGGTTGATGGCGCCTTTGTTAGAGACACTAACTTCGCCATTTTTGCAACGATTTATTTGAAATGAAGTTGTTGAATTGGGCCAACTGTTAAAAATCAATGGATAAGCGGATTGTGCTTGTTTTTTGTATTCTCCTTTCTCTGACCCGGTTTTACTCATTTGGGCAGGGTGGTGAATTAACTGTCACCGTGATGGACATTGCACCCGGTGCCGGGCAAATTCACGTTGCGTTGTATGATTCTGAAGCAAAATTTTTGAAAGAACATGTCTATAGCCAAAGCATTAACGCAGACTCATCCAGCAACGAAGTGCGGTTTAGTGACCTGAAGGAGGGAGAGTACGCTATTTGCGTAATTCACGATGAAAATGAAAATGGTGAATTAGATAAAAACTTTTTTGGTATTCCTAAAGAGGGGTTTGGATTCCTCAACGGTGTGATGGGGAGGTATGGTCCACCAAAGTATGATGAGGTAAAAATCAGATGGACTGGTGAGTCACAAAAAGTAGTCGTGCCGCTCAGGTATTATTGAAACTATTTCCCATTCAGTGACCAGTCGTATTCATAGTAAGCAACTTTATAATTGGTTGGAATTTTTGAAGTGCGAAATTGATTGATCCAGCCGAGGACTGTTTGATCATCTCTTGTGAAGTCACCTGCATACCATTCAAATATTTTTGAAACATCAACCTGTTTTTGGTTTGACTTTATCACCAACCATTTCGGATCATTGATGGTGATCCTGGTTCGGTCATCAAGTTGCTTGTCGAGTTGGTCGGGTCGAAAAGCTGAATTCATTAATAAAGGACAACTCTTTGCGGCACAGACCAGGGCAAAATGCAATCGTGCATCTTGCGTAGGCGCTAGTAGTTTTTCTTTTTCCAAGGCATTTAGCGTTAGCATTTCTCCAGCAACACGGTGCAGCTTTTTATCAAAAAAGCCAGGAATATCCATTGGAGATTTTACCGGGTAAGCCTCAACAATTGAAGAGATTACCAGCACGTTGTAAGCATTGATATAGAAAGCTTTCTTAGAACTTTGAGCTTGTGCTGCTAAATTCATTGAGCCAATGCATTGAACCAAGCCGTCTATCTGTGTCTTGTTCTTCTTGATCAAGGCGTAGTCGACTTTGCCTTGAGCGACATATTTTTTGAAGAATTGATCTGTGCTGGAAAAAAAGTTGTCGATCTCTCCGCTCTGCGACTGCACAAAAGTGAGACTGAGGAGGAAGCAAAGAATTGGTTTCATAATAATAACAAGTTAAGTACTCCTGATACTATATGGTTTTCAATGAGTCGACTTTGTCTGCTTAGGGACAATCTTTGATATTCATTAAGTTTACCAGAACAATTGCAATGCCAATACTTGTTGCCCTTGTCTCTAACTTGACATTTTGCAATTTCAATTCACAAATAACTTGCGGCCATAAATGAGGCACATCGTCATTATTGGAAATGGAATAGCAGGGATCACTGCTGCGCGTCATATTCGCAAATCATCTGACGATAAGATCACCGTTGTGTCTTCCGAAACTGAGCATTTCTTTTCCAGAACTGCTTTGATGTACGTTTACATGGGGCACATGAAGTATGAACATACTAAGCCCTATGAGGACTGGTTTTGGAAGAAGAACAAAATTGACTTGCTGAATGCTCATGTCGAATCGGTAGACCCTTCGCAAAAAAAACTTTTGCTATCAAAAGGTGACGCTATTAGCTACGATGTGTTGATTGTGGCCACAGGCTCAAAGTCGAATAAGTTTGGTTGGCCTGGCCAGAATTTGAAAGGGGTGCAAGGACTCTACAGCTATCAAGACCTTGTTGAAATGGAGGCTTGTACAAAGGGAATAAAAAAGGCTGTTGTGGTTGGTGGAGGGCTGATCGGTGTTGAAATGGCGGAGATGTTATTGTCAAGAGGTATTGAAGTTACCTTTCTCGTGAGAGAAAGATCTTTTTGGAACAATATCCTGCCCTCTCAAGAGGCGGACTTAATCACGCGCCATGTTCGGGCACATCATGTGGATTTGAAATTGGAAACAGAGCTGAAAGAAATTTTGCCTGATGATAATGGACGAGTTAAGGCGGTAGTTACTTCATCGGGGGAGACAATTCCATGTCAGTTTGTTGGTCTCACCGTTGGTGTCTCTCCTAATGTTGAGTTTCTCACCGGAAGTGGTATTGAGATAAAGAGGGGTGTACTCGTGAATGAATTCCTCGAAACCAATGTAAGTGATGTGTATGCGATTGGGGATTGCGTAGAGCGAAACTATGAATTGCCCGGAAGAAGAAATATCGAGCAAGTATGGTACACGGGTAGAATGATGGGAGAAGCAGTGGCGCAGACGATCAGCGGAAAGAAGACAAAATACCAGCCGGGACCATGGTTCAATTCTGCAAAGTTTTTCGATATCGAATATCAAACGTATGGTCAGGTTGGCAATGCACTTGGTTCGTCAGATGATGAATTTTATTGGGAGCACGCTGAAGGACAAAAGGCGATGCATTTTGTTTGGAACAAAGACACTATGAAGTTTTTGGGTATAAATACTTTTGGTATCAGGTTGCGTCATGAGTGTTTTGATCGATGGCTTCGTGAGGGTCGCGACATAAAATATGTAATTGATCACTTGCCTGAAGCGAACTTTGATCCAGAATTTTTTGATCGACATGAGAAGGAAATTCAAAAGAGTTTTTCTTCAACAAACATAATTACAGCGTAGTATGAGATTGATTAGGATCATAGGGCTCGCACTTTTTCTGGCTTCCTTCGCGCTGTTCCTTTCGCTCTTCTTTGCTTCCGAGTTTACACTTACCAAAGAGATTTTTTCAGATAACGTAAAGCCTGAACATCAGGAATCACTCTTGCCTGTGATGGAGTCGTTGTCTGGGAAAAAGTTTGACACCAGCGTTTCATTTTCAAATGCACTCAGCGATGCTGTAGAATCAGTTAATAATGAATTCAGGCAACAGCAGCAATGGGACAAGGTAATTTATGACGACTACGTTGGCACGCTGACTAAGATCTCACTTACAGGTATCGTTCGGGATCAGGCTCCGCTGCTGATGATTTTGATTTTTGGAGTAGGTGCATTGGGAGCATTTATGTTTATCATTCCAAAGTCGAGTCTCGAACTCCCGGGCATTAAGAACAATGGAATCTTTTTTCACGCACTGAATAACCGCGGATGGATCGGGGTTTTGATTGGCACACTACTGATCGTGTTTTATATCTTTTTATATTTCTATGATGCCTACATAGTCAATTGGATTGTGTTGGTGGAGCCTCTGAAAAAATGGATTGATCCAAATGGGTCATCAAGCCAGTGGTTCCTCTATGGATTTCTTTACACGTTTGCGGTAGTGGTGATGGGAGTGAGGATGATCATCAAATACAGGCACAGTCGATATCAAATCTTCAGGACTATTTCTGTGATGTTTTTTCAATTGGCTCTGGCATTCTTATTACCGGAAATTTTAGTCAGACTTAACCAGCCCTATTTTGATTTTAAAAATATGTGGCCTCTGGATTACGATTTCTTTGATGCGTGGCATATCAGTATGCTTACCACAGCAGGCGGCCTCGGGATTTTTATGTTCGCCTGGGGAATTACATTGTTCGTAATTGGTGTGCCGGTGTTTGTATACTTTTTTGGCAAGCGTTGGTATTGCAGTTGGGTGTGTGGATGTGGTGGCCTTGCCGAAACCGCAGGCGATCCTTTTCGTCAATTATCCGACAAGTCATTGAAGGCATGGAAGGTTGAGCGATGGTTGATTCATGGTGTGTTGGTATTTGCAGTGATCATGACAGCTGCCGTCATTTATAATTTCATAACTGGCACTTCTTCTTTCCTTGGTTTAGACACCTACAATCATTTGAGGAAGCCTTATGGATTTTTTATCGGTGCAATTTTTAGTGGAGTGGTGGGAACAGGATTTTATCCTTTCATGGGCAACCGTGTCTGGTGCAGGTTCGGCTGTCCACTTGCGGCCTATCTGGGATTTGTACAAAGATTCAAGTCAAGATTCAGAATAACGACAAATGGTGGGCAATGTATCTCGTGTGGAAATTGCTCCACTTACTGCGAGATGGGTATCGATGTAAGATGGTATGCTCAGCGAGGGCAAAACATTATCAGATCTTCGTGTGTTGGGTGTGGAGTATGTTCGTCAGTTTGCCCCAGAGGTGTACTCAACCTGGAAATGAAGGATGAAAAGGGCAGATTCGGACAACCGGTTTTGCTTGGAAATAATGTTGAGTCGAATTGACTGTCCCGTTTTAATTTTGCCTGAATTTGTAGCTAGATGAACGGGAAGAGAATCGTGGTTATCATCCCTGCCTTCAACGAGGAAAATGGAATTGGACAGGTGCTTTCAGAAATCCCGAGGGACTTGGTGGATGAAGTAGTGGTGGTAAACAACGCGTCAACAGATGACACAGAGAAAATCGCAAGGGACGCTGGAGCTACAGTGTTGAGAGAGGAAGTTGCGGGATATGGACGGGCGTGTTTGAAAGGAATAGAATATGTCAAACAAAACCCGCCAGACGTTGTCGTTTTTCTCGATGCTGACCACTCAGACTACCCGGAAGAAATGAACATGGTGGTGAAGCCTATTTTAGAACAGGGTGCTGACCTTGTTATTGGTTCGAGGGCACTAGGTGATAGGGAGAAAGGTTCTATGACACCTCAACAAGTATTTGGCAATTGGCTTGCCACTGGATTGCTGAAGTTATTTTACAACGTTCGGTTCACCGACTTGGGACCATTTCGCGCGATTCGTTTTGATAAGTTGATGGCCATAGATATGCAGGATAAAACCTATGGCTGGACGGTGGAGATGCAGTTGAAAGCAGCTAAGATGAAAATGACTTGCGTGGAAGTACCGGTGCGATATCGCAAGCGGATTGGCTTTTCGAAAATATCAGGTACGATCAAAGGAACAGTGATGGCTGGCTATAAGATTTTGTATACTATCTTCAAGTACTTGTGATGGAATGGATCGTCATCATATTGTATTCTCTTTCGCTGTTGTACATTTTTTTGTTCAGCCTGGGGCAACTTCATCTGACGTGGATTTACCTGCGATTTAAAAAGAGAGAGCAGAAATTGTCCACTAGTGCCGAGTTCCTGCCCATGGTAACGATTCAGTTGCCGGTGTTCAACGAGAAGTATGTCGTGGAAAGGTTATTGGATGCCGTTAGCAAATTTGACTATCCGAAAGAGAAACTTGAAATCCAGGTATTGGATGACTCTACAGATGAAACGACTTCTATTGTTGTGCAAAAAATTGAATCACTTCGTCCGTTGGGTCTGGACATCCAACTTATTCACAGAGAAAACAGAACAGGATTCAAAGCAGGAGCGCTGGATCAAGGAACTAAACTGGCCAAAGGTGAGTTCATTGCCATCTTTGATGCAGACTTTTTACCTAAGTCCTCTTTTCTGAAGGACACGTTGATAGAGTTTAAGAATCCCGAAGTTGGAGTAGTTCAAACCCGATGGGGACATATTAATAGAGATTACTCCATTCTCACTCAACTTCAGGCGTTCGGTTTGAATGCTCATTTTTCTATAGAGCAATCCGCGAGAAGTTATTCGAACAGTTTTATCAATTTCAATGGCACTTGTGGTGTGTGGAGAAAGAAATGTATCGAAGATGCCGGAGGATGGAAATTTGATACACTCACAGAAGATCTTGATCTGAGCTATCGTGCGCAACTCAACGGATGGAAATTCAAATACCTTGAAGAAGTGGAAACACCAGGAGAGTTGCCAATTATAATGAGTGCAATCAAATCACAGCAGTACAGGTGGAACAAGGGTGGAGCAGAGACAGCAAAGAAAGTATTTGGGAAAGTATTGCGTGCGCCACTCTCGCTCACCAATAAAATACATGCGTTCTTTCACTTGTTTAATAGTTCTGTCTTCGTGTGTTTGTTGATTGCTAGCATTCTAAGTATTCCAATGTTATACATCAGACAGATTCAACCGTCTGTGTCGTGGGTATTCGACATGGGTGTAGTCTTTATCTTTGGATTTTTATCGATCACTATATTTTATTGGGTTGCTTCGAGAGAGATTGATCGTGAAAAATACAGTAAATCATTTTTTGCTTTGTACCCTCGGTTTCTAATCATATCGATGGGGTTGTCTCTGCACAACGGCATCGCTGTCTTTGAGGGACTGATCGGGCGTAGAACTCCATTTATCAGGACGCCCAAATTTAATGTGACACTGAAAGGTGATAGTTGGAGGAATAATTCCTACATCAAATTGAAGGTTGGTGTGTTGACTATCGTAGAAGGTCTTCTTTGTATCTACTTTTTGGTCGGCATTGTTGCGGGCATTTATTGGAATGATCTTGCGCTGATCTTTTTTCATGTCATGCTCGCGTTAGGCTTTGGTGCTGTGTTCTACTATAGCGTAAAACCTGTGGTAGATGCAAAAGCATAAGCTGCCGATATACCTCGCGGCCGGTGTTTCTGCTCTGATTTATTTGCTGTTCGGTTACGGTGTTGCACGACCAGACTCTGCTGTATTGCTGAGTTCGTACACAGTATTGTTCGTGTTGTACGTGTGGGTAATTCAATCTGCCAGCGACTTTGATTTTAAATTTTGGCTGGTAACTGCTCTTTTGTTTAGACTTTTGTTTGTCGCGTCACTTCCTGTGCTCTCCGATGACTTTTATCGATTCATTTGGGACGGGCGCTTAATCGCAAGTGGAGTACATCCTTTTGCCGAGTTGCCATCTTTTTATCTCCAGCCAGAGCACACAATATCTGGACTTAATCAAGCCCTCTTTGATCGATTGAATAGCCAGAACTATTTCACGGTTTATCCACCACTGGCACAGGCTGTTTTTTTTCTTTCAGTTTATTTTTCTCCTGATTCTATTCTGGGAAGTGTTGTCATCATGAGAGTTTTGATTCTGTTGGCGGAAGTAGGAACCTGCTTTTTGTTGCTGAAACTTCTACAAGAGTTTGGATTAAAAAGAGAGAGGGTCTTGATCTATGCTCTGAATCCACTCATTATTCTGGAGTTGACTGGAAATCTTCACTTTGAGGCTTTTTTGATTTTCTTCGTTGTGTCGTGTTTGTTCTTCTTGTCAAGAACCAGAATTGCTTTGGCTGGTGTGGCCATGGCTACGGCAATCGGTGCAAAACTCATCCCGCTCATTTTTCTTCCGTTGTTCGTGAACCGACTAAAAATATTGCAGTGGGTAGTTTTTTATGCCTTTGTTGTCATCTCTTTGGTGCTGATGTTTTATCCGCTCGCAATCGACAATGGTTTTGCCGGGTTGACCGAGAGTTTAAAGCTCTATTTCAGAAGTTTTGAATTCAATGCAAGTATCTACTACGTGGTTAGGGAGTATGGATTCTTGACCAAAGGATACAATACAATTCAAACTGTGGGTTGGAAGTTAGGCGTGATTAGCGCCACGCTTATATCAATAGTCTCTTTGTGGAAGTATGAATTGAAACGCGGACAAAATGGATTTGTCTTGACATCTCAAAGTGATGTGTTGCCAGACTCGTTGAAGCACATTCCTCTGGTGATGATGTGGGTGCTAACCATTTATTTATTTTTTGCCACTACTGTTCATCCATGGTATATCACTACGTTGGTGATGCTGTCAGTAATAACTCGCTATCGATTTGCTGTAATTTGGAGTGGCTTGATATTTTTTACCTATTCAGGGTATACGTCTATCGGATACGATGAAAGGCTGTGGATCGTCTTCGTGGAGTATCTGTTGGTTATTGGCTATCTTGTGTATGAACTTGTATGGACAAAAAAATCACGATCTGTTTGATCTTTGTTTTCGGGTGGACTATTTCTAATGCCCAGAAAACCTATGATGAGAAGCTAAGCTCTCTCTACAAAAACACAGTACCTCAGATAAAATCTTCAGCACTTCAAAGCAGGATTCGTGACGGACAACATCCCGTTATTCTTGACACGCGCTCTCCTGAAGAATACAGCGTGAGCCACTTGCCGAACGCAAAGTTCATCGACTACGATGATTTTGATGATGAAATGGTAAGAGGATTGGATAAGAACAAAGAAGTGATCGTTTATTGCACTGTTGGTTATCGTAGTGAGCGAATAGGAG
>JAGQYM010000069.1 GCA_020436085.1 Cyclobacteriaceae bacterium
TACGACATCATGTACTAACCCCGTGCAGTCTGCCTTTAAACCATTTACAGTTACCGGAGCAACTGCTAACCTCGATACGCTCTATGTGACCAAAACCATATCTGTGCCCGATCTTCCAACTGGATCAATGATCGTTGGAATAGAAGAGAGTCTTCAGGAACCCTACGAGGTAAGGCTTGAGTTAACACAACCTCTTTTCCCAGGACAAGTGTTTGCGCAGGACTTCACGGAAGCCACTAGAAACAATAACAATCTGAAGGTTGAGTTCAATGCTCCAAATCTTTTTGCCGGAACTTACTTGTTATCGCTCAGAGATGGTATTGGTTGTCGCAAGGACTATCAGGTCAACATCGCTGTCGACAACAACTTGATGATTCCGAATATTTTCACTCCTAATGGTGACGGAGTTAACGAGGTGTTCTTCATCAGAAATATTCCTGATGCAACAGAGCTAATGATTACCAATCGATGGGGCAAAGAGGTGTTCTCATCATCCAATTATCAAAATGATTGGAATGGTGGAGATGTAGCGGACGGTGTGTACTACTATCGCATTAATGCTGGCGGCCAGAGCTATTCTGGTTGGGTGGAAGTACTGCGAGGTAAATAAGCGCTAACGGAGCTCAGACAAAAACTTAAGAGTATCAACACCATCAGCGTAGTCCCACGGTTCGGGTGTCTGGGCTTTTCCAAATGCGATACTTCCTTGATACCAACCTTTCGCAGACACAATGCATTGTATTTTATCAGCGTGGTGTGCCAATTTACTCTTAAGATCATCCTGACTAGAGTATCGTTCGTAATAAACTACCCCGATAGGAGACACTAGTCTTTCTTCTTCGATCAGCAGAATGGCACCATTATCGTAAAAGTGCTTCTGGTTAACCAGATGAATCGAGCGTTGATAGTTATAATTGTTGGCGTACTTGTTATGATCAGCCACATCAATAAATTTTTCCCATGCTCTCAAAAGAGGCACAAGATCAAATTCCTCAGGGATGTAAATTTTGGATACGTTTCTGCATCCAAGACCAAAGTATTGAAAAACGTCTTGGCTTAATAAAGCAAACTCATCTTCACTTTCTTCTCCCATCAACACAGCACACGATGACCTGTTCATTCGAATAATGTTAGGCACCTTACCAAAATAATATTTAAAGTACCTGGCGGTATTATCACTGCCTGTAGCAATTGCTGCATCAAAACCGCTCAACTTCTCTTGAATGGAAACCATTTCTTCAAACGCTGGCTTGATACTGACTAGCTTTTGATGCAACAATGGCAATAGCGTCTCATCCTGAGAGCTGAGTTTCATCTGCGCCTTATGTCCAGAAATCAAAATGGAGAGATAATCATGAAATCCGACCATAGGAATATTACCGGCCATTGCAACACCAATTACCTTCAGAGGTTGATCAAATGAGTAAGCGTTTGTCCATTGAATGAGCTTCTCACGATCAAGCAGATGGCGAATTCCTTTAAAAGCCAGTTGGATGTTTTCCTGAGTAAACCAGGGGTTCCTGGTTTCTGCCTCTCTTAGTTTTGGATCATCTTTGGCAATCTTCTCAATCTCATCACCAAGCAAAGACAGGGCTTCAATTCTTTCTTCTAAAATCATCTGCATCTCAAAACTTTTGTACGGACTTCCTTGTTTGAAGGATGAATCCAGAATCGTATTTTTGTGCGAAATAAGCGGATTAAGGAGACTTTAGTAAGCGTATGGCGATAAAGATTACTGACGAGTGTATCAACTGTGGCGCATGTGAACCTGAGTGCCCTAATACAGCGATTTATGAAGGTGGTGTGGAGTGGACTTGGGCTGGCGGTACTGCTCTATCAAACGAAGTTGTTCTTGGAGACGGATCAAAAGTAGATGCTAAGAGCCAACAGTCTCCGGTGTCCGATGAGTTTTATTATATAGTTTCAGGTAAGTGCACTGAATGTACTGGTTTTCATGAAGAACCACAGTGTGCCGCTGTGTGCCCTGTAGATTGCTGTGTGCCCGATCCGGATCAGGTGGAAACGAAAGAAGAACTTCAAGCGAAAAAAGCGTGGCTGCACAACGAGCAGCTTCAAAGCTGATCTTATCTCATTTTCGATCGCTTAATCAGGTAGGCCTGTAGCACTTCGAAAAAATTGCTTTGCGAATTGGCGGAGATGAAGTCAATTTTTAGTTGGTTGCATTTCAACTTCAACTCTTTGTGAAATACGTTCAATTGGGTTGTAAACCGTTCCCTGATCTCAGCTGGATTTAGCTTTATTTTCTCACGACTTTCCAAATCGATGAACTCATAAGGTCGTTCATCAAAATTGAACGCCAGTTCCGTCTCATGATCAGTGACATGAAATAGCAGGACTTCGTGTTTGTTATGCTTTAAGTGTTGGAGCGCCTTGAATATCTCATTGGTATCCTCATCACTATCGAACATGTCGCTGAAGATGATTATAAGAGATCTCTTGTGTGTCTTCTCGGCAATCTCATGCAGCACGTTTGATACATTGGTCGCCTTGGGCTCTTTTGCCCCGCGCTCTATTGCTTTTTCTAAGGTCTGAAATAGCTTGTCGAGGTGGGATGGTGTGGACTTAATTGGAGTGAATTCGTCAATCTTGTCCGAAAACAGACACAATCCTACAGCATCACGTTGTTTATGCAGAAGATAGCTGATCGCAGAAGCGGCATAGATGCTGAACTTGAACTTGGCCAGCGTATCTGCCGGATAATACATGGAAGATGAACAGTCGATAGCGATAAGGCATCGAAGGTTTGTTTCCTCCTCATACTGCTTGGTATATAGCCTGTCAGTTCTCGCAAATACTTTCCAGTCTATGTGCCTGGTGCTCTGGCCTTCATTGTAGAGACGGTGTTCTGCAAATTCGACTGAGAATCCGTGATAAGGAGACTTATGGAGACCGGTGATGAATCCCTATACGAGCTGCCTGGCCAGGAGTTCGAGGTTACCAGACTGTTTTACTGAATCGAAATTTATCTTCACCTATCTTGCAAATAAGGGATATACCTGATTAATTAGGGGGTTGTATAAACTTGTTACAACGGTTAAAACGGCATATTAGTGCCTTAAGTTTGGTATAAATTTTTAAAATACTATCTTCGATCACATCAAAATACCCTAAGTCGCAACTAAAAAACAGATTTGTGGAAGAGAATAAGAACAATGGAAGGGATGAGATATATTCAGAGAAGGTTAAAGCAGGTAAGCGCACCTATTTCTTTGATGTAAAGGCTACCCGATCAAACGACTATTACCTTACGATTACGGAAAGTAAGAAACGGTACAACAAGGACGATGAAGGATTCACCTACGAGAAGCACAAAATCTTTCTTTACAAGGAGGATTTCAACAAGTTTCTTGACGCGTTGAACAACACAGTCAACCATGTGAAAACCGAGCTGATGCCGGAAGTGGATTTCGACCAGTTTGATCAGCCACGCGAGGAACAAGAAGAGGCAAAGACCTCGACAATTGACACGGAACTTAAATGGGACTAGTCCCAACCTATACCTAGATCGAGAAAAGCCCCGAATTTTTGGGGCTTTTCTTTTTCGTACCAACCGCTTCATGGCCCAGTGCCTTATATTTGCGCCCGAAAAAAAGACCGGATAGCATATGGCACTTAGATGTGGAATTGTGGGCCTTCCCAATGTGGGCAAATCAACCCTGTTCAATGCCCTTTCAAACAACAAAGCTGAGGCGGCTAATTTTCCATTCTGTACCATAGAGCCAAACGTTGGCGTCATTTCAGTGCCAGACGAACGTCTTGAGATGCTAAAAGACCTGGTCAACCCACAAAAAGTCACCCCCACCACATTTGAATTTGTCGACATCGCTGGCTTGGTTAAAGGAGCTAGCAAAGGAGAGGGGTTAGGTAATCAGTTCCTTGCCAACATTCGCGAGGTGGATGCGATTGCCCACGTGGTTCGTTGCTTTGAAAACGAAAACATCGTTCACGTTGACGGTAGAATTAAGCCCATTGCAGACAAGGAAATAATAGATACCGAACTCCAACTGAAAGACCTGGAGTCAGTAGAGAAGAAGATTGCCAAAGTGGAACGTACAGTAAAGGGTGGCGACCCCAAGGCAAAGAAAGAATTAGCCTCACTTCAGATGTATCGCGATGTGCTGCTTGAAGGCAAGAATATCCGGAGCATTGAGTCTACAGAAGAGCAACTGGAGGCAATTGAAGACTTGCAACTTTTAACGGGGAAGCCAGTCATTTACGTGGCTAATGTTGATGAAGGATCAATCCATACAGGCAACGCCTTTTCAAATGAACTTGTAGCAAAAGCAAAAGAGGAGGGTGCGGAAGTGATTATCGTATGTGCGGCTATCGAGGCACAGATTGCCGAGTTTGACACCCTCGAGGATAGGAAGGTATTCTTGGCTGAATATGGCCTCAAAGAGTCCGGCCTGAACAAGCTGATAAAGGCAGCATATACTCTTCTTAATTTGATCACCTATTTCACAGCCGGTGAGAAGGAAGTGAGAGCCTGGACCATACACCGAGGCTGGAAGGCACCTCAGGCAGCAGGGGTTATCCACTCCGATTTTGAGAAAGGATTCATTAAAGCCGAGGTAATTAAACTGCCTGATTACCAGACATATAAAACTGAATCAGGGTGCCGGGATGCAGGCAAACTTGCCATTGAAGGAAAGGAATATGTGGTAAAGGACGGTGATATCATGCATTTTCGGTTTAATGTTTAAATAATCCTTACATAGGAAGGCCGGATTGACCTGATTTTTAGTATTTTAGCTATCCGCGGTTTGACTTTTTCGCGGTCTTTTCAGGTATTTTTTAAAGGTGTAAATCCGCATACGTTGAGAATCCGGATCGTTTTTTCGCTTAAGAATAGAGGAGCTTATGTTCCTTTCCACCACCAATTTTTGTTGGCCCAAACCATCAAGGGTCTGATCCTTATTGGTGGTAACAAGACCTTTGCGGAGTATCAGCAGTACAACTTTTCAGGTCTGAAGGGACAGATCAAAATCAGCAGAAAGGGGCTCCACTTTTTTTCTTCGAAGATCACGTTGGTCTTCTCTGCGGCAGACAAAGACTTTTTGGACTACTTCCTGAGTGTTCTATTCGCTCAAAAAGATTTGACCATTGGCAATCTTCAGATGCAACCCGAATCTGTGGAGAGTGAAGAGCCAGTGACAATAACTGATTCAGTGAAGTTCCTTTGTATTTCTCCGATAGTACTGTTGCAGGGATCATTCAATGACGAAAGCGCCAAGCGATTTATATCACCTGACGAAGACGAGTTTTCAGATTTACTATACGACTCTACTATCAGCAGGATGGAAGCGAGCGGTAAGTTCTCCGCTGAACAATTGGCGACATTTTACAAGTTTCAGATTGTAGCCGATAAAGAGTACCTGAACCGAATACAGGCTTCTCATAAAAAATTCGCCCGTATTTATCCCGTTTTTGATTCTGATGTGAAGTTTGAGGTTCGGGGTTACACGTTTCCTTTCACCATGTATGCGCCTCAACCCGTTCAGCAGTTTGTCTATGAAAACGGAATTGGCTACTTCTCCCATAAGGGATTTGGGATGTTAGATGTGGCCAATCACGACACCCGACCGACACACAGCGAGTCGCATGAAGAATTCAATTACGCTTAGCGGACGTTAACGGGCAACTGAAAATACCCAATCAACAGATCTGCATTGGGCTGGAAAGGTCTGTAGTAAAAGAATACTTCGTAGATATTCTCCGTTTCGTAGTGACTTCCTTCGAAGAAATAAGCCGGCAGATTGTCGCTAACTACTTCGTATGCATAGTTGTACCAACCTTGCTTTAGAAGTATTGTAGAGGTGTACGACTGATTGGCTGTGTTGAACTGCATCTGATTATTACTTTCCTTCCTCCATTGGTTGAATTCTCCCATTATATAAACCTGGCCTGACACTTCTTTAGACTGGAGAGTAAAAGTGACGTCAGCATAGTCCGCTGCATTGATATCACGTCCATTGTCCAGATTTTCTATGCTGAATTGCCCATTGATGTCGGTATATTGAGAATAAACCTGGTGTTCTCGGGATTCATCGGGCTGTACCCACAGGTGAAAGGGCCTGGAACTCTTGTCAATTCTCGCAGTGTTTTGACCTGGAAAATTGAGAGATCTGAAATCTACAAATCGAAACTCGTTCCCGGCTTCAAAGTGCTTGTCGTCTCCAAATAGTCGGTACTCGATCTGGTTTCTGTCTTCCCTCACAAAACTAGGTTGAACGTCCAGCTTCGATTTGTCCCATCTGAAATTTTGACGCACCACCACATGCACACTCTGAAACGGATTAACGATTTCTATTCCTTTATAGTCAACTATAAAATTTAACTGCTGATTGGTAGATCGGAGTGTAAGTGCCCCGCTAAGCTGGTTGTCCTTCTCTAGACTGGTTTTGTTGTCGAACACCATAATTCGATGCGATAGGATGAGATCAGACTTATTCCCATCACGATATACAATAAGCAGGTAGTTTCCGGGAAGTTTAACTCCAGGTACTCTAAATGTGTAATGAACATATGGAGTGTAAGTGTTATTCGAATACACATAGTCGTTCACATTGAACTCATTATAGTCTCTCATGAAATCGAGATCCCGAAGGTTGGAAGCGGTCCAATCATAATTGCAGTGTATCAGCCGGGCATAGTAGCTGTTGATATCATTTTGAAGATCGTCAAACTCCAGCACAAGTCGGCTTTGTCCGATATGGGTAACGGCAGGTGCGTGACTCCTTGCAGGCTGCCCAGAAAGATTATATAGCTGAACAGACTTGATTTGGGGCTCATAAGTGGCGTTTTCGAAAAGAAGACGTTTGTTGGCTTCAGGAAAGAATAATCCTGCGATAATCAGAAGGAACGTGGTCATCATGGTAAAACTAAACGATAATTGTCTGAATTGACGTTTTTCATACCCTTAACGAAGAAAATACGTTATCATTTTCCGAAACGGTTCCAACCACCAAAAGGCTTTTAATGTCAAAGGAACATACAGTGTTCATGCTTCAGGATGAAGAGCTTATCAAGGGCTGTGCCAAAGGTGACAGAGCTTCACAGAAGGCTTTGTATGAACGCTATTGTCGAAAAATGATGGTAACCTGTCAGCGATATGCGCGGGATGAGGCGGAAGCAGAAGATACCCTGCAAGAAGGCTTTGTGAAGGTCTTTAAACATCTACCCAACTTCAGGTTCGAGTCGAAGTTGTCTACCTGGATGACTCGTATCATGATAAATACCGCATTAAACAAACAGCGCCAAAGATTGAATATGCTTCCTATGGTCGATGTAGAGGAAGTACAGATAAAAATGGATGAAGAGTTGTCACTTACCCAATTTCATCTCAATGAATTGCTGTCCATCGTGAGGACTCTCCCGGACGGATGTCGAATTGTTTTTAACCTCTTTGCTATTGAAGGTTACAGTCACAAAGAGATAGGTGAGATGCTCTCCATTAGTGTGGGGACATCTAAGTCGCAATATAATCGTGCGAGGAGCCTTTTGCAGGAACGAATTGGTATGTTAGAAAAAACCAGGAGTTATGGGAATGCCAAAGTTTGAGGAGAATTGGAAAGAGGCATTTGTCGGTGCGGAGTCGGAAGTGCCCGATGCAGTGTGGTCGCGCATTGAGTTTGACCTCGTGATGGCTGAAAGTAAAGGGACTCGTTCGAAGCTTGTATTCTACAGAAGACTTGCTGCCGGTATTGCGGTGTTTGCTGTAGCCTTGGCATCCTATGTTACTTACCACACTGTCTCTGATCAATCGAGTGCCCAACTGGCCCTTGAAAAAACGTTGCCATCCCATTCAGAATTAAAAACAGACTCTCCAACTCACGCCCTGGACAATACACAGCCTCACGAGAGCAATACAGAACAGATACCTGATCTCAACGCTTCTGCTAATTCTTCAGCTTCGTCATCTGGCCATATGGCTGCTTCGCAACCAGCCTCAGTGCTTGCATCTCATTCAAGCCTTGCAGCAGAAGCCGCGGACAGCAAACAATCAATGAACTTCAGAAGATCAATTCTTACGTCATCTTTGCCAAGTATCCCTAGCCCTGACGCACAGATCAAGTCAATGGAGTTCTATCAGCCAAATTTTCCGAGGCGATTGCCCGCCATGCCTTCTTACTTCATGACCTCAAATAAGAAATCAAGTAAATCTGAAACACTCTGGGCTTCAATCGGAATGGGAGGCGGCAGTTACGATCCGGGAAGTGTACAAACAACCGGTCCCGCAGCACTATTGGTGGATGACCCTACAAGCCTGAGCAGTCAGCAGCCGCAAAGCTCGCAAGAGTCAATTGGGTCTGCTTACTCCATCGGAGCGCAAATAGGAACGATGCTCACCAGAAGATTAGTACTCCAAACTGGCTTGGCCTATATGGTACAGCGTATTGACTATACCTCCAACTATTCAAATCTGGCTTCAAATAATAAACTGAGTGCTTCGGTGGCAGAATATGTAGCACCGGGTCAAAATGTAGCCTATGTTTCACCTTATGAAGTAAGGAGTAGCAATGAATATGTATCTGTTCCTTTGCAATTAGGTTATAGAATTATTGAAAGGAAGTTTGGACTCCAAGTAAATACAGGTGTAGCCACTGATGTATTTATCAAGAATACACTCAGAGATAAGTCGGGCCAAACTGAGAAGTTTACACAGACAGCAGGGGAGGACTCGCCTTATCGTAATGTCAACTTCACTGGACTTGCCGGATTGGAGTTAAGCCACAAGATCGGCAACAGCTATCGCCTCGCTTTGACTCCTAGTCTTCGCTATGCGTTTAATTCGATTCTGAAAGATGATGCCACCCTGGCGTATAATCCGCTCGTGTTGGAGGTCGGCATGAAGTTCAAATATATTTTTAATTAACGCTTAGCTCAGCGCGTCAATCTCCGCGGCAATTGATTCCCATTCCTGGGTTGAGCTGGTTAGTTCTTTTTCGTTGGTCTCGAATGCTGATTGCACTTGCTTCAATTTTTCAAAATCCTCAAACACCTCAGGCTTTGTCATCTCAGATTCCAATTCGCTTTTCTTCTGTTCAAGTCTCTCGATCTTGTCTTCTACAACCTTTAGCTTTTGATTGAGCGACTTTAGCTGACGTTGAGAGTCATCATTTTGTGTCGGCTTCGATTTATGTTTGGGAGGCTCCTTCTTTTGAGGAACGTCTGCAGCAGGCGCAGCAATGTTGTTACGCCAGTAGTTATACTCTTCGTAGGTTCCGGGATATTCTTTAATCTCTTTGTTGTCGATGTACCAGATTTTGTTGGCAATTTGACTGATGAAGTGCCTGTTGTGGGATACCACGATGAAACTTCCCTTGTATTGTTGGAGCGCCTGAATCAGAATGTTTTCTGAAATAAAGTCAAGGTGGTTCGTAGGTTCATCCAGCAACAGAAAATTGGCTTCAGAGATCAACGTTTTGGCAAGAGCCACACGGGACTTCTCGCCTCCGGATAACACCTTTATTTTTTTGAATACATCCTCATCAGAAAACAAGAAGCAACCTAATACACCCCTCAGTTCTTGCTCTGTTTTACCACTTCCCGCCTGTTTCAACTCCTCGAGGATTTCGTTGTCGACATTAAGCGCCTCCAACTGATGTTGCGCATAGAAGCCGGTATTGACATTATATCCAATCTGGCGGTCGCCTTCAATGGGTTCAGTGCCTGCAACGATTCTCAGAAGTGTCGATTTACCCTTTCCGTTAGCACCTATAAGCGCAATCTTGTCACCTCTTTCAATGCCAGCGGTAGTGCTATTCAGAATGTTTAAATCACCATAAGACTTAGACACTTCCTTGAGATTAATCACATGACGGCCGGACGGTTGATTGAAAGAGAATTTAAAATTTATGGCAGCAGTATCGTTGATTACCTCATCCACCATGTCCATTCTTTCCAACGCCTTCACCCGCGATTGCACCTGGCGTGCCTTTGATGACTTGGCGCGGAACCTTTCAATAAATCTCTCGGTCTGTCTGATTTTTTGCTGCTGGTTCTCGTATGCGTTTTGCTGAATCTCCTCCCGCATTTCTTTTTCCTTCTGGTAAAAGCTGTAGTTACCTTCATAGGTTACCAGTTGTTGGTTGGTAACTTCTACAGTCTTTTTGATCACATTGTTCAAAAACTGTCTGTCGTGAGATACTACCATTACCGCACCCGGATAGTTTCTGAGGTAGTTTTCAACCCACTCGATAGAAGGCAAGTCAAGGTGGTTAGTGGGCTCATCAAGCATCAGCAGTGATGGTTTCTCCAAAAGGAGTTTCGCCAGCATCACACGCATTCTCCATCCTCCTGAAAACTCTTTCAATGGACGATGCAGGTCTGCCGTGGAGAATCCAATCCCTTCCAGCACTTCTTCAGCCTTCGACTGCATAGTGTAGCCGTCCAGTTGTTCAAATTTCTCCTGAAGCTTCGTTAGTCTTTCTACAAGTTTGTCGTTGTAGTTGTGCTCAAGATCATGAAGGATCTTTTCAATCTGTCGCTGGGTGTCCACTGCTTCCTTAAAAGCCTCCATGGCAACTGTGAGGATCACATCATCGGTTTGATAAGAAAGCAGATCCTGGTTTAGGAAACCGATCGTACATTCCTTTCCCATACTGATTGTTCCCTGATCAAGGCTGTACTCGCCATTTATGATCTTTAGCAAAGTCGATTTTCCAGTTCCGTTAAGGCCGATTAAGCCGATCTTGTCATCAGGCTTTACGAACATAGACGCATTCTCGTAAAGCGGCCGGCCACCGATGTAATAGGAAATATTTGAAACAGAAATCATGATCAGCTATCCAAGATCGCGGCAAAAATAGCAATCATTTGCCCGTGTAAAAAACGACCCGCACTGCTTCTAAAAACAAGTGATAAGCGTAACTTGTATGCCCAATCGAAAAGCCGTTTATGAAGTATACAAAGCCAATGCTGTCTATTATCCTAAGTTTAGCATTACTTAGCTGCGATCAACCGGCTAAGGAAGCCACAACAGTTACAGGTGATGACAACTCGAGTCCCGCTATCACTGATGCCAGTGCCAATCTCCCGCTAAATACAATTAAGCTTCCTCCTGGTTTCTCCATTTCAGTTTATGCGGAAGTAGACAACGCAAGGTCAATGGCATTATCTCCTTCAGGAACTCTTTTTGTAGGAAATAGGAGTGAGGACAAAGTATACGCAGTAAGAGATACAGATGGCGATAACAAGGCTGATAAGAAGTGGGTGATAGCATCTGGGCTAAACATGCCGAATGGTGTGGCCTTCAAGGATGGAGACCTGTATGTGGCCGAGGTAAGTAGGATTCTGAAATTCAAAGATATCGAGAATCACCTGTCTGATCCTGGATCGCCAGAAGTGGTCTATGACAAGTACCCCACCGAGACGCATCACGGATGGAAATATATTGCCTTTGGGCCTGACGGAAAGTTATATGTTCCGGTGGGAGCTCCCTGCAACATTTGCGAATCGGAAGATCCAATTTATGCAAGTATCACACGCATGAACCCAGATGGATCGGGACTTGAGGTCTTTGCAAGTGGGGTTCGCAACACTGTTGGTTTTACCTGGCACCCCGAAACGAATAACCTTTGGTTTACAGACAACGGAAGAGATATGATGGGCGATGATATCCCGCCTTGTGAACTTAATACGGCACCATCCGCGGGAATGCATTTTGGGTATCCATATTGTCATGGAGGAACAATCAAGGATCCTGAGTTTGGAGATAAGAAACCTTGTTCTGATTTCATCAAGCCAGTTCAAAATTTGAACGCGCACGTAGCTCCACTTGGAGTGAAGTTCTACACGGGCACAATGTTTCCAGAGGCTTATCGTAATCAAATTTTCATTGCGGAGCATGGATCGTGGAACCGCACCAAAAAGAGCGGACACTTGGTAAGCCTCGTGAAAGTGGAGGGCGGAGCAGCGACAAGCTATGAGACCTTTGCAGAAGGTTGGCTTGACCATGAGAGCCAGGAAGTTTGGGGTCGACCTGTCGATGTGTTGTTTCTCCCAGACGGTTCAATGTTGATCTCGGATGACAAAGGTGGAATGATCTTCAGGGTAACGTATTCAGGCTAGCCTAGAAATCCTCCGCGATATCATCGATCTTTTTGCCTTTGTCCACACGCATCATCTTTAGCACAGGGTAGGAGCGATAGGTCAGTTTTATCTCTCTTTTAGAGTAGTCTTTGAATGTGAGACTCAGGCTGTCTGCCGTCCAATTATAGGTATCTGTCGGTAATATGTATTTAGGTTTCCCATAAGCCTTCTCCATGCCTTTCATCAGCCGTGTGTCTTTCTGCGTAATGACGCCAATCTCATACACCAGGCCCTTGTATCCCTTTAATTCCACGCTCTTCACCTTCACCTCTCCAATACTTTCATAGTCCGGATGATCAACCTCATAAAGTTGGGCTGGGTATTCATTCTTTTCTTTTATGTCTTTCACAAATTTGACTCCGGATACGCTGTCCACCTGCATTCCAAGTTTGATATCCTTAAACCCATTCCTTTTAGCAAGCTCTGGGTTGGACTGGCTCCATGCCGTTATCGAAATGACTATAAAAAATATTGTCACCAATCTGTTTGCCATCGCGCTAATCAGGGTTTTGGTTTTGGTTCTGGATAAAGAATAGGAACTGAGACTTTGGTCTTATCCCATCGCATGATGAGGTTGGCTCTATTGTTATTCGGATCAATGTTAACGGTAAATGCCTCTGCTACATCCTCGGTCTCTTCGATTGGGACATCAAATCTGATTACATCACGTTTGGGATTGTAATTGTAAGATCCCCAAAGCCCTAGATCGGCATTTACTACTATTGTCCACACTTTCTCTTTTGGGATGGTGAAGATCGAGTAGGTCCCGGCTTTCAGCTCATTCCCACCAAATGTAATATCGGTGGTGACGGTGAGTTCGGTGGCCTCGTTAGCTCCCGTGCGCCATACTTCATTGTAGGGCACCAGTTTTCCGAATATCTGCCGTCCTTTCTTTTGTGGTTGGCTATAAACGACCTTTATGTAAGTGTCTTTGTAGCGTGATGAAGCCACGCTTAGTGGGCTGACGCGTTGTTCCTGCGCGAATGATTGCCCCGTATTCAGGAGGCAGATAGATAAGAGTAGAACAAAACAATTCCTCATTATCGATCTAATATAACAATTTTGGTTCCAATCCTTAATTTTACCCAGATCATCGAATGAATTAACCTTCTACAATGACCAGACCTGCCTTTGACGACATCTACATGGAACTTGCAGTAAACCTTGCAAAGAGATCGCATTGTATAAAGAGGCACGTTGGCGCTGTGCTCGCTAAAGACACCAGGATTATTTCCATTGGTTACAATGGTCCACCATCAGGCACACACAACTGCGATGTAGAGTGGCCTGATACAGGATGTCCTCGCGACTCAAAAGGAGGTTGTTCGCTGGCCATTCATGCTGAACAGAATGCCATCTTGTATGCAGTAAAGAACAAAACCTCTGTGGAGGGGGCAACGCTTTACATTACGTTGTCACCTTGCCTTGCCTGCTCCAGAATAATATTCAGTATGGGGATCGAGAAAGTAATTTATCTAAGGTCTTATGCTGAATACAAGGGTCTGCCGAATGATGAAGGGGTTGATTTCCTAAAAAAGTTTGGGGTGGCGTGCGAAAAGTATTCAGGAACCCTGTCAAATGTGACTCACATGATCTAAGGTGGTCTCCGAGTTGACCGCGAAACATCAAGGCAAATAGTTCAAAAAGAAAAAGGGAAGCGATATTGAATCACTTCCCTTCATAAGCTTAAGAGAATTAGGTCTTACCTAATTACTTCTTCTTCTTAGCAGCCTTCTTCTTAGTAGCCTTCTTCTTAGCTACTTTTTTCTTAGCTGCCTTCTTTGCTTTCTTTGCCATAGCGTTTAATTTTTTAAGTTTTAGTTTTAAACGTTGATGAAAGGTAGGATAAAAATTTATTCTGCAAAAATATTTTTGAAAAAATTTTTAATTGCC
>JAGQYM010000006.1 GCA_020436085.1 Cyclobacteriaceae bacterium
CTCAGTCAAATGATCTTTGACCTCGTCACTGAGCCGAACCCGGGCATAGCCTACCGGTTCAGTCCCTTCTTCAGCAATAAAATAGCGACTACCTGATTCAGTCAGTTCGTTTGCGAGCTTTTCATTGTTGAATGACTGTTCAAGGTAGGCAGCCATATTGGCCGGATTGTTGTCATCTGAAAACGATTCCTCAAAAGTCTTACGACCTAATTGAACAAGAGCGGGAATGTCGTCCTTTGTTGCAGGTCTAACATGGATCATAAGCAAAAATAGGCAGAACTACCTATTCTGATAAAGCACTAATCCGAATCCGGATTAGATATTGTTCAATTTGATTTCTTCAAGCGCCACTTCGGTTAGCGGCTTCGTGATAAACTTGATCACGTGATTGTTATTCACAATCTTGTCAATGTCGCGCTTGTTGTCCGAACTGGAAAGGATGATCACTTTGCATTTGTTCTTTACCAATTCATTGAACTTCTCAAACTCATATAGGAACACAAACCCATCCACAATGGGCATGTTAATATCCAGAAAAATAATATTGGGAAGATTAGCGGGGGCATTTTGATTATCCTTCAAATAATCCAACGCACTTTTTCCAGAACTCTTTACCTCTACCTTCTTTGCGAACTTCGTAATCTCAATGATACGCTTACTGATAAAATTGTCGGTGTCATTATCATCCACCAACATTACAAGGTCAATTACTTTGTCCAAAGTTTCCATCTACAACCTAAAAAACACATTTTTTAACCTCAACAATCCTCAAAAATATCCATTTCAATTAAAAATATAGGAACTTCTGGACCCTTTAAGTCAATCAGGTAAGTATTTTCAATAAAATGAAGAAAAATGGCCTTAGCGGACCATTATTTTGAGTTTTTCACCAACAGAGAGGTTAAAATCTTTTTTTGAATTCCACTCCATTAGCTCCTTAATAGTCACGCCATACTGACGTGAGACGCTATAGAGCGTATCTGACATTTTCACTTCATGAAGAATCGGCTCGGTAACCCCTGGCTCAATCGTAGAAGGTTTAGAGCTGGTGCTCGCTTCAATATTTTCAATTATTGCTGAAGTTGGCTGTACCATTGCCTGATCGTCAACCATAACCTCAGTTTCAATAACCTTGCTAGTTCCACGGCTACCCCAGTTAAATTCTTCTTCCGCATCCAATACGGCTATTTCGTCAACTGGCACCTCCTCGCGCGGTGGTTTCATGGTAGACATCCACAACATCGTACTGGGCTTCACCACATCGGCTTGGGCCAGTCGATTGTACTTTTTCAGCCTTCTTAGTCGGATCCCATATTCCTGGCTGATCGACCAAAGATTTTCTCCCTCCACTACCTTGTGATATGGCTCTTCCGCCTTTTTTTTCTTCTTGTCTGTAAAGTAGTGTCGACCAGGACGAACTACATGGTCAATTGAAATATCATTGTACCTGATGAAAGCTGTAAGCCCGATGCCCGCCCGATCAGCTAAGGCGGTGAGTTGATCACCAGGTCTGGCCACAATAACCGGAACCTCGTTGATAAATGTCAGTCCCTCGGTAATCGTAGCCTCGTCTGTCTTTACAATAACCGGACTTGCTGAGGAAGCGATAGCCAGCTTGGTGAAGTTTTGGTCGTACGCTCCCTGCGGAATCAGCACTGTATATTTTCGGTCGCCTGGTATGATTCCTTTCCTTGCCCATTTGTTGTATTCAGCTATGGTTTCAGAAGTGAGTGAGAACTCTTTGGCTATATCATCCAACGATGTTTTCTTATCGGTTTCGTAAGGTAGCAATGTGAGTTGCTTTTCTCCCTGCAGGGCGTTCTCAAATGCAATCTTATGAGCAAGATATTTTTTCACGTACCAATAGGTGTGTTTGTCAATTTCCATGTGCTTGGCTCCATTGTGCTTGTCGCCTACTGCGCGCATTGCTCCACCAGCACCCATCTGATATGCCTGCAAGGCGTACACCCAGTTGTTGAAATAGAAATTGTTTTGTTTAAGATACCGAGCGGCACCCCTGGTGGCAGAAATCAGATTCATGCGTTCATCAATTTCTTTGTCCACACGCATGCCCATTTCCTCAGCGGTAAAATCCTTGAACTGCCAGAATCCAACCGCATCAGAAACGGAGACAGCATCGGATATCAGCGCGCTCTCCTGCAGAGCTAAATATTTAAAATCATCTGGAAGGCGTTCCTCTTTAAATATCTGTTCGATAAAGGGAAAATAGGTTTTGGCCCTCTCCACTTTCATGTTGAAGTAGTAGGGATGTTGTGTCAGTGCATCCACATCTTTTTGAATTTCGCGTCTGGCATCATCCCTGATCGTCAGGGTCATGCCTGCGAATTGCATCTTGTGGGGCACTTCAGGAGTCTGACCGTACGAGACAGCGGCTCCGAAAAAAATTAGTGCAGCTGCAAAAAATCTCATCTTGTAAGACAAATGTAGGAAGATTTTGTGGAAAAAGACTAGAAGAATAACGAACCGGGTGGCTATTTCTTGCGCAGAACCATTATTCCGTCCCGAATGGGCATTAGCACATTCTCCACCCTGGTGTCTTCATTCACCTTTTTGTTGAACTCAAGTATAGCCGAGGTGTCCTTGTCAGGCTTATCGGAAACCACTTTACCACTCCACAGCACATTGTCAGCAAGAATAAATCCTCCAGGGTTCATATTGTCAATTACCAGATCAAAGTACAAGCCGTAACTTGACTTATCTGCATCAATAAATACGAGGTCAAATCGATCGGTCAACGTTGGAATTATCTCACGGGCATCTCCAATGCGATAGTCAACATGACTCTCGATTCCTGCTTCTCTAAAATAACCTCTCACTCTACTCTCAAGTTCTTCGTTGATATCAAGGGTGATTAACTTTCCGTCAGGTGCCAATCCTTCGGCCATGCAAATGGCAGAGTAACCGGTGTAGGTGCCAATCTCCAAAATACACTTCGGTTGAATCATCTTACTGATCATTGATAGCACCCGACCCTGCAGATGACCCGATAGCATTCGCGGCATGAGCACGGATAGATGAGTCTCGCGATTAATTCTTTTTAGCAATTCGGACTCAGGGCTTGTGTGATCCTCTGAATAGGCAACTAGTTTTTCGTCAAGAATGTCCATTGCTATTAGGCTCCATTTTTAAAACCGAAAAATGGCTATCGTCAAACATTTCTCGTGCAAGATCTAGTAAAGTTCCGGAAGTCGTTTTGGCAATCTTCTCATACGTCTCTTCAATGGCTATTACCCGACCACGATCGAGCGTACTTCTCGCCATCATCGTCATGTAGTTAATGTTGTTTTCTTCTGCCATGGCGAGCTGACCCAATAATTGTTCTTTCGCTGCTCTTAGTTGTTTAACGCCAAGTGCGCGGTCGCTCAACTTCTTCAATTCCTTAAAAACAAGATCAAGGCTTTTGTGCAATTGTGTTGGATCGGTACCAAACGAAATCATGAAAAGACCCGTGTCGGAAAAGGGGTAATAGTTCGCACCAATGGAATAAACAAATCCACGCTTTTCTCTCAGTGCCCAGTTCAACCGTGAGTTCATGCCATTGCCGCCCAAAATATTTACCAACATATAAAACGGACTTCGTCTTTCATCGCTCAGCGGATAGGCGGGACGCCCAATCGCACATCTCGACTGATTGACATCCCTCTTGATCACAACTTCCCTTGGCTTGTAGCCACTAAACTTCCTTCTTCGGGTAGCTGTCCGTACGGGCGCAATATGCCCCATGTATTTTTCAGCCATCGCCTTCACGCACTCAAACGGAATGTTCCCTACACATGAAAACACAATCTTATTTGTATCCAAATGTTCTCCCACAAATTTCTTGAAGTCTCTTTTCTTGAATGACTTTACTGTGCTCTGTGTACCGAGTATGTTCATTCCCAGGGGGTGCCGACCAAAAACCACCTTGTCAAATTCGTCATAAAGAGAGTCCTCAGGGTCATCAAGATACATCGACATCTCTTCCAGAATTACATTCCGCTCACGCTCAATCTGGTTTTCGGGAAAAACCGAATCAAACGTGATATCGGTAAGGAGGTCAATTGCCTTTTCAAAATAGGTGTCCCTGATGGAGGCGTAAAACAGAATCTTTTCCTTGTCGGTGAAGGCGTTGAGCTCACCGCCAAGTGAGTCAAGTCTGTTTAAAATATGATAGGCTTTCCTTTTCCGTGTGCCTTTAAAGGCCATATGTTCCCAAAAATGCGCGATACCCTGATTTACGGGAGTTTCATCACGACTACCGATATTCAACATGATTCCACAGTGAACAATTTTGGTAGTGGTTACCCTATTGTGCACCACACGAATGCCATTGGCCAGTTTATAATACTCGATGTTCCTCATTTGGGGCACCAAAATTAACCATCCCCAACGCGTTTTGAAACAATAATGATGTTCCAGCCACGAACAATCTTGCCCGCTAGCGGGCAGGGTTATTGCCTTACTTATCGCATTTTTATTAAACTAGAGGTCAGTTAAATGGCATAACTATTGTAATTTCTAGATCACTATGGAAACTCAAAAAGTACAAACCTGTTTTACGATTACTTTTACTCAGGAGCAATATCTGCATGCTCAAGCCTACATTCAGGATATGAAAAGGCATCCCAGACGAGTTTTCTGGATTGGGAAGCAAGGTAAGTCCGATGAAGAACTGGTGATTGAGCAAATTGCTCACCGCATTCTATCCGGATTTTACAACGATGATCCGTTCAATGCAGGCAAGCACATTCTGCGCATGCAGAGTATGACTGCTGCTTGAGGAAGTAGGCTTACAGATTAAATTCGATCAAGTACCCTTTTGATAAGGGCATCAATTACCTTGTTTGGGTTTTTAGAGAATTTATTTTTTATCCGATTTACAATTATTGCGTTCAGGCTTATCGCTTCGTGCCCAAGGAGCCGGGCGAAGGCATAGTAAGCGGACGTTTCCATTTCAAAATTAGTTAACCAGAAATCACCGTTGTGGTAATAGTTGAGATTCTCCAGCAACTTGGGAAACTTAATCGGCAATCTCAGTGATCTTCCTTGTGGTGCGTAAAATCCCGGACAGGTCACAGTATTTCCAATCAGTAGGTCCTCTTTAAATTTATCAAGCAACGCTTCTGAGCCCTGAACAACATAGGGCTTGAATGTTAGGCCTAAATTCTTCTGCAAGTCAGAAGCAATTTCATCTTCAAATTTGGTGGTGGGCAGGTCATAAAAATTCATCAAGTTGTCCATACCAATAGCATATTCTGATGCAAGGTGTGAGCCCAGTGGAACATCCTCTTGCAACGCCCCTGATGTTCCTATTCTAATAATATTTAATTTTTTCTTCCTCGGCTTCACTTCTCTCGTCTTCAAGTCGATATTGACCAGAGCATCAATTTCATTAAAGAAGATTTCTATGTTATCCGTGCCAATACCTGTACTGATGACTGTAATTCTCTTCTTTTTATATGTTCCCACGTGAGTTATAAACTCGCGCTTGTTCATCTCAAACTCGATGTTATCAAAAAACTGACTGACGGAGTAAACCCGATTAGGATCACCAACGGTAATAACGGTATCAGAGATATGCTTAGGAAGCAAGCTCAAATGATAAACACTTCCGTCAGGATTTAAAATCAGGTCAGCCTCAGAAATCTTCGCCACAAATCAGGATTTTACTTTTTGCGCAGGGTTGCCAAAAACTGTCTCACCAGCGTTTATAGAAGAAACAACTACAGAGCCAGCTCCTACCCGTGCCCCTTTGCCTACTTTCACTCCAGACACCACTGTGACACCGGCACCGATGAACACCTCATCTTCAATCACTACTTCATGACCGATGTTAGTTCCAGATCCAATCTGGACGTAGTCACCAACTTGAACATTCACACCCAGAATAACAGCCGCATTAAGTATGTTGTGATGACCAAGTTTTGCCCCGACTGAGATGATTACACCAGTATTAACAAAATTGCCGTGACCCATTTCCCCCTTGCTGGCCAGGAACGCTTTTTTATGGATAGCATTAACTGGCTGAACGTGTCTTCTTTCATTGAGCATTTTGGTAATGGATTTCCGCAGTCTATTGTCATCCGATGCCACAAATGACTCACACTTCTTTCCGATTAGCTTTAGAAAACCGTCATCATCCGTTGCCCCCAGGACAGTCACTTCATCAATCTCATGACCATGAAGATTCTTGTCGTCATCCAGGAAGCCGTATACCACAACCTCGTTTTGTTCAAATATTTCTTTTGCCATGCGGCCAATGGCGTTGGCCCCAAATATGATTACTGGATTTTGCATCTCGCAAAAATAAATCTAACCCACCGTGTTCGAAATGATGTTTGTTTTAAATTTTCAGTTTTATGCGGAAACGTTGACTTGGAACGTGAAGCAGCAAATAGAAGAGAAATGGAATAAATGCTACTCTATACCTGGATAAGGTACCAAAATTAGGAGTTGAAAGAGCGAGAAAGGTGGCCAGGAATATGATGAAAACGATTATGCTGATGAGCAACAAACGATCAGCTGAGCGCCATATCTGTGAGACGTTTTTGAAATTGATGAAAATCAAGAAGACGAAAAGAGCATTCTCCATCGCTACAACGCCTTGAAACAACGTGGTTATTTCAAACAACATAGGCCGGAAAAGTGAGGAGAAAAGAGCCCAAGGAGAGTTAATTAATAAACTACTCCAATTCGGCTGAAGGTTATTGTAATGAATTGTCGGTTCCTGACTCGATTGGGCATAGGCATAGTAATTATCTGAAATCACCCCGGCAATCCTGGTGAAATAAAAATTAGGATGTAACTGAGTAACGATCAAAATCATGATGCTCATAACACTAATCCAAATCAAAACATCATAGCTCCTTAACTTAGTCTGGCTCATCGTCAATCTGTGAACAAACCACGCTGTAAATGCTGAAGGCAAAAACAAAGCACCCCAGTAGTACTTAAGCCTCCAAAGGATAAAGAGAGACAGGATGATGAGACACCATTCTATCAAAATGAATTTTTGCCCAGCATAGGCTTTAAGGAATGCTCCAGCTAAAAACATCAGCGCACCAATTGCAAGGCTTTCTTTTATCACGCCAGAACTCCAAAACAAAAACGATGGAATGAAAAGGAATGCTAATATGGCTGCCAATGAACCCTTAGCTTGATATGAGATAATCTGACTCACCAAATACCAACATCCAAAAAATGATAGGATCGACATGTAGGCAGCGGTAACCCAATAATTACCGAATGAGAATAGGCCAATTAGACTGAGTAGCCGAACGAATAGCTGTGAGCGATCCTGCGAAAAATTCAGGATATCGTTTAATTCATTTGGCACGATGCCACCTAATACGAACGCAAGAAAGTCGCCTTTTGATTTTTCGAAAACGAGGAGAACGTTTTCAACATCATTGAAATACTCGAATGTATCTCCAATAGAGTAATAGTAGGTATACACTAACCCCAACGAGAATCCAGCGGCCACTTTCAAGGACATACCAAGCCAGTAGTAAATCTTGAGATTTTGCTGAATTGAAAGTGACTGCTGATGGACGAAGTAAACAGCGGCCAGTAGCCCTATGATTGATAGAAAGACAATCATGTCTTCGCTGGCTTGAGGATATCAATCCCAATGTTGCAATCCAGACAACGTCTCTTTAGACAAAAGTTATTGTTCAACTCAATCAATGCCTGCGAATCAAACGCCTGACGCGGTTGCAAATTCATAGACGCCCATGTCTTGGTGATTTTGTTTTTCTCAGCGGGTGTTTTTTGCAAGAAATCAACGGCCCGGTCAATCAAGTTCTGATCATCTTGCGCTTTGCCGTAGGCCACCAGCAAAGGAGCGATTGTGTTTATAATAATGTTGTGCACACTCTCTTCGCCCATTCCAGATATCGAGCGTGCAGTCTTTCTGCCGAATCTATAATGAGTGTGCCAATACTCGGAAGTGTTCACATCAAACAACTTCGTTATATCTTTTATTTGCGTTGCTTCCATGAGCTTGGCAAACAGGCTTCTGTTCCTGAAGAATAAAGCACTGAATTGTGCGATCCTGATCGTTGGAAAGTTGGCAGGACGAAGTCTCAAAAATTTCCAGTCTTCTTTTCTTAGCTTCTGATTTTCCAGTCCATACTTAGAAGCGAGGGCTTTATACTCCTGCTGCAGATCCTTAAAGTATTCATCCTTTATTCCATAGTCCAAAAAGCCGCCCTGTCCGAAAAGTAATGCCTCTATATCCCGAAGGCTATCCGCGTGCTTAAGAAGTATTTTACGTGGAATGGCATTGGCCAACTGAAAGAAAGGATCGTAGTTAATTTTAAAGCCAAAATTCCGGGCCATCAACTGATACGTTACCTCCTCCCAGTCATTCTGAGTTGACTCAAGTAGCTGACTTACTTGTGCAGCCTTAGTCTCTAATCGTTGCATGAGCGATCGATCCAGCATCGAAAGCTTCGTGATTTCGCTAACCTCAGGAAATAACTTTTCGCAAGGAATAACAGAGGAGTTCTCTACCAATCGTTTGTAGTTCTCGATCAGCCCTGGATCAACTCTGTGCTGAAGTTCAAGTGTGGGCAGTTCGGTTCCGTCATTTCTGGTTACCGGCTTGTCATGAACCCACACCACATGCAAAACAACTTTTTCATATGCCGGATCGGAATCATGACCGTGATCGTACCACCCTGATGACTTAGTATGCATTTCGACACTCCCCATCCAGTCCATCGAATCTATCTTGACTTTTGCAGAAGAAAAGTCTGGCCCAGCATCGGTATTCAAACTGCCAGTTTGAAAAACAGAAAGGCTCTCGCCATTGGTTGTTTTGAGATCCTTTTTATCAAAGTACTGAAACTGCCAGAGATAATGGATGAATGACTCCTGCATGGACCAGGCGGTATTTGCCTAAAGATAAGTATCCAGCAGGATTTTCATTTCATTCCGTACATTCAAAGCTTCCTTGCCGGCCATTTCAGCAAAATCCTCGCCCGAGGATTTATAAATAATTGCTCTTGAGGAATTGACCAGAAGACCGCAGTACTTATTGAGCCCGTGTTTGCTCACTTCAGCCAAGTCACCTCCCTGCGCACCAACTCCCGGCACGAGGAAAAAATGATCAGGAGCAAGAGATCTGATCGATCCAATCTTATCCGCCCGCGTTGCACCAACCACGTACATCGCATTGTCAGCAGTAGTCCACTCTTGTGTTTTTAATATAACCTCCTCGTAAAGTTGTCGGCCACTTTTTGATTCGATCAGTTGAAAGTCTGCGCTACCTGCATTTGATGTATGTGCAAGAACAATCACCCACTTGCCGTCTCTAAGAAATGGCGTAATGGAATCCTGACCCATATACGGTGCCACCGTAATCGAGTCAAAGTCCATTTGTTCAAAAAATGCTTTGGCATACAAAGCACTTGTGTTCCCAATATCACCGCGCTTGGCATCAGCAATAGTGAAAATCTCCTTTGGAATGTACTGAATAGTTCGCTGAAGGCTCTCCCACCCTTTTGCTCCTAGGGCTTCATAAAATGCCAGGTTCGGTTTGTATGCTACTGCATACTCCTTAGTTGCATCTATAATAGCTTTGTTGAACTCGAATATGGGATCGTCCTTAGAAAGCAGGTGCTTCGGTATCTTGGTCAGGTCTGTATCTAACCCCACACATAAGTAGGATTGCTTTGCCTTGATTTGACTGAAGAGTTCGGCTCTGGTCATCAGGCAAAAATAATCACGTTGAGAGACTTTCCATCAATTTATATGGAAGTCTCCAACGTCTTAAACTCTTCCTAGATTGCTGTTAACGGAGGTCGATTACTTCAACACCAGGGTATTTCTTCGGATCGAAAGTGAAGAATGAATCATCCACTTTGACGTTGGGTTGAAACTTGCTGATCGCATATTTATACCGGTTGCCCGATTTGTCGAACATGGTCCAACTTTGGATGCTTTTGTCCTTCTTGTTGATGTTCATCCTGATCTTGAAATACTGAGCATCCTTTTTTTCAGGAACAAGGTCAACTACTTCGCAAAGCACTCCTCCTTCCACCTGGTCTTCAAGATAAAGGTACTTGTATCCCTTCTTGTACATGATATAAAACCGGGAAGGGTTCATTTCATCTGTATCAGGATCTACGTTGTCAATATTTACTTCTTTTGCGGAAGGCAGGTAGGTCCAAACCGTGGTACCGTTGTTGATAATCTCCTGATCATCCAGTGCCAAACGGAATTTATCACCTTTTACAGTAATCTTTCCTTTGAATTCTTCATTGATACCATCTGTTTCATTGGTCAACGAGGAGGTGAGATTAGCTTCAAATGAGGTCAGGCTCTTGTACTTATCGCTCATGGCCTCCAATATCTCAAGGGCCTTTGGATCGTACTGCGCAAAAAGCAAAGTGCAAGAAATGGTCAATATTACGGTTAAAACGCTCTTTTTCATCTGGTTAGGTTGAAAACGGTTTACGAAGGACTATGTTTTTCTTTTAATTCATTCAATAATTGTTCCAAACTCACCTCATCACTGATGAGAACTTCTCTTGCTTTGGAACCTTCAAACGGACCAACAATTCCGGCTGCCTCAAGCTGGTCGATAAGTCGTCCTGCACGGTTGTAGCCCAACTTCATCTTCCGCTGAATCAGCGAGGTACTGCCCTGTTGATGAGACACAATCAGGCGGGCAGCGTCTTCAAATAACGCATCGCGCTCCGACAAGTCAACATTGCTGGCACCACTATCGTCATCTCCTTCAAACTCAGGCAAAAGGTAAGCGGAGTCGTATCCCTTTTGGCTGCCGATAAATTCACAAACCTTTTCTACTTCGTGGGTATCAACAAATGGTGACTGCAAACGTGTAACATCAGAACCGGCAGACAACAACATATCTCCCTGACCGATCAATTGATCTGCTCCTCCAGCATCCAGAATTGTTCTAGAGTCAACTTTAGAAGTAACTCTAAAAGAAAGGCGGGCAGGGAAATTTGCTTTGATAACACCTGTGATCACATTCACTGACGGACGTTGCGTAGCCACAACTAAATGGATACCAATTGCACGAGCTAACTGAGCCAGTCGAGCGATCGGTGTCTCCACTTCCTTACCGGCTGTCATCATCAGGTCGGCCAACTCGTCAATCACCAACACGATGTAGGGAAGGAAACGATGCCCTTCTTTGGGATTGAGTTTCCGGCCGACAAATTTTGCGTTGTACTCCTTCAGGTTCCGCGCACCAGCATCTTTCAGCATCTCGTACCGGTTCTCCATCTCGATACAAAGAGAGTTCAATGTGTGAACTACTTTCCTCGTGTCTGTGATAATGGCCTCTTCACTGTTCGGCAACTTAGCAAGATAGTGTCTTTCAATTTTGCTAAACAGCGACATTTCCACCTTCTTCGGGTCTACCAAAACAAATTTGAGCTGACTCGGATGTCTTTTATAGAGCAGTGAGGTAAGAATGACATTTAGACCAACTGACTTTCCCTGACCTGTGGCACCGGCTACCAATAAGTGAGGCATTTTTGCCAGATCAATCACCATCACTTCGTTCGAAATCGTTTTTCCCAAAGCAACCGGCAACTCCTTGTCTGATTTCATGAATCGCTCAGTGCTTAGCACTTGTCGAATACCAACCATCTCGCGGTTTTTATTCGGCACTTCAATTCCAATGGTTCCCTTTCCTGGAATAGGCGCAATGATACGAATGCCTAATGCAGACAAGCTTAGCGCAATATCATCTTCCAGGTTTTTGATGCGAGATATCTTGATACCTGCCTCAGGAACGATCTCGTAAAGTGTGACAGTCGGCCCGATTGTGGCCTTAATGCTTGAGATTCCAATTTTGAAATTGGTAAGCGTCTCTAAAATTCGATCCTTGTTTTGAGTGAGTTCTTCCTGCGTTACCTGAACTTTTCCTGTATCATATTCATCAAGCAACTCGAGTGGCGGAAACTTATACTTGCTGAGATCCATTGTTGGATCATAGACACCGTGTTCCGCCACTAGCTTATCAGCAACAGCGTCTGTCTCTGCTCTTGGGGCTTCCACCACGAAAGACGGTTCCGCTTTGGTATCTTTCTTTTCTGGTTTTGAAGTCTCGGCAACCAAAGGCGTTTCTTTGGAAACCTCTTCTTCCAATACTTCCTCCTCTGTTTCCTCTTGCTCTTCTTGTTCTGAGTCTTGTGGCTGATCCTGTTGCTGAACTACCCAATTGTCTTCCTCATCTGTATAGGATGACTTTACATCGTCTGAAAGAATAGCATCGTTACCCATTGGCTTCGGATTGCTCACCTGAAAAGCATTGATCGCAGTAACGTTGAAGAAATATATAATGAAAACAAAAAGTGAAAACACAAGAATCAGGAATGTGCCCCAGCCAAAGAGTCCATCGGATATCCTTGCAAGTTCATATCCCAATCCTCCACTGAGGAAGTTTATCTCACTGACACCTGAAACACTATTGGTGATATAACCTAACAACAAACTCAACCAAAGACCGGAGAAAACGGAGAAAATAAATACAGAGAAAACTGGCAGCAACGTGCGATTGAATACCATTCTAAATCCCACGATGAAAAGTATTGGGGGAATGAAGAAGGCTGAGATTCCAAACCACTTGAACATAAAATAGTGTGAAGTGAATGCACCACCGTAGCCAAGCCAATTTTCAACCTCCTGACCAGATTCTATCAGAGTGGCATCACCAAATGCTTCAACAACACTTTGATCTGCCTTGCCGGTAAACAAGTAGGAGACGAAAGCCGTCACCAGGTAGAGTGAGGTTATCAGCAAGAAGAATCCAAAGGCCAGTTTAAACCGTGGGTCGCTAAAAAATGAGAAAGAAAACTTAGAACCGCTACCCTTTTTCTTCTTCTCGGACTTCTTAAAAGTATTGGACTTGTATGAATTTTGGGCCATTTCTACAATCTGGAACAAAACTACGCAATTAATTAAACGACTGAAACATATGAATCTATAAGGTTACAGTCACGAAAAATTAAGGATTTACGTTCTGTGTTTTAATCAGAGTGAAATATCTAATTTTACAACTCTCATAATTCTATGTCGGAAAGAATTGCGCCTCACCTGTTTTGGATTGTTGTCTGCATTCCAGCATTTCTTTTTGGTCAATCTCCTTCACAAACCAGCCTGCCGGGAAGCTGGATAGCTGATAGCTACATTGAGTCATTGACCGTTGGTGACGGCAAAGCTTTTGTCACTGGTAGCTTTAGCTGGGTTGGCCCATATTCGGGAGGGGGTGTTCTGTTCGATCAGTCGACATTTGCCAAAGACAATTCGTTCCCACAAATCAATGGCTCTGTTTTGTGTGTGATTAGTGATGGAAGTGGTGGCTGGTTTGTCGGTGGAGAATTTTTAAGAGCGGGTAATGTCGCGGTGAAAAACTTTGTGCATATTCTCAGCGACAAAACAATTGATCCGCTTTGGAAGCCACAATTCAATCAAAGTGTCACAGCACTTCTTATCTCGGGAGGCCGTCTGTATGCAGGTGGTGATTTCACCTCCGTTGGAACAACTGTACGAAATAGACTTGCTTCGTTCAATATATCGGACGCTACCTTAACCTCGTGGGATCCGGATGTCAACGGGTATACCGATGCATTGGTAGCAAATGGAACCGACATAATTTTTGGCGGACAGTTCTCAACGGTTGGAGGTCAAACGAGATCGAACATAGCTGCCGTTAGTGCAACAACTGGTATTTTGGCTAGTTGGAACCCTGGCATATCGGGAATAAATGCCCAAGTGCACGCGCTTAAGATTGCAGGTGGCTTGGTGTACGTTGCCGGAGCTTTCTCTACTGCTGGTGGGTCACCACGAAGAAGTTTGGCGTCCATCGACCTTTCAACGGGCTTGGCTGGCGTCTGGAATCCGAATGCGGATCCAGCCGCAATTTTTCCTCCGCTAGTTGAAAGTCTAATCATAGATGGAAGCACTGTGTATGCTGGTGGCGGTTTCAACACAATCGGTGGCCAGGTTCGTCCATCAATAGCCGCTCTTGATATTTCAACTGGCGCAGTGATAACAACTTTCAATGCTAACGTAAGTTCTGGCTTAATGTGGGATATTGCTCTATCAGGAAGTGACCTCTATCTCGGAGGGTCGTTTTCAACTATTGCTGGCCAACCACAACCAGGCTTTGCGATTGTAGACAAGACGACTGGGGCACTGAAAGGCGGAGATATTGATCAAACAGGGACAGTGCTCGCAATCAACACGAGTAATAACGTGTTCGTAGGAGGAACTTTCAATGCTCTCAAAGGGCTCAATGGCGTTGATCGCGATGGCGCAGCTGCTATTGATCTGACAACAGGAGAGGCTACAGCATGGAATCCTAATTTTGAATCATCTGGTAGCGGAGTAGCTCTGGAATACCACAACAACGAACTATACTATTGGGACGGTGGAGATGGTGCTATCGGCAAGTTGAACACATCGGATGGAAATATCATACCAGGGTGGACCGCTAGCTCTGATGGGTATGTAGGCAGATGGACGTTCACGTCAGATAAGGTTTATGCCAATGGCTCTTTTTTAACAGTCAATACGCAATCGCGAAATGGGTTTGCAGCAATAAATCTTTCAGATGGCTCGCTTGATCCCTGGCAAGCCTCAGTACAGGATGGAGACGACTTCAATATCGAGGCTATGGCGAATCATGGTGGTAGAATATTCCTGGGTGGACGAATCAATGTGTTTGACGCTCAGCCTCGTGATAACTTAATTGCGTTGGATGCGACTACTGGCAACGTGATCAACTGGAACCCTGTATTCAACAATGCCGTGTACGCACTGGCAGTTTACCCACCTTACCTCTATGTTGGTGGAGAATTTACAATGGTAAATGGCCTACCACTTCAAAACCTCGTTCGGTTTGATCTCACTACGCTAGAACTGGATACCTCATGGAATCCTAATATCGAGTTTGGGTTATACGGTGTCACCTCTATACTTAAAATCAATAGCTCACTATTTATTACTGGCAGCTTTGGTTCTGTAGGTGGGCAGGCGCGATCCAGCATTGCTGAATTGGATGAGGCAACCGGTACTCCAACAGCGTGGAACCCTGATATGGCTGTTAATGTAGAAGGCGGGCGTAATTTATTGGGAAATTCCACCAATCACCTCGTTGTGGCTGGTGATCTTGAAGGAATCGACAACGATGAAAAAAGATACCTAGCTATTTTTTCATTAACACCCACAACACCTAACAGTCCACCAACAATTTCAAGCACTTCGGTGAACATTGCGGTTGGGCAACTTGCAACAATTGATCTACTGCCACTTCTGAGTGATCTTGATGATAATCTTGATCTAACGACTTTAAGAGTAGTGAATGGTGAAACTGAACGTGGCGCTCCTGCATCGATTAACTCAAATTATGTTTTGGAAATAAACTACAGCGGCTCAAGCATAGTTGGCCTTGACCATGTAACTATAGAGGTTTGCGATGATCAAGGGCTGTGTGTACAACAAACACTTTCTATTGAACTAATTGCAGACATAGAAATCTACACGGGTGTTTCACCAAATGGCGATGGATTAAATGACTTTTGGTTAATTCAATACATTGACTCGATAGAAGAAACCAGAACAAACAAGGTCTCAATTTTCAATCGATGGGGAGATGAAGTTTTCTCAACCGAGAACTACAACAATGATGACAGGGTGTTCAAAGGCATTAATAATAACGGAAATGCATTACCCTCTGGAGTATATTTTTACAGGATTGAATTTTCAGAGGGCAGACCTACACAGACAGGATATCTCAACCTGAAACGATAGGCGAGATGACGAAGAGGGCATTCATTGTCTGGATCTTCGTTTGCCATTCGTGTTGCCATCTCATGGCACAATCTGCGGAGAGAATTGACTCTATTGCAGTGCTTAATCAGAAATCCTGGGACTATCAAAATGGGGGAAACTACGATTCCTCTATCTATTTAGCCAAACAAGCGGCAGCTCTCTCCTATCAAATTAATTCGTTCGAACAAATGGCAACCGCCAATCAATACATTGGCGAAAGTTACATGAGACTCCATGTCAGAGACTCTGCGTTGAAGTATCTCAACAGAGCACTAGTTATTTCAAAGCAAAATGGATTAAGTGGATTTGAGGCGGGTGCCTACAACAGCCTTGCTAATGTTGACCTCAATTCAAATCAGTATGAGCGCGCATTGAAAAATTTCATTCGTTCGGCACATATCTATGATAGTCTGAATAACAAAATTGGGCTGTTGAAGGCTCTTTCTAACATTGGCAATGTTGAATATCGCCTTGATCATCTGGACAAGGCCGTTGATTATGCGATGCAAAGCAAGAAACTGGCACTTGCAGACAATTACACATCCGGTGTTGGGTACGCACACAAACTACTTGGATGGATCTATAGAAAAAAAGGAATGGTTGATGATGCCCTTGCACAATATGACTCCGCTTTACATATCTATGAAAGTCTCGGTAGCAGACGTGACATTGCAGAAGTTGCGCTGAGTACTGCCAACGCGCTATTTGACAAAGAGGACTACCGAAGTGCAATACGCTATTATTCCCAATCATTGAAAGCAAGCAGATCACTACAATATGGTCCGTTCATACCTTATGCATATTCCGGACTTGCCTATAGCCACCATGCAATAAAGAATAACCAATGGGCTTTGGCCTACGCGGATTCCTTAGAAAAAGTGTCAACGAGTGTAAACGTCAATCTTCTGTTGGATGCCTATGACCTAAAGAGCGCGATCTGGGAAGACCTTGCGGACTATCGGCAGGCACTCGCGTTTAAGAAAAAATTTCAGACTCTCAGTGACAGTCTAAAAACGGTGGAGAATCGGCAGGCAATTGATGATGCTGAGGCAAAGTATCAAAACGATATCAAGCAACGCGAAATTGACCAATTAAAACAGGAAAAAACGCTAAGGGAAAGCAGATCGAAAATAATTTGGGTTGCCGTGGCTGGAGGGCTGGTATTGATAGTCGTCATTACCGTATTACTGATTAATCGATTTATAATTATTAATCGTTCCAGTCGCCTTCTGGAAATTGAACGGATGCGCAATTCCATTGCACGCGACCTGCATGATGATATCGGATCAGCACTTTCAAGCATCAACATTATGAGCAAGGTGGCACTGCAAGATGTCCAGCCAGAGGCTGCTCAAGAGAATTTCAAAAGAATCGGAGACCAGTCATCGAAAGTGATGGAAAGCATGTCGGACATTGTCTGGTCGATTAACCCAGAAAACGATTCAGTAGAAAAATTAATAAGCAAGATGAGAGAGTTCGCGGTTGAAATTCTGGAACCAACCAATGTTCAACTTGATTTTCACACCTTAGAGCACCTATCATTCACATTTGATGCAAGTCAGAGAAAAAATCTATTCCTGATATATAAAGAAGCGATCAACAATGCAGCGAAGTATTCCAATTGTAAAACAGTTCAGGTTCTAATTTTATCAGAAGGAAAGCAACTTACCCTGTCAATTAAAGATGACGGAGTCGGATTTGATGTGGATAAAGTAAAACGAGGAAACGGACTTAATAATATGACACAACGAGCCAGTGCCCTGAACGGCAATCTTCAAATACACTCACAAGTTGGTCAGGGAACATCAATTACATTAATCGTTCCTACCACATGATTGGGGTATTGAAAACATCAGGAGAGCAGACTTACTTTCCGAATCCCTTATTATGCTAAAGGTTATTCTTTACGAGGACAACGAATCTCTGCGCGAAAGCATCGCTACGATGTTTGATCTTGACAATCGTTTTCAGTTAGCTGGCTCATTCGGAAATGTACTGAACGTTGCTGAGCAAGTGGCAGCTATAACACCGGACTGCCTATTGATGGATATCGACATGCCGGGAATGTCAGGAATTGAGGCCGTTCGCAAACTTCGACAAAGTCAATATCAGGTCCCCATTATTATCCTGACCGTATTTGATGACAATGTGCATGTTTTAGATGCGATCCAGTCAGGGGCTTCTGGCTATATTCTGAAAAAACACATTTCCACACGTCTCTTCACTTCTATCGATGAAGTGATGGAAGGGGGCGCACCCATGTCTCCGGCTATCGCGCGCATGGTAATCGCATCCATGCAGCCGAAGAATGTTAACCCGTACAATCTTACCCCACGCGAAACAGAAATCTTGAAGTCGCTATCAACCGGTAACAGCTACAAAATGATTGCAGCTGCACTTCAAATAAGTATCGACACTGTAAGGGCGCATATCAAAAAAATTTATGAGAAATTGCAGGTCCACTCCCAGACAGAAGCTGTTTCCAAGGCAATCAATGAAAGGTTAGTGTAACCTGTTTATGTAATACCTCTTCTTCTTTTTTCGATCGAGATTCGAGGAAATCGAATTTTGATGCAAAAACTCATTCAATATGTCGCGATTGTCTTGGCTGCGTGCACTGTTACCTTTTTTACAAATGCACAGGTGACCTTTGAGAAAGTCCCCGTGGTCAGCCTGCCCGATGATCCTCAAGAGCTGGCAAAAGGCGACTTCAACAATGATGGTCTCATCGATTTTGTCGCTGTGAATTTCAACAGTTTTGCTAATCAGCAAGTCACCATTCTGCTTAACTCTGGCAGCGGCACATTTTCTGGGGCCAACAAAAGAAACTTCGCCAGTGCCACTAATGCGATTGACGTGGCGGTTGGGGATTTTAACGAAGACGGAAACCTGGACGTTGTCACATGTAGTCAAAGCAATAACAACTTCTCCTTGCTTCTTGGAGACGGTTCTGGAAATCTTTCAGCTCCTATAAATTTTGCAGCTGGTGATAGTCCACAAGGAATTACAGTAGGTGATATGAATAAGGACGACAACCTTGACGTGCTTGTAAGCAACCGAGGAACACCTAACGATGTGTACATTTTTCTCGGCAACGGAACCGGTGGATTTTCTGCACCCACTATTATCGCTATCGCTAATGTGTGGGACATTGCTGTGGCGGATTTTAACAACGACACCAATCCAGATTTTGCTGTAGTGGTTAACGGTAGCCCTGGCACAGTAAGCATTCGATTTGGTGACGGAAGTGGAACAACCTATACAACCGGGCCAGTCATCACCGGGTTTGCTACAGCTGAAGACTTAATTGCAGTCAATCTTGATGACGATAGTGACATCGATATATTGGCCGGTGCTGGTTACAGTTTGAATGACGGAAGCGGAAACTTTGGCACGCGTGTCATACTTAACCAGACCAATTACGAATACACCGTTGCTGATGTAAATGGCGATACTCATCCAGATATTATTTCTAACGATAACAACAGCAATCGCCCCCATGTGAGGGTTTTTCTTGGAGATGGATTGGGTGCCTTTTCACTTCTTGCCAAATTTGAAACAACCGCTCTCGCTAATGGGCTCGAAGTAGGGGATGTGAATAATGATGGTCTCGCGGATATCGTTAACGCAGGGTCGTGGAATGGAGGAGATGGTAATGTCGATGTGCTCTTGGGTGAAGGGAACGGGTACTTTTCAAATGCCATTTTGAAGTATCCCACCGTAACCGATCCACGAGATATGGTAAAAGGCGATTTCAATGAAGATGGCCTCATCGACATCGCGCTTTGTCATTCAGCAAATAATATTGTGACAATCTATTTAGGCCTGCCCGGTGGAAAATTTAGCAAGACAACAGTTAACTATTCTACAGGAACCTTTCCCTCGAGCCTTAAAGTGTTTGACTATAATAATGACTCTCATCTCGATCTGATAACACTTAATCAATCTGCCTCTTCAGTAACCGTGCTCACAGGAGCTGGTGACGGTTCTTTTTCGGCATTGGGAAATTTTAGCGTGACAACTATCGCAGGTAGCCGATTGGAGGTTGCTGATTTTAATAATGACAATATTCCTGATATCGCTGTATCGGGTTTTACAAACAATTTGGTGAACGTTCTGCTTGGTACGGGATCCGGTTTTAATTCTCCGATCACCAGTTCACTTTCGCAAAACGTCTCTGAGATAAAAGCAGCAGATTACAATGGTGATGGCAATGTTGATCTGGCCGCACAATTCAACAACATTTTTAAAATGGTTTTACTTACCGGAAATGGTGCCGGTGCTTTTACCGAAACCGCAACTCAGTATCCCTGTGCAGGTAGTTTCTTTTTGGCGGAAGACATCAACAACGACACTCACACGGATGTAATTGCCTTCACCAACAGTTCAACCGGTAGTGACTATTTCATCAACGATGGCACAGGCAATTTCGTAGGAACCGCTATGCCTTCATCCCTGGGAGGTTTTCCATGGGCATTTGAGGATATGGATGGTGACGGGCTTAAGGATCTGATTGTCGGAGCGCAAAACAGTATCAGTTCAGAGCCTGGACAGGTCCTGATATTCCGAGGGACAGGCACCGCCATCTCAACTACATTACTAATAGATCATGACTTATCAGGTGGCAATCGTCTGGTAGTTCATGATGTGAATGCCGATGGGAAACTTGACGTCATCACAACATCCTTCAACATATATGAAGACTATTTAGGCGTCCTAATCAACACCACAGGAGCGCCTATTTGTACACCTCCGGGAATAACCTCGTTGAGTCCAGCTAGCACGCTGTGCCAAGGTCAGCAAATTACTTTCTCTGTAAGTGCCACCGGCACTGCTCCCTTGTCTTATAGTTGGCGACTGGGGGGAATTCCGATCACTGGAGCAACAAACCCAACGTACTCCATCAACAACGCAGCGATTTCAAATTCAGGTCAATACAGTGTGTTGGTGTCGAATGCATGTGGATCAGTAGTAAGCAACAATGTCACTCTTACTGTAAATTCTTCCCCGACAGCTCCCATCGCCAACAACGCAGCAAGTTGTAATCCAGCCAGCATTACACTCAATGCCTCGGGAGGAACGAATGGCAACTACAGATGGTACACCGCAGCTTCTGGCGGAAGTCCAATCACTGGGGAGACTAACTCATCTTTCACTACACCGACTTTGAGTACAACGACCACCTATTATGTATCACTGGCTAGCGGAGGATGTGAAAGTGTCAGAACTTCAATCACAGTTACCATTGGCGGTGTGGCTTGCTCAAACCAACCGCCTGCAATAAGTTCGACCAATGCATCAACTACAATCGCAGGTAACGTCACCATCGATCTCTCAACTTTGGCTAGTGATCCAGATAATAACATTGACATTAACTCATTTAAGATTATCACAAATCCAATCAGCAATGCAATTGCGACAATTACGAATGGCATTCTAGTGATCGACTATAGTGGAAATAGTTTTTCCGGAACAGATCAACTGACAATTGAAGTTTGTGACTTGCTGGGGAGTTGCGCACAAACTGTTATCTCGATTGTCGTTGTGGGAGGCTTACAAGTCTACAATGGTATTTCACCCAACGGAGACCCTTACAACGAAAAGTGGATCATCCTCAACATCGAGTCATTGCCAGATACCCAAGACAATAAGGTCTCAATTTATAATCGTTGGGGGGATTTGATATTTGAAACTACAAACTATGACAACAGCGAGAGAGTCTTCAAGGGTTTAAATAAGAATGGTAATGAAGTTCCATCAGGTATCTATTTTTATAAAATTGAATTTGATAGTGATAGACCAGCTCTCAATGGATATTTGACCGTGAAGAGGTAAGTAATTCATTGCGCTTCCCCTTCTTTTGTAATTTTTTTAAAAGTCACCCAGGTTCGGATGGAATTTTCACCAACAAATTGTGAAATTTGCGATTAGCTGGTGACCATTTTTCTGTCGATAGTATTGACCCTACTGGTTAGGCTTTAATCAAAGATTTTAAAAGTTACTTGCGCTGAATGGAAAAACTTTTGCCAAAGATTCTCCTTCTGACTGCATTCCTGTTGTGCCAACTTGCTGTACAAGCACAGATTGGCAGCAACTTTAATGTCAACGCAGAAGGCTGGACTACACCTAACGATGCTGACGGAACAATTGGTTATAGTGCTACTGGCGGAAATCCAGGTGGACACGTCTTCGGAAGTCCTTTTGTCTTTGTTGGAGGATCTGGAACATTTTATTTTAATTTTTATTTCGTAGCCCCGTCAGCCTTTCTCGGGAACCGCAGTGCATACTATAATGGCACATTGCGCTACGATGTGCAACAAAGTACCACTGGTACGCCAAATCAATACGCTGAGGTAACGATAGCAAATAGTCTGGGAGTTGTTTTATACTACTTTCCTCCAGTATCCAACCAACCTCCAGCTGCACCATCCTGGGCAACTTATTCTGTGGCATTGAATAATTCAAATGGAAATTGGAAAACAACGAACAACATCAGTGGAACGGCAGCCACCGAAATCCAAATTCAAAATGTGCTGTCAGACTTAGCTAGTCTTCAAATTCGCGGGCTGTATCGTGATGCCAATACCACTAATCGTTTAGACAATGTTACTCTCACTCCTCCGATAATAGTTACCACACAGCCAAGTGGAGTTACGTTATGTGAGGGATTGATTGCAACACTTACCACCACAGCTACGAACAATCCTTCAATCTCCTATCGTTGGCAAAGAGAGACAAGTCCATCAGTTTGGACGGATATATCTAACACAGGAGGATATAGTGGAGCTACTACGAACACGCTTTCGATAAATACGACCGGAAACTTTGGGGGTGGCAACTACCGATGCAGAGTATCGGGAACGGGTGCAAATGACGTTTTCACGTCTTCAGCTACAGTGACAATTAACTTATTGCCAACCGCTCCTTCAACAACGGGCAATTCTTTTTGTGGCCCAGGTGCCGTTACACTTAATGCCTCTGGTGGTAGCACGGGACAGTACAGATGGTACACCGTGCCTTCGGGAGGCACAGCTATTCCCGGACAAACTAACAGTTCCTACACAACTCCCATCATTTCAACAACCACTAACTATTACGTAAGCATCAATAACGGAACCTGCGAAAGCACGAGAACACTTGCAGTCGCGACCATTAATTCAATTCCTGCCGCGCCATCCACAACCAGCAATGTCGCCTGCGGACCTTCTGCGGTTACAGTGAGCGCCTCCGGAGGAAGTTCGGGACAATATAGATGGTATACAGTCCCAACCGGTGGAACTGCTATTCCTGGACAAACCAATAGTTCCTACACTACGCCTGTTATTTCAGCGACTACTAACTATTATGTAAGCATCAACAATGGAACCTGTGAAAGTACAAGAACACTTGTAGTAGCCACAATCAATACGGTTCCGAGTGCTCCTACCGCAACTGGAAATTCAGTATGCGGACCTGCTGCTATCACTCTCAATGCTTCCGGTGGCAGCGCAGGACAATACAGATGGTACACAATACCAACGGGTGGAACAGCTTTAGGCGGGCAAACAAATGACTCCTACACAACGCCAGTGATATCAATAACCACCAACTACTATGTAAGCATTAACAATGGTACATGTGAAAGCAACAGAACTCTTGTAGTCGCGACAATCAATCCTATACCTGCTAGCCCGTCAACAGTTGACAATTCCGAATGTGGGCCTTCTGCAGTCACACTGACAGCATCTGGCGGAAGTGCTGGCCAGTATAGATGGTACACCGTGCCCTCTGGAGGTTTACCAATCAGTGGTGAGACAAACAGTAGCTTTACCAGTTCTGTAATTTCATCCACTACGACATATTACGTAAGCATTGATAATGGAGTTTGCGAATCTACAAGAACCTCAGTCACAGCGACCATCCATCCCATTCCCTCAGCTCCAACTGCTATTGGCAACTCTTCATGTGATCCAGCAGCCATTACATTGACCGCATCTGGCGGAAGTGCAGGCCAGTACAGATGGTACACAGTGCCCTCTGGAGGTTTACCAATCAGTGGTGAGACGAACAGCAGCTTTACCAGTTCTGTGATTTCAACCACTACGACATATTACGTAAGCATTAACGATGGAACCTGTGAAAGTAGCAGGACATCCGTTGTAGCAACAATCGGTGGGCCTGGATGCATCAATCAAGCCCCGACCATCACCGCTTCATCCACGACTACTACCATAAGTGGAACGGCCACTTTTAATCTACTGTCACTCATTAGCGATGGTGATGACAATCTTGATCCGTCAACCCTCACCATTGTTACTCCTCCGATTAGCAATGCAGACGCGCAAATTAACAACGGTATACTCACCATTGACTACAGTGGCCTCACTTTTGCAGGAACAGATCGAATCACCGTTGGTGTATGTGATTTACTGGGAAGCTGCACCGAGCAGGATCTTACTATTGAGGTTGATGGCGATATAAATGTTTATAATGGGATTTCTCCCAACGGTGATATGCAAAATGAACTTTGGATTATTCAAAATATCGAATCCTTACCGGATGCAAGAGAGAACACCGTAAGTCTCTTCAATCGGTGGGGTGATCTCGTTTTCGAAATCTCAAACTACGACAACACTGATAACGTGTTTGAAGGCATCGGAAACAACGGTGAGTTGGTGCCAAGTGGCATTTATTTTTACAAGATCACTTTTGCAAGCGGTCGGACGACTTTAAATGGTTATCTCAACGTGAAACACTAACTTGGTTTTTCACTGCCTTATTTATCCTCTTCACAAACGCTGGCCCCTCATAAATAAATCCTGTATAAATCTGAACAAGGTCGGCACCGGCCTCTAATTTCTCAATTGCATCCTCCACAGTCATGATACCCCCCACTCCAATGATTGGATAACCCTGGCCTAGTGCTTTCCGCAAGTAAGCAATAACCTCTGTTGCTCTTTTTGTTAATGGTTTACCGCTGAGTCCTCCTGCTCCCAACTGAGATACCTCCTCAGGTAATGTTTGAAGTCCATCTCTGCTAATGGTGGTGTTCGTGGCGATCACACCATCGGTTTTTGTTTCTTTTAAAATCTCAACAATATCATCCAACTGTGACTGCGTGAGGTCCGGTGCTATCTTTAACAAAACAGGTTTTACTTTTTCCTTTGATTTGCTCAGGCCTTTCACATGCATAAGTAATCGTTTCAATGGCTCTTTGTCCTGGAGTTCACGAAGTCCAGGTGTGTTAGGTGAACTCACATTCACTACAAAATAATCGACAAAGGGATAGAGTGCCTCAAAACACTCCATGTAGTCAGAGAAGGCTTTGTCGTTGGGTGTATCTTTATTTTTGCCAATGTTACCACCAATAACTACATCGGCCTTACCACGTTTGAGTCGCTCCACGGCCGCGAGCACTCCGAGATTATTAAAACCCATTCTATTGATCAATGCACTGTCTTGCGGCAAACGAAAGAGCCTAGGTTTGTCATTACCTGGTTGTGGTCTAGGCGTAAGTGTTCCTATTTCTATAAAGCCAAACCCAAAACAGGATAGCTCGTCAATGAGTTTTGCATCCTTGTCAAATCCCGCTGCCAGTCCCACTGGGTTTTTGAAGTGGACCCCAAAAAGAGTCCTTTCCAGCGACTTGTGTTTGTAATTGAAAAGCAGTCGCAACAGCGATTTGAAACCGGGCACTTTTCCCTTTATAGATAATAACTTGAACACAAAGTGATGGATAACCTCCGCATCGAAGAAGAAGAGAATGGGACGGACAAGTAACTTATACATATTGCGAGAACCGTAATCGGTGCGTCAAAGGTAGTTGCTTTAGCTTCTTGGATGAAATTCCTGGATCACTTGCCTCAAATAATCCCTGTCGAGGTGAGTGTATATTTCCGTAGTTGTAATTGACTCATGACCCAACATTTCCTGAACTGCTCTCAGGTCCGCCCCACCCTCAATCAGGTGTGTGGCAAACGAATGCCTAAACGTGTGTGGGCTAATTACTTTTTTTAATCCAATCTTCACAGCAAGCTGCTTGATGATCGTAAACACCATCACGCGCGTTAGCTTCTTTCCTCGCCTATTTAGAAACATATAACTCTCGGAACCAGGCTGCACTGAAATATGAACCCTGATTTCTTCTTTATAAATTTTTAAATACTTCAGCGCGTCTTTTCCCACCGGCACCAGACGCTCTTTGTTGCCTTTGCCAATTACCCTTAAGAATCCCGCATCGAAGTAAACATTGTTCATTCTCAGGTCTACAAGTTCGGACACTCGAAGACCTGAGCTATATAGTACTTCCAACATCGCACGATTCCGACCTCCTTCAGGCGTACCCATGTCAACTGCTTCCAACAGTTTTTCAATTTCAGGATAGTCAAGTGTGTCCGGTAGCTTTCTTCCCAGTTTCGGTCCTTCGATTAGTGCTGTAGGATCCTTCTCAATCAATTCCTCAAAAAGCAGGTAACGAAAAAAAGCCTTTACCCCAGAAAGAATTCGCGCCTGACTGTACGCGCTCATACCAAGCTCATTGATGTAAGCCAGAAATCCCTGGAGGTGTTTTGCATTTATTTTAAGTGGAGACGTATTCTTATGCTTCATCTCAACAAATTGATAAAGCTTCTCGATGTCCCGCACGTACGCTTCGATTGAGTTGGCGGAAAGAGACCGTTCCAACTTCAGGTAGTTTTCAAAATCTTTGATATACGCCTCCCACATTATTTCAAAATTCAGTATTCAACAAGCAAGATACAAACAGCTTTTGCGATTGGTTTCTACGCTTCCGGGGAGTAACTTTCGTGTATGAATATCCAAATCATCAACGGCCCGAATCTCAACCTGCTGGGTACGCGCGAAAAACATATTTATGGAGATAAAACCTTTGAAGACTATTTCAAAATACTTCAAAAAAGATTCGCCAATCATACCCTTGATTATTTTCAATCAAATGTTGAAGGCGAGATCGTTAACAAACTTCACGAAGTTGGGTTTTCTTATGACGGGATCGTTCTCAATGCTGGAGCATACACTCATAACTCTATTGCCATTCATGACGCTATCGGATCGATTAATACCAAGGTGGCAGAAGTCCATATCTCTAATCTCTACACGCGTGAAGAATTTCGCCACAAAAGCGTGATCACAGCAAAGTGCGCAGGGCTGATTACCGGCTTTGGAATGGAAGGTTATGCCATGGCTATTCAATATTTTGAATCGAAGCAATAGCACACATGACAAGTTGAATTTGCTAATTTTGTAGTCGACAAAAGCAACATGCAAAACTTCGACATTACCGAAATCTTTTCCGTTACACTGATTCTCTTTTCCGTGATCGATATCCTGGGGGCCATCCCGCTAATCATCGTGATAAAAAAGAGAGATGGAAGAATTTACGCAGAAAAGGCAACAATAATCTCAGCCGTACTGATGGTACTGTTCCTTTTTCTTGGTCAGTCTATACTTATGCTCTTTGGCCTTGATGTAGCCTCGTTCGCCTTAGCCGGAGCGATCGTCATTTTTATTGTCGCACTCGAAATGATTTTAGGAATAACGTTGATCAAGGACGATCCGGAAGCGGGTGGATCAGGATCAGTAGTGCCGTTGGCTTTTCCACTGATTGCAGGAGCAGGCACACTCACCACTATTCTTTCCCTGCGAGCGGTATATTCAGAACTCAACGTTCTCATTGGAATACTTGTCAACCTTGTCTTTGTTTACATCGTGTTGCGCTCATCTTCATGGCTGGAGCGCGTCATCGGCAAGTCTGGATTCGCTGTATTGAGACGCGTGTTTGGAGTTATTCTTCTCGCGATAGCAGTGAAAATTTTCAAGTCTAATCTATCTACCGTCTAGCAGATGATTCAAATCTTCACTGACGGAGCCGCTCAAGGAAATCCAGGTCCGGGGGGATATGGAGCTATTTTGCGATACGGGCAGCATGAGAAAGAATTGAGCGATGGATTTCGACTAACGACCAACAATAGAATGGAGCTCATGGCGGTGATCATAGGCCTGGAAGCCATTAAAAAAAATGGTATTCCCGTTACCGTAATCTCCGACTCAAAATACGTGGTGGAAGCTGTGGAGAAAGGATGGATTTGGTCGTGGGAAAAAATAAATTTCAAAAAGAAAGCTAACGAAGATCTTTGGCGAAGATTTATTCCGCTCTATCATCGCTTTAAACCAAAATTTAAGTGGATCAAAGGTCATGCGGGTCATCCGGAAAATGAACGCTGTGATCAATTGGCAGTGGAAGCTGCTCAAGGTGGAAATTTGAAAATAGACGTAGCCTACGAGAAGCTTGTTGGCTAGGCTTGCTCATCTACTACGTTCCTTTCCTGCATACTAATTCCAAAATGTCGCAGTTCATCCAGAATTGGACGATAAACTTCTTTTGACAACGGCATCGCCACACCCCGATCTTTTATTTTTCCTTCGATAAAGAGTCGTGTTCCAATGGCCAAAGGCAATCCAACTCCTTTTGCCATAGCCGTTTGTATCGAGTCATCACCCAATGCTACAAGGTGGGATTGAATTTCCCGAGTTTCCCCTTTCATTGAATAGATAAATCGGTGCCACATCACCACCATGTCTTTATCAGTTGGCTCCAGCTTCCATTTTTTGTTTAAGATGTGCTCCAATACTTGGGCGGGAGTTCCTGAATTTAATCCTATTGGCTCTCTTTCAAATAAGCCCGACCACCGCAACCTCTCCATTTCAGGACCGTCCTGATCCAGTTTGAAACGGTTCATCAGCTTGTCCTCCAGCATCATCACCTTGTCATAAGGAAGGAAGGTATTGAGAAACTCACGGTGCGTCATTTGATCCACGCGCTCCATTGGGTAGGAATCATCGGTGCATCCCAGTTGACCTAAAATATTCCATGCAGAACAAAATCCTTTATTCCTTAGCGTCCCACGCAGCATCGTTTTCACGTCATCCAGCTTATAGTTGCTGATGTACTTCAACGAATCGCGATTGGCGTAACCTTCAAAGTCACCATACCCAGGAATATGAACGTAGGTGGTACGTTGAAACAACTGCTGATACGGAATAAATTTGTACTGTCCTTCCTGAATGAACTTTGCAGTGCCTTGCCCGGCAATCACGATGTTCCTCGGATTCCACGTGAACTTGTATCTCCATGGATTAGAGGGATCTGTGGTTGGGGCGATTAATCCTCCGGCAAAAGATTCAAAAGAGATCATCTTGCCTCCTTCATCTCTTATTCTGTCCATCACCTCCATCGCGGTCATGTGATCAATCCCCGGGTCAAGGCCGCATTCGTTCATGAAAAGAAGATCTTTTTGCTTTGCTTCTTCATGAAATGATTTCATTTCATCAGAGATATAGCTTGCCGTAAAAAGATGCTTCTTATGATAGAGGCATAGTTTCGCCACACGTGGATGAAATGCGGCAGGCAGCAGTGAGATAACGATGTCAGCAGCTTGTATTGCTTGAGCACTCGCTTCCTCCTCCTCAATATTAAATCGAATTGCAGTTCCATTGCCGGAGCTACCCACGCGATCTTTCGCTGCCTGCTCAAAGAAATCACCAACTGTTACATGCCAGTTGCCATTGTTTGCTTTTTCTAGTAAGTAAGAAATGAGAGCAGAGGACGAACGTCCAGCCCCAAGGATCAGAATTGATTTTTTTCCCATTGACTATTAAACCACTTTTAATTGCCGAAGGGGTACCTTCCCCACAGCCATTCAAATTCATTTTCTAATCAGCCGCCAAATTAATCGAATTAAGTAGATTTCCTTTTTACGTTACTGAAAGGTTTACTTAACTTTAAATAGACTACCCTTTTTAAGTTATGAAAGGAGTGCAGGCCTTTAACGAGATTGAAGATTTGGATGCTGAATCCAAATATTTAGTACATAAGGCCAAGGAGGCAGCGCTCAATGCGTACGCACCTTACTCCAAATTTTATGTTGGGGCCGCTGTCATACTTGATGACGACACCGTTATCACAGGAGCCAATTACGAAAACGCATCATATCCACTTTGCATGTGCGCTGAAAGAGTGACACTTTATTCGGCCGCAGCCACCCATCCTTCAAGGAAAGTGAAGAAAATGGCAGTAATTGCGCACAAAAAAGGACAGAAAGAACTGGTGACGGCAACCCCATGCGGTGCCTGCCGACAGGTGATGCTGGAATTTGAAGTAAAACAAAAACAACCAATAGAGATTGTAATGCTAACGAAAGAATCCAACTGGATCATTGTCCCCTCGTGCTCATTCTTGCTCCCTTACAGCTTCAATCAGGAGAATCTTATCTAAATACAACCATCCGGCCCTGTAATTTTTACATTCATTAGTTCTTTGTTGTGAAATCAGGCTTTAAATTGCCGAACGTCAAATCAACTGCTTGTAATGGAGAAATTGATTATTGGTGAAACGGAGCGAACTCCATCAGTCTATCTGGACAAAGAGGAGGGGCGATTTGAAATTCAAGGAAAGTCATTGTGTGATGACCCTGCAGAGTACTACCAACCCGTGATTAGCTGGTTCAAAAGTTATGCTAAATCTCCAAACGACCATACTGAAATAGTATTCAAGTTTGATTATCTTAACACAGAATCGTCAAAAGTTATTCTCGATATTCTACTTGCCTTGCAGAATGTGGAAGAAACCAGGGTAGCTTGGTGCTTTAATGAAGAAGATGAGGATATGGAAGAAATAGGTGAAGAAATCGCTGAGCTGGTGACTATTCCCTTTGAATTCAGACATGAGTAACTTCATGTGTGATGGAGCGATACCTATATGAGTGAAGAAATACTTAAGGCCCTCACACAACTTTTTGCCATCATTACCAAACAGGATGGCGGTGTAACGGTCAACGAAAGACAATACGTTATTCGGTTTTTTCAGCAAGAGCTTGATCAGGATTCCATCAAGGAATATCTCGATCAATACGATAAGTACTCTGGCTACATAGAACAGGGACCGGTAAAACAGGAGGTAGTTAACAAAGCTCCATCAGTTAAGGACTCCCTGGTCACGCTAGGTGTCTGTAAAAAAATCAATCGCACGCTTACGCAGAAGCAAAAGGTCATCGTGCTGATTAAGCTTCTCGAACTTGTCGGGGCTGACAATAACTTCACGCCACAGCGGATGGAAATTATAAACACTGTATCCACGGTGTTTAATATCAGCGCGGATGAGTATAAACTCATTGAAACGGTTGTTATTACTACGGATATGACTGAACTGAATTTCAGGGATATCCTGGTAGTGAACGAGAAGCCAGACAAATCCGCGGAGAAACAAAAGCACATCAAGGCCTCCTTGCAGGGCGACCTCTTTTTCATGAAGGTGCCGAGCGTTGAATTGTATTTCGCACAATATCTTGGTGATGACTCACATACGCTCAACGGGTTTGTGATGCAGCACAACAGAATATACCTGTTCTCTCATGGCAGTATCATCAAACTGCAATCGGGTGATGCGCTGTACTACAGCGACATCGTTTCTGATTTTAACGAGGAGCTTCAAACTACCAAACTCTCTTTCAATGCACGGATTGACGAATACCGATTTGCAAATGGTGGCATAGGACTTCGTGATGTAGTAATCTCCGAAGGGCCAGGAAGGCTAATCGGGATCATGGGAGCCAGCGGTGCTGGTAAAACAACTCTCCTCACTGTTTTGGCTGGACTCGAAAAACCATCCAAAGGAGAAATTCTTATCAACGGCTATAACATTCACGCCCGGCCAGACAAGATCAAGGGCGTGATTGGATACGTATCGCAGGACGACCTTCTGATAGAAGAGCTGACTGTTTTCGAGAATCTTTACTATAACGCCAAGCTGTGTTTTGCTGACTATTCAGAAGAACAAATTATTGAGCGGGTGAATGTGATGCTTGAAAACCTCGGGCTCGAAACCCGGAGGGACTTGAAAGTGGGCAGTGTACTGGATAAAAAGATCAGTGGCGGTCAGAGGAAGAGACTTAACATTGCCTTAGAATTAATTCGTGAACCAGCGATATTATTCCTTGACGAGCCTACCTCCGGCCTGAGCAGTAGAGATTCCGAAAACGTCATCGACCTACTAAAGGAACTTTCGCTGAAAGGGAAATTAATAATGGCCGTTATTCATCAGCCCTCATCTGACATCTACAAGATGTTTGATAAAATGGTGATTATGGATACGGGTGGTTATCCTGCGTACTACGGTCCACCCGTTGAAGCTGTTTCTTACTTCAAGCGTGCTACTCATCAAGCACAAAGCAGCCGTGGGCAATGCGAAACCTGCGGAAATGTAAATCCCGAACAAATTTTCAGCATCATCGAGGCCAAGGTAGTGGATGAGTACGGACAGCCCACTAACAAACGAAAGGTGACGCCCATGCAGTGGCATGAGATGTACCGGTCGAAATTTAATATTGCGAAAATCAAAGATGAGAAAGATGATCCTCCTCAGTCACTGAAGATTCCTGGCAAGATTAAACAAGCACTTGTTTTTGCTGCCAGAGACCTGAAATCAAAGCTGAGCAATACACAATACTTACTTATCAATTTGCTGGAAGCACCTTTGCTGGCATTAATCCTCTCTTTCATCATTAAGTACAAGAGTGCGCCCGGAGGCACTACCTATTTGTTCCGATTCAACGAAAACTTTCCAGCATTTTTACTGATGGCTATTATCGTAGCCTTGTTTATGGGACTTACGGTAAGCGCGGAAGAGATCATTCGCGATAGAAAAATTTTAAAAAGAGAATCATTCCTCAATCTAAGTTGGAATAGCTACCTGATGTCCAAAGTGAGCATCCTGTTTTTAATGTCAGCAATTCAAACATTGCTGTTTGTTCTGTGCAGCGTATTTGTTTTGGAGATTAAAGGAATGACAATGGCTTTTTGGCTCATCCTTTTCTCAACGTCATGTTTAGCCAATGTTTTGGGACTAAACATTTCATCCGCTTTCAATTCAGCAGTGACTGTCTATGTCTTAATACCGCTGTTACTGATTCCTCAAATGATTCTCAGCGGAGTGCTTTTCAGTTATGATAAGCTCCACAGCTTGATTAGCAACAAAGAACGTGTCCCCATTATCGCAGATTTGATGGCTTCAAGATGGGCTTATGAGGCTCTCGCTGTTCACCAGTTCACCGACAACGACTATGAAAAGCCATTTTATCAATATGAGAAGGAAGCATCCGAGGCGGACTTTAAATCTGCCTTTCTTGCCGATGAGCTGACAAGAAGATATGATTACGTTCACGAAAACTACCAGTCCAATGAAAAAGACGTCCGGCAAAAGGTAGACGATGAACTGTATATCCTTAGACGCAGGTTGACAAACGACTCATTTAAAGGTGAAATGCCTGAAGCCGAACTCATTCATGGACTTACTATGGTTGGATACAACGATAAGCTTGACAAGGCATTGAAAAGTCATATTGAATCGTTCAAAAAGCATTACCAGGATTTGTATAACGAGCAAATTTCAATCCTGGAAAAAAAGAAAGCATTCTATGAGAAAAATAATTTTGACCTGAATGAAGAAAAAAATCTGTACTACAATGAGAGTCTGGCTGACCTTGTAAAAAATGTGAACACAAAAGAAAGGATCACCATGTACAGAGGCAGATTGGTGCAGTTGATCGACCCCATATTTCAGGAACCGATACCACAGCATCCGCTTGACTATAGGACTGGATTTTTCTTCCCTCAAAAATACTTTCTTGGCTTCTCGTTCAGCACATTTCTATTTAATACGCTAGCGATCTGGCTCATGACCTTCCTACTATATGTAGCCCTCTACTTCGAATGGGCCCGAAAGGTGGTGAATTTTGCAGGTCAACTGACTATTGTAAAAAGAAAGTAAATCACCCATCTTTGGTATCTGCCGGTTGATTTTTTTATTTTGGTAGCATAAACTATCAGTTATGAGAGTATTATTTGTGGTCTTGGTGGCCACCATCCTAGTGTCCTGTGGGCCGGGGAAAAAACCCGATGAAGCCGCTTTCGAAAACAGTCTTGATTCGGCCATGAACGAGGACTCAGGCATTGATCAGGAAGTAATCGGAAGCATTCTTGATCAGATTCCTAGCCCTTTGGAAATATCAGTGTTACTGAAAGAATCGGGAACAAAATATGACAAGGCCCTCCTCAATTCAGCCGACAATTTATCGAAGTATAATACGAACTATAAAATGGCCCTTAACCTTGGGATATATGGAACAGACCTGGGCTATACTAATATCTACGAGCAAAATCAGGATGGAATAAAATACTTGTCCACAATTAAATCATTGGCGAATGAACTGAACATTGGTCAGTTTTTCGACATTGAAACCATTGGAAGACTTGCGAGTAACAGCAAGAACCTCGACTCTCTGCTGCTCATAACCACTCAAAACTTCAACGCCATTAACCACTATCTTCAGGCGCAAAATCGCTCCAATCTTAGCGTATTGCTTTTAACAGGTGGCTGGTTGGAGGCAATGCAAGTTACCTGTCAGGTAGCTGCAAAGAACCCTACACATAAAGAGTTGCAGGAAAAAATCGGAGAACAGAAGATTACATTGGAACAAATCCTCCTTTTGTACTCGTTTTACCCCAATGATGAAAATATGGCATCGTTATTGACTGACCTCAAGGAATTGGAGGCGGCTTTCCAGCAAATTAATATCACTTATACCTACAAGGAGTCGACAATGGAGGTTGTAAACGGTGTAGCAGTAATTAAAGACAACAGCACGACCACAATCAACATAACTCCAGAGGACGTCAAGAACATCATGACAGTCACCAATTCAATTAGAAGTAAAATCATTAGCTAAGACAGATACAGGATATGAGACGGAATATTTTTACCCTTGCATTAATTTTGATTGCGAGCTTCAGCTCGTCAGGCCTGATTGGCCAATGCGATGCAGATAACCTAAGCAATGCCTGCATACCCAAGCTTTCAGGTGGTTTCAATTTTCTCAAGAGCTATAAAATAGATGGAGAAGGTGGAGCCAAAGACAAAATTGAATACTCATACGTGTTTACGAAGGGAACACAATACATGATTAATTTGTGCGCTCCCGGAGAAGGACCCGATGGATTGGTAGTAAGCTTGTTTGATTCGCAGCGAAATAAAGTTGCAAGCAGCAAGGTGAACGGTCAATTCATTTCTGCCATCGCCTATCCATGCAACGCCACTGGCATCTATTACATTCAATATACCTTTGATGGATCCACCACACACTGCGGTGGTAGTGCATTGGGTTTCAAGAGATAACCAAATTTGAACAAATAGTAGCAGCCGCTCCGATCACTCTGGGCGGCTGTTGCATTTTTACACCATGAGTACTGAGAAGAATATCTCATTTCAATTCAAAGCCCGGTATCACACGCTTGGCGAGCTTAACTCGGGCACAAAACAGATTTGGTTTGTGATTCATGGATACGGTCAATTGGCTCAGTACTTTATCAAGAAATTTGATGTGCTCGCGAGGCAAAATATTTTTGTTATTGCACCCGAGGGTCTCTCCAGATTTTACTTGGAGGATGTACAAACCCGGGCTGCGGGTGGAAGCAATCGCGTGGGTGCAACCTGGATGACGCGTGAAAACAGATTGATGGACATAGAAAACTATGTCAGCTACCTTGATGACATCTATAAGGCAGAAGTTCAATCACATAATTTTAATATACCTGTCACCATACTTGGCTTCTCGCAGGGGGCTGCTACTGCTACACGTTGGATTCTCAATGAAAAAATCCTCTTCGATCAATTCATTCTCTGGGCTGGAATTTTTCCAACTGATATGAATTTTGACAAAGGTCATTCACTGCTGATTGACAAAAGAGTGGTGACTGTCTTTGGAACAGACGATCCTTTCATTACACCACCACGCGTTAATGAGCTCAACGATCTTATCGGTAAAATCGGCATCAAGCCCGAGAAGATGAGCTTCACTGGCAAACACGAAATGAATGATGAGTTGTTATTGAAGTTGGCTGGTTTATAACGATTTGTTAACCACAGTCGCACTCGCTTGCGCTACTGGAAAAACCACCATATCAGCAACCACTACGTGAGCAGGACGCGTAAGTGCAAACAATATTAGATCGGCTATATCATCGCCCTTTAATGGTTGGTATCCCTTGTAAACTGTACTTGCCCTGTCCTCATCTCCTTTGAATCGCACGAGAGAAAATTCAGTCTCAACCAAGCCTGGATTAATCGCAGTCACTTTTATACCATAAGCATTAAGATCAATACGCATACCTTTTGTAATCGCATCGACTGCGAACTTGCTACCACAGTACACATTGCCATTTGCATAGGCTTCTTTGCCGGCAATCGACCCAAGATTGATGATATGCCCTCCTTTCCTTTCTACCATGCCCGGAATAATCTCACGGGAAACATAAAGTAGACCCTTTACATTGATGTCCATCATAGCATCCCAATCATCCACATTTCCTGATTGAATGGGATCCAGACCGTGCGCGTTACCCGCATTATTAACCAATACCTCGATTTTCTTCCAGCCGTCAGATAATGACCGAAGGGCATTCTCAACCTCAGTTCTATTTCGCACATCAAACGACAACGTTGTTACCTCGGTTTGTTTGGACAATTCATCTTGCAATGATGTCAATCGTTCTTTGCGCCTCCCACAAATAATGAGTTTGAAATTATTTCTGGCCAAAAGTCGCGCGGTGGCTTCACCTATACCAGATGTTGCGCCAGTGATGAGTGCGATTCGCTTATCGGACATTTTGCTTATTGGAATATGAAATAAACTGAAATAGTATTCGTGTTCACTCTGCTGATGGGTTCCTTGAACTTACTTGGATCTGGTCCGAGCATATTCGATAAACCACGAGAAAATCTAATTTCTTGTGAAAACTTAAAAAGTGGGAAGTAAAAGTCAAACCCAATACCGGCATCAATCGTGAGGTTCGTTTTTTTGATATCAAGCACATCTGTTGTTGCCTGAATATCATTCTTACCTGATGCTTCGATGGATGGCGTAAAACCTCCAATCATGTACATCCTTACATTTCCCCTTCTCATTGATTTATACTTCAATAGAATCGGAAACTCAACCATAGTAGTTTCTGTAAGTTGAGTTTGTGAAGATTCGTCTGTGTAGTTGTATTGCAGCTTGTGATCATAAAAGCCTGCTTTTGGCATTATACGAAGATCAAGATCACTATTCAACCTAAGGTTTACCAAAAAGCCCAATGAGAACCCGGGCGAAAAAGGAGTTAATACGGAATGAACCGTGTCGAAGGCTTGTGTAACAAACTGATCAGAATATTTCACTTGATAGGCCGAGGTGTGGATGCCGATCATAAAACCATAACTGATCTTTCTTTCATCATAATTAGGGTTGTGCTGACGTGCCCACTTGAAATGCTGACCGTAGGATGGAACAGACAGCACGAGCAACCCAAGCAGAACTATTTTGTTCCGATGTAGAGCGAACTTATTCCAAATGTTAATGGCTTGCATCGTGTATTTTTATACCCCAACTGGTCCAAAATCTGTACGAATCCTTCACCATCGGGGAAGGCCTGAACAGATTCAGGTAAATAGGTGTAGGCTGAACTGTCTTTAGAGACCCAACGACCGATTTTAGGTAAAACGAATTTAAAATAAAAGTTATACAATTGTTTGAAGGGAAACTTTACAGGCTTTGAAAACTCGAGTATTACTACCATTCCACCAGGCCTCACAACGCGCAGCATCTCACTAAGTCCATTTTTAAGATTTTCGAAATTGCGTACGCCAAATGCAACGATCACCGCATCAAAATTATTCTCTTCAAAAGGCAATTTTTCTGAGTCACCATTGCGCAACTCTATGATCCCATCAAGTTTTTTATTTTTCATTTTCTGACGTCCAACCGACAACATCCCATCAGAGATATCAACGCCAATAATCTTCTCAGGCTTTAGCCGCAACGCCTCGATAGCAAAATCGCCCGTTCCTGTGGCTACATCCAAAATTGACTTTGGCTTAAGTGGCTTAAGCATGCTAATTGCCTTTTTCCTCCAGGCAATATCAATTCCCATGCTGAGAAAGTGATTTAGAAAATCATAGTCGCTACTGATGTTGTCAAACATCTTCGCAACCTGAGCTTTCTTTGTAGAACTGTCTTCTTTGTATGGTACTACCGTCATAAAAAAATAACCAACGAAAAGCTCGTTGGTTCAAACTTCAAAGGTGGTAAAAAGATTCTAATTACCTAAAACCTGAAATTCAACTCGTCTGTTTAACTCGCGACCGTCCTTCTCATCGTCATTGCTGGCCAGTGGGCGCCCTTCTCCATATCCTACAGCCGTTATTCTCCGAGTGTCTATACCTTTCGACACCAGGAAGTCTTTTACGGCATTGGCCCTGCGCTGCGATAGCTTGAGGTTGAAAGACGCACTGCTCACATTATCGGTATGGCCTGAAATCTCAACTTTAAGATTTTCGTTCTGCTTCAGCATGTTTTCCAGCTTATTAAGCTCGGCATACGACTCGGTTCTGAAAGTCGCCTTACCATAGTCAAAGTAAATATTTCGCAAAACCGACCTGGCGCCTACAACCAGCTTCTTCATTTCAATGATCTTTCCTTCGCTGCCTCCCTCTTCTGAAGCTCCTGCAAGCATCACTTTCAGATTTTGGAAAATGTAACCATCAAGTTCGGCTGAGAGCTGATACTCCTTCGAGTCTTCGCTTTTAATTTTGAATTCGTAAGTACCCGGCTCAATGGTCCTTGACCCTACAACGATATTATCAACAGCACCTTGCAATCGCACTTTAGCCTCAAGCGGTTTCTTGCTGTCACCATCCATTACCTTAACGATATATACCAAAGGAAGAAGTTCTTTTGGAGCTTCCTCTGTCTTCGCTGGAGGTTCCTCTGTGGTAATTAAATAGATGTCTTCGTAGCCCATACCATCTTCCCGGGTAGTCGAGTAGTATCCCCGTTCTCCATCTTTGGATCCCACGTAAAATATGTCGTTGTCGGGAGTGTTAATCGGAAACCCGAGGTTTTCGGGGTCGCTCCATTCGTTCTTCTTTGCGTCAAGCAGATTACTTTTAAAAATATCGAATCCACCCATTCCTTTCCCTCCTTTTGAGCTAAAGAAAAGTGTTTTCCCATCGTAGTCTATAAACGGACTATCCTCATCATACTCGGTATTAATCTTCGGTCCGGCATTCTTTACTCTCGTCCACTCACCTGCTTTAGTCCTTGTTGCTATATAGATGTCTGTACCTCCCAAGCCCCCCGGTCTGTCGCTGGAAAAGTACATCGTGTTACCGTCCTTGGAAACACTCACTGATGCTTCAGTAAAACTAGAGTTCACATCGCCCTCAATGGGCTCCGGTGGCGACCACACACCGTCTTTACCTCTCACACTAAAATAGATGTCTCCTCCATTTACATCTTTCCTAATATAAAGTGTATTCCCGTCAGAAGACAAGGCAAGGTTAGAATCATGGTAGGGCGTATTGATACGGCTACCAATGTTCTGCGCACGCATCCATTTTCCATTCTCCTTTGTCGCGTAAAAAATATCTTCGTATGGTTTGTTATCTTCAAACACATCTTCGTTCACGTTGCCATCTCTTCTGCGCGAGGTAAATACCAATTCATCTTCATTCTCGTTCAAAACAGGAGCATAGTCGTCAAATTCAGAATTGACCTCTCTTCCGATATTTACGATTGAATAGTCTTTTGGATTGGCCACAAATTCTTTTCCGTTGTTACACTCTATTATCCTACGGTCAACTTCCTCCATAGGCACAAGATCCCTTCCATTGTAACCTGGGTTTCCACTTAACTTAGCTTTATACAATTCGTAGAACGCTATTGCTTTATCGAATGACAGCCCAAACTGAAAGCTCTCTGCAATCCAATACTCAAGATCAAATCTAAATTCCGGATGTTGCCTGAACACACGAAGGAAATATTTAGAAGCTCTCTCCTTCCCGATTGTCAACATGTGAATGCGTCCAGCCTCAAAATTGGCCTCAGCATTTGTCGTGTCCGAATTGGCAGCAATGATCATCAAATCACGGGCATCATCCATTGCCTGCGTCTCAGTCATGATTAGCTTTGCCTGCTCCATATACAACTCGGACTGTTCTCTATCCTGTTGCTGGGCTAGTGAAAGGTGCGAGACGAAGAGAAATGCAGCTGAAAAAACCAGTATTCTGGGGATACTGTGCATGTTCAAAAAATGGTTTCGTACGAATTTAACACAAAAAAGCACATTCCAATCGGAGCAATTTAATAAAAACTTCCACAAACAAAGCTTAAAATTGACCTCATAAGGTACCTTGATATTGCATAAGGTCATCACCCTTAAAGCCGTTAACAACCAAGAATGGAAATAAAGTCTGCCGAATTTTTAGTTAGTAACACAGACGTATCCAAATGTCCCAAACCCGATCGACCTGAGTTTGCTTTCATCGGAAGATCCAATGTTGGCAAGTCATCACTGATCAATATGCTGGTGAACAGAAAGGATCTTGCCAAGACTTCGGGCAAACCAGGAAAGACGCAAACGATAAATCACTTCATCGTAAACAACAAATGGTTCCTGGTTGACCTACCTGGATACGGATATGCAAGCGTTAGCAAAAGCGAGCGGAAAGGTTGGAGTAAGATGATTGAGAACTATATCCTGTATCGTGAAAATCTGTACTGTGTGTTTGTATTGATTGACTGCAGGCATGAACCCCAATCGATTGATCTGGACTTCATCACCTGGCTAGGAAAAAATCAGATACCTCTGGCCATCGTGTTCACAAAAACGGACAAGCTAAAAAGAACCGAAGTAGACCCTTCTATTGAAAAATATAAGACTGTGCTGCTAAAAACATGGGAAGAATTACCACCGTTATTCAGCACCTCTTCAGAGAAAAAAACAGGCCGGAAGGAGCTACTTGATTTTATTGCCAAAGCAATGCAAGGTCAATTCTAATTTTATAGTTTTGCGCTGCTCGTAAAAAAACAGAATCATGAAGTTGAATGAAATCGCATCGGTAACCGGAAAAGGTGGATTGTTTAAAGTATTGAAACCTGCGAAGGCAGGCTTAATTTTAGAGGCTCTTGATGAGTCTAAGGCGAAGATAATGGCAACAGCCTCACACAAAGTTTCCATCCTTGATGAGATCTCTATCTACACACACAGCAAAGAGGGCACCACTCCGCTGGAGGAAGTACTAAAGAAAATCAACAAAGAATACGGCAATGATCTGGGACTTGATGCGAATGCAGAAGGGAATGAATTGCGCTCCTTTTTGAAATCAGTTCTTCCAGATTACGATGAGGAGAAGGTGTACATATCAGATATCAAAAAGCTAGTGAAATGGTACGGTATACTTCAGCAGTTTGCACCGGAAGTATTCGAGGAAGCAAAAGAGAAACCAAAGGAAAAAAACAAGGACGAGAAGAAGGATTAGAAAGACTGCGCCTTCTCTACCATCTGCCTTGAGCCTACATAAAAAGGTGTACGCTGATGAAGGTCCTGTGGCTCTATATCCAGAATTCTCTGCTCACCATCAGTTGCTAGCCCTCCAGCTTGCTCAGAAATAAACGCAAGTGCGTTGCACTCATACATCAACCTGAGTTTTCCCTTTGTGTCCTTTGCAGTAGAGGGATAAATATAAATACCTCCTTTTAGCAAGTTCCGATGAAAATCTGCCACGAGGGATCCTATATATCGCGCGGTGTAGGTGCTGTCTTTACAAAATTGGAGATACTTCTTTACAGGCTCAGGAAAAGAATTTGAGGCGCCTTCATTTATTGAGTAAACCTTTCCTGTTTCCGGCATCTCCATATCCGGATGCGAGAGAAAATATTCCCCAAGCGATTGTTCAAACGTAAAGCCATTGACCCCGTGGCCCGTGGTGTACACGAGCATAGTGGATGACCCATACAAAATATATCCTGCTGCTACCTGCTCTGAGCCTTTTTGCAAAATATCTTCACTTTGAATAGGGCCACCAATTTTGCTCTTGCGTCTGTAGATCGAGAAGATGGTACCTATCGAAACATTGACATCAATATTTGATGATCCATCAAGCGGATCAATGGCGATCACGTATTTGCCATTATTATTCAGGTCCTCGTAGCTTTCTGATTCTTCCGATATCAATGCACATACCTCCCCACCTTTTTTTAGTGCACGAGTGAATCTAATGTTGGCCAAAACGTCCAGTTTTTGCTGATCTTCACCAGTCATATTCTGCGACCCCAAAGGGCCCATAATGTCAATAAGGCCAGCTTTGTTCACTTCCCTGTTCACGACCTTCGATGCCAACGCAATGTCACGCAATAGCTGAGATAGCTCCCCGCTTGCATACTGAAATTGATCCTGATTGTTTTTAATGAACCGGTCTAGTGTGAAGCCAATGGATTGGCCTATTCGGGACGCTTCTACCATTTTAATTCCGTCATTTTTGCAGGTGATACCGCATTTGAACCTAAATTCGCCCGCTTAACGAACGAGTGCGCAAATATACAATGCAACCGTTTGAAACCAATCAAAATGGGCGATGAAGGTATTTAAATTTGGTGGTGCATCAGTGAAAAATGCAGCTGCAATTCAAAATGTAGCCAAGATCATTTCCACCCACCGTTCGGAGCCCCTTTTGGTCGTAGTATCTGCCATTGGCAAAACCACAAATGCCCTTGAAGAAGTCGCCCTTAGCGGTAGTGACGACAGTGCTGTGAGAACCAAAATCGAGGAAATCCTCTTTGCACATTTGGCAATAGTCGCAGACCTGTTTCCCGCATCTCATCAGCTCAACAAAGACATACGCAAGTTTAAAGAAGTGATCGCCACTGAAATCAAAGCCAATCACAGCAAAGACAAACGCTACGATCAGGTGGTTTCCTTAGGCGAGGTGATGTCATCATTAATCCTCGCTCAATATCTTCAACACACAGGCTTGAACGTGGAATGGGTCGATGCACGAAAATATATCTGCACAGACAGCACCTTCAGAGAAGGCAAGGTCGATTGGGCACTAACAAGATCCCGTATCGTTGAACTAAAAGAACAGATCAAAACGAGGATTCTGATCACGCAAGGCTTTATCGGTAGTTCGCCCGAGGGAGATACAACAACTCTAGGTCGCGAGGGGTCAGATTTTAGCGCGGCCATTTTTGCATCTTGCCTTGGTGCAGAATCTGTAACCATATGGAAGGACGTGCCGGGAGTAATGAGTGCTGATCCAAAAAGACTTCCCGCTGCCACCACCTTTGATGAGCTCCCATTTCGTGAAGCTGCAGAGATGACATATTACGGTGCTTCAGTAATACATCCCAAAACGATTAAGCCATTAGCTAACCTAGGCATTCCTTTATTGGTCAAAAACTTTGACAACATTTTGTTGCCAGGTACCAGAATACATGAGTGTAAAGTAGATCGACTCCCTCCGCTTATTGTCTTCAAAGAGAATCAATGTCTGATCTCCTGTCACGTCACAGACTATACTTTCATTGATGAGTCGCAGATCGGAGTGATTTTCAACGAGCTTTCGTCAAGGAATCTAAAAGTGAACCTCATTCAGAACTCCGCTATCTCATTTTCTTTCTGCCTCGATTTCAAAGAAGAAAAAGTAATGGAATTGATTAGTGAACTCGGAAAGCATTTCGAAGTATATTACAACACAGGCCTCACCTTAATCACTGTAAAAAATTACGACAGTGAAAGTTTTGAAAAATACAGAACGCAAAAAGGAGTCATACTCGAACAATCGTCACGTTCTACGCTGCAAGTTTTGGTGCGGTCATAATAATTTCGCTCTAATCTCTTTGAGAAAGTGATCAATCGAACGATCAAGAATTTCAAAGACTTGCTGAAAATCCTTTTCATCCCCATAATAGGGATCAGGCACCTCTTCACCTGGGTGAGGATCAAATGACCTCATCAGGTAAATTTTTTCAGAGTAAAGTTCCGAATTGCTCAATCTTTTTATGTTGCTCAAGTTTGATTGATCCATAGCAAGGATATAATCAAACTCTTCCAAGTCTGATGATTGAAGTTGCCTTCCTCTATGCGTTATTGTAACTCCATTTTTTTGAGCATTGGCACGCGTTCGCGGATCAGCCAGTTCACCGATATGATAGCCAGCCGTGCCGCAAGAGTCGGCATAAATTGACCCATCAAGATCGATACTTTTGACCTTGTGTTTAAAAATTGCTTCGGCCAACGGAGACCGGCAAATATTTCCCAGACAAACAAAAAGAACTTTCATCACTAAGCTTTGCGCAAAAATAAACGATGAGTGCTGTTACCAAATTACCATTGGGAGAATTAACCAAAGTATAGTAAAGTTTTCGCCTTTTTGAAGAGCCTCTCCGGAGGCTTTTCTCATTTAAATCATCTTTCAAATTCCTGTTATTGATTAGTTTTGACAAAAATCTGCACCATGGAATTGATTAAAGTTACCGAACAAAAAGAACCCCACATTGCCTTGATAGAACTGAATAGGCCGAAGGAACTAAACGCGCTCAATCCCCAACTCATGCAAGAAATGAGAGATGCGCTGCTGGCATTGGATAAGAATGATGACGTTCGGGCAATTGTGATTACTGGAAACGAAAAAGCCTTCGCGGCTGGCGCTGACATCAAACAAATGGCGGACAAGAGCGCCATCGACATGCTGCTGCTTGATCAGTTCAGCACATGGGATCAGATTCGTAAAACAAAGAAGCCTATCATTGCTGCAGTGTCAGGTTTTGCCTTAGGAGGAGGTTGCGAGTTGGCCATGACCTGTGATATGATAATTGCTTCAGAGACCGCGAAGTTTGGACAGCCGGAAATAAAAATTGGTGTGATTCCTGGAGCAGGCGGAACACAACGCCTCACAAAAGCAGTTGGCAAAGCAAAAGCAATGGAACTCATTCTTACCGGTAGATTTATTTCTGCAGAAGAAGCTCACTTTTATGGACTAGTTAATAAAGTCGTACCAGTGGAAATGTATATGCACGAGGCATTTCAGTTGGCAAAGGAAATTGCTCAAATGTCACCCATCGCTGTGCAACTTGGCAAGGAAGCTATCAATCGATCTTTCGAAACGCAGTTGGATGAAGGGCTTGCCTTTGAACGCAAGAACTTCTATATGACGTTCGCATCCGAAGATCAGAAGGAGGGGATGCAGGCTTTCATTGAGAAGCGTGCGCCACAATTCAAGGGAAAATAGCACGCATTGTATTCGATAATCATCTTTCTTGCCTCCGCGTTTGTAAGATTGACCGCATTATTCAATGCGAAGTCAAAACTTTTTGTAGAGGGAAGAAAAGGCATCTTCGCGAGGCTTTCGAGGGCATTCGAAAACAATACACATCCCGTTCTCTGGATACATTGCGCATCGCTCGGTGAATTCGAACAAGGTCGTCCAATCATAGAAAGCTTTAAACGAGAGTTCAGTAATTACCAAGTACTACTCACCTTCTTCTCTCCCTCCGGCTATGAGGTAAGAAAGAACTACGAATTTGCTAATCATATTTTCTATTTACCCTGGGATACACGTGGGAATGCTAAACGCTTCGTTGATATTGTCAAACCTGCCATCGCCATTTTTATCAAATATGAATTCTGGCATTACTACTCCAGAACGCTATCAGCAAAAGGTATTCCGGTTTTGTCTGTATCTTCTATATTTAGAGAGCAACAGGCGTTCTTTAAATTTTATGGAAGCAAGCAACGCAAGACACTCAGCTACTTTAATTATTTTTTTGTTCAGAATGATGAATCCAGAAAGTTGCTCTCTTTCATAGGCATTACGAACGCAACTGTTGCTGGTGATACGCGCTTTGATCGCGTGAACCAAATCGTAAGTCAAAGAAAGGAAATTGATGTAGCGAAAAATTTCAAAGCCTCTGATAATGTCTTCGTTGTGGGTAGCGCGTGGTCGGAAGATATGGAGGTACTTGCTCCCGCCATTATTGAGAAAAAAGGCAATCTCAAATTTATTATTGCCCCACATGAAATTCATGAGTCATCGATTGTGGCTATTGAAAAGGCACTGGAGGTTCGAACTATCAGGTATTCTAAAGCAGTCAGCACAACTGATCTTAAGTCCTTTGATGTTCTGATTATCGACAATATGGGGATGCTTTCAAGTTTGTATCAGTATGGCGAATATGCCTACGTTGGGGGTGCATTTGGAAAGGGTCTGCACAACATATTGGAGGCAGCATGTTATGGTATACCCATTTTCTTCGGTAATAAAAATTATAAAAAGTTTAAAGAGGCGACTGATTTAATAATGCGAGGCGGAGCTTTTGAAGTAGGTGATTACGCAGATTTCAAAACCAAACTGGAATCCCTAACCAACCGACCAGAAAACTATCTGTTGGCAAGTGAGGTAACCCGATCGTACGTCACAGAGAATCTAGGGGCTACCAGGAAAGTCATGGACTATTGTCACAAAATTCTTGATCGATGAAAGGCAGGGTAATACGGTCAACCGGACTGTGGTACAATGTGCTAGGTGAGGACCAAAAGGTATATACTTGTAGAGCACGTGGCAAGTTTCGATTGGATGAAATCAAAGAAACCAATCCCATCGCGGTAGGTGACAATGTGATTTTTGATCACGATCAAAAAGAAGGACACATTACCGAGATTCTTCCAAGAGAAAATATTATTGAGCGGCAGTCTGTAAAAAAAACGGGGCACAGTCATGTGCTGGCTGCCAATGTTGACCAAGTGATGCTCATTGCGAGTCTCAAGCAACCGCGCACATCGGTGGGATTCATTGATCGGTTCATGGCGTCTGCCGAATCCTTTCGAATACCCCAGATACTCGTCTTTAATAAGACGGACATTTTGCGAGAAAAGGATCTTGACCTCCAATCAAAACTGGTCGACCTCTACAATTCCCTGGGAATAAAGACAATTTCAATGTCTGCGATTGAAACAGATGAACTGAGTAGCATTCATGAACTGATAAAAAATAAAACAACATTGGTTGCCGGCCACTCTGGTGTTGGTAAGAGTACAATTCTTAATAAGCTATCAGACAAAATAAGTCAGTCTGTGAATGAGATTTCGGGTTTCTCACAAAAGGGAACACACACTACAACTTTTGCAGAAATGTTCCAGCTTGATGAAAAGACTTTTATCATCGATACCCCGGGGGTCAAGGAATGGGGATTGATGGATATGACCGAACAAGAGATATCAGATTACTTTCCGGAGATGAGGGAACGAAGGCTCAATTGTAAATTCGGTTCAAGATGCATACATATCACTGAACCCGGTTGTGCAGTACTGGAAGCACTACAGAACAATGAAATTGCACTAAGCCGGTATGAAAGCTATGTAAGTATGGTGGCAGGTGAGGATAATAGGAAGTAGATTTATCGCAGCAATTTCAGATATCTAATTGCCAATGCAATCTCCAACAACCTGATACAAACTCTGATCTCATACCAGACACGACCTCGCCAGGCCCTGTGCTCTTCTTCCGTTCGATTGAGTTCTTTGATTTTTTGGCACACGAGCAAGGTAGATTGAAGCTGTCTTGAGCCTCGCTTGAACTGGTCGTTTCCCATCGATCTTTTTAGTACTCGCCTCTTAATCAATGGCTCAGCTATGTAAGCGTACTTTACAATTCTTGAGGATCGAACCCAAAAGTCAAAGTCCTCATACGCAAGCGACTCATCATACCCACCCAATTGCTCAAGCACCTCACTTCTTATCATCATTGAAGGGCTACAGATAAAATAACGACTTACTATGTCCAGATAAATATCTCCATCCGGTATCGTATTATGCGGAAATCGATCTGAGTGCAAACCAATTTTTTCACCGGACTCGTCAATTAAAATCGCATCAGAAAATTGAACGCCATATTCATCTCCGAACGACATTAATTTTTTAACCCCCTCCTCTATTCTATTTGGCAGCAACACATCATCAGCCGAAAAATCAATCACAAAATCTCCTTTTGCTTTTTCGAAACCAATATTGAAAGACCTACAATTACCCAGGTTATCTTGATTCTTAAGGAATTGAATATGTGGTTGACGGTCTACTAAATTTTCTATTACGCTCTTACTCCCATCCATACTTGCATCATCCACCACAATCAATTCAACATTGGGATACGTTTGTGCTAAAACTGATTCAATAGCTTGCTCGACAAACTTTTCGTGATTGTAACACAGGCAAATAACCGATACCAATGGGTGATCTGTCACTTCAACTTCTTTTGAAAAGTTAACTTCATCGAAGGTGATGCGCCTAACCGCAACTTGAAATCGATTAAAGGAAAATTAGGAACTCCGCCAAGCGCAGATGTACCGAGATCAATCAACTTAAATTTGTGGCCGTAAGCCCAATAATAAAGATTTGAAATAAGGAAGACTACTGGACTAAGATGATCTGATGACCTCGCGTGTGCGGAATAGAAATTATAAACAACGTCCTGACTTACCCTAATTGAAATAGAAGCGGCTACCAGTCCTTTCCTTTCATAAACACCAAACAAGTAAAATTCGCTAGGAAATTTTATTACTACCTTCTTCAACTGACTCTTGGTCATACTCAAGGATTGGCCGCGCTTTTCCCTGCAAGCCAAAATGAAATCATAAACCTCATTAAATTTGTCAACTGAAAGAGTCTTGAATGACAAACCGGCTTTCCTCGCCTGCTTTAACTTTCTACGCTCCCACTGATCCATTTTTAGTTCAAGACTGTCGTCATCAACGTGGATACAGGCACCTAGTTCGGCATTGTCAATGCGGTATTGGTGATTAAACAACAATACTGTCACTAGATTGTGTAGCCTCGAGTGATAAGCTTCGGGATAGTTTTTGATTCGAATTTGCTTTGCTCCATGCCTGTTCAATCGTAGTTCAACGAAGCCTATGAATTCATACAAGTACTCTGTACTTACTGACTCTGATAGTTCGAAGGAACCAAAAGGAGCACTTGTCGGACTCGAAGCAATGCCACCCTCCAGGCAGAAAAATATTGAGGCAAGAATTTCTTTCTTATCCGTACGAATCAAATGAAATTCAATCCACCCTTGTTTTGCCTGAAGAGAACGATGAGCTTGTGTATTAAATAGTGATAGGTGATACTCAGTTGCATAGTTAGATGAAACTTTGCCCTCTACAAACTCGATGTTCTTCCACTCCGTTGCAAGCCGAAATTTCTTCCCCACAACTGTAGTCTGTTAAGCAGCGACTTTTGTCTTCACCTTATTCCAGTCCTTGATCTGCCAATGCACATAACCTGTAGTAAGGTGGTTGTTTTTCTCATCAAAAATTTTCACTTCACAAACTACTACCACGGCTTCCGAATCTGTAAGCCGGGAATAAACCTGATCCTGTAGCCATGAATCACTGATTTCAAATTTTGCGTAGGCATCCATCTTTCCCTGGTAGTGATAATTCATTTCGAGTTTCTGCATAATCAATCTGTACTTTTTACTGTCGAGTTTTGTGACGAGCAAAAAACCGGTAGTGAATTCAGACAAAGTAGCAAGCGCGCACGCATGCAATCCTCTTATGTGATTCCAGTTGCCTCGCTTAAACGGAATCTTTGTTGTGAGTGCAAAATCTCTTATCTCCACTACTTCAAAACCATGTGGCTTATTAAATGGAATCATTCTATCCAAGGAGAAATTGAGAAGCCACAGGTAAAAGGATGACTTTTTTGCTTTTTCAAGTATCTTGGCGGGCTCAAACATGTTGCAACTATTTGCTATGAAATTAGGAATTGCAACAATAGTGAACAAAAGTATAAACGATCCCTACAAATGAAGAAGAAAATTATTGTTCTCGGTGCCGGTTTGGTTGGAAAAGCGATGGCATTGGACCTGGCAAAAGATTTTGACGTAACGTCAGTTGATATAAATGACCAAGCTCTGGCTTCACTCTCAGCCAGTGGAGTAAAAACTCAAAAACTTGATTTTTCGAACCTCGATATTTTAAAAAGTACTATAACAGATTTTGACTTGGTTGTTGGGGCGGTTCCAGGATTCATGGGCTTTCAGACAGCGAAAGCCGTGATAGAATCTGGTAAAAATATGGTCGACATTTCCTTTTTTCCAGAAGATCCTTTTTTGTTGGATGATCTGGCCAAGAAGAATAACGTCACTATCGTGACTGACTGCGGTGTGGCGCCTGGAATGGGTAATATCATTTTGGGATATCACAACAAGCGTATGCAAATCGATACATACGAATGTCTTGTTGGTGGATTACCTGTAGTGCGCGAATGGCCTTATGAATACAAAGCTGTATTCTCCCCCATCGATGTGATTGAAGAATACATTCGTCCGGCACGCTACGTGCAAAACGGAGCAATCGTGACCAAAGAAGCACTATCCGATCCTGAACTAATTCATTTCGATGGAGTCGGAACTCTTGAGTCGTGGAATTCTGACGGGCTGAGGTCGCTGATCAAGACGATGCCAAACATTCCAAACATGATTGAGAAGACACTTAGATATCCTGGTTGCATTGAATACCTGCGGGTACTACGAGACACCGGATTCTTTTCATACGATGAAGTAGAGGTTAAGGGTGCGAAGGTCAGGCCCGTGGACGTGACTGCCAAGCTGCTGTTTCCAAAATGGAAACTAAAACCAGGCGAAGAAGAATTTACGGTGATGCGAATTGTCATCAACGGAAAGGAAGAAGGTAAGTCGAAGAAATATGAGTATTACCTCTATGACAAAACGGATAAGAATGGGATTCTATCGATGGCCAGAACCACAGGATATACCTGCACGGGGGCCGTACATTTGGTGATTGACAATAAGTTCACGAGGAAGGGGATCAATCCACCCGAATTCCTTGGAGAGGAGGCTTCTCACTTTGAGTTCATGGTAAACTACCTTAAGGAAAGAGATGTGATTTATAGAGTCACCAACCCATCCTGAGCTAATCACCAATTATTATTATCTTCAAGGTTTTAGACTGAATCGATTTTGAACTCAATCGCTCGCGCATGACTCCTGACAAGAAGAAACCTTCGCTTCTTCAAGCTCTCATTCCTATTGTGGTTCTTATCGCCCTGCTCTCAACCAACGTAATCGTGCTTGGCACGGACGCAACGAATGGCGCTAATCAAATAGGGCTTCTGCTTGCTGCAGCTGTAGCTGGAATTGTTTCTGTCAGACTGGGGTACACCTGGGGCGACATTGAAAAGAGTATGCTCAAGAGTATCAACTCCGCGATGGGCGCGATGCTCATTTTGTTAATGATAGGTTCACTTTCAGGTACATGGTTACTTAGTGGAATTGTTCCGGCAATGATCTATTATGGATTAAAAATTCTCAACCCTACTATTTTTCTTTTTGCTGCGTGTATTGCTTGTGCTGTTGTTTCGCTCGCAACCGGAAGTTCATGGACAACAGTAGCAACGATTGGAATTGCATTGCTTGGAATTGGAAAAGCGCTTGGTTTACATGAAGGTGTGATCGCGGGCGCGATTGTGTCGGGTGCATATTTTGGAGATAAGATGTCCCCACTTTCTGATACCACTAACCTCGCTCCTGCCATGGCCGGCACTGATTTGTTTACCCACATCAAATACATGGTAGTCACTACTGTTCCATCGATCGGTCTGACTCTCATCATTTTTTTGATTTGGGGATTTGTTCAGGATACATCAGCAGTCACGACTAATACCGATTCAGTACTGCGAACCATCGAAAATTCGTTCAATCTAAATCCGCTGCTGTTCATCGTTCCGGCAGTCGTTGTTTATCTGATTGTAAAAAAGATGCCAGCATTGCCAGCGCTTTTGATCGGCTCATTGCTAGGTGGAATTTTTGCAGTAATCTTTCAGCCTGATGTGGTGAACCAGATATCAGGTATAGAAGGTAACTATCTGGAATCCTCTTTTACTGCGGTGATGCGCGCACTTACCACAACCATTAATGTGCAGACTGACAATCAAATGATCACTGACTTGCTCACAGGGCGAGGGATGGCCGGCATGCTCAACACCATCTGGTTGATTCTTACTGCAATGATCTTTGGAGGTGTGATGGAATCATGTGGCTTATTGCATCGGATTGCGGAAGAGATCATTCGATTTGCCCACAGCACTGGTTCACTTGTGGCGTCAACTGCAGCCACGTGTGTGTTCTTCAACGTTACTGCATCTGATCAGTACATGGCAATTGCTGTACCCGGCAGAATGTTTGCGAACACGTACCGCGAGCGTGGCTACAAGCCAGAACTACTTAGCAGAACTTTGGAAGACTCGGGAACGGTCACGTCCGTCTTGGTCCCGTGGAATACCTGCGGAGCCACTCAAGCAGGGGTATTAGGCGTGGCAACTATGGCGTATGCTCCTTACACATTTTTTTGCCTTATCAGTCCATTTATGACAGTTTTGCAGGCTTACCTTAATTACAAAATAAGACGCATCAACGATGTCAGCCCACAACAGGCATAGTGAGTTTGGTACAACTATTAGCAATGAAGAACTAAATGCCCTTCCGCTCTCCTCTTTCGAGGGAGATATCCAGTTGATTACCGACATCAAAAAACTTCGCAACGCGGTTAGCGAACTAGGTGATCATGAAATCATTGGCTTCGACACGGAAACCAGACCGAGTTTCACAAAAGGACAACGATACAGCGTTTCTCTTTTGCAAATGGCCATCCCCAAAAAAGTGTTTTTAATTCGCCTTAATCACACCGGTCTAACTGATGAACTTAGGTCTCTACTAGAAAATGACGAGATATTGAAGGCTGGCGTTGGCATACGCGATGACATCAAAGCTCTTCAGAAACTTAATAGTTTCAGTCCCGATGGATTTGTAGAGTTGGCTACTATTGCAAAGAATGCTGGTATCGAAGTCGAGAGCGTGAAAAAACTTGCGGGGCTTGTGTTGGGCTTTAGAATTTCAAAAAGCGCACAAACCAGCAACTGGGAAGCGACAAATTTTACAGATAAACAACTTAGTTACGCTGCCACCGATGCATGGGTTTGCCTTGAGTTGTATCGTCACTTGATGAGGTACGTTTAATTTCTTTCTCCGACTTATGAAATCTCTTCCTCGCAACGTCTGGTTATTGGTTGCTGCTCAGTCACTAATGATGTCGGTGACGAGCCTCGTGGTTTTCGCAGGCGGGCTTATTGGAACACGATTAGCTCCTGTTGAAAAACTGGCTACACTGCCTGTTGCCTGCATGGTCATCGGCACTGCACTGTCAGTCGTTCCAGTTACGATGATGATGAAAAAATTGGGCAGGAGAAAATCATTCATTCTCATCCTTTGTTATTCTATCGTCAATGCATTTTTTGCATCATACACATTAACAATATCTTCATTTTCTCTTTTCTGCACGAGCACCTTTCTGTTTGGAGTTACCAGTGCATGCGTTATGCAGTTTCGATTTGCAGCAATGGAAAGCGTAACACCAGAGCTAATTCCCAATGCAGCTTCAAGTGTTCTACTGGGTGGAATAGCCGCTGCATTCATCGGGCCGGAGGCCGCAGTGTTTGGCAAAGATTTATTACCAACAGAGTTTCTAGGGTCATTTCTAATGCTCGCAGGTCTGTTCGGGTTGGCATTAATGGTGTTACTGGCATTCAAAAACCCAACGATTGACATAGGCCAAACAAGCGAAGGCGCTAGGCCTATAAAAGTGATTTCACAACAAATGATATTTTAGGTGGCCATTGTCGGTGCAGCAGTTGGCTATGCAGTCATGACATTTATTATGACTGCCACTCCTGTAAGTATGCATCACATGGATGGTCACTCTCTCCAGCACACCAAGTGGGTCATCCAAAGTCACATCATAGCCATGTATCTGCCATCGCTCATTACCGCCTGGATTGTAAATCGAATTGGCATCGCCAGAATGATGATCCTTGGTTTAGTGGCTTACCTGATTTGCATTGCGATCGCTTATTCAGGGCACGAATTGGGCAACTACTGGATTTCACTGATCCTGCTTGGTGTTGGTTGGAATTTTTTATTCATTGGTGGTACGACTCTTCTTCCGCAAAGCTATCTACCATCGGAACGATTTAAGGTTCAAGCATTCAACGAATTCATTGTATTTGGCACCCAAGCCATTGCATCGCTATCAGCAGGTTGGATTGTTTATGCATTGGGTTGGGAGTTGATGCTCCTGGTAACGCTGCCCGTCATTCTAATTCAGGGCTTTGTAGTGTCAAGATGGATGGCAACGAAAAGTAAGCCTATCACAGCATAGTGATTTGAGCTTTGAAGAAGAGTTTGTTATTTACTATTTCAAACTCTACTAATGGCCGACTCTGGTTTTATTATTCAAACACTACAAGATCTTGTTAGGATCAATTCCGTAAACACGTTTCTTGAGTCTTCTGGCAAAGGTGAAAAGGACATTGGAACCTATATTCACAATTGCCTTCTAGGTCTCGGTTTTGACTCTGAAATTATCGACCTGGGTAAAAATCAAGTCAACGTTGTCGGTCGATGGCATGGAACTGGCAACGGGAAAACGCTTGCGATGAATGCTCACCTGGATACCGTGGGTGTAGCGGGAATGACCGAACCATTTGCAGCACGAATTGAGGGGAATAAGCTCTTCGGTCGTGGCGCGTATGACATGAAAGGAAGTATTGCGGCCATGCTTGGTGTAGCCAAACAATTTGCACTCGATAAGCGGACTATCTCGGGAGACCTGGTTTTAACTTTTGTAGCTGATGAGGAATACGAGTCGGTTGGCACGCAAGAACTTCTAAAAAATTTTAAGGCTGATGGCTGCATTGTCACAGAGCCTACCGATTTGAAAATATGTCTTGGGCACCGGGGTTTTGGTGTTTATGAGATAACAACTTTTGGAAAGGTTGCGCATGGCGGACTTCATCGCGAGGGTGTTGATGCCAACATGATGATGGGACGAGTGCTTAGTGCTCTAGATAAATTATCAATTGAGGTTTCAAAAACAAAAAACAATCCCCTATGCGGTGAAGCCTCACTTCATGTTCCGATTATCAAAGGTGGTCAGAGTCTTTTTATTTACGCTGGAGAATGCAAAATAAATGTCGAACGTAGAACGATTCCTGGAGAATCAAAAAACGATATTCATGCAGAGCTTAAGGAACTGCTTGACCAACTTTCGAATGAAGATCCCAAGTTTAATGCGTCCCTGAAGAATTTAATTTGGAGAAATCCTTACGAAGTAAAGGAGGATGCTGCAATCGTTAAATCGCTGCAGCGACAAATGCCGAGTCCTGTCACCGACTTTATCGGTCATACATGGTGGGAAGACTCCGGCCTATTCGGTGAAGCCGGAATTGAAACGGTAATTATCGGCCCGCGCGGTGGTGGCATTCATCAATCAATAGAATGGGTAGAGCTCGATTCTGTAATTGATCTTTCACAGATACTTTACAATACCACTTTAGATTTTTGCAAATGATCTCAACGGCTGCATTTAGAAAACTTGCTCTATCTTTTCATGATGTGGTCGAACAACCTCACTTCGAAAAGACATCATTTCGAATCAATAAAAAAATATTCGCTACCCTTGATATCGTAAAGAAAAAAGGAGTTGTGAAAATTAGCAAAGATGATCAATCACTATTTTGCGAACATCACCCAGATATTATCTACCCTGCAAATGGTGCTTGGGGAAAACAAGGATGGACAATAATTGATCTCGCCAAAGCAAAAATTAAAATTATAAAAACATTATTGGCTATCTCCTATGAAATGGTCTCCATAAAAAAATCATCCAAATCAAAACCTAAAAAGATATAAATTATGAAAGCATTCGTTTGGTCAGCTGTCTGTGCAGTCATTCTTTTAGCTTGTACTCCAACAGGTTCAACAGATGTCTCTTACAACACATCAGAAGAATTCAAAAAACTCAATCTTCCGTTTTCTGAAGCGGTAATTGTTGGAAACACAATCTTTCTTTCTGGCCAGGTTGGAAACCTCCCAGGACAACTGACGCTAGCTGAAGGTGGCATTCAGGGAGAAACACAGCAGGCTTTTGAAAACATTAAACGAATACTAGAACAAAATGGGTCATCATTGGATAACATCGTGAAGTGTACCATCATGTTGGCGGACATTGGTGAGTGGGGCGATTTCAATAAAGAGTATATCAAGTATTTTCCTGGAAATAAACCAGCACGGAGCGCCTTTGGCACTAGTGGCCTTGCACTTAATGCGAGAGTTGAAATAGAATGTATTGCTGTACTAAAGAAATAAGCATCAACGCTCGTTTTCTCCACTCAGCCATCAAATAACCTCGTTATCAAATTTTCCCGAGTTCAGGAATGCACATTATCTATATTTCGAATTCAGGGATGAATTAATTTCCTACAATTGAACGTAAAACCTCAAATCGTAAAATGAGATGAAAGTGAAGCTAACATATTGGATTGCAGCGCTGGTGTTGATTTGCGCTCAGGCCATTGGGCAAATCCCAAAACCATCTGAGACATTCGGCTTCGAGCCGGGAGCCGACTATAAAATGGCGACTTATGATCAGATGCTGTCCTATTATGAAAAATTAGATGCGGCAACAGACCGCGTGAAAGTGACTGAGATTGGAAAATCGGTGAGAGGAAGACCTATGAAGTTGATTTTCATTTCTAGCGAAGAAAATATGAAGTCGCTTGACAAGTGGAGGGACATCAGTGAGAAACTTGCACGAGCCAGAATTTCAGAAAAAGAAGCGCAGCAACTCGCAAAGGACGGAAAGGCGATCATTTGGTTTGATGGCGGAATGCACGCGTCAGAGAAAGCGCATGCTCAAATGACTCCCGAACTTCTGTATCGCATTGCCGCTGAGGAGTCTGACGAGATGAAAAAAATTCGTGATAATGTGATCACTCTTGTCGTGCCTGTTATCAATCCTGACGGCCTAGACATTGAGGGCGCTTGGTATCGCAAAAACCTGGGAACCATTTATGAAACATCTGGCCCTCCTATTCTTTATCAGGAATATGTTGGTCATGACAACAACCGCGATTGGTTTATGGGCAACATGCCCGAGACCAAGGCGGTAATGAATGTTTTATACAATCAATGGTATCCTCAAATCATTCACAACCATCATCAATCTTCACCTGCCTGGGCAAGAATTTTCATCCCACCGTTCAGAAGTCCGGTCAACTCTAAAATTCACCCTGGTGTAACAACAGGAGTAAACCTTGTAGGTACAGCAATGGGCAATCGCTTCGCCATGAAAAAAATGCCAGGAGCTGTGTCGATGACAACATTTGAGATGTGGTGGAACGGTGGAATGCGAACAGCTCCGTATTACCACAACATGATCGGTATTCTCACTGAAACTGCTCATACCTCACCTACACCTCGCTTCTATCCACCAGACTCTATTCCGAAAATTATTGGCAATGCTTCTGCAAGAGATGGCGCATCTAAAAAAACTGATGGCACAGAAATATTCTATGCATATCCCTGGAAAGGTGGCGAGTCACATTTCCGTGATGCAGTTGACTATATGCTGGAAGCCTCGATGGCCGTGCTTGACCTTGCAGCAGAAAAGCGGGATGAATTGCTCTACAACATTTATTCAATGGGGCGTGACGCCATCGAAGATACAAATGGAGCATTCGCCTACGTTATCCCCAAGTCACAGTGGGATCATACCGAGGCAGTCAATCTGGTCAATGTATTGATGAGAGGGGGAATTGAAGTAGAAGAAGCTACCAGTAAGTTCAAAATTGGTGACACTGAATACGATGCAGGTACATACGTCATGTATGGATCGCAACCTTTCAGGCCTTACCTCTCGGATCTGATGGAAAAACAAGATTATCCTGATCTCTATCTTTATCCTGGTGGGCCTCCGATCGCACCTTATGATCTTACAGGATGGACATTGCCAATGTCATTCGGTGTGAAAGTAGATAGGGTGACAAGTTCATTTACTGCGAAAACCAAAAAAATTCAATCTGAAATAAAACTTCCAGCTGGCTCAGTTTCAGGCTCTGCAAGTTTTGGTTATGCACTTGACAATCGTGAGAATCTCTCCGCGACAGCCATCAATAGATTATTGAAAGCTGGAGAGAAGGTGTCCATTGCACAGGCTTCTTTCGCGGACGGAAAAGCGTCCTTTCCAGCCGGAACGTTCGTCATCGAAAAGGGAAGCAACACCCAAAGTGCAATCAACAATCTATCTAAAGAATTAGGTGTTTCCTTTTCAGGCATTGGCGCTAAGCCTTCTAATGTAAAGGCGATGAAGAAAATTAAAATTGGATTGTATAAATCATGGGATGCCAACATTGACGAAGGCTGGACTCGTTGGGTACTGGAACAATTTGAATTTGATCTAGACACGCTTCACAACGCGGACATCAAAACCAAAAATTTGAGCGCCTACACGGCAATCATTATTCCTTCTCAATCTCCAGAAGAAATTCTAATCGGACACAGACCGGGCACGATGCCTGAACCTTATGTTGGCGGCATTGGACTGGAAGGAACTATTGCTCTCAACAACTACGTGCAAAATGGCGGCACATTGTTGACTTTTGATCAGGCGTGTGACTTGGCTATCGATGAATTCGGTTTGCCAGTTGATAATGTTACTCACGGTCTTTCATCAAGTACGTTTTTTATTCCGGGCTCAATCGTAAGGATGAATGTGAACACCAATAACCCACTGGCGTTTGGAATGCAACCGGAAGCCGCTGCATCATTCTCAAGAAGCCGCGCATTTGAAACAATTGTTCCTTCGCGCAAAGCTGAAGGAGGAAACGAAGTAATGAAACCTGCTCCTCGCCCTGATGTTACTCCTGTTGCCACGTATGCTTCAAAGGATCTCCTAATGAGCGGATGGGGACTCAATGCTGATCGTTACATAAAAAACAAGGGAGCAATGATGAATGTGGGACATGGAAAAGGAAATGTCGTCCTGTTTGGTTTCAGACCTCAATTCCGTGGCCAGGCCAGAAACACGTACAAATTGATATTTAACTCAATCTATCTTGGCGCAACGAGATAATTAGAAGAAAGCCGTAACAAAACCCCGCCCTCGCGGGGTTTTTTATTTCTCAAACTTTAGATTTGATTTTAATGACTTCACCAAAATTTTTCCCAACACCTGAACATTTCAGAAAATGGTTTGAAAAAAATCATAACAAGGAAACAGAACTGTTGGTAGGGTTTTATAAAAAGCAAAGCGGCAAGCCCAGTATCACCTGGCCCGAATCAGTTGACCAGGCATTGTGCTTTGGATGGATTGATGGTATTCGCAAGTCGATCGATGATGAGAGCTACACAATTCGATTCACTCCAAGAAAAGAAAAAAGTCACTGGAGTCTAGTGAACATCAGGCGCTTCAAAGAGCTCAAGAAATTAAATCTCATTCAACCTGCTGGAGAAGCCGCGTTTAAAAAGATTGACAAAAAGAATACTGCGCGTGCCTCATTCGAGCAAAAGGAGGTGGTACTTGATAAAAAGTATCTGGATAAAATTAAGGCAAATAAAAAGGCATGGACGTTTTATCAGAAGTTTGCAGCCTCCTACAAAAAAGCTTCTATATGGTGGGTGATCAGTGCCAAAAGGGAAGAGACGAGATTGAGACGTCTCCGAATTTTTATTGACTGCTGTAAGAAAGGAGAAAAAATTCCTATGCTTCAAATTGCAAAGAAGAAGACCGACTAGAAAAAAAATCGCACCAGACGCAGTATGGATCGGCCTACTACCAATAGAATAATCAATAATATCAATCCAAACTTGATCGAAGCTGGCACAGCAAATCCATAGGTAAAGTCAGAAGGGTCAGCGATAAAAATCAACATTGCAATATTTTCGATCACATCCATCAGCCCGGCCAGTAGTGCGACATATACTAAAGCGTAAGTAAATTGTCTCTTGTGCCCGGACGCAGATAAAAATATTAAAACGATAAAAAACCAAGTATAGGTTTTCAAAAAAGCGAAGTCAATAATAATGTTGATGATGGCTGCGTCCAGTGCTGTGTCAGATAATGCAAAGCTACTTTGACATTCCGATTGCCTCCAGACATGGGTAACGAGTTGCGCTCTGGTTGGACTAAATGCCAACTCAAGGTCAACTATGGCCAAGGGAGTGTATGGTGTTATCAGGCATGACGAGGAAGGTCGCATCAACAATGCAACCCCTACCATAAAAGCGAGTGCTATCAGAAAGCTACGCACACGATAGGTAGTAATCATCTCACCCCATCGCTCAATATACTTTTGTAGCCAGCTCATGGTACTGGAAATTAGTCATCATCGGGCTCTTCTAAAAGTGTGCAGGAACAATTCGCTATAACAATGTCAAACTTTATTTGACCCATTTCAAAATTACCAAAGTCAAAATCCACCAGATGAAATTCAGAATCGTCACTCCGAGCCTATAGGGAAGGACAAAAATCTCTCACTCCTTAATCAGAATACCCACAGGTGGGTTACTAGTGTGTTGTTGATTTCCATTTTCTTGGCGACCAAAATATTCCCACACCATGAGAAAAAAATTTAAGATAATAGTGTGCCTTAGTTTGGCATCGGCATTGTACAATTGCTCCAAAGATGAGCCAGATATTATCGATGGTATCATTGAGTCTGGCAAAGTGTTAGATGTTGGCAATAACACCAACTCAAGTGATATCTACATTGAGTTAGCTTTACAGGAACCATTTATCAATTCCAATTTGATCCTGATTATTGCGAAGGACAAGATGTCAATCCACGAATCTGATATTGCAGGGTTGTCGCCCAATCAAATTCATGAAGTTGACATGGCTGATCAAGTCAAAGTCAAGTTTCGCCTAAAAGAAGACATGTTAGATATCGAGAATAATCCTCTACAGACAAACATAAAATATCAATTGGTGGTAATTATAAGAGCAGAGGGAAATCTCAGGCTTACCCGTCATCAATTCGAAGTCACCTTAACAAATTCTCACTACCTCCTTGGAGATTATCTTGGGAAGTGGAATGACAATATTTATACTGACTTTCCTGTTACCGCAAAGATTACCAATGTCAACAACAACTTCGCCTCAGGAAGATTCTTTTATAGTGGTTCATTCGGTGCCTGCTGTGGAGGTCCAGACGATGGTGCAATTTCGTTCCAGATTGATGATGAGGCGATTACCAATTTTCGTTATGATCAAAATCTTCCGAATTATATGGGAGGATGCCCTGGTGAGTATAACGGTAGCGGAATTGTCGAGGACTTTTCACAATTGCAGATTTCATTCTCAGGTACGGATTGCGATGGAGCCCACTCTGGGGGGAAAATGATTCTCTCAAGAATAAAATAGTGGAGCCTGGCATTCCACAGGCTCCTTTATTTTTAAATCCGCTTAATTGCGATCAAGCGGCTGATAGTCCTTAAATGGTGAGATGCTTACTTTCTCCATCATCTCACGATATGCAGGCCACTGATCTTTATAAAAAGTGTTTACCTTATCCAAGATCAATTGTGCCTTGTCATTGGCATGTTTCATTACCCTATTTTCACGATCTGTCACCGCTTCTCTTGAGGTGTTTACATAGAATCTGGCCGTTCCCAAAAAGGATACATTGCTTGGAAACTCCGTAGCTGTAATACCTTGACGTGTATCCTCAGCACCAAGAATAAAATCAAACACTTTGTTGATTGAGTCTTTTACTGCTTTCGACTTATCTATCGCCTCCTTCAAATCGTCACGCTTTGCTTCCTTCATTCGTTTTTCAAATTCATCTGCAATATCACGAGACTCTCTCAATCGTTCCGTTGCCGTAGACACCAGGCTTGTGATCTTGTCCAGCTCTTTGTTCAGCGCATACCTGGCTTGAATGTAAGCAGCATCATTGGTGAATCGTGGATCACCCTTCACATTGATCATTGTGGAATCTTTTTGATCACCGAAAGTCATTCGTAGTTTATATGTGTCAGGAAGCACATTTCCTCCTCCAGGCTCTGGCGCATTTGGCCTTGCCTTCTCACGCGAAGGCTGCCTTACTCCTTTTTCAGATAGATTCCACGTCCATCGATTGAGCCCGTTTTCCTCCGGAGCTTTTTGCTTCAGCGTTCTTACCTTTTCATTGGCTGCATTGAAGATTTCCAGTGTTACCGAATCATACTTCACTTTCGGTTTGTCATCTTTTTTCTCTGTTGCTGCTGGCGCAGGTTCAGGTTGCGTTGACTTTCCACGTTTTGATTTGACTGTAGTTTTCGGCTCTTCTTTCTTTGGTTCCTCTTTCTTCTCCGCTGGTTTGTTAATTGAATATGAAATCAGCGCGCCCAAAGGTCTGTTCTCACCTGTGAACATTCCTGAACCAGGAAATAGTGCGCCTTCCGCAGGCAACGTTTCCACATCATATGCATCAGGAGGCGTGAACAGGTGAAGTTTCTTGTCTAAGATACTTGCTCCATTCTTGGCCATTGCCCTAAGAGGGCGGATATCATCCAGTACGTACACAGCGCGACCAAACGTACCTACCACCAGGTCGTGTTCACGCGGGTGAATAACCAAATCCATGCTTGGTACTCCAGCAGGATAACCGTTTGTCCATCTTGTGTAGTTCTTACCTTCATCAACACTCACAAACAAACCGTTCTCAGTCCCGAGGAAGATCAGTTTTGGTTCTACCGGATCCTGAATAACTGAAAGTGTGTAGCTATTGTCCCCTACCTGGCTTCCGTTCACCATACTCTCCCAGGTCTGTCCGTAGTCTTTTGTTCTGAACAGGTAGGGCTTGAAATCAAACTGACGATAGTTGTTCACAACTACAAAGGCCTCACCAGCATTGTAGCTAGAGGCTTGAATTTGAGGAACCCATGCATTCCTTGGCATACCTGCAATTCGGGAGGTGACATTGGTCCATGTTTTTCCACCATCGCGCGATAGTTGTACCTGTCCATCATCTGTACCTACCCACAGCACACCTTTTTCTTTTTTACTTGGTGCAATTGCAATGATTGTGCAGTGATTCTCCGCACCTGTCGCATCCATCGTTAACCCACCGCTCTCATATTGTTTTTGCTTTTCAGGATCATTAGTAGTGAGGTCTGGAGAAATAATCTCCCAATTATTTCCCTTGTTAGTACTCTTGTGAAGAAATTGACTTCCATAATAAATCGTTGAGTTATCAAATGGATCCTGAGCAAATGCTGAGTTCCAATTAAACCTCAGCCTCATGTCAGCATCCGGGTGACTCGGTCTGATCAGTTTGTTGTAGCCAGTTTGTTTGTCCCAACGCATAAAGAAACCCTGCTGCGCCATTCCATAACCGTAACGATTATCATCTGGGTCTGCAGCCATGTCAAAGCCATCACCGAATACCAGCATTTGAAAGTATGAATTGCGGATACCGCCATTTCTCCATAAGTAAGCAGGACCCACCCAGGAGCCATTGTCTTGCATTCCACCATACACGTTGTAAGGCTGATCCATGTCAACGTTGATATGATAAAATTGTCCTACAGGAAGATTCTCAACAAATCTCCAGTTCTTTCCCTGATCGTGAGTAATGTTGAGTCCACCATCATTTCCATCAACCATGAAGGAAGGATCCTCAGGATGCACCCACCACGAGTGGTGATCTGGATGCACGCCATTAAATGAAAACGGTAACAACGGTCGGAATGATTTTCCTGCATCTTCACTCACATTCACTTCAGAGAAGATTGTATACAGTCTATTTTCATTTTTTGGATCAGCATGAATTTCACCGTAGTAAAATGGTCGATCGCCTATCTGATCCATATTTTCATTTACCATTCTCCACTTAAATCCTCCATCTTCTGATTTGTACAAACCATTTTTCTTTGCCTCCACTAATGCATAGACAATCTCAGACTTAGCTGATACAGCAATTCCGATCCGTCCAAGATCACCAGCCGGAAGCCCATCCTTATCAGTTCTCTTCGTCCAGTTCTTGCCACCATCAAAAGTCACGTACATTCCAGAACCAGGTCCGCCTGATTTGAAAATCCAAGGCCACCTGCGATGCTCCCACATGGATGCAAAAAGTTTGTTAGGATTAGTTGGATCCATCACCAAGTCCGCGCAGCCAGTTTTTTCATTGACATATAAAACTTTCTCCCAGGTCTGACCACCATCAGTTGTTTTGAAAACCCCTCGTTCAGGATGTTCTCCCCAAGGAGATCCGATAGCGCCTACATAGACTGTGTTAGGATCATTTGGATCAACGATGATTCTATAGATGTTTCTTGTTTTCTCAAGACCCATCAGCTTCCATGTCTTACCTCCGTCAAGGGTTTTATAAATACCGTATCCTCCGTTCAAACTATTTCTTGGATTTCCCTCTCCGGTTCCAACCCACACTACAGACGGGTTGCTTTGCTGTATTGCCACAGCACCGATTGACATGACTGTTTCTTTGTCAAAGATTGGCTCCCAGTTGATGCCACCTGATGTTGTTTTCCAAAGCCCTCCCGAGGCGGAGCCTACATACATCACATCGCGATCATTGACCACCACATCGATGGCAGTGATCCGACCGCTCATGGCGCCAGGTCCTATATTACGTGCGTTCATCCCTTTCAGTTTTTCCATGTCCAGCTTTTGAGCAAACACTGATGACACTAAAAGGCACAGCAATACGGGTAGAAAATTTATTCGTAATGATTTTCCCATAAATGATTGATTAGTTGAAATGTTGAATTCCGAAAGATAGTATTTCTCCCACACCCAAAAACGGGTCAGTCAATTCACCAGATCAAATTTTTAGACAAGAGCCTTGGGCGTTATGTGAGTGGTTCGTAGTCGAAACTAACTTCCTTCGTATTGTAATATTTCAATCCGTCCTGAGTGCTTATCATCAACCGTCCGGAATCGTCCACCCCTTCAATAATCCCCTCAAATGCTTCGCCTTTTTGAACGAACGTTCTTTTCTCGAATGCCCCATAGAGCCGGTCGAGATAAGCGCCCTTGATCCGCTGATAGTCGCGCTGCCTCAGCGTGAGGTACCACTGCTCCAGCGTCCCACACAACCCATCAAGGCAACTCTGCAAATCAAAGGTCGTGTTTGTCTCAATGGCCATTGACGTAGCACGAGGAGACGAGAAACCTTTTTGATTGACGTTCAAACCTATTCCGGCAACGGTGCGATTAAATGCACTTCCCTGGATCTGACTCTCTATGAGAATGCCGCATATTTTTCGGTTAGCAATCATCACATCATTTGGCCACTTTACCTGTATTGATTTCTTCAACTCTGCAAGAAAATCACTAACTCCAAGTGATATCACCATATTGAGAAGGAACTGATCTTTTACGTGTAGAAACGTGGGCTTTAATAAAACTGAAAAGGTCAGGTTCTTACCAGATTCGGTCACCCAGATGTTGCTTTGTTGCCCCCTGCCCTTGGTCTGGTTATTGGTGATTACAACAGTTCCCTCGGCCAAATCCCGCTTTTGAGTCAATTCCACCGCGAGTGTATTAGTTGAGTGACATTCTGGCACAAAAACGATGTTCTTGCCCATGAAAAGCGTTTTGGCAGGGATTTTATACACTGTAATTGGTTAGCTTTGCGGATTAAACCCGAAGATACTTAATGGCCAAAAAAAAGGCGGGAAACAGCTCCGAGTTATTGAGTCAGGTGATAGTGAAGGGCATGCAGGAGAAAAAGGCCATTGATATCGTGGTACTGGACCTTAGAAAGGCCAAAAACGCTGTAGCAGATTTCTTTGTGATCTGCTCCGGCAACTCCGCAAGGCAACTTGACGCTATCGCGGACGCAATCGATGAAATGGTTTTCAAAACCCTAAAAGAAAATCCATGGCACATTGAGGGTAAAAACAATAAAGAGTGGATGCTACTCGACTATATCACCGTAGTGGCCCACATATTTCAAAGGGAAAGAAGATCATTTTACACGCTTGAGAAATTGTGGGGTGATGCAAAGATCACGGAGATCGAAAACTAAGCGAACCAAATAAAAACATTGACGTTACTGACTTGAACTGATAATTGAATGGCAGACAAGAAAAAAGATAATAACTTATTAAATCCGCGCGGACCCAGAGGTAACTACCAGATGTGGATCATCCTGGCACTGGTTGCGGTAATATTGGCTGTTAGCTATTTCAACCGTTCCGGAGATTTGATTGAAATTCAATCAAGCACGTTTGAAGACATGGTGCAGCGGAGAGATGTGAAGAAGATTGTGGTCATCAAGAATGAAGATCTGGTTGAAATCACTTTGAAGCAGGAAGCACTGCAGAATTCAGTCTACCGAAACGAACTGGAAAGCAACAGCCCGTTTGGAATAAACCCCAATGGACCTCATTACAAAATGAGGATTGGTACAATAGACCAATTTGCTAATTACTATAAGGAGATCACCGCGAAAATTTCAAAAGATGATCGCATTGACTTGAAGTATGAAGAGAGAAGTGACATCACCGGTATGTTACTCAATTGGGGATTTCTTTTCCTTCTACTCTTTGGATTTTGGATGCTGATGCGAAGAATGACGGGTGGTGGCGGTCCAGGCGGTCAGATTTTTAACATAGGCAAATCGAAGGCTGCTTTGTTCGATGCCGAAAATAAAGTGAAGGTGACGTTTGAAGACGTTGCCGGACTTGAAGAGGCAAAGGAAGAAATCAGAGAAATCGTTGAGTTTCTGAAAAACCCAAGCAAGTTCACCAAGCTAGGTGGAAAAATTCCTAAAGGAGCATTGCTCGTAGGACCTCCAGGTACAGGAAAGACGTTGCTGGCAAAAGCTGTTGCCGGTGAAGCAGCGGTTCCTTTCTTTTCACTTTCAGGTTCTGACTTTGTGGAAATGTTTGTAGGTGTAGGTGCTGCGAGGGTGCGCGACCTCTTTAAGCAAGCAAAAGAGAAAGCGCCTTGTATTGTGTTTATCGATGAGATCGATGCGATAGGTAGATCAAGAGGAAGGGGGCAAATGCCTGGCTCCAATGACGAGAGAGAGAATACATTGAACTCTTTGCTGGTTGAAATGGATGGTTTTGCCACAGATAGTGGTGTAATCATTCTTGCGGCAACGAACAGACCCGATGTTCTCGACTCGGCTTTGCTAAGGCCTGGTCGCTTCGACAGGCAAATCAGCATTGATAAACCAGACATCTCAGGTCGTGAGCAAATCTTTAAGGTTCACTTGAAGCCGATAAAGATGTCCAAAGATGTAGACGCTAAGAAGCTTGCTGCCCAAACTCCTGGATTTGCAGGGGCTGAAATTGCTAACGTATGTAATGAAGCCGCACTGATCGCAGCACGCAGAGATAAGAAGGAAGTTGACATGCAAGATTTTCAAGATGCCATCGACCGTGTGATCGGAGGTCTTGAAAAGAAAACCAAAATCATTTCTCCTGAAGAAAAACTGATCGTGGCTTACCACGAGGCCGGGCATGCAGTTGCCGGCTGGTTCCTTGAACACGCAGATCCTTTGGTTAAAGTGAGCATTGTTCCAAGGGGTGCAGCTGCACTGGGCTATGCGCAGTATCTGCCTAAGGAACAGTTTCTTTATCAAACAGAACAACTGCTGGATGAAATGTGTATGACATTTGGCGGTCGAGCAGCAGAAGAAATTGTATTTAACAAAATTTCAACGGGAGCCCTGAGTGATTTGGAGAGAATTACCAAGATGGCCTACAGCATTGTCACCATCTACGGTATGAACAAAGAGATTGGTAATCTCTCTTTCTATGATTCAAAGCAGTCTGAATACAATTTCCAGAAACCATACTCTGAGGCAACTGCTGAAAGAATTGATCAGGAGGTAAAGAAGATTATTGATCAGGCATTTGAGCGGACTAAGGACCTGCTTACACATCACAGAGAACACCTTGAGGTGATTGCCAAGGAACTTCTTGAAAAAGAAATTCTCTTCCAGTCTGATCTTGAGAGGCTGATTGGCAAGAGACCATTTGCTGCTCAAACTACTTATCAGAAATTTACCAACGGTAAGCAGGACGAAAAGACCGAGGAGAGTAAGGCCGAAGCTGAAGAGGTGACATCCGAAACGGATCAAAATTCTTCGGACGAATCAAAGAAGACGGCTTAGTAAAAGATCATATCAAAGATTTGAAAATCAGGTCTAAATGACCTGATTTTTTTATTTATACCTAAATTGGTAACTCGTAATTGGCGAATGTATCTGAAACCTAACTATCGATGAACAAGGAGACCATTCAATTGGCTCAGGGTAAGAAGATATACTTCGCTTCTGATTTTCACTTAGGTGTTCCCGACCTTGAAACCAGCCTTGCACGTGAAAAGAAAATTGTAAGATGGCTGGATCAGGTCAAATCGGATGCCCAGGCCATCTATTTGTTAGGTGACATTTTCGACTTCTGGTTTGAGTATAGACATGCAATTCCACGCGGTTTTATTCGTCTTCAGGGAAAGCTGGCAGAACTTCGAGATAGTGGTATGCCCATCTACTTCTTCACAGGCAATCACGACATGTGGATGTTTGATTATTTCCCCACCGAGCTCGGGATACCGATCTATCGCAAACCTATTCAGCTTGAGGTCGGAAAACACTTGATGATGGTGGGGCACGGTGATGGACTCGGGCCTGGAGACGCTTCATACAAAATCCTGAAGAAATTTTTCGATAGTGCTGTATGCCAATGGCTTTTTGCAAGAATACATCCCAATCTCGGCATAAGCATTGCTAAGTACTGGAGTAGAAATAGCAGGATCAGCAACATGAAAAAGGAGGAGAAATTTAAGGGTGAAGAAAATGAATTCTTACTTTCTTATTGCAAGGAAACTGAAAAAAAGACTCACCACGACTTTTATATTTTTGGTCACCGACATCTGCCTCTAGATCTGACGGTTGGCGAGCAAAGCCGTTACATAAACCTTGGCGAGTGGGTACACTTCAGCACGTACGGAATCTATGACGGCAACACTGTAGAATTAAAAACTTTTGAAGGATGAGGGTGCTGGCACTCATACTTACTTTAATTATTTGTGTGGATGTCAAGGCTCAGCTCAGCAGAGTAGCTGATCTGAACCTCAAGGATATAACAAGATGTTCTGTAGATCGATTAGGTAATTTTTATTTTGTTGGTGGCGATGGTGTCCTCAAAAAGTATGACCCTGACGGAAAACTACTCAATCAAACTGCGAAGTCTATTGCGCCCCTGACACTTTTGGAACCGTGGAATCCATTGAAGGTTTTCATCTTTGATAAAGGTTCTAAAAAATACACTTACCTCGATCACAACCTTGAAACGCTGGAAGCAACAACACTTGAACCTTCATTGAGTATTTCTCCTACACTCTTCTGCCCTGCCAACGAAGCAAACAAAGGCTGGATTCTTGACGAAGCTGATTTTACTTTGAAGAGAGTAAATCTGTCAACCAAGGAGATTGAATTCGAGTCCGCCCTACCCGAAGATTGGGTTGTCGAGCCGCATTTTGTTTTTATGCGCGAATACCAAAACATGATATTTCTTCTTGATAAGAATGCGGGAATATATATTCTCAACAATCTTGGTAAGCCAATAAAGACAATTGAACTAAAGGGATTGACTTTCTTTAATTTTATGGGAGAAGAGCTATGTTATCGACAGGGAAATGACATTGTCCTCTTCGACCTCTACACCGCAGACATTAGAAAAATCGCTGATATCTCGAAGTTTAAAAACGTAATCAATACCGTAATTACGGATGAGCGACTTGCTGTGCTGACTCCAGAAAAAGTCGAGATATTCAAGCTCGCTCGTTGAGAACCCTCGGTTAATTATCCAGGCTGCTTTTTCAATATTCTTTCGAAATCGCACAAAAAAGTGTTCATTTTTGAACATATTTGTACGCTTCGGCACACCAAAAGAGTCTAAAATGCTGATTTCGGACGGTGCAGAAGCTGGCATAATTTTTCTATTATGCTTGCCCTAAACCTAATCCAGAACAGTGAACGAAGGCGGCAAAATTCTAATGATCGATGATGATGAAGATGTGCTTCTGGCAGCCAAGATGCTGCTGAAAAAGTACAATCATCAGGTCATCATCGATAAGAACCCAAACAAGATTCCATTCCTGCTAAACAACGACACCTACGATGTGATCTTGTTGGACATGAACTTCAGCAAAGACACCACCTCAGGTAAAGAAGGCTTTGAATGGCTAAAACAGATCAAGGAAAGAGACCCTGATGCCGTTGTAATTATGATTACTGCCTTTGGAGATGTGGAGATGGCAGTGAAAGCCTTAAAGGAGGGTGCAACGGATTTCATTCTAAAGCCATGGCAAAATGAAAAGTTGATTGCCACTATATCAACTGCCATCAAACTAAAAAAGTCTTACAACGAAGTAGATAAGCTTAGAAAAGCAAAACAACTGCTGGAAGAACAAATCAGCCAGCCTTTTAGAGATATCATCGGCAACAGTCCTGCTATCAAAGAGGTATTTGCACTTATCGACAAGGTAGCTGCAACTGATGCCAACATTTTGATATTGGGCGAGAATGGTACTGGAAAAGAGTTAATAGCTCGCGCTATTCACCAGAAGTCACTGAGGAAAGAAAATTCCTTCGTGGGTGTGGATATGGGCGCCATCACGGAGACGTTGTTTGAAAGCGAATTATTTGGCCACAAGAAAGGAGCGTTCACTGATGCGCGAGAAGACAGACCTGGCAGATTTGAACTTGCCAATGGCGGTACGCTATTCCTTGACGAGATCGGGAATCTGAACACTGCGTTGCAAAGTAAATTACTTAGCGTTCTTCAATCTCGGCAGGTAACACGCGTAGGTTCGAATACTCAAACTGATGTTGACATTCGATTGATATGCGCGACCAACATGCCCATTCATGAAATGGTGGAGCAAGGAAAATTCAGACAAGATCTTCTTTACAGGATCAACACGGTTGAGATTAGAATACCTCCATTGTGTGAGCGCGTGGATGACATCCCGCTTTTGGCAAATCACTTTTTGAACTTTTACACCAGGAAGTATCATAAGGAAATTGTGGCCTTCTCTGACGCTGCTGTGATGAAGCTTAAAAAGTATGCATGGCCGGGCAACGTAAGAGAGCTGCAGCATGCCATTGAGCGCGCTGTAATCATGGCCGACTCCCCTACCCTTCAGGAAACAGATTTTCTTTTTAGCCGGAAAGGTGGTCATAGTGCTGAAAGTGATACGCTCAATCTGGATGATGTGGAGAAGGCAGCAGTGGTCAAAGCTATTCAGTTGCATAATGGTAACATTTCAAAGGCAGCTGAAGAACTTGGCTTAACGAGAGCCTCCTTGTATCGGAGGATGGAAAAATATGGACTTTAATTGGCGTTCGCCACTTGTCACTCGCATCGCGATTCTCCTGGTGACTGTATTTGCGTTAGCATTTTCAGTCGCTGATAGCTTTAATATTTTAATAACTCTGGCGCTTATCGGTGCTACTCTATTTCAGGTTTCTCACCTTGTAAAGGAATTCGAAGAATCAAATCAGAACATCGCTTCCTTTCTCGATGCCATTCGCTTCGATGATCTTTCATCGACATTTAAAACAGACAGTGAAGACCCGGCAGTACAACGCCTGCACCGGGAACTCAATGAAGCAATTACAAACTTGAAAACCTCAAGGAGCGAGAAGGATTCAGAGTATCAGTTCTTCAAAAACATAGTGCAGCATGTGGGGATCGGCTTAATGACTTTTAAGAAAGATGGCTCAATTCAGATCATGAACACGGCCGCCAGAAGATTATTGAGAGTGAATCAGGCAAAAAACATTGACGACCTGAGGCTGGTAAGTGATGCACTGGTCGAGTCGTTTGTCCGCTTAAAAACAGGAGGGCGCGAACTGGTGCGGTTAACCCTCCCCGATGAGACAATCCAAATCTCTATTTATGCCATAGAACTGACGCTACGTGGGGAAGTCATCAAGCTGGTGTCGATGAACAACATCCAAAGTGAATTGGATGAAAAAGAAATGGAAGCATGGCAAAACCTGGTGCGCGTGCTCACCCATGAAATCATGAATTCAGTCACCCCAATCTCTTCTCTTGCCAGTATTGTAGAGAACGAACTCAAGGAGAGGATGGACGGCCCTACCTCCACTTTTAAAATGGATGAAATGGAGGATATGCATCTCTCTGTTCAAACCATAAGCAAAAGAAGTGCGGGGCTGATCCGTTTTGTAAGAGAGTTCAAAAATCTTTCACAAACACCGAAGCCCACCCTTGCACCCGTGAACGTGAAGAAGCTATTGGAGGAAATGGCTGTGTTGCAGAAAAAGGAATTGAGCGACAGCGAAATCAATATATCAGTTTCCGTTGAGCCAAGTGACCTTGTCATCAGTGCCGACAAAAACATGATTGAACAGGTGCTTATCAACCTTATCAAAAATGCCATGCAGGCGTTCTCGGAACAAACAGAGAAATGCATCGAGCTCAAGGCCTATCTGGATGAGAAGACCAAGCCGGTGATATCTGTTCGTGACAATGGAGATGGTATCGATCCGGAAGCATTGGAGCGCATTTTTGTACCCTTCTTTTCGACCAAGAAAACAGGCTCTGGAATTGGCCTAAGCCTTTCAAAACAGATCATGCGTCAACATGAAGGACGTATCGCTGTGAAGTCGGAATTGGGCAAGGGAACGGAGTTTTTGCTTCGCTTCTGACACCTCGAAAATCCCTTAATATTTTCTAGCTTTGCAGGCGACTAAGTGCTCCCATTATGCCTGATATCCAGAAGAAAGTTACCTCCATCCTCATCGAAAAATTAGGGATACCCGAATCAGAAATCACCCCGGATGCAAACTTTGTGAAAGACCTTGGAATTGATTCACTAGACTATGCCGAATTGGTGATGGATTTTGAGCAGACGTTCGATATTAAGATCCCTGATGATGACGCGGAGAAGTTGCAAACCATCAGTCAGGCCGTAAAGTATATAGAATCTAAGTTGTAGTCAGGTTAAGTTCGAAATAACTCCCCAGGCGCTTCATCACCTGCGCTTTGGTTTTGAGGAACGGCTCAGCCTGTTCTGGTATTTCAATCGGACAAAAAAACCAGCCATTCTTCTCAGCATTCCAAAAGACTAAAAACTTTTCAGAATAGACTAACAGTACATCCATATCATATATTTCTTCTTCTTCTTTATCAAGAAGGCCCGTGAACTGAAGAAGTATATGATCTTTTTTGAAAAGCTCACCTTTGCTACAGCTAATAGCATTCAAGCGAAGAAGGAGTCGTTCCTCTTGATTCCATGCCTTAAATTTTATTTTTCGTGGAGTAAATCGATCCATGGTTTAGCGTTGCAATGTTAGCTCTATGTAATCTTCACAAGTAGACACCATACATCAAGCATCAAATTGCTTTTTTGACTTAACTTACCAACACTTTTTTGCATATCCAATGAGCGAAAGTAGCAAGGTGTTGTTTGTAATCAACAGACATTCAGGTACGGGTTATCGTGATAGCCTCGAGGGGAGGATTGTTTCAGCGTGTGAAAAAAGAGGGCTGGAGTGCAGCATTGAATTTACCAAAAAGCCAGGCCACGGAAGTACACTTGCCAAAATGGCTGTGAAGAAAAATTACGCAGCCGTTTTTGCGGTTGGCGGAGACGGTACTGTCAACGAAGTAGCACAGGGTCTTCTCCACTCTAGCGTGCCGTTGGGCATCATCCCTAAAGGATCAGGTAATGGGCTTGCGCGTCATCTGCACATCCCATTACAAATCGATAAGGCACTTCAACTTCTGGAATTAAAAAGGGTGATCCCAATTGACACATTCACAATTAACGGTCGCTTATCATTAAATGTATCCGGCATCGGCTTCGATGGATTTGTTGCCGGTCAATTTGGAAAGGATGGAAAACGTGGTTTAGCCGGATACGGAAAGTTGGTTGTCTCTCATTTCAAACAATTCAAAGAGTTTACGAGCACACTAAAATCGTTCGAGGATACAAGTCAGCGAAAGGCGTTCATTATTTCGATTGCCAACTCATCGCAGTTCGGCAACAATGCCATCATCGCACCGCAAGCCTCAGTGTGCGACAGTGAACTGGATATTTGTATTGTTAAAAAAATGAGCGTTTGGGAAGGGTTGAGCTTTGTCAACAAACTATTCACACATTCTTTACATAGGTCAAGACTCATGGCACACTTCAAGGCAAAGTCAATCTCTATTACTACAGACAATCAAATCCCCTACCATATCGATGGAGAAGCGGTGGGATCGGCTTCGCAGTTCGATGTGAATATCAACCCAGCTTCACTACTAATATCCATCCCAGAAGGCCGGCACAAGGTTTAATGCGCCCACAAGCCTGATTGTGTGAAAAATACCACTTATCGGGTTAGTAACCTTCCAGACAGAATACGTTTAAAAATCAGGAAATAGTTAAGTCACTAACCTCAAAAATCCACCTTATGAAGAAAATTTACGCCTTGGCGCTTGCTATGGGCTTGTGTGCGATTGCCTTTAGTCAACGCCTCACCACACCGCCTAGTGGGGGAAACCAGAAAGCCGAAGTCACGCAATGGATAGGCCCCGTTGAAATAACCATCAACTATAGCAGCCCGAAAGTGCATGCACCGAACGGTGATGATCGCAAAGGTCACATCTGGGGCGAACTCGTACCTTATGGTCTTACCAATCTTGGATTTGGAACATCTACTGCCGCTCCCTGGAGGGCGGGTGCAAATGAAAACACAACATTCACAGTTTCACACGATGTAAAAATCGGGGGAAAAGACTTAAAGGCTGGCACTTATGGCCTCCACATCATTGTAGAAAAAGACAAGCCCTGGACTTATATCTTCTCAAACAACTCTTCCAGTTGGGGAAGTTTCTTTTATGATCCAAAAGAAGATGCACTTCGTGTAGAGTCTACACCAACTGACAACTCTTACACAGAATACCTCACCTATGGCTTTGAAGACAGACAACCAGCTTCTGCAGTAGCCTACATGGCATGGGAAAATAAAAAAGCTTCGTTCACGATCGAAGTACCAAACATCAACAACGTTTATGTAGCCGCAATGAGGGATGAACTTCGTGGATCAACGGGCTTCAGTTATCAAAACTTTGTAGCAGCTGCCAACTTCTGTGCTAACAATAAAATCAACCTCGATGAAGCATTAACCTGGGCGGATGCTGCGATCAGCGCTCCATTTGTAGGCCAGGAGGATTTCACAACATTGCAAGCCAAAGCAGGAGTGCTACGTGCGATGGGAAAGGAAGATGAGGCGATAGCCGTTATGGACAGAGCTGCTAATCACCCTACAGCCTCTGTGGCACAGATTCATGGCTATGGCAGAGCCTTAATCACAGCTGGAAAAAATGCAAAAGCACTTGAAGTATTTAAGCTAAATGCAAAGCTGCATCCAGAGGACAAATTCACTCCTAATGTGGGATTGGCAAGAGGCTACACCGCAAATGGGGATACGAAAAATGCGATCAAATATTGGGAAGCCGCGATCAAGAACATTCCTGAAAATCAAAAGCCTTTCTTAAATGTTTATCAGGGTGAACTTGATAAGCTGAAAGGATCAAAATAATTCTTTTTCAGTCAGTGTGTAATGAGCCGGGCCGCGAGGCCCGGTTTGTTTTTATCCAATTCGTCTGGCTTTGTATCCTTCCTTTATCAGATAAGCAACTACTTTATCTCTCACATCACCTTGCACCAGTATCTCACCATCTTTAGCTGACCCACCTGCACCACATTTCGATTTCAACGTCTTCGTTAAAGATTCCAGATCTTCTTTAGTTCCAACAAATCCTGTAACCAAGGTCACCTGCTTACCCGCACGACCACTTTTATCGAGACTTACGCGCAGTTGTTGCTGAGCGGGTGGCAGAGTTTCCGACTCAGTCTCTCCGTAGTTCCTGTACTCATAGTCGCTATTGGTCGAGTACACGATCCCTTCCCTGTCTTTCCATGAATCTTTCTTTTTTTTACTCATATCTATCTCAAAATAAGGAACACAACAATAATCAATAGCAAAAACGACACAATTGTGAGATTGAAAGGGAAGTCAATTTTATCTCTGATACTCACCCCTAGTACAGAAACCACAAATAACAGAATGGGAATAAACGAAAGATTACTATACAGAGAAGCTACCCTAACATGATACTGATTATCAGGAGTGGCTGCGGTCACAATCTTTCCAAAGAGAATTGACTTCTCGACTTTAATCTGACGCACTTCCTTAAATTCAAGTATCTCGTCATCATAAAGTTTAATCATCATGCCACTTCTTGTCACCAGCTCGTCATGGTCATAAATCATTCCTCCTCCCCGTCCTGTTCTATACATTCTATTAATTTCAAGAATATCCTCCTGAAGTTGATTATAGGGTAATAATGCATCGAGACAAACCAAAAGACAAACCACAATCGATACCCAACAAGCCCATCTCATCTTGGGCAGGTATTCAGCCATGAGTTCTCGTGATGACTGTACCTCCTCACGATACGCCCGGTACGCACGCCTTCTACGACTGGCCGAATCTACAGTACTGGTATGAGCATGATGAAAAGTGCTATGAACCCGAAGCTGGTAGTCGTATTGCTGTCGCTTTTCTGGATCACCTATTGTCTCATATGCCTCGTTTATTTCTTTGAATCTCTCCTCAGCATCGATGGAAGTATTCTTGTCTGGGTGATATAACACAGCAAGTTTTCGGTAAGATCGCTTGATCTCAGCCTCTGTCGCCCGGGGGCTTACGCCCATTATTTGATAATAGTCCCTCATTGGCCAGACTGCTATTTCAACCGGTATATACGACAAAGCCCGTTATTTAACGGGCCTTGCTGTAACTAATTGTCTAGTTGCTTATTTCTTAACTACATGAGTCAGCACAGGCCTCTTAGCATGACTCACCACGTCCTCGGCTATACTTCCCGCGAGAACATGTGCAAATCCTGTACGTCCGTGTGTTGCCATCGCGATCATGTCAGCGTTGATGCTGTCTGCGAAATAAATTATACCCTCCTCTTCTGTTATATCATTGTAGATATTGACAGTATAATTGGTTAGTCCAAGCTTCTTAGCAAACTTCTCCATATAGTCTTTGGCAACACGATCGCGCTGGAAGTCACCAGGAGTATTTACACGAAGCAAATGAATCGTAGAGTTGTACATCTTTTGAGCACGCTTAACGATTTTAGCGAAAGCTTCTTCATCCTTCGACATCGCTGTAGCATACACAATATTTTTGAAGTCGATCTTAGTAGGCTTCTTGTGAACTGTTAATACAGGCACATGAGCATGACGAACAACTTTCTCTGTATTTGATCCGATGATCATTTCTTCGAGTCTGGAATGGCCTCGGGTTCCCATTACCACAAGATCCACGTTGTGCTCCGTGATGATCGAATTCATACCATGAAAGGGATTTCCAAGTCTAAGTTCACCATCCAACTTGATATCTTTAAACTTCGGATCCATCACCAGCTTCTCCAGTTGCTTTTTGGATTTTTCAAGAAGCTTAAGCGTATACAAACGATCCTCAAAATCACGCTGAACGATCTCACCCGACACTCTAAATGATTCAGATGTAGCCTCTTCTACCACATGCAACGCAATCACATCAGCACCAGCTTTTTTTGCGATTTCGCATGCCACTTCCAGGGCTGTTACAGAGGCTTTAGAGAAATCTGTGGGGACAAGTATTCGTTTCATTCTTTTTGTTTTTTAGAGCTTGGATAATCAATAAAAACCCCAAAATCAGGGCTCGTAGCTAGTAAAAGTACATATTTCGGCCAACAATAAAAACGCTTTCTAGCGGCATATTACCTCGTTGGTTGTCATATCATTACCATCTTTATGCTCCCCATGCGAATGTGTGAAGAGCGTGCGCCCTATCACCAGACTACCGATAGCGATCAACACAATCATACTTACTCTTTGATAGCTCAATTTTACTTTCTTCAGTGCGAGACCGATTACCCACATCATTCCCGCCATCACTGGAACTGTACCTATTCCAAAGAATATCATAAACAAGAAACCCTGAGCCGAACCATCGAGTGTAAAGCAATAAGAAAGGGCCAAATAAGTAAGACCACAAGGCAACAAGCCGTTGAGCATTCCCAATGCAAAGACATTATTCTTCCCCTTAAGAAAAATTCCCATTCTTTGTTTGAGCCAATTGGTAAACCGATATAATAGTGGAGTAATCAGAGGAATATTGAACCCACTAATTGCACCTAGCCCCATAAGTAGAAGGGTTCCACCTACGATGTAGGCAAAGAGATTCTGGTATTGTGAAATCTGCATGAGCTCACCAACGCCTCCAGCCATCAATCCCAGTATTCCATAGGTCAACACACGTCCGGCATTGTAGACTAGTTTGCTGCCCGCAAAGGGATTTCTCGCAGTAGCTGCCAATACCAGTGGACCACACATTCCCGCGCAATGAAGGCCTCCGGCAACACCCATAAGCAAGGCAGTCCAAATCATAAAGCTAGAGGACGATTATTTTTTCAACGTAAAACACTTTGCCTTCCATTGTCCACTGCATGCTTGCACGGTACAGGCCCTTGGACCATTCTGACAGTGGAAATTGCTGAACCGGGTTTGATGATGACTCTACCCGAAACCTTCTATCCAATTTGTTATCAGAGGGTCGAAGTATCATCAACTCCCCTTTTTCAATTTTATTGAAATCAGAAAAGGAAACCGTCACCATACTTCCATCAATGGAGATTTCAGGGCGCTCCCGAAGTTGATTTGCATTTTGGATAAAACTAATCTTCTCCTGATGAAGTAACTCCTCTCTGTAGTAGTCATCTGAGACAAGATTTATATCCTGCCTAACACACACTGCGACAAGCGTAGCGATGAAGCCTGCAAAAGCTATAAATGCCACTACTATCCATTTTCCAAAGTTCATATTGTTATTTTCCTGGTGATTTAATAGGCCCTATAAAACGTGCGTTGGCGGTTTCAATTTTCTTACCATCCTGATAAATCCCTAGCACAACATTCATTTTCATGGACTTAATTTCAGGCTCTGGTAGTTTGATCATGAACAACCCTTTCAATATTCCCTCCTTTGGCACCACAATGTTCTGTTCTCCTATTTTGAGCAGCGAGGCGGTTGCTGGTGACTCAACTTTAACTTCGAGCTGCACATCATCAAAAGTCTTATTTACAAACTCGATATTATACACGTTTGTAATCTGTCCATCTTCTGTTTTGGTGTATAAAGTTCCAGGGGCCTTCAGCACGGTTGTTTCAATATCAGCTCTCGTGAAAATAAAATAGGCCAGCAGACTTACCAGGGCTGTCAGCACCACACCATAGCCAGCTATCCTTGGTGTAAATATTTTGAGTATACCATCTTTGATGGCGTTATACGATGAATAGCGAATCAACCCTTTTGGCTTTCCAATTTTGGTCATCACATCATCGCATGCATCAATACAGGCTGTACAGTTTACGCATTCCAGTTGTGTACCGTTTCGAATATCAATACCCGTGGGACAAACGTGTACACATAGTTTACAGTCAATGCAATCCCCTTTGGTCGAATCTGTGGTGTTCTGATCCTTTTTGATTTTTCCACGCGGTTCTCCTCTTAACCAATCATAGGCTACCACCAGCGAATCCTTTACCAATAAAACACCTTGTAATCTCCCGTAAGGGCAAACTGCGACGCAAGCCTGCTCTCTGAATCGGGCAAACACGCCATAAAAAACTCCGGTAAATGCAAGCAGGCCAATGAACCCAGCCATGTGCTCGGACGGTGATTGGCTTACGATATTTACCACCTCATCTACACTTATGAGGTAGGCCATCACTAAGTGTGCGATAAGAATTGATATGAAAAGAAATATCGCGTGCTTACCGATCTTTTTGGAAATCTTTTTGGCATCCCAAGGAGCTTTGTCAAGTCTGCGTTGCTCGTTGGCATCACCTTCTATCCAATACTCAATTTTTCGAAAGACCATCTCCATAAACAAAGTTTGTGGACAAGCCCATCCGCACCACAACCGACCGAAAGCAACGGTAAAGAGTGTAACAAAGACAAAAAAGGTAACGAGTGTGAGCGCCAATAAGAAAAAGTCCTGCGGCCAGAACACTTGCCCAAACACGATAAACTTCCTTTCGAAAAAATTTAGAAGTATAAATGGTTTGTCATTGTACTTAATGAAGGGCCCTGCAAAAAGCATGGCCAACAGGATCGTACTTACAATTACTCTCTTGTTGTGAAACAGTCCTGAGGGTTTTTTAGGGTACACCCAAATTCTCTTGCCCTCGGCATCAACCGTGGCGATGGTGTCTCTAAATTCCTCATCAAATTCATATAAATTCTCTTTCAATCCTTCCACAACAACTTTCCTTTAAAACTCATTACAACGATGCTTGTGTCTTCAGTGAATCACTCGCTACTTTTTCTTCTGCCTTCGGAACAAACAAGTCACCCTCAGGAGCCTTTCCGTTGGCAGGGTTTGATCCTTGTAAGGAAAGAACATAGCTCGCGACATTTTGCATTTTCTCCGGACTCAATGCGCCACCCCAGGCCACCATGTTAGTGTTTGGCACTCCATTTTTCACCACTTTAAAAATGTCCTGAATTGATCCACCATGTTTCCAATATTGGTCAGTAAGGTTCGGGCCAATGTCGCCACCTCCATCAGGTCGATGGCATGAAGCACAAATATTGTTAAAGGTGGATTTACCATCGCTTAGCGCCACCGCATCGGTAACCAACTGCACTGTGGACTCGTCAATTTGTGCCCCAGGATTAGCAGCCTGCAATTTGCGAACCTGCTCTTCTGCATACGCGACTTCATTATCATATTCCTGGATAGACAATGGAAGTGAATTGGTAACGTGGTAGGCAATCATGTAGAAGACTGCCCAAATAATGGTTCCGTATAACAACCATTTCCACCAAGGTGGCAGGTGGTTATCCAATTCTCTGATGCCATCATAGTTATGGTCGAGCATAACGGTAGCCTCTTTCTCGATTGGTACGGCATCAGTTGTCCACTTATCAAATTTCGCCCAGAGGCTTGGCTCCTCTTTATATTCAATACCCAACTTCTCGGCCCTCTCCATGGCTGCATTTCGTGCCATATGCCGCAACACTTGAAGCATATATAAAGCAACTGCTATCACCAATAGAGATACTACAAACAGAAAACCAGCCGTGATATAGAAAAGAATGAGTGGATCTTGTAGCAATGCCGATATGGAACCATTATTGTCTTGCGCGTAGCTTCCAATAGAAAGAAATGTTAACACGCCTGATATCATATACTTTTTCATAGCTGAGATTGTTTGTCCTGGTTTGTGTTAGGTGCAATGCCATCTTCAAACGGCTTGTTACTCATTTTGGCAATGAAGGTGTTGTCAGACGTCATCACCCACCAAATCAGTATTAGAAAGAAAAGAAAGAAGATCACGAACGAAATCGTTGGCCAGATGGCGATGTTATCTATACTTCTAAGAATATCCTTGTACATAATTTTCAGTCTTTAGGGTTAGTTACTCGCGTCTGCCACCTTGCTTGCTTTGATATCCACGCCCAGCCTTTGTAGATAGGCAATCAATGCAACGATTTCCGTCTCCTTCACCGTTTCATAACCTTCCATCTTTAGATTCTCCACGATGCGTGAAGCTTGCTTGTCGAGGTCTTCATTCGCTGTTTCCTCATATCCTTCAGGATAAGGAACTCCGATCGTGCGCAAGGCTGCAATCTTTTTAGCTGTCTCCTCTTTGTCGATCATCTGTTCATACAGCCACGGGTAGGCTGGCATAATAGACCCATTCGAAACATCTCCAGGTGACAACATATGACGGTAGTGCCAGCTGTCTGCATACTTTGCTCCTACCCTATGAAGATCTGGACCGGTACGCTTCGATCCCCACAAGAACGGATGATCGTACACATATTCTCCTGCTTTAGAGTACTCTGCATTTGTTGGGTCATAGCGTTGTACCTCTGATCTGAATGGTCTCACCATTTGTGAATGGCATCCAACGCAACCTTCACGGATGTAGATGTCGCGTCCGTGCAACTCCAGCGGGGTATAGGGCTTCACACTGGTGATCGTTGGGATGTTGGACTTGATCAGGAACGTAGGGACCATCTCAATGATACCTCCAATGAGGATAGCAACAAATGCAAGTACAGTGAACAATACCGGTTTGCTTTCCAAGACATGGTGCCAGTACCCACCTGTATGAGCAGCTTTCACCATTGGCGCTACTTCGGCTTCTTCGTTGGCAATGAATTTACCCGCGTAGGCTGTTTTCAAAAGATTGTAGGTCATGATGAAAACACCAGTCAAGTAAAGCGCGCCACCAATCGCGCGAAGCATATACATTGGCAAAATTTGAGTAGTGGTTTCCAGGAAGTTTTGATAGGTGATAAATCCATCAGGAGTGAATTCTTTCCACATCAGGCTCTGTACCACACCTGCGATATACATGGGCAGGGCATAGAACATAATACCAAGTGTTCCTATCCAAAAGTGCAGGTTAGCAAGTTTGGTTGAATATAGCTTCGTTCCCCACATCCGTGGAATCACCCAATACAGGATACCGAAGATCAGGAATCCATTCCAGCCTAAACCACCAACGTGAACGTGAGCAATAATCCAGTCTGTGAAGTGTGCTATCGCGTTTACATTCTTTAATGAGAGCAGTGGACCCTCAAGAGTTGCCATACCGTAGGCGGTCACAGCTACTACCATGAATTTCAAAACTGGATCCTCGCGAACGCGATCCCATGCACCTCGAAGTGTAAGGAGACCATTCAGCATACCTCCCCATGATGGTGCTATCAACATGATAGAAAAGACGGTACCCAATGACTGAGCCCAATCGGGAAGTGAAGTGTAAAGGAGGTGATGGGGCCCTGCCCAGATGTAGATAAAAATCAAAGACCAGAAGTGTACGATCGACAATCGATACGAGTACACTGGTCGATTAGCGGCCTTCGGAAGAAAGTAGTACATCAAGCCGAGAAATGGCGTGGTGAGAAAAAACGCAACTGCATTGTGTCCATACCACCATTGCACTAATGCATCCTGTACGCCAGCATACCAGGAGTAGCTTTTGAAGAAGCTTACCGGCATTTCGAACGAGTTAACCACATGCAAAACAGCAACCGTGACAAACGTGGCGATGTAAAACCAAATAGCAACATACATGTGTTGCTCCCTCCTTCTCAAAATGGTGCCGATCATGTTCCAACCAAACACAACCCAGATGATCGTGATGGCGATGTCGATTGGCCATTCCAACTCTGCGTATTCTTTTGATGTAGTAAGTCCGAGCGGTAAGGTGATGGCTGCTGCCAGAATAATCAACTGCCAACCCCAGAAGTGGACCCAGCTCAAGGCATCACTAAACATTCTGGTTTTTAACAATCGTTGCATGCTGTAGTAAGTGCCAGCAAACATTGCATTGCCTACGAACGCGAAGATCACTGCATTGGTGTGCAATGGACGAATGCGACCAAAGGTTGTGTACTGCAGGTCAAAATTTAATATGGGGTAAAACAGCTGAATGGCTGCCAGCAAGCCCACTGTCATGCCAACGATCCCAAAGGCAACAGTGGCGATGATAAAGGCTTTGACAATCTTGTTGTCGTAGCTGATTTTTTCTAATTCCATAGAGGTCAGGGTTTGTTGCGATTTTCAGGAATCAAAACTAGAGCCCTGCCCTGGTGCTAAATATGACTGCCCTTAGTCAAAATGATGATTTTACTCATATTTTATTTAGAAAATTGACCGCCACTGGGGTATTTCAGGTTATTAGACACCTGCGTAGCTTTCAAATTCGATTTACCACAACTCCCTCGCATGAATAAAGAGACTCTTAAGCTAATTCTAAAAGCAGGAATGATAACTGGCACACTTGACGGGCTTTCTGCGTCAATTCAATATGTCATCGTAACCGGCAACAACCCAATTCTTGTTTTTCAATACATATCAAGTGCTGTTTTTGGTCAGGATGCCTTTAGCAGTGCAGTTACTTACGGACCTCTCGGTATTCTTTTTCATTATATCATCGCCACGGGCTGGTCAGCGCTCTTCATAATCGCCTATCCCAGACTGCCCTTACTAAGGGGCAACGTGGCTGTGACGGCCGTGATCTATGGCGTATTCGTATGGTGTATGATGAATTTGGTGATTGTGCCGATGACTAGAATTCCGTCAAGACCATTTAACCTCACAAGTGCAGCCATCGCTGCAGGGATCCTCATTGTGGCGATTGGTCTGCCACTCGCTGTACTATCGAAGAAAAATATTAGCCGGGGAGAGTAGCGGAGGCTAGCAGACTATCCGTCCTTTTAATTCTATTTTTCCTAGCTTTAGGGAAATTGTAATCCCCTATGATAAAAAAACTCCCCGTGGTACTTTTGATGGCCTGGCCTTACTTTTCTCAAGCTCAAGGGTTCAAAGAGGCACAGATAAGCTTATCTGGCTCATTTGCAAAACCACTTGAAATTGAAGCAATAAACAAAGGGCAGGAAATTGATTTCTTTTGTGTCAATAAATCATTCTTTCCGTACCAGCTTGAGATTATTTTTAGCGGAGTTCAGAACCTTAATGGCCCACGCTCGCAGAAGAGCACGGTTATGCCGGGCAGGCAACGATTGCTTTCGTTACAAATTCAGGATCCTAATACTCCTCATACTTATGAGTATAGCTTTGGTTATGCAATGGGTAGCCCCAAGGCAAATCCAGATTTATCTTACCCTTATTTAGTTCCAGCATCTCAAGGAGCTGAAGCTCGAATAAACGAGAGTTATAACAATCAACTCCTTTTAAATCCTAAGGATTACATCGTAGCTATGAGGCGTGGTGTCGTTACGTCAACTCCGGATGTTAAGGGAGAATCCGATCGCCTCTTCAATGGTGCTTTCGAGGTGCTTCACGAGGACGGAACCGTTGCCGTTTATAAAACTGTCGCTTCCAACACCACACAACTAGTAAAGTCTGGTGACAAGATTTATCCAGGTCAGCCTATTGGGCAAAGCCAGGGTGGTGGCATATTAACCTACAATGTTTACATTTTGCTGGGGCAGGGTCGGGCAAAAAGTTTTGATCACAATGTTGTAGTGAGCAGTGACGGCTTGACGCGGCTCGCTGCCTTCAAAGGATGTAAAGTTGAGCATCCTGCTACCGTGATTGAAAAAGAACTCTCAAAAAAAGAGATCAAGAAATTTAGAGATGGATCCTTATTCAAGCAAAACTGAAGCTTGAACTACGCTGCAAGCTAAACACTCAATTATACACTCTGTTCCCAGGGCTACGGGCATGAAACTGAAGGAAGTGTTCCAACACCTCCTCTGGCACCTCTACATGTGGATAATGCCCGGCTTCATCTAAGAAAACCACATCCGGATTTTCAACCAACTCTGTAAAACGTTTTGCTGCATGATAGCCTGAAACTGGATCAAGAACTCCATTGATGAGACGCATTGGCACTATGTCTTGTTCAAGTGGCGACACCCAGCGCGAACGATATGACTCTCTTTCCCGCAGGTAGTTCAAAAGTAAGGGCATCATCTTCAGGCCGTCTTCTTCGCAAAGCAACTCCCACGATTGGTCGATGAAATCATCTGAAGGCGGATGAAGTGGGCTGAAAATATTTTTCATGTTCGGCTTAAATGTCCGCTTGGTAGAAAATTTAAGTATCAGAGGAGCGAGCCTTGTGAGCAGTAATACTTGTATAAGTCGTGGTCGGTGCGTTTCAGGAAAGAGGCCTCCATTCAAAAAAACACATGATAGCCACTTAACCTGAGACGATCCTTCTGTTTGCCGGGCCAGCAATTCCTGTGCTACTGTATCACCTAGATCATGTACGAATAAATGGGCCTCGCCAATGTTCAGCTTGTGAAGAAGATTTTCTACCATGTCTGCCTGAAGTGCAACAGTCATCGTCTGTTGCGGCTTGGAGGATCGACCCAAGCCAATCAAATCAGGTGCAATGCAGTCAAATTTTTTTATTAGTCCACTCCAAACGGGAGAGAAATCCCATGATGATGTTGGGAAGCCATGAAGACATACAAGCGCAGGGCCGACCCCGTCACGTTTATAAAATACTTTGTATTGCGACAACTCAAGCTGCCGACCGGTTCGGTACCACTCCTCACAACTCATCAATCTTTCACTTGATTTTTGGCAACTCGGTTAAGGGTTGGATTCTGATGTTGCGATAGAATATTTCAGCTGCTTCTGATTGAAGCTCTAACCGGCCTTTTGTTAAAGGGGTTTCAATGCCATCATTATCTATGCGAGAGTTTTTCAACATCATATTGAGTTTTCCATTTATCAGATGAAGGCTCGTCCCGTTATACGCATAGAGATCAATTACGTTCCACTCGCCATTTGGATTCTCTCCATCCGGATTCTTTTTACAATATCTTCCTGCGTCACTGTGGCGACTGAAAGTCCTGGGTTCTCCTCCCATATCAAATTGAAAAACACTGTCAGGATTCATTGTCGAAGAAATGTCCGCCAGTGCCCCAGCTACTCCCCAATAGTCTCCGCAATCTCCTTCCTGAATCTGCAGTTCTTGCGCTCTCAGCCAAAACCCATCACCGTCTCCATGATTTCCAACTGCATAATACAACACGCCACTATCGCGCTTGTCACTGTCGCTTCCTCTTGGAAACCATTTCTTCTCGCCCCACTTAAATTCAAGTTGCAGATGGAAGTTCTCGAACTCTTTTTTTGTGGATATTCCACCAAAGTATTGTCCAGAAATTCTCATTACGCGCTCTCCTTCCAAGTCGACTATGGAAAAAACGTTGGCGGTGTCATTATTCAAACCGATTGCCGGAAGTTTTCTCACACTATCCCATGAAATTCCTGGCTTGAATTCTGCCCCCAAATAGGTTTCCCAGTTTGAAAGATCTGTTCCGTCAAACAAATTTTCCCAGCCGTCATCTTCTTGTTTTTGCGATGTACACCCAGCAACAACTATTGCTGAGATTAGCGCTACGGTGAATACCTTCCGTTTATGATAAGTCATGTCCCCTTTTCTTTACTTCGGCATTACAATCGCGCCAATACCATTATCCTGAAGCTTTTTTGTAAATGTTGAAAAGTCGCCTTTCAAAAGTTGATCATACGCGCTCTGCTGTGTTGTCAACTCTCCTTTTAGCTTGGTATAGACTTCATTGTGCGGATCAGACGGTCTAAAATCTGCAGTAGCGGCTGTTGCCCCGAGGTAGTTGAACTTTTCTCCTAACATTGCTGGCCAACGCACCGCGTCCTGTCCCGTACCTGTGACTTTCAACTGAACGAGCTTCCCTTCTATTGTTGCAAATTTCTTACTCATCTCATTTACCTCCTTTGCAAGGTCCTTCTTTTTCTGTGTGTTTAAGACGGCACTAAGATCGATCAACTGCTGTCTTATTGACTCAATGTTATTGATCATGTCGGCAATGATGTTCATGTCTTTCGTCACCTTGACAACAAAATCAGTCTGCAATTTTATATCGTCAAGCGTGCCCTCCGAGTGCGGATCCTTGATAATGGTGATCGGAGCTTTAAAGTTTTGGCCGCCTGCCACAAGATGAACTGTGTATGTTCCCGGAGGCACGAGATAAGTTAATGGTCCATAGTTCGGATTCGTTCTGCTTCTGTTTTTATCCATTGGAAACCAATCGGCTCCTTCCGGAGGTGTACGCATCGTGACCGTCTTTGTCGGGTTACTTTGCAAATTCCACCACACTCTATTAATCCCAGGTTTTGCTTTGCCTTCAATTGTTCTCACGGTATCTCCAGCTGCGCTCGTAATGTGAATTTTAACGCTGTCCATTTCAGAGGCTGACCAATAATTTAGCGAGGCGCCATAAGGTGGGTCCTGACCAGAAGATGCTTCAGGGAAAAATTGCATCGTGCTTGTAATTCCCTGGAATCTGTAAGCATTTTTTGGATTAAACAGTGTCAGTTTTGCATTGGTGTCCTTTATTTGTTGCAAAGGTGAAATATCATCGAGGATCCAAATTCCACGTCCATAAGTGCCTACGACCAAGTCGTTAAAATGTTCTGGGATATCCAGCCAATACATTGGAGTAGCGGGAAGATTGGACATGAAAGTTTGCCAGTTCTCTCCGTCATCAAATGAGATGTAAAGTTTGGTCTCGGTTCCAAGAAACACCAAGCCTTTCCTTACGGGATCTTCTTTCACCATTCGGCAGTAATTCAGATTGCCACCTTCAATGCCTTTTGTGATTTTCTTCCAGGTCTTCCCAAAATTTTCTGTCTTGTACACGTAGGGTTGAAAGTTTCCAACTTCATGTCCCTCCACAGTTAAATATGCCTTTCCTTCTGCCCACCTGGAGGCTTCTATATTTCTAACGGTGCTTAGCGCAGGAAACTCCGGAATATTTTTAGTGACATTGGTCCATGTCTTTCCTCCATCCTGGCTCACTTGCACTTGTCCATCATTTGTTCCTGCCCAAAACACGCCCTGCTTCACAGGTGACTCGTCAAAGGCGTAAATCACATTAGCATACTCGACACCGATATTATCTGGAGTAAGTCCACCTGATTTTGTTTGTTTGCTCTTATCATTTAATGTCAAATCGGGACTGATCACCTCCCACGTTTGTCCTCCATTTGTAGTTCTATGTACCACCTGGCTTGCTACGTACACGGTGTTGTGATCGTGTGGGGAAACGAGCAGTGGGAATGTCCACTGAAAACGATATTTAACTTCACCGGCTGAGTAACCCACTGTTGTTTCCGGCCAAACTTCTACGTGCCGAAATTGACGTGTCTTCTCGTTGTATCGGGTAACTACACCTCCCAATGCTCCAGAACCTGATGCACTTGACCACACTACGTCTGGATCTTTTGGATCGGGTGTGGCGAAACCACTTTCTCCTCCTCCCACGTCATGCCACATCCCGGTGGGGATCACTCCATTTCCAAAAAATGATTGAACGCGAGTTCGACTGGGACCTCGCATGGCGGGTCCGTCCTGCCTGTTAGTTAGCACGTTGTACGGAATGTTTGTATCAGTGGTGACATGATAAAGCTGAGCAACCGGCAATTGAATTCGCAACCAACTTTGAGCTCTGTTTTCTGAAATAGAGACGCCACCATCACCTGCTACGATCATTCTATCACCATCCATTGGATCGATCCACACATCGTGATGATCCCAGTTGGGTTGTGCGGGAAAGTTAACCGGCTCGAGCGTTCGCCCTCCGTCTATGCTATAGTGAAATGACGCGGTGACAAAATAAATCTCATTGGGATTATCAGTAGAAGCTGTGCAGCGTGTGTAGTACGCTTGTCGGCCAGTCATGTTACGATCATGACTTACAAGTTTCCAGCTTTTTCCTTTGTCTTCTGATCGCCAAAGCTCACCGCTTTCGGGTTTCTCTCCCATAGCTTCTACCCCATCACCTGTTTCGATCAATGCGTAAACTTTATTTGGATCAGCAGGCGTCATTGACAGCGCAATTTTTCCAACTGGTCCTTCAGGTAGTCCATTACCCTTGAGTTTAGTCCACGTTTCTCCTCCGTCTTTTGACATATGCAGTCCACTACCGGGACCTCCACTGGTTCTATTCCACGTTCTGAGTGACAATTGCCACATGCCTGCAAAAATGATTCTTGGGTTGGAAGGGTCCATCACCAAGTCTGAAGCTCCGGTGTTCTCATCAACAAAAAGAACTTGCTTCCATGACTTACCCCCATCTATTGATTTATATACTCCTCTTTCTTTTTGAGGTGCATAACCATGGCCAACTGCTCCGACATAGACTGTATTGGGATCGGTGGGGTCGATCAGTATTCTTGATATCCTTCCTGTATTGTCCAATCCAACATGATTCCATGTCTCACCTCCATCAGTCGATTTCCACACGCCATTACCGATTGAAACATTTGATCTGATGAATGGCTCTCCGGTTCCCGCATAAATAACATTATAGTCAGATGGAGCAACAGCCAACGCACCAACGGAGTGCACGGGTTTATCATCAAATACTGGCTTCCAATTCAATCCACCATCTACGGTCTTCCATATCCCGCCACTTGCAGCACCTGCATAATAAATTAAGTCGTTGCCCGGAATGCCAACTGCACAAGTAACGCGATTTCCCACTGGGCCGATGTGTCGAAACTGCAGCTGAGAAATCTGTTCTTTAGTTAAGGTTTGCCCAATGGCAATCTGCGTTACCATGAGCGCACTGACGATAAGTGTTACGAATAGTTTGATCTGCTTTGAGTTCATAGGAGTGATTTTTACATTAGTTGGGAGGAATTGAAAGATAGCCAATGTGCACTTCATTAAGAAGATTGTACTATATCAATTTGTTGAATTAATTCGTGGGGAAAGATGAGCGTTTCGAAATCGAACATTTTTGAGTGTGTTGTTGTGGGAAAGGGACTGGTAGGCTCTGCGGCCGCCAGACACCTTCAAAACTTGATTGGCAATGTCGCTGTAATCGGACCGGATGAACCTAAGGACTACAATGCCTCAAGTGTATTTGCCAGTCACTATGATCAAGGCCGTGTTCAGAGAATTATTGGCGTTGATCCGGTGTGGACACTACTAAACCAACGTTCCGCCATGCGGTATCCGATGCTTGAAAAGGAAAGTGGCATTCAATTTCATACACCAGTAGGTTGCCTCTATGTATCACACGTTGGAAAAGACGAGTATGTGGACAACGTGCCAACTCAAGCCCAGAAATTTAATACTGGTTATCAATTCCTCAACTCGGGAGACGAGATCCACAAATGCCTCCCTGCCTATAATTTCCCAAATCAAGCCTTCGGGGTTTTAGAAAATGGACCTGCTGGTTACATCAACCCGATGAATCTGGTGCAGGCGCAGTTGGCTTTATTCAATAAACAAGGAGGAGTAACTTTAACCGACACGGTCAGCTCGGTAAGAAAGAGTGGATCAGAATATGAAGTTGATATTGAATCAGGCGAAACGCTGAGGGCCAACCGCGTTCTGATAACTGCGGGTGCATTTTCTAATTTTCATAGTCTCATTCCGAAGCCGCTTGACCTTTTTATGAAAAGTGAGACGGTGCTACTCGCGCAGGTAAGTTCTGCGGAAGTTTTAAGGTTGAAAAATTTACCCTCTCTCTTGTATGAAATTGATAACGGGAGTGTGGAGGGCATCTACGCGGTTCCACCTGTCATTTACCCCGATGGCAATATCTATTTTAAAATTGGATGCAATCTACCAAGTGATATTGTCTTCACTGAGTTGGCAGAAATACAGGAATGGTTTCGTCATGGCGACAGTGATGCTAACATTCCAGCAATACGCGATGCGCTGAATGTCATTATGCCGGATCTCAAAGTTGAAAAATTCAAGTCGAAACGATGTCTCATCAGCAGGACCAAAACCAAAAAAGCGTACATAGGCAGGGCAGATGACCACCAATTGTTTGTTGCAGCGGGAGGCAACGGCTATACTGCCATGTGCTCTGAGGCAACTGGTGAAATAGCGGCTCACTTTACAGTTCATGGCGTAGGGTCCGAAGGTTTTAACATCGAAGATTTTAAGCCTGTTTTTAATTAGTTAAGTTTTTTTGTTTCAGCCATACAGGCGAACCATACCGCTATATTTGTGTTCTCATTGATATGGCAATCGTTATCATTAACCCGAAAGGTGTCGAACCCTGGATAGATGCACTGAAACAAGTCGACTCTAGTATTGACATTCGCACTTTTCCAAACGACACAAGCCGTGAAGACATTACGTTTGCCCTCACATGGAGACATCCGTATGGCATTTTCAAAGATTACCCTAACCTGAAATGCATTTCATCGATGGGTGCAGGGGTTGACCATCTTTTGAGGGATGAAGAACTTCCTCACCATGTTCCAATCACGCGTCTTGTCGACCCATATCTGGCGCAGGACATGGCTGAGTTCGCGCTCGCGTTGGTAATGAATCACCTGCGCGATCTCAATGCATTTAAGTTGAAGCAAATTCAAAGCATCTGGAAACCGGCCGGTTACCAGAGAATCAAAGATGTCACGATTGGTGTGATGGGAGTCGGTGCTATTGGCAGCCGCGTAGCTGGTGAGCTTATGAAGTCTGGCTTCAAAGTAATCGGTTGGGCCAGAAGCCCAAAGGAAGATGAGAAGTTTAGCGTTTATGTTGGGGTTCGTGAGATTGCTGATTTTCTTCAACAGGCTCAAATTCTCATCTGCATTCTCCCTCTAACTCCTCAAACGAAAAGAATTCTTAACAAGGATGTTTTTAAGCTTCTTCCTAAGGACGCATACATTATCAATGTGGGGCGCGGTGAGCATTTGGCTGAGGAAGATTTGCTAGAGTTTATATCGCAGGGACACCTCTCTGGTGCAGCGTTGGATGTTTTTACTGAAGAGCCGCTGCCTGCTTTAAGCTCGCTTTGGAAACATCCGAGAATAAACATCACACCGCATATTGCAAGTCTGACAGACCCTCAATCTGTAGCACCACAAATTGTTGAGAACTATCACCGTGCCATGGAAGGTAGACCGCTTCTTAATTTGGTTTCGAGAGAGCGTGGCTATTGACTTTTTTTCTTACTACTTTTTTTGTCGTCAAAGAGCATGCGCACAGAAGGGCCATAGGTGTCATCGTATTGGCCACTTTTCATGCTCCATATAAATCCGCCCAAGAACACCAAGGCAATGGTGAGGCTGATTCCAATCAAAAGAATAATTATAGTCATGATAAGACCCTCCTTGAAACAAGATTTACCATAAAGGTAGTAAACACGACTACTGAAATACTACTTATAGGCATGAGTATGGCAGCCACCAACGGGGTAAGATGGCCTGTGACCGCGAAACTCAACCCAACCACATTGTACGCCAGTGAAATTCCAAGACTGATTTTAAGTATGGTGAGTGCAGACTTTGAAAGAGACAGGAACCGATCGAGGTAGAACAGCTTTGTTCCGCTCAATATTCCATCGCAAGCTGGCGTAAAAACCCCCGTGTCATCAGACACCGCAATACCCACATGGCTTTGTTTCAACGCGCCAGAATCGTTGAGACCATCTCCGAGCATCATTACGTGAGCGCCTTCCTTTTGAAGGTTCTCAATATAATCCAACTTGTTCTGCGGACTTTGCTGAAAAGCCATTTGAGTGCCGGCAGGGAAAACTTCTCTCATCCGATCTTCGTCAGCACTTGTATCACCCGAGAGCAATGCTTTGATTTTGTTGCCCAGCCGTGACGCGAGCTCTGAAACACCCGGTCGCAAAGTTGTCCCTACCTCGAAAAATCCTCTGACTACACCATCAATAGAAATATACACACGGCTATATCCTTCATTCTCGGTGGAACCAACGAAAGCTGATGACCCAATGCGAATAACTTGATTAGATACAATTCCTTGTATTCCTTCTCCGGGGTACTCTGTAAATTTCGTGGGTGTAGTGTCCAGGCTATCTTTTAAATTTTGTGCAAGCAAAACGCTTAGCGGATGAGTTGAACAAGATGCTACCGAACGTACCATTTGCAACTCCTCTTTGGTAATGGTCCCCCTCCACGAAATATTTTTTGACCCGTGAGTGATTGTTCCGGTCTTATCAAAAATAATTGAATCGATGGCGGCCATATTTTCGACCACGTCTGCACTCTTCAAGTACAGACCATTTCTACCGAAGACTCTTAGCATGCTACCGTAGGTGAATGGCGCAGCCAAAGCCAACGCGCATGGACAGGCAACCATTAATACGGAGGTAACTATCAACCACACGTGCTCACTGTTGAACCACCACCAGAAAAGTCCGGTTGCAATGGCAAGTCCAATAACTGACCATGTGAACACACGGGCTACCTTGTCCATCAAGGTCTTGTAGTTTCGGCTATCTGGTTTTGTAAACACATCATTGTTCCACAGATTGGTGAGATGACTCTGTGAGGTTTCTTTCGCAATGGTCATTAATGCAGGCTGACCGACCACTCGCCCACCGGCATAAATCAACTCACCTGCCTTTATCTCAACGGGCTTGGCTTCCCCGGTAACGAAGCTATAGTCTACTTGTGCAACATCTGTTAATAGCAGACTATCGGCAGGAACAATCTCTTTATTTCTTATCCTCACCTGATCTCCTTTTTTTAGCTCGTGCACTAGCGTGGCCTTCCAACCATCAAGGTTCTTTCTATATACAGCAAGCGGAAAATACGATTTATAGTCACGATCAAATGCAAGGTTCTCATATGTTTTATCCTGAAACCATCGTCCTATCAACAGAAAAAACACAAGTCCAGCCAATGAGTCCATATAGCCAGAACCCGTTCCCATAAGAATATCTGATGCACTACGCGCGAACAAAACTAAAATACCGAGTGCGATGGGCACGTCAATATTTACTTGTCGTTGTTTAAAACTTTTGAATGCCGAAGTAAAATAATCTGCTCCGCTGAACAACAGTACTGGAATCGCCAATGCAACATTTAAATACGAAAATATTTTTTGAAGGCTGACGTCAAGATGGTCAATACCGAGGTATTCCGGGAAACTTAATAGCATGATGTTTCCAAAGCAGAAACCTGCTACCGCCAGTTGGATCAATAACTTCTTGTTGCTTGTTGATTCTTTCTTTTCTCTCAATTCACCCTCAAGACTAATGAGTGGACGATAGCCTGTGGAGGCTAGTAGCGCGGCTACTGACCCCAAACTGATCTTTGATGCATCAAAATCAATCACAGCGGTTTTCTTTGAGAAGTTGACTTCAGACTTGATTACACCGCTGTTGATTCTATTGAGGTTTTCTAAAAGCCAAATGCATGAGATACAGTGGATAGATGGAATATGAAACTGAACTCGTGCATGATCGCCAATATGAAAAATCAGAAGCTTATTTTTTATCTTATCATCATTGAGATAAGTATAAGCATCTTCGTACTCTGAGTCGGACCGTACGCCTGGCGCGGTCTCAAAATTATAATATTCACAAAGGTCATTTTCTGCGAGTATCTCATACACCGTTTTGCAGCCATAACAACAGAATGATTTTTCATCAACTGTGAAGGAATCTGTTTCACATGGCTGGCCACAATGGTAGCATGTGTTTTCAGCCTGTCGCTGAGGGACCTCTTTCAGCAAGTTGGAAGACTGGAGCATCAGTAAATCAATGCTAAATGTTTAGTTGGTCTTGAATGTCCAGATTGGGCACTCGATGTGATTCACTACGTCCTCAGCTATGCTTCCGCTCATCAAGTGGCTCAACCCTTTTCTACCGTGAGTTGCCATTGCAATCAAATCTCCTTTGGCTTCTTTGGTGAAGTGAGCGACACCTAGTTCTTCACTCAGGTCATTATAAATGTTGAGCGTATAGTTTTTCAGCATGAAACGTTTCGCAAAGTCACTCATCATCTTTCGTGTAATCTCATCGGTCCTAAAGTTTGCAGGCGTATTCACATATAGGATATGCAAAGTTGCTTTAAAACTTTCTTGTAATGCTTTCACTTTCATGGTGAGTTCTTCCTCATCTGCATGTAGTGTAGATGGAAAGATGATGTTCTTTATAGAAGACGCCTTTGTACCTTTCTTAAGTGAAATCACTGGAACGGGCGACCACCTCACAATTTTTTCTGTATTGGAGCCAACGAAAAACTCTTTCAAGCCGGTAGCTCCTTTTGTACCCATGACTACGAGACTGATCTTATTGTCTTCAACAAAGCGTGCAATCGTAGGCGTTGTGGCACCGTAAATTACGTGTGTGGTTACTTTGGGTCCTTCCTTTGCCCACTTTGTTTTCATCTTGGCAAAGTCACGCTCGGCCCGATCTTTCATTTCTTTCAGATAAGTTTCCTCAAAAGACAGGGCGGGTACCATTACGCTATCATGCACCACTGGTATCTCCACTACGTTGAGTAGTACAACCTCACCCTTGTTTTGAGTAGCAACCTCTACTGCAAATTTGAACGCTTGAACGGCTGAGTCAGAGAAGTCGCAGGGAACAAGTATCTTTTTCATAACCTTTTGATTTGCTGTTTTATCGTCAGATTTCATTTCAAAAATATTTTATTGGAAAGAAAGCATTCATGATGTCAATCAAGGCAGGAGATGATTACGGTCACATTAGACCGTTTTTTGCATTTTTGGGGCCCTACAAGAGTATTCCAATCCCAAATAGCAGTACAAAGGCAAGGGTAGATATAGCCAGCTGCTTCAAATACGGATCGAGATCGGCAGCCATCTTTCTATTTACAGATGCGGCATTTACCAAAAACAACGGAATTGTGACAATATACAGCCACTGAAAATAGCTGTTGAAATTGATAAATGTATAGGCAACTGCCGCGGTCAATCCGGAGAGAATAAGTATCCAATGATAGGTAACAGCCCCTTTTCGACCTATGCGCACCGGCACTGAAAATTTTCCAGCTTGTCTGTCCGATTCAATGTCGCGGATGTTATTAATATTCAAAACTCCCATGGAGAAAAAGCCGCAACTCATAGCTGGTAAGATATGGTCCCACCTGATAGACTTCGTGAACAGGTAAAGAGATCCCAAAACTCCTACGATCCCGAAAAAGACAAGCACAGAAAAATCGCCTAAGCCAGCGTAGCCATAAGGCTTCTTGCCAACGGTGTAGGCAATGGCAGCAAGAATGCTTAGCACACCAAGACCAAAAAAATAAAGCATGGTCTCGAAGTTTCCTTCAAGGGATATCCATAGCAATGAAATACCGCTTATTAAACACAGAACGACAAATAGAACCAACGCGCGTCTCATCGCGTTTTTCGATATCGCACCTGACTGCACTGCTCGCGAAGGTCCTATCCTTCCTTGATGGTCAGCTCCGTTGACGGAGTCTCCGTAATCATTCGCAAGGTTTGAAAGAATCTGAAGGAGTATTGTGGTTAGCGAACAAAGTAAAAAAATATCCCACCTGAAGGCTCCTGCTGAAGCTGCCAGGAATCCTCCCATGGCAATACAAGACAGCGCTAATGGTAGTGTTCTTGGTCTGAATGCTTCTATCCAGGCTTTCGTCTGCATACAATCAAAGGTAGGGTTTATATCCTGTAAGCTCTAATTTTTCAGAAGAGAAAGAATCTCGGGATCAAGTGGGCTTACCTTTGCTGGGAAAAAACCAATCACTTCTCCGTCAGGTGAGATCACGTATTTACAAAAATTCCACGATGGGGATTCTCCAGACTTCGCTTCCAACCAACGATATAGTGGATGCTTGTCTTTTCCTTTGACTGAGATTTTTTCGAACATCTGAAATTTTACACCGTAGTTCTTTTCACAGAAAGCGGCAATTTCGTCATTACTCCCTGGCTCCTGCCAAAGAAAATTGTTTGCCGGAAAACCCAGAACTTCTACTTGACTTCCATATTGCTCGTGGAGTTTTTCAAGGTCTTCATATTGATAGGTGTAGCCACACTTCGAAGCGGTATTGACGACAAGGATATTCTTCCCTTTGTATTTCTCAAAGTCAATTTCCTCCCCGCTGAGAGCTGGTATTTTGAATTCGTAAAACGATTTATCTCCGTCTTGCGGAGTAACATCAGAACCAAAGAGTGAAGAAAACATATAAACTCCGATTAAAATTAAGACACTCATACCGATTAGTACATATCTTAACATCAAACTCTGATTTAAGTTTCATTTACATCCGCTCCGGCACTTGAATTCCAAGTGTCATCATCGATTTTTTAATCACCTCACCTACTTTGCCTGACAAGGCAATACGCAACGCGATCTTATTCTCATCTTTCTCTGCAAAGATCGGAATCGCCTGATAGAATTGGTTGTATTCTTTTGCCAAATCATATGCATAGTTGGCGATAAGCGCAGGGGAGTATTCTGTAGCCGCCTCTTTTAGCTTGGACGGAAACTGCGTAAGCATATGAATTAGTCTTTGCTCCTGCGGCTGCAGGTCGGTCGCAACGATAGCATTAACTTTCTTAACCTCTGCTGCCTTTCGCATGATGGAACGGATGCGTGCGTGAGTGTATTGAATGAACGGCCCTGTATGGCCCTGAAGTTGGATGGATTCGTTTGGATTAAACATCATCCGTTTTTTAGGATCAACTTTGAGCAAGAAGAATTTGAGAGCACCCAATCCAATCATTTCGAATAAGGCTTTTGCTTCGGCCTGATCCATCTCATCTATTTTTCCGAGTTCCCTGGTCTGTGCTTCAGCCTCGTTTATCATCTCGGCCATCAGGTCATCTGCATCTACTACCGTTCCCTCTCTCGATTTCATTTTGCCTGAAGGAAGATCAACCATTCCATAAGACAAATGATAACACTCTTTTGCCCATTGGTAGCCAAGTTTCGCTAGTATCAAGAACAATACTTTGAAGTGATACTCTTGTTCATTACCCACCGTGTATACCTGGCGCGAAATTTTTGGGAAATCTCTGAAACGCAATATTGCTGTGCCAATGTCTTGCGTCATATACACCGAAGTACCGTCAGAACGAAGGAGTACTTTTTGATCCAATCCATCTGCTGTGAGATCTACCCAAACAGAACCATCTTCTTTTCTAAAGAAAACTCCCTGCTCAAGGCCTTTCAACACTTCTTCTTTGCCAAGCAGGTAAGTTTCTGATTCGTAATAAAGCTTGTCGAACGTTACGCCCATCTGATGATAGGTCTCATCAAAGCCTCGATAAACCCAACCGTTCATCATCTTCCAAAGATCAACGGTTTCAGTGTCGCGCTGCTCCCATTTGCGCAGCATATCCACTGCGAGTTTCATAATGGGTGCGTCTTTCTCTGCTTGCTCTTTTGCTACTCCCGATTCAATCAGGTCGTTAACTTCCTTTTTATAGGCCTTATCAAACTCAACATAGTACTTGCCGACTAACTTGTCGCCCTTGAGTCCGCTGCTTTCGGGTGTTTCTCCATTGCCAAACAATTTCCACGCTGCCATCGACTTGCAGATGTGAATTCCCCGGTCGTTAATGATTTGGACTTTATGCACATTGTATCCAATGGCTTCATACAGCGATGCTACACTCCATCCCAGAAAATTGTTTCTCAAATGGCCAAGGTGTAGCGGCTTGTTTGTATTGGGTGACGAGTATTCAACCATGATCTCATCACCTGTAGGTGGTGTAATACCATAGTTATCTTCCTTGAGAATCGAGTTCAAAACCTGTACCCAAACTTTGTCATTCAAAACCAGGTTAAGAAAACCTTTGACTACGTTAACACGAACAACGGTGTCTGAATTGCTTGTGAGCCATTCACCGATGGCTTGTGCTGTCTCTTCAGGTTTTTTCTTGGATACTCGTGTGAGTGGAAAACACACTAGTGTATGCGAGCCTTCAAACTCAGCATTGGTGGGCTGAATCTGAAGCTGCTCCGGCTTTACACCAAAGAGTTTCTGGCAAGCATTTCCTAATTCTTCACGAAGCAGACTATCCAATTTCATCACACAACCTCCACTGACTTAAATCACATATCCAAAATGTAGGCAAAGATCAATGGCGCAACGATTGTCGCGTCACTCTCGATGATGAACTTGGGTGTCTCAATGCTCAACTTACCCCAGGTTATTTTCTCGTTGGGTACCGCTCCGGAGTATGATCCATAGCTGGTGGTGGAGTCGCTGATCTGACAGAAGTAACTCCAGAACGGAACGCCATCGCGCTCTAAGTCCTGGTGTAGCATAGGGACAACACAAATAGGAAAATCTCCCGCTATACCTCCACCGATCTGAAAAAATCCAATTCCATCTTTCCCAGAGTTCTGTGTGTACCAATCAGCAAGCCAAACCATATATTCAATTCCACTCTTCATTGTGGAAGCCTTGAGTTCACCTGTGACACAGTAGGACGCGAAGATGTTGCCCATCGTTGAGTCCTCCCATCCGGGAACGACCATTGGCATATTCTTTTCTGCCGCAGCAATCATCCACGAGTTTTTAGGATCGATTTCAAAATATTGCTTTAGTTCTCCGCTATTGAGCAATCGAAACATAAACTCATGCGGAAATAATCGTTCGCCTTTGTCCTCTGCATCTTTCCAAACTTTGAAAAGGTGTGCTTGTAACCTTCTGAAGGCTTCTTCTTCCGGGATACAAGTGTCAGTGACTCTGTTCAAGTGATTCTGTAAAAGATCCCACTCTTGTTCCGGGGTAAGGTCACGGTAGTTGGGAATTCTCCGGTAGTGCGAATGTGCTACCAGATTCATGATATCCTCCTCAAGGTTGGCACCAGTACAGGAGATGATATGCACTTTATTCTGACGAATCATTTCGGCAAAGCTGATTCCAAGCTCACCAGTACTCATAGCACCGGCCAGGGTCACCATCATTTTCTTTCCGCTCTCAACATGCGTTTTGTAAGCCTTTGCTGCGTCCACGAGTGCAGCTGCATTGAAGTGGAGATAATTTTTTTCGATAAAATCTGAGATGGGTCGGTTTTTGCTCATCGTCAAGGAGTTATTGGTAATTATGGGGGCGAAATTAACGAAATCAGCGTGTTAAGCGACCGAATTCTGATCAAAAAAGAAATAAAACAGCTCGCGCGCTGTTACCATTCATCGGCTTTGTAGTCATTAACCAAATGCATTACTTAGAGCCAAACATGAGACCCGTGCCGAAACTATTGTTCGTTATCTTTTTTGCGACAACCAATCTGGTAAACCTCTATGCACAAGAGGTGGAAGATTTTGCCTTGGTTCGGGAAGAGGACAGTATATCCATATACGAACGATGGATTAAGTTTCCTGGTACTGATCCTCCCCAAGATGCCAGAGAAGTAAAGGGAGTGTTTGTTGTGCACTCGTCATTTAAGGAAGTTGTCAGAATGCTGCGTGATCCAAAGTGGGTTATGAAAAGCCAAAAACATGTGAGCGAGTTCAAAGTCTATCCACTGCCGGTAGACACCGCGTGGCTTGAGTATTCATATCATGATATTCCCTGGCCTGTTTCTGATCAGGACCATTTTCTGGTCTACAAAATTGAGCATCACGATGAGAATGGAATGTTTATCACCTTTGAAAGCACGCCTAACGCTAAACTCGCTCCCGTCAGGTCCGGAGTGGACAGGATGAACCTCCTGGGAAGCTGGACATTGGAGAAACTAACTGATGGAAAAATTAAAGCTTCCTACAGAATAATTTCTGAGCCAAGTAACATTCCAAGAATATTCACGGATCCTATCATCAGACGCAACATGGTTACTACCATTAAGTCGATGATTAAGATATTGGAAGAAGAGGATATCTAGACTACTCAGCCACTACTGGCCTGGCTGCTATCGTGCGAGCAGTAGCTTCTAATATTTCAAAAGCACTCTCCGCCATTCTGTTTTCGGTGTCAAGCGTAGGATTCACCTCTACGATCTCCCATGTGCAAAGTTTTGAGCTCTTTGCCAGTTCCTGGTTCAGTGTTTTAGCCTCATCCACGGTAAGCCCATTGGGCACAGGTGTGCCTGTTCCGGTTGAGAAACGAGAATCAATGCTATCAACATCAAACGAAACATAGATCAGATCACAGTGCTCCAACATTTTGAGAGCTTCTGCTGCTGCTTTCACAGCACCCATCTTCTTCACCTCCTCAGTTGTAATGAACCCCATCCCATATTTGTTGATGAGGTAGTTCTCGGGTTTTTCAAGATCCCTGACTGCTATGTACACGAAGTCGTCTGGATTGGTTTTTGCACCGGGGATGCCTACGTTCTTTATTTGCTCCCAATACTCAATGGTTTCATTTTTGGGATCGTTGATCTTGCATTCGAGATTGTCGATGTCGCAGGCCATGGCTACTGGCATGCCGTGCATATTACCAGACGGTGTGGTGTAAGGTGTGTGAATATCTGCATGCGCATCAATCCAAATAACTCCCAGCCGTTTCCTCGGGTTCGCCTTTTTAATTCCCGCAATAGTGCCGTAAGCCGTACTGTGATCGCCAGCCATTACGAGAGGAAACTTCTCGTCAAGTAGCGTTTCATACACTTCGAGACACACACGCTCTTCCATAATCAGAACGCCATCAATAAACTTCGCGTGCGCGTGTTCAGCACCATCAAACAGCAACTCATTGACGTTCTCGACTTCAACAGAGTCATATTGCCTGAAAAGATCAGATTGCAAGTCAAGGCTCGCGATTTTCATTGCCTCTACCCCAAGACTGGCTCCACGGGTACCGGCCCCGATTTCCGACTTCACTTCAATGATTTTTATTTCGTTCACGCACCTTGAAAATTATATTTGAAAAGACCTTGTCCTACCTAAGAAAAAATAAATCTAAAATCTAACTTATGACCCTTTAAAGATCGGGTAGTGAGAGCATTACAGAATGGCGGAGGCAGGAGTATTGACCTGTCATGCAGATTTAAATTTCGAATTGTAAAGATGGCAAAATTATACCAATATTGCACCCTTCAAAAACCCCTTTAGAATGAAATGAAGAGCTATCGCGACCTGATTGAGCAGACATTTGATTTTCCCCAAAAGGAGTTCAAAGTGTGGGAAAATGAGTTGCAGTTTAATGACGTACCGTTGATGGATATCATTAAGGAATACGGAACGCCTCTGAAGCTTACCTACCTACCCCGAATAAGTGAGAACATCAGATTTGTTCAGGCTACTTTTAACAATGCGATAGAAAAATTCAAATACAAAGGGGACTACACTTATTGCTATTGTTCCAAGTCATCACACTTTTCATTTGTGATGGAGGAGGCCTTGAAGAACAACGTTCATCTTGAAACTTCTTCCGGCTTTGATATTCCGATCGTTCGAAGCTTATACAATCAGGGGAAAATTTCGAAGAAGACATACATCCTTTGCAATGGTTTCAAGATGCCGCGGTATACCAATCATATCGTGGATTTATTAAATGAAGAATTCAATTGCATTCCTATTCTCGACACCATCAAGGAAATTGACATCTACGAATCGAAAGTAGACAAGCCGTTTAAAGTTGGAATACGTGTTGCCTCTGATGAAGAGCCGAAGTTTGAATTCTATACTTCGAGACTAGGCATTCGATACAGCGATATTGTTACCGTGTACAAAGAAAAGATTGAGAAAAGTAGCAAGGCATCGTTGAAGATGCTGCACTTCTTTATCAACACAGGAATAAAAGACACCGCATATTACTGGAGTGAACTGAGCAGATTCATTTTCAAATACTGCGAACTGAAGAAAATTTGCGATTCACTTGATTCAATTGATATCGGAGGCGGCTTCCCTATCAAGCAGTCGCTCACTTTCCAGTACGACTACAAGTACATGATCGAGCAGATCGTAGAGAACATCAAGTGGATTTGCGATAAGAATAATGTACCCGTACCTCACATCTTCACGGAGTTTGGAAGCTATACCGTGGGTGAGAGTGGTGCCATTCTTTACTCTGTTGTGGATCAAAAACTACAGAACGATAAAGAGTTGTGGTATATGATCAACGGATCGTTTATCACACAGATGCCGGATGCCTGGGGATTGAATCAAAAATATATTCTCCTGGCTATCAATAAATGGGATGATCCATACCATAAAGTAAACATGGGTGGTCTTACCTGCGACAGCATGGACTACTACAATTCGGAAGCACATACTGGAGAGGTGTTTTTGCCGATGATCAATGATGAGGAACCTCTCTACATTGGTTTCTTTCACACGGGAGCTTATCAAGAATCACTTGGAGGCTATGGTGGCATACAGCATTGCCTGATCCCCGCACCAAAGCATGTGCTGATCAGTCGCAATGAAGATGGCGAGATCTCAACTAAACTTTTTGCACCTGAACAAACCAGCGACAGCATGTTGAAAGTGCTGGGCTATGAATAGGCACAAAAGACATACCGGAGTATCTCTTTTTATTGTATCAATTCTTTTTTGCCATCAGGCTCTCAGTCAGAATTCATTCCGGCAAGTAGCCGGAACGTCAATCGTTGTCTCAGGAACCTCTACGCTCCATGATTGGACACTCACGTCAACAGAAGTTAAAATTAACGCTACGTTGCAACTGACCGAAGGCTCCGTGCTGATTGGACTCGAATCACTCTCTGTCGTTATCCCAACGAAAAGTTTGAAAAGCGGACACGTGGCCATGGATAGAAATACCTACAGCACAATCGATGCTGAACGCTATCCAACAATTGAATTCAAGATGTTGTCTGCCACTGTTTCAAATTCGGTGATTCATTGCCTTGGCCAGCTAACCGTTGCAGGGGCTACCAAGAAAATAAATCTCGACACGGCATTTAAAATTGACACAAAGCAAAACCTCTCATGCACAGGGTCAATCAAACTAAAAATGAGTGATTTTAATATCGAGCCGCCAAGCTTCATGTTCGGCACCGTAACCACGGGCAACGAAATCACGATATCATTTCAGGCAAATCTCGCAGGCGGCTAGCCATTCATATCGAGCAGCAGCACCAAGTGAAAGTTAACCAATAATAGGTCTTCCACTTTCACTAATCCCATCATGCGGGTGGGAGGTTCCAATTCGAAATCTGAAAATGTGAACTCATGACCGCCTTTAAGATGTATCAAACCTGACTTATCAGTCTCAATGCTACAGTCTACATCAAATGTTTTTTTTGTTCCCGCTAACGATATCTGCATCCTACCTCTGAAAAGATCTCTGCCCCTATCCAACTTAGGGAGTCGCTCAAAGGAAATAAATTCTATACCGACCAGAGGATACTCTTTGTATTTGATTGTTTTCCAAAAGTCACTGGTCATCACTTGCAAACCACAGTCGAATCTGGCTGCTTCAAGCCCAACATAACCTTGAGTAAATATGGGTTTGGAATACTTACCACCTTCTCTTAATTCAAGAGTATCTTTTCCCGTATAGTGAATGATGGCGCATTGAAATGTGTTAATGTTGGTTTTACCATCGATGACAAGCTTGCTATCGGATTGTACGATGAAACGGTGAATCAGAACACCGCGATGTGGATGAGAAGTGAATCCACCAGTTAGTAAAATCACCAAGCCCAGCAAAATCGACCTCATATTCACAAGTTATGGAGTTTTGGAAACAAAAAGCTGGCCACCTTCAAATGAAAAAGCCTGCGAAATCCGCAGGCTTTTTTAGCGTTGTCATTCATAGTTAGAAGCTAATAGCTGCTTCAATCATGATGCCACTGAATTCACCACCAAGGAATCGGGCATTGGATCCTGTCCAGGCGTCTCCTTTGTAGTTCTGCTTAACGTATTCCAGTTTAGTAACCACATTTTTGGTCAAAAACCATCCTCCGCCAAAATTGACGCGATCAATCTTCATGTCTTCAGTAGCGCTCTCACGAAGCTTGCCACTAATTGCATTGTATCTTCCACCCAGGTAGTATTGCTCTGTTGATCCAAATCTATAAAGTAGTTCACCAGCAATTTGGGTGAATGAACCTTCTTTATCTGGTGTAGGTGTAGTGAACTCGTTGCTACCGCCTGCTACCTCATAGATTCCGAAGAACTCCAAGCCGTTGAACTTAATGAATGGGTTGATTTGAAACGCGGTCAGTTTTGTGAAGCGAGCGTTGAAACGTCCGTCAAAATCACTTTCTTGTGCGGCTACTGGAGGGGTTGCATTTGGATCTGCAGGCACGGCCATGATGTTGTAATATCTTGATCCACCGCGGTCGCCACCGTAGAGCCAAGTTCCTGTTGTAGTTCCATGATTAGAGTACCAAGAACCAGTGAGTCTCACTCTCAGGTCATCGTTTACTTGTTTATCAAAACCTACTTTACCAAAGAAAGATGCCCGGTTGTCGCTAGTTGCTGTCTTTATTACAGACTGATTCAGTTTACCGTTGGTAACACCAAGCATAACAATGATTCCGTTGTTCTGATAGGTCACAGAACCGAAAGCTTCGGTTGAGAAGGCATCCATAATATAGTTGCCTACAAATGGGTTGTAAAGTGCACGAGCATTGTCTGTCCTTCTGAAGTGGGCATCACCATAATTGAACTCATCCAAACCAACAGTGATAGTTGCGTGTTGCATAAAACTTTCGAGGAATCCAGGCTTGATAAAGTCAAGCTTATCTATTTGCAGGTGGCCACCTTTAACCCATGATTCTTCATGGTGACGAGCTGAAAGATAAGTTCTCAAGTGCATCCTAACTCCATCATACAATTGAACATCCAAGTTTAGATTGGCTGTGGGGAGATTAAAATCTGATCCGAGATCAACAGTGTTCCCTAAAGTATTGCTTTGGCTGAGGCCCTGGAATTGCATGGCAAAGTCGCCACCAACTCTTACTTTCAGTCCGTCAAAACCAACTGTGTCTGTTTTTGAAGTTTCAAACACATTGACCCCGCGCTGATCATTGTACCTGAAATACTGAAGAGGCGCGTATTGTGCGAGGGCTATATTGGCCACGAAAAGCATAGCTATCAACAAGCCCCCTTTTCCGAGGATATTAAGTTTTGTTTTCATAGTTAAAGTGTTTATTCGAAAAATCATTTGTCCGTTTATTTTTGTTTTGGTTGTGTTCATTTGTTTGCAGCAATATTCTTTGGAGCCACAGTGAGATCGAACTTAATGGTCACCTCATCACCAACTTTGATTGTGCCCATCACGGCAGTTGGAGGCTCCATTTTGTAGTCGGTCATTTTCATTTCGTAAGATCCACTGAGTCGTATCTCTTCATTTGCCCCTACAGTCGCCTTCACTTTTAAAGGAATAGCTTTTGTGGCTCCTGCCATTGTCAGTTGACCATTTGCGTTGATGACGCCTCCGTTTAATTCAGCATGTTGGAGTTTGTATGTGATGTAAGGATTCTTTTCGGAGTTGAATGCCTCATAGGTTTTGCTATCCATGATTCTACCTTTTGTACTTTTTATGGACTCCACCGGAATTCTTACCAACACGTTGTTTACCTGTGCTATTTTTCCATCGTCAATGGTTATCGTTCCACTCCACTCTACTTTGGTTACATCTGACTCCCAGTCGTGAAGGGTTGACGTGCCGGCCACCGTTACTTTATTGGCTTTCAAAACGTATTCGTTTTGAGCATAAAGGCTGATAGCCAGTATCATAAGTGCGATTGTGATGTTTGTTTTTAAAGTGTTCATAGCTCGGGTCGTTTTTGCTGTTGTGAAGGTAGATAGGGGTGTATCCCCGCATCATGATTGCCATCATCAGGTTGTGTGATTATTATCACTCAGCCGATACCTCAAGGGATAAACCTGGTTAAACACAATTCGAACCGAATTTTGTCTCTATCGCGACAAGGCTAGATCGGGTAAATGTTAATTTTGCAAAAAGTCTATTCACATGCGGTTTCTTTTTCCAGGTGTACTCATCTCCATATTTTTTACTTCATGTCAACCCGATAAACCACAAGAGCAGGACGTTGACTACTATTCCAACCTCCCCTTAGATTACCAACAGGTCTTGAAGGCACATGGCGGATTAGAGAAATGGAAAGGATTCAAAACGCTGGAGTATGACTTGCAACACGAAAATGACTCAGTGCCAACGGAGCATTACACAATGGATCTCATTTCGAGGAAAGATTTGACTGTGGCCGACTCTTTTAAGATCGGGTTTGACGGTAGGGAAGTGTGGGTTGCCCCAACTCGGGCAGCCTATAAAGGACGCTCGGCAAGGTTCTATCACAATCTCTACTCTTACTTTCTAACCATTCCGTTCATTGTATCTGATCCCGGGGCCAATTATGCGGTTGACACCCTTACACTTGATGGGAAGCTATACGATGCGATTAAGGTGACATTCAATGAGGGCGTGGGTGACGCGGACGATGATTACTACCAAATGTTGATCGATCCCCAAACCCACCACATGGAAAAACTACTCTACACCGTTACCTACTACTCAGGTGAGGCCCATGAAAATTATAACGCGCTCAGCTACGAAAACTTTATAGATGTAAATGGGTTACAGCTGCCATCGAAGTTGGTGGGCTATAAATACAGTGCTGGCAAAACGGGAGACAAACGTTACGAAGTAACATTTCATAACCTGATCTTAAAAAGTGAAAGCCCCAACCAGGACATTTTCAATATGCCGGCCGGGGCAGAAATCGACAGTTTGAAAACGAACTAGTCTTAGTTCATTCCGAACATTCCTTTTACTTCTTTAAATCCTGAGGGGAGCACAAAATCGCCTGCTGGCAGCGACTGCTTCTTAATTTCCGTCACTTCCATTGTCATGTCCATCTCAGGCATGCTCATTTCCATCTTGAGAGGAACGCCATCAATTTCATTGTAGAACGTTGGCTTTCTTCCTTTCACTCCTTGATTTGAAAAACTATTCATATCAAGTCCCTTGATCTCATTGGTAGCCCACACGGTTTGTGTAATTGATTTCCCTCCCTCCTCTATTTCTACAACATACTTTTTGCAATTATAGCCTTGAATTTTAGCTGACTCACCGGTAACGGTAACCTTTCCCTTCATTTCCCGATCACTGTCATCGCCCTTACTCATCACGGAGTAAGTTTTGCTTTCGCTATCGATGTGATAAGTGACACCTTTTTCGCTTACATACAGAATCTCCCCAGCCATCATCCCTCCGTCCATTTTACTAAGGGTACTTTTATTTTTCACTTTCACTGTCATTCCTTTTGGCATCATGTCATCCATGTTTCCCGAGCTGGCCATATTCATCATCTTCTCCATTTGCGCTTTCATTTGTGGATTTGACTCCATCATCGCTTTAAACTGCGGGTCCTGCATTTTTGCTTGCATCTCTTTCATTTGAGCTTGCGTAGCTGGATCCTTCATTCGCTTCTGCGCTTCCTCCATCTGTGCCTTCATTTTCGGATCTTTGATATCCGTTTTGATGGTCCAGGCAATCACGCCTTCAAAATTCTGAGCCCAAAGCCCAGTAGTCAACATAAACAGGATCGTAGCTGTCAATAATTTTTTCATCATTTGAAATTTAGTTCACACGCGCTTACTACAACTTTTGTGCCTCAGTGGTGATTCATCAGAGGCAAAAAAATAGTGGTGTATTAATCGTTTAAAGGTACGACCAATTTTGTGAGATAAGTCGTTGCCTAAGTCTGATTAATAAGTTACATTCATCTCCCTTCCTGACTGAAGAGTCACAAAATCGCTTGCTTATGAAAACACATGCAGCGAGGCCTTTTACCGTTTTAAGATTGAAACACGCAGGATTCGTGCGCAGAAAAAATGCGCAGGACAAGCGTTCAATTTATAGTAGTTCCCATCTGGTCATTCTAAACAGGATATCATTATGAAAGTATTTGACGGAAAACACATCAAAAACATCGCATTGCTTGGAGCCCCGAAATGCGGAAAGACGTTGCTGGCAGAAGACATGATCTTCGAAGCTGGAATCATTCATCGGAGAGGTACAATAGAAGGAAAAAATACGGTCAGTGATTTTCACGAGATTGAACACGAGCGTGAGAATTCAGTTTTTGCCACAACGATGCACACGGAGTGGCGCGACTACAAGATCAATATCATCGACACGCCCGGCTTTGACGACTTTGCCGGAGAGATGGTGTCCTCTCTCCGTGTTGCAGACACCTGCGTAATGGTGATCAACGCACAGCACGGAGTGGAGGTAGGAACAGAGCTCACGTGGAACTATGTTGACCGGTTTAACAAGCCGGTCATTTTTGCTATTAACCAGATCGATCATCCAAAAGCCAACTTTGATGAATCGCTGGCACAGATCCAACAAAGGTTTGGCAGTGCGGTAACTCAGATGCAATATCCCGTTTCGCAGGGCGAAGGCTTCCATGAAATCATTGACTTGCTGAAAATGACCATGTACCGCTTCCCACCCGAAGGAGGCAAGCCAGAAAAGTATCCAATACCAGATTCAGAAAAAGAAAAAGCAGAAAAACTTCACAATGAACTGGTAGAAAAGGCCGCAGAGAACGATGAAAAATTGATGGAATTGTACTTTGAAAAGGGCACGCTGGACGAAGATGAAATGAGACAGGGCATCAAACTTGGAATGATCAATCATCAGGTATTTCCGGTCTTTTGCATGTCTGCCAAACAGAATATGGGAAGCGGCCGCATGATGAGCTTTATTGATAATGTAGCTCCTTCACCAAAAGAGGCGAAACCAGAAATATCTGAGGATGGAAAAGAAGTTCCGTTCGACAGTTCCAAACCTACTGTGTTGTTTATTTTCAAATCTCACTTCGAACCCAACGTTGGACGTCTTTCCTTTTTTAAAGTAATCTCTGGTGAGGTCACTACCTCCACCGAGTTGATCAACAGCCAGACTGATGCCATTGAACGAATCCACCATTTATTCATCATGGATGGCAAGACCAGAAACCCTGTAGAAAAACTTGTGGCGGGAGATATCGGTGCGACCTTAAAGCTGAAAGAAACCTACACAAATCAAACGCTGCATGCCAAAGGGTATGAAATAGTCATCAAACCAATCGAATTTCCCGAACCCAGAATTAGAACTGCAGTGATTGCGCACAGCAAAGGTGATGACGAAAAAATCGGTGAGGTGTTGCACAAAATTCATCAGGAAGATCCAACGTTGCTGGTTGAGTATTCTCGTGAGTTGAAGCAGTTAATTATTTCCGGCCAGGGTGAAATGCATCTTAATATTTGTAAATGGTATCTCGACACCGTTTATAAACTTCATACTGACTTTGTTACTCCTCGTATCTCCTACCGTGAAACCATTCACAAATCCGCTGACGCCAACTACCGCCACAAAAAACAATCCGGTGGAGCGGGTCAATTTGCTGAGGTGTATCTGAAGGTAGAAAACTATCAAGAGGGGATGTCCGAGCCAACCGGCTTTAACATCCGGGGCAAGGAAGAAATAAACCTTGACTGGGGCGGCAAACTCGTTTTTTACAATTGCATTGTTGGTGGCGTTATTGATGCAAGGTTTATTCCGTCAATTCTTAAAGGCGTGATGGAAAAAATGGAAGAAGGGCCGATCACAGGTTCGTATGTAAGAGATGTACGCGTGATAGTGTACGATGGCAAGATGCATCCTGTGGACTCTAATGACATTTCATTCAAGATAGCGGGGATGATGGCATTCAAAGATGCTTTCATGAAAGCAGAACCGCAGCTACTCGAACCTATCTACGATCTTGAAATTGTATTGCCAGAAGAAATCATGGGCGAAGTGATGGGTGACCTACAAACCCGAAGGTCAATCATCATGGGAATGGACACACGAGGAAACTACCAGGTAATAAAAGCGAGAACACCGCTGGCAGAACTTGATCGTTATTCAACTTCTCTGAGGTCACTGTCTCAGGGCAGAGCTAGCTTTACTCAGCGATTTTCCGAATTTGCTCCGGTGCCTTATGATACCCAGAAGAAGTTGGCCAACCAACTACAGGAAGCAGAGGCGGTCTAGGAGTTTGAAAGGATAACTTGGGCGGCTGACGCGAGGTCTCCCACCTCGAAGTCGCCTCTGTTTTCTTCCTCAACTTCATCGCCAATCTGTATCGTGCGGATGCCAAGTTGCTTTGCGGGGATAAGGTCGCGGCCTCTATCGCCTACCATCCAGCTTTGCACTGTATCGATATTAAATTTTGCTATCGCTTTCTCAAACAAGAGGGACCCGGGTTTTCTGCCTAAGGATGCCGTAACGGTGGGGTGGTAAGGACTAAAATAGAAATGATCGATAGCCATTTCGCTTACTTCTTGAAAGTGGTGATGACATTTTCGCATGTCCTCCTCGGTATAAATTCCCTGTGCAATCCCTGATTGATTCGTAACTACGACCAACAAATACCCGGCATCTTTTAGCTGCTTGAGTGCCTCGGGTACGCCCGGCAGAATTTTAAAATGGTCTAGTTTGTAGGAATAATTCGGACGGTCTTCATTAAGAACTCCATCCCTATCCAGGAATACGCATTTGTTCATGCTGGCAAAATTAGAATATTCTGCCATGTGATTTTTCGCAATAATTCAGCTTGGTGATAAAAACTGATTTTGTTTAGTTTTGGAGCTTATCTAATCCAAGGTTGAGCAACGCAATCGTCATTATTCCCACGTACAATGAAAAGGAGAATATCGCTCTTATCATTGAAACTGTTTTCGGGCTACCAAAGGATTTCGACATACTGATTGTAGATGATAATTCCCCGGATGGAACGGCTGACATTGTCAAAAACCTTCAGGATAATTTCAATCAATTTGAGACGAGGTTACATCTCTTGCAGCGCAATGGGAAACTGGGCCTTGGAACGGCCTACATCGAAGGATTCAAATACGCTATTGACAAGGGATATCAATTTGTCCTCGAGATGGATGCCGATTTCTCTCATGACCCAAAAGACCTGGTTAACCTCTATTTGGAGTGTTCGGAACGCGAGTATGACCTGTGTGTTGGATCGAGATATATCACCGGGGTAAATGTGGTTAACTGGCCAATTGGTCGCGTTCTGCTCTCCTATTTTGCGAGCTCTTATGTTCGGTTCGTTACACGCATGCCCATTCGCGATGCTACTGCAGGATTTGTTTGCTATTCCAAGAAAGTTTTAGAGACAATTCCGTTGGATAAAGTGAAGTTTATTGGATACGCCTTTCAAATTGAAATGAAATTTCTCACCTGGAAGTACGGATTCAAGATCAAAGAGATACCGATCATTTTCACCGAACGGGTAAGAGGTCAATCAAAACTTTCTGCCGGTATTTTTAAGGAGGCTTTTTTCGGTGTTATTCAAATGACGATCAGCAGTTGGTTCAAAGAATATCCCCGTTCAACTAATCAAACTTGATCGCCTTGATTGGGTTGATTCTCGCTACCAGCGCGGTGGGGAACATTAACACAAATGCCACTACTGCGAACACAAGCAAATTTAAGAGCAGCACCATTGACCAATCCCAACTTATTGGTACAAAGCTCATGTAGTAATCATGCGGATTGAGTTTCACCAGCCGAAATTCATACTGCAAATAACAGAGTCCTAAACCAATTACGTTTCCATAAATGAGTCCACGGGAAATGAGATTGATACCATTATATATAAAGACTGACCTTATCAACCTATCCTTCGCACCCATCGCCTTGAGAGCTCCGATCATCTGAGTTCGTTCCATCACTAAAATCAATACCACCGATATCATGTTGACACAAACTACGATGAGTATGACTCCCAAGAGAATTTTCACCTGTCGACTGATCAGACCGAGCCATTCAAACACTTGAATGTACTTGTCGCTCACTTTCTCAATATATAAGTCGTAATCCATGTCTTCTCCTATGGTTTCATACGCTTTATCAATGTCTTTCTGATCTTTAACAAAAACTTCCAGCCCTCCAGCAACGCTATCAACCCAATCATTAAGTCGGCCAATCAATCTGATGTCACCTATGATCACACGGCTATCGTAGTAATCTGAGAGGTTGGTTTCATACATTCCTACCACTTTCAATTTTCTAAACCTTGGTGGGTTTTGGAAAAAATGAACAATGAGATCATCACCGACATTGGCTTTAATCTTATCGGCAATTGCCCGACTGATCACTACCTCCTGGGAGTAACCAGAATCAGGCAGGTGAAGAAATTCCCCTTCCACCAAATTTTGCTTGAACGTATTCAGCCCAAAACTTTTGCCTATTCCTTTAAAGACAACGCCAAACACTTCATCATCTGTCTTTATCAACCCTGCTTTATGAGCATACTCCTGCACGTGATCAATGTAACCATACTTGGGGTAGTTGTGATACAAATCAATGTTATAGAAGAATGGTTGCTCCTCCAGTGAGTTGTTCATGGTAAAGCGTGTGACCAACAGATGCGAACTGAAGCTGTAGATTTTATTTTTTACTGTATTCTGAAAGCCTTCCATGATCAGAAAGGAAACGATTGCTGCACCCAACCCAATCGCAATACTTGCAACGGCTATCTTGTGAGTTGTCGAAGAGAACCCACCTTGATGTCCAGTTCTTATTCTTTTCGATATGAAGTATCCAAGATTCAAGATTTATGGCGTAATTTTAGCTGTATCCAATAAGCAAATTAGTTATAAAATGAGCAGAATTTTTGGGTTGGTGGTCATTTTATCCGTCACATCTTTTTTCGCGCATGGTCAGGACACCAAAAAAATAGTTCTGGGAGCAGAACAAATGGATATCATCACAGAAACACTTAAAGACAAGGCAGTGGGTGTGATGGTGAATCAGTCTTCATTGATTGGCGACAAGCACTTGGTTGATGTTCTGATTAGTCAGGGGATCAACATAAAAAAAATATTTGCGCCAGAGCACGGGATAAGAGGAAAAGTGGAAGCTGGTGAAGAGTTCAACGATGATGTTGATTCAAAAACAGATTTACCAGTCATTTCGCTATACGGTAAAGCAAAAAAACCTACGAAAGAACAAATCGCTGATCTGGACATTGTCGTATTCGATATTCAAGATGTAGGTGTCAGATACTTCACTTACATCAGCTCACTCTATTATTTAATGGAAGCTTGCGGTGAGAATAACAAATCCGTGTTGGTTTTGGATCGACCCAATCCGCATGGAGGCTATGTAGACGGACCAATGCTCGAACCTCAGTTTGAATCTTTCGTTGGGTTAATTGCAATTCCCATTGTTCATGGGATGACTGTAGCCGAGCTAGCTCAAATGATAAACGGTGAAAGGTGGCTGAAAAATCAAGTGACTTGTAAACTCGATGTGGTTCCGATGAAGAATTACAAGCGAACAATGAGTTACACTCTTCCTGTGCGACCATCACCAAATCTACCTACTCAAAATGCCATTCTTTGGTATCCTTCAATTTGCCTATTCGAGGGTACAGCGATTAGTGTAGGTCGGGGAACAAAAACTCCTTTTGAAGTAATTGGAAGTCCCGAGTTGAAGGGTCAATTCTCGTTTAAGTTCACGCCCGTGAGTATCCCAGGTATGTCACTGCATCCTCCTTATGAAAACAGAGAATGTTACGGATTGGACCTCCGCACGATCAATCCAGAGCCCGGATTATCATTGAAATATCTTATTGAGTTCTATAACAAGTATCCCAATAAGAATGATTTCTTTATTTCTTACTTCAATACTCTGGCTGGGACTGCAAAATTGAAAGAGCAAATTATCGGTGGCATGACTGAAGATGAAATAAAGTTGACTTGGCAGCGTGATCTCAATGCTTTCAAGGCGCGAAGGGCAAAATACCTTCTGTACGAATGAGAGTCACCACCGCACTCAAACCTTGTGTTTACTGACTCTCACCCATTCTTTCTTCGATGACAAAAGCAGAAAAAGTTAAAGACATCCTTTCCATTTTGGATAAATATTATCCAAAGCCCGAAGTACCACTGCATCACAAAGATGCCTACACGCTGTTGATCTCTGTACTGCTCTCCGCACAATGCACGGATGAACGAGTGAATAAGACAACACCATCTTTATTCAAGCTTGCTGACAATCCATTCGACATGGTGAAACTGTCAGTCGATGAAATTCGGGAGATCATCAAGCCATGCGGGCTATCACCGATGAAATCAAAAGGAATTGCAGGTCTGTCAAAAATCCTTGTTGAAAAATATAAAGGAGAAGTACCCGCTACTTTTGAAGCATTAGAAGAACTACCCGCTGTTGGTCATAAAACAGCATCAGTTGTGATGACGCAGTGGTTTGGTAAACCAGCCTTTCCGGTAGATACTCACATTCATCGTCTCGCGTATCGCTGGGGACTTTCCAATGGTAAGAGTGTGGAGCAGACCGAAAAGGATCTAAAAAAACTGATACCTGAAAAGAAATGGAATAAAGCACACCTTCAGATCATCTATTTCGGAAGGGAATATTGTCCGGCACGTGGCCATCAATGGAAGGAGTGCCCCATCTGTAGTAAGTACATGCCTCGGAAGCTACGCGATTAATCGGGTTTGCAGGTTTAGCTAAAGATTGGAACTTTGCGACCGATGGCTAATGACCTACGCATTATATTCATGGGCACACCTGATTTTGCTGTACCCAGTCTTGAAATACTTGTTGAGCAAGGGTTTAATGTGGTGGCGGTAATTACCGCGCCAGACCGTCCGCAAGGCAGAGGTCAAAAGTTGACAGCATCACCTGTAAAAGCATGCGCGCTGAAACACAACCTACCAGTCCTTCAGCCCACCAACCTGAAGTCTCCTGAGTTTATCGAAGAGTTAAGAAGCTACAAGGCAAATCTTCAAATCGTGGTAGCCTTCAGAATGTTGCCGGAGATCGTTTGGGCGATGCCCTCGTTAGGCACTTTCAATCTCCACGCATCTTTACTTCCGCAATACCGTGGTGCAGCGCCTATTAACTGGGCTATCATCAATGGTGAAAAAGAAACCGGTGTCACCACTTTTTTTCTTAAGCATGATATCGATACCGGAAATATTATTTTTCAGGAAAAGGAAACCATACTTCCTGAAGATACAGCAGGCTCCCTCTATGAAAGACTGATGATCAAAGGGGCTACACTGGTTCTTAAGACTGTTCGTGCAATTGCTGATGGAAATGTTGTAACCACTCCACAGGTCGAATCAAACAATATTCAACACGCTCCTAAAATTTTCAAGGAGTCATGTAGGATTGATTGGCATCAGCCGTCACAACGAATTGTGAATTTTGTAAGAGGCCTAAGCCCTTACCCAGCGGCCTGGACTGTTATCAACGACAAGACCTATAAGATTTTTAAGGTGAGTCTCGTTTCGAAACAATCCTCGTCCGAGAATGAATTTATCACGGACAACAAAACTTATCTTTATATGAAAGTCTTTGATGGTTGGGTAGATGTCGAAGAATTACAACCTGAAGGAAAAAAGAGAATGAGTATTGGTGATTTTTTCAGAGGAAATCAGTTATAAAATGAAAATTTCTTTGATAGCTGCATTATCGCAAAACAGAGTAATTGGAAAGAATAATGATCTTCCCTGGCGGCTTCCAGATGATATGAAGTATTTCATGGAAACTACTTCAGGTCATCACGTGATCATGGGAAGAAAAAATTACGATTCACTTCCTGAAAAATTCAAACCACTACCCAACAGAATAAATATTGTAGTAACCCGACAAAAAGGCTTCAAAGCTGCCGGCTGCGAAATTGTGCACTCGATCGAGGAAGGCGTGGAAATAGGAAGAAAGGCCGAAGAGCGAGAACTTTTTATCATTGGCGGAGCTGAAATTTATAAGGCTTCGTTGGCTGTGGCTGATTGCCTCTATCTGACTGAAATTGACGCGATAATCGAAGGCGACACTTATTTTCCAGAAATCAATCCATCCGAGTGGCGAGAAGTATCGCGAAAACGCCACGAGGCCGATCAAAAACACAAGCATGCATTCGATTTTGTAGTATACGACAGGAAAGAGTAGCCAGCTTTCTGTAAATTGCTACAAACCAAAAACGCAATGGAAAGTCACAAAAAAGTACTGGGAATCTTGTACATCGTCTCCGGGGCTATGCTGATGTTATTCATGTTTCTGCTCAGCATGTTCGTTACTTCCATCCTTTCGATTATTTCATACGAGCTGAATCCACACGAGGCAGCTATACTGGATCTGGTCAGCAGCATCATTCAATTTCTGCCAGCGATACTCATTATCTTTTTTTCTATACCATCAATTATTGCTGGTGCTGGCTTGCTCTATCAGCAAAAATGGGCGCTTATACTTGCCCTTATCCTCGGTTGTTTCAAACTATTTTCATTTCCTATTGGAACTGCACTGGGCATCTACACGATCTGGGTCTATTCTGAAGATACCAAACGATCCAATTCCAGCAACCAATGAGTTCTCTTCGCAACAGAGTAATCTGGCTTACCGGTGCATCATCAGGTATTGGTGAGGCACTTACCTATGAGTTAGCAAAAAAAGGAGCACGATTGATCATCTCTGCAAGGAGAAAAGAAGAGCTCGAAAAAGTAAAAGGAAATTGTGATTCAGCAGCGCAAGCCAACATCAGAATACTTCCGCTTGACTTGACGGTAACCTCTACGCTAAGTCTCAGCGTTGAAGCTGCAGTACAAACCTTTGGGCATATTGACATTTTGATTAATAACGGAGGAATCAGCCAGAGAAGTTTTGTTAAAGACACATCATTAGATGTGGACAGACGAATCATGGAGGTAAATTACTTTGGAGCAATCGCCCTGACAAAGTTTCTATTGCCGCATTTTTTAAAGCAAAAAGGAGGTCACTTTGTGGTAGTGAGTTCTCTCACTGGAAAATTCGGCACCCCTTACCGATCCGGCTATGCGGCCTCAAAGCATGCATTGCACGGTTTTTATGATTCTCTGCGCGCAGAACTTTGGAAAGAGAACATCAAAGTAACGATGATAGCGCCAGGTTTCATTCACACGCCTATCACGCTTTCTGCCCTTACAGGGGATGGAAGCCCATTGAATAAAATGGATGAAGCCCAGTACCGGGGAAAACCGGTGAAGTGGTGTGCAAAAAAAATTGTGAAAGCAATCGAAAAAGGAAAGGACGAAGTGTATATAGGAGGAAGAGAAGTATTGGGTGTTTACGTAAAACGTTTCTTTCCTCGTTGGTTCAACCGTATTATTCGCACCGCAAAAGTCAGGTAGTATGGCCATCCCAAAGGTGATCTACCAAACTTACTTCACCACTCGCTTGCCTCTAATCACCCGGTTCTTCATCTGGCGAATGAAAAAGCTAAATCCGGAGTATCAATACGAGTTTTACGATGACGCGAGAATTGAAGAATTTTTAGGGAAAGAAACCTCACAAGAAATCTTCAACACATATAAACGAATCACCATCGGTGCAGCTAAGGCAGACTTCTTCCGGTACAATATTCTATATCAAAGAGGTGGAGTCTACCTTGACATTGATAGCACAATTTACAAGCAACTACGTTCACTAATTACCATGGATGACACGGCTATTATATCCAAGGAAAGAAACCCTGGGATGTATGTTCAATGGGCAATGGTTTACGACAAGGGACATCCCTTTTTAAAAAGAACGATTGACAAGATTGTTGATAATATCAATCACAACAGATTTCCCAATGATGTGCATCAAATGACCGGTCCATCAGTCTACTCATTGGCAATTCGCGAATGCATAAATGAAAATCCAAACACGAAATATCGCGAGGTAGGTGTTGACTATGACGGATACTTCAAATTCAAGCATCCATTGAACAAGCTTCTTTATTCCGGAAGGGAGCACTGGAAAGTTACTCAGCAAAAGCAGAGTGTAATTAATTGACCATGCCAATCTGGGCCGAATATCCTCTTTACGTGGTGGTTGGTGTTCTTACAGGTTTTTTGAATACTGTTGCCGGTGGGGGCTCATTAATATCCATGCCTGTCCTCATCTTTCTTGGCTTGCCCGGCACTATCGCCAACGGTACCAACCGCGTGGCCATCTTGACTCAAAATATTTTCGCTGTTGGTGGCTTTCACAGCAAGGGTGTAAAACTACCAATACCATACGTCTACTACCTGTTGATCGTCTCGCTCGTGGGTGGATTGATTGGTGCCTGGCTAGCAACAGATATTCCTGACGGCTTGTTCAACAGAATTTTGGCAGTGGTGATGGTCGTGGTAGTCATTTCTATCGTGGCCAATCGATCTGCTACCAGGAAATCCGGTGGAGAAAGATTATCGAAGCGCGAACAGACGATTGGTACCGTCATGTTTTTCTTTCTCGGAATTTACGGTGGGTTCCTGCAAGCTGGTATTGGATTTCTTGTAATTGCACTACTGAGTCATGTGAACAATTTTGATCTTGTCAAGATCAACTACATAAAGGTGTTCGCAGCTTTGCTATACACAGGCGCAGCAGTTGTTATATTTGCCATTCAGTATAAAATCGTTTGGTCAATAGGTATTACTTTAGCAATCGGTCAGGGTTTCGGAGCCTGGTATGCCAGTCGCTGGTCCGTGGATAAAGGTGAAAAATGGATAAAGCGAATACTGATTGTCTCAGTAATCGCTATGGCGATCAAACTATGGTTCTTTTAATTGGCGCTTGAATCCTTTCCTTTGAAGTGCAGGTTGAAAACAGGTAATAGTCTCAATCCTCTTGGGTTATCTTTCACATAGTTGAGCAATCCAAGCTGAAATCCTTTCTGCTTCGCTGCGTAGTTGAACACACCGATCGAAATTCCTTTTTGAGTACCCCTGACGTGGTTGAACGCACTAATCGCTACTCCATTCATCTGTCCGTTATCTTCTTCATCGTTCACATCCTTTTCACCAGCCTGAAAGTAAGCTGGCGCAATAATTAATGCTTTGGTATTTTTTGCGCCCACCGCTCCGGCTACAGCTATTCCTTTTATCATTGGAGCACCTACTCCTACGATTGCAGCGCTCAGTCCCTTAAGCTCGTCACCGGCACCTACTCCTATTCCGGCAATGGCAATTCCTTTCATCGACCTGCCAGCCCCCACACCGACACCTCCAAAAGCAAAGCCATTAACATCTTCCCCCGCTCCTACACCAATACCACCAACCGTTATTCCGGTTAAGTTCTCTCCAGCGCCAACACCGGCTCCTCCCACGGTAATACCGCGCAAATCTCCGCCTGATCCAACACCGAGTAAGCTCGCGCTCAATCCTGTCACATTTCTCGCAGCCCCTACCCCAAGACCACCAATATTCACACCTGCCAGTTCATCTCCTGCACCGACCCCGAGGCCTCCAAAATTTATTCCTCGTACCGATCCTCCGGCACCAGTTCCAAGTCCCCCAATATTTACACCATTCAAGCTTTCCGATGCACCTGTTCCCAGAACACCGACATTGATTCCATTCTTAACTGCGGTACCAAAAGCCAGCGGAACACCAAGTGAAACACCATTTACTGTACCTGTATTGTCTAATTCGCCTTGTGTTTTCCAGATGGTAACATTTACCCCAGTTACTTTCTCCACATCCTTGTCACGAAAGTTGAACCGTAGTCCGCTAAACACCGGAAGGTTTCCAAAACCAATTCCTCCCTTTTTTGAAGGAATACCCACGCCTTGAGCAAGACAAATATTAACTGAGACAAGAAAGGCAAGGAAAAATCTAAACATAGCTCTTCATTTTAACGATTGATCAATAGACTAATAGTTCCGACAAATGGTTGCATCGTAAATCAAAAACAAGATCGTCTATAGAACAGATGGTATAAATTCGGGACAGGTATGTGATAATAGTTACAAACACTGCGATTTCGTGTGCCTACTTTTGCATCTCAAAAAAATTGTTTTTAAACCTCTACCTTGGTTAGGCTACTAACGTAGAAACAAAATTTTAGATGGAACTAGTTGGCTTCGCAGCATCAATAATAATGGGACTTTCACTGGGCCTTATCGGAGGCGGTGGTTCCATTTTAACAGTGCCTATACTCGTATATCTCTTTGACGTTGATCCGGTATTGTCAACAGCGTATTCACTGTTTGTTGTTGGGCTTACCAGTTTGATTGGATCGGTCAGTCACTTCAGAACAGGAAACGTGCATCTTAGAACTGCCGTGGTGTTTGGCATCCCTTCTATTTTCTCAGTTTACTCTGTCAGAAAATTCGTGGTTCCCGTCATACCTGACCCTGTGTTTTCTCTGATGTCATTCAGCGTGAGCAAATCATTATTTGTAATGGTTTTGTTTGCAGTACTCATGTTGTTGGCATCCATTTCAATGATACGGAAACCCAAACTCTCGCAGAAGTCTGACGAAATCAAATACAACTATCCTCTGATTTTTGCCGAAGGGCTACTGGTGGGTGGTGTGACCGGGATAGTTGGTGCAGGCGGAGGTTTTCTCATTATCCCGGCATTGGTATTGTTGGCTGGCTTGCCCATGAAACAAGCTGTAGGCACATCATTGCTGATCATTGCTCTCAAATCACTGATTGGATTTACCGGTGACATTGGATCAGGCCAGCTCATTGATTACAAATTCATGCTTAGCTTTTCTGCATTTGCAATCGTGGGAATTCTTGTAGGTAGCTACCTCACCAGATTTTTTTCCAATGAAAAATTGAAGCCGGTTTTTGGCTGGTTTGTACTGGTGATGGGCTTCTACATTCTCGGCAAGGAACTGCTGTAATTCCGCACCATCACATTGTTTATTGTTGCAGCCTGAACTTTTTTAAAAGAAACTTCCTTTAATCCATTTTACCTTTATGTTAGACACACTCCAACAACCCTGGCCGTGGTATGTCGCTGGGATCCTTATCGGTCTCACCGTTCCTACCTTATTACTTTTGGGAAATAAGCACTTTGGTATTTCTTCATCACTGCGCCATATCTGTGCTGCGTGTCTTCCATCCAAAATCCCTTTTTTCCAATACGATTGGAGGAAAGAGATTTGGAATTTGTATTTCGTGGGAGGTGTACTGCTCGGTGGAGTCATCGCGTCACAATTATTAAGTAATCCTGATCCTGTAATTGTTTCCGAAGCAACCATTGCTGACCTACATGCTCTAAACATCGAAACCGACCATCAATTGATGCCATCGTCAATTTTTAACATTGACAACATATTCACACTTAAGGGACTGATTTTTTTCGTGGTGGGGGGATTTATGGTTGGCTTCGGCACACGTTATGCCGGTGGTTGTACGTCAGGCCACTCGATCATGGGCCTGTCAAATCTGCAGTGGCCATCCTTAGTTGCCACATGCTGCTTTATGGCAGGAGGTTTCATTATGGTTCATGTTATTTTTCCCTGGCTTTTCACGATTCTATAGTCTCGACATATGCAATTTTCAGAACAACCGGATACTGCCTCAGTGATTGAACATCCAATAGAGTGCGAAGCACCCAATGATCAGATTTCAAACGAATCATTAATCGGCTCGAATATTAAATACTTAATCGTTGGTCTCCTTTTCGGGATCGTCTTTGTTAAAGCAGAGATTATCTCTTGGTATCGTATTCAGGAAATGTTTCGACTTCACGCGTTTCACATGTATGGCGTAATAGGGACCGCTGTCGTGGTGGGAACGATCTCAGTGTGGGCAATCAAAAAATTTCACATCAAAACCATACAAGGTGAAACGGTGATATTTCACAAAAAGACATTTCAGTGGGGCAATGTAATTGGCGGAACAATCTTTGGACTCGGCTGGGCAATAACAGGTGCATGCCCCGGTCCATTGTTTGCTCAAATCGGCAGTGGTTTTCTTGTAGTGATCATCATTCTTCTCAGCGCAATCGCTGGCACGTGGATGTATGGTTTGCTCCAGCGTAAGCTTCCGCACTAGGCGATCAGTCTTATTCAGTCCAATCGATAGGCTTAACAGCAGATGCTGGCGCAAAAACATTCACACAAGGCGCGTCTATCTCCAGGGTGTAAGGAGGCACCGGCACTGGCACATCGTCTTTTGTTAAAAAGATGTTTTTCTTGCTAATGGAGGTAGCGTAGAAAATACCGAGCGCAGGTTCGTTGGTGGTTACTTCGTAAATGTTTGTTGGCAATGTTCCAAAGCCCGGCTGAAACAAACTTTCTTTTGAGTCAAACTGGTCTGCTGCTGTCTTCCAGAAATAGAAGGCTTCTCTGCTAAGGCTCATTTGTTCAATTCTAACCATGAACTTATTGTAGAAGGTATATTCATCAATTCTGACCGTACCGACCGGGACTGACTTAAATTTCCCATTTTGTACCACTTGTCCATCACTTACCTGTGGCCCTTGTTCAAATCTCCATGACCAACATCCACCCAATTGAGTAGTGATATAATATATTCCCGTATACTTCCATCTGACAAAAGAGTTCGGACCTGTTGTGGCATCCACAAAAACATTAAAATAATACTCCGTGGGGCCTCTCAAGGGTTTGTTTGATTCAAACTTCACATATATACTATCCACAGTACCGGAAGGCACAATTTCATCTGGCGTAGATTTGAAAATTCTACCATCCAGCAACTCAACCTCCACCCAATATTTGTTACCAACCACTCCGCGCATACCGCTTGGGTCGGTGTAATAGCGACCACGATCTCCAGCAAGCACCTCTTTGTTCCCCTGATCATCAAAAATAGTTACTTGTTTTGCATTGATCGCATCCCTGGAATTCAAAACATCGTCAACAGCAGACGGCTTGAAAACTCTTACAAAATAGGGTCCGGGTTGGTCAGAAATAAATCCATCGATAACGATCTGCGAATTCTCCTCCTCAAGTGTAAAATTTTCAGTATCCAGTCGATCGACACAGGACGAGGTCACGATTAGGGAAATCAAGATTAGGAAAGGGTATTTCCAAGTCACATGTCAATAATAAGCAAAAAGCTAATACGATGCACTTCTTTATAATCACTCAAATGACGGTATATAGGTGTTAGAGATGTTCGCTAAATTCATTGTAAGAAAATGCCATTTAGGCGCTCACCAGCGATCCACCAACCAATAGTAGATTGGCATTCCTAGCGTGATATTGAATGGAAAAGTAATTGCCAGGGCCATCGGCAGAAACAAGCCCGGGTTTGCTTTTGGTACCGCTATCTTCATGGCCGCAGGAACAGCGATATAGGATGCACTTGCAGCAAGAATCGAGAAGATAAACCTGTTGCTCACGTCTTCGGTCACCCATCCGCTGGCGATTGCCACAATAGAGCCGTTGACCGCGGGTACGATAATGGCAAAGATCAGAGGGAACCACCCTGTACTGATAAAGCTACTTAGTTTTCGTCCGCTTGAGATTCCCATGTCCAGCAAGAAAATGGCAAGAAACCCCTTGAAGATGTCGGTAGTAAATGGTCGAATACCGTCTGCTTGTTTGGCGCTGGCCAAAAATCCTATCACAAGGCTCCCCAGAATTATCAATACACTTCCATTGGTAAAGGAATGACGCATGGCTGTTCTCTTTTTAATTTTCCCGTCATCTCCATTCTGAAAAAGGCTAATTAATAAAAGACCCGCGATAATTGCCGGTGACTCCATCATGGCCATAATCGCAACCATATGTCCATGCACAATAAGCCCTTTTATCTCCAGATAGTTAACAGCGGTAACAAACGTAACAGCGCTGATAGAACCATAGGCGGCAGCTATTGCCCCAGCGTCATAAACCTTGAGTTTACGCTTAAGGACGAAGAAGGTATAAACGGGTATAGCCACCGAAATTCCAATTCCGAAAAGAAAAGATAATAGGACTTCTGCCGAAAATGTCTCATGGGAAAGCTCTTGCCCTCCATTAAACCCGATACAAAACAAGAGGTAGAGCGTAATGAACTTGGACGATGAGGGCGGTATTTCCAGGTCACTTTTAAGCAATACAGCAATGATGCCCAACGCGAAGAAGAGCAGCGCAGGATTTGTTAGGTTTTCAATTAATAGGGTACTCGACATTCATTTTAGGGATTACAATAGTCACAATACATAGGATCTTCTACCTTCTTATGATTCGGAAAACATATCTCCAATTGATGACCGCATTTTTTGCACTCGAAAACATTCTTCAGAGCAGATCTCGTTGGATTTCCACATAGTTGACATGGCAAGCCAGCCTCCGTCTTTTGAATCGAAAATCCAGGAGCACTACATTTTGCACACATCGAGAATGCGTTTTTTACAAGATCACTGGCAGCTTCCTTGATGACATCCGTTCGTGTGGGGTTGAAGTTGGCGCGCATGTCGGTTTCCGCCAGTATACTCTTGCTTGACCTCATCATCTCATCGAAGCACTTGCGAAGTAACCGTCCTTCGTTGATCCCTTTATAGATCAAGTCTCCCGCACATGATCGAAGAATGATGCCATGGGAGGGAAACTTAACGCTCGTAGCAAAATCCATTAGTTCTTCAAAGTCTGAGATTGTCTTTTGATGATAGTTGGTTCTGTAGCTCAGCACGGCTCCTGTTATTTCCAGGTCGTGTACAAAATCTTTGAGCAACAAAAATTCATGGTCAGACGGGATAAGTGGGGATGCTGGATGAGGGCCAAAGGTGCCCTCACTTGCAAGTACCAGATCACATCCGGATTTCAGAAAAACAAAATCACACTTTGCCCTGGCAGTATCAATGATTGACTTGTGTCGGGGGATTTCTCCACTGAAAGTTCCAAATTGGTCGGTATCTATTCCAAC